>DATBIB010000102.1:0-40924 GCA_036557205.1 Ktedonobacterales bacterium | reverse complement strand
ATCAGACCTCTGCTCCCATGACTGAGGCCGGTGACACAGACAACACCGCCAACACGGACGACACGCAACCAGGCTACCCACTTTCACGAGTTGTTCGTCTATAGTACACGAGGACACCTTGCGTTTGATCGGGGCTATGTGGCGCTGTGGCCCCTATCGTGCCATAGAATGTACATTTGGGTTCCGGGAAGCGTACGGGCAGGATAGGAGATGTATGGGAGTCAATAAACACTCAGCGCGTGTGAAATCGTCACATTAGCCAGAAAGGCCCGCACATTCTCAGCAGTAAAGGGCCTGTTGTACGATATGTCGGGCACAGGTAGGCATTCGTTAGCGGATGCTTGCTACAGAGGATGTGATTGCGCGGCGAACGTTACTTATGCTGCACCAAGGATCCCCTCTACCGAATCAGGCGCGATAGACTGGAAGGGAAGGGCGCCCGCGAATGGATGGGAAGCGCGCACCGCAAAGAACACGGCAACTGACACCGAGTCGGCCCAACGAGAATCGTCTGGCCGATGATCGGGCTGGCCGTGGCGCACGTCCCTCCGCGAACGCCAGAGACATGAACGGGCGCCGTCGCGGCACGTTTGGGGAGCGCATACGCGAATTCACCGGGCGGATGCCGCTGGTGGGGCGTGTCACAGGATACGGGCGTCGGCAACGCCATATTGACCGCGAGTGGGAAAACGCCTCAACGGCGGAGAACTGGGACACGGCTGAGCCGTTCAGCGATGGGCCTCCCCAGGAGAGGTATGACGGCCCTCTCGGTGACATGGAAGCTGACGATGCCGATGCCGATGGCCATCTCGCTCCCGCACGGAAGGGTGACCGTGGCAAGACGGGTCGGCGGCGACTGCGCGACCGCAACTACTCCACTAAAGTGGTCGCGGTGGTGGCGCTGATGAGCGTCATCGTCGGATTCTGCTGCACGCAGAGCACCCTGCAAATAGTGAATGTGGCCTACGCCGCCTATGACGCGAAATCGCAGGTCAATGCCCTGGAGGCGCTGGCCAAAGGCGGGAATCTCACCGAAACCAGCCATCTGAACGAGATGCAGACACGGCTTGTCGCGCTCAACGACGACCTGTTTCGCCTGCAGAGCGCGATCCCGCCGCCAGTGGCCTCCACCTCCACCGGAGTCAGCCTGAACCATACGCTGACGATGGCGCTCGATCTCGTGCAGGCAGGGCGCTATGGCCTGGACGCGGCGCTCATTCTCGTGCCCCATCTCAAGGGCGTGCTCTCAGATGTGGGCAGCGGCGCCAGCGCGACACCCGCCGCCACCGCCAGCGGCACGGCGACCGCGAAACCATCCCCGACGGCCACGGCAACCGCCGGGCCGACGCCAACAGCGACGCCTGTACCGGGCAATGTGGTGTCGGGCGGCCTGACGATGGCCGATGTGACGCGCGTCCAGCAGGATGTCGCGTTTGCGGAAGTACTGGCCCAGCGCGCGCTGACCGAGCGGCAGTATGTCAACGACAGCCAACTGCGCTCGATTGGCCTGGGTAGCGTCGTCTCGATCCTGCAGAAGCTGGATAGCGTCGCGCCGAAGCTGCCGACCTATCTCGGCTATGCCAACAACATCATGGCGGCGCTGCCAGACCTGCTGGGCGTCACCAAACCGGCGCATTACCTGTTCTTTGATATGGATAGCGACGAAATGCGCCCGACGGGTGGGTTTCTCGGCAATTATGCCCTCATCACGGTACAAAATGGGAAGCTCATCGGCGGCATTCACCTGTCAGATACCCTCAAGTTGGATTGCCCCAAGGGGTTAAATCTCTGCCCTGGGCCGCCGGTTCCCGACCAATATGCCTGGATGAATGCGTATCCACAGTCATTCAACATGCGCGACTCCAACATCTCGCCCGACCTGCCCACCTCGGCCAAGCTGATCATGCAAAAGTATCAGCAAGAGACCGGCCAGGCGGTTGACGGCGTCTTCATGATTACGCCCGAGATTATCCGGGACATTCTGAAGATAACCGGGCCGCTCAAGGCGGATGGGTATGATTTGGAGGTCAACGCGCAGGATCTTCAGGATGTCATCCACTACTATCACATCGTCGACCGTGGTGAGCCGACGACCGCCAACGGCAACACCGGCAGGAAGGCGTTCGATGCGCAGCTTGGCAGTCTGCTGCTGCACAACGTCGCTACGCTGAGCGCGTCCCAGCAGGGCACGCTGATGAAAGAGATTCTCGAAGGCTTCGGCACAAAAGATGTGCAGGTCTATCTCAATGATTCCAGGGTCGAATCTGTGCTCAATACGCTGCACATCGACTCGACGATCCCGATGCCATCTGGCATGGATGGGATCATGCTCTCGGATACCAATGTTGGGGCTACTTATTACAGCCGCGACATGGAGGAGACCGTCAAGGACACCATCACCTTTGACAGCAAGGGCAACGCGCTCCACGATATGACCGTGACCTACACACTGCCATTCATCAATCATCTCTATACCAAGGACTATGGCGACAGTAATGGGAACAAGTACACCTGGTACAGTGGAGTTGTGCGCATGATTGTGCCCGACGGGTCCACGCCGATCAACGGCAACTACCTGCCCGATGGTGCCCCGACCGCGATGCAGATCGTTCAGTGCAACACGTCGTTTATCGTTCCTTGTGGCTTCCTGCCCGCGCCAGAGCCTGGACACGTTGTTTGGGCTGTGCGAATCAACGTTATGCAGGTAGGCGGTCAACCTCTCATCTTCCACATGAAGTGGAAGACGCCCAACGTGCTCAAGAACGTGGACGGCAAGACCGAATACAATCTGCAGATCTACAAACAGGCGGGCACCCACATTGCCTACGACATCACGATCATCCCGCCTAGCAAGCAGCAGATCGCGCTGCCGCTGACCAATCCGCTGCGGACGCCTGCCAAGGCGACGCCCGGCACGAGCGTCCAGTTCACCAGCCCGTCGCTCACCAAAGACACGCTGCTGACGGTCACGTTTGTTGGAAGCTGAGTTGGGCAGTTTTATTCGGATGATGAAGAATTCATCAACCAACACATCGACAGTGGATGGAGTGGAGGAGCACTGGTGCGGATCCTTGTGACTGGAGCCGCCGGGTTTATTGGCTCGCATCTGGCGGAACGTCTGGCGGCTGATGGACACGACGTGGTGGGGCTGGACTGCATCACCGACTACTATGCGCCCGCGCTCAAACTATCGAGCGTGCGCAAACTTCAGGCGAGCGGCGTCAAGGTGTTGATGCTGGATCTCGCCGCCGATGACCTGAGTGATGCCGTCGAGAGTGTCGAAGCGATCTATCATCTCGCGGCGCAGCCGGGCCTCTCGCCCCTGCCATTCAGCACCTACGAGCGCAACAACGTCATCGCCACCGAGCGGCTGCTGATGGCCGCGCGACGTAACAGCGCGCTTCGACTCTTCGCCAACATCGCGACCTCGTCTATCTATGGCAAAGACGCCACCCGCGACGAAGACGCCCCGCCCCGCCCAGCGTCGTGGTATGGCGTGACCAAGCTGGCGGCGGAGCAGCTGGCCTTGGCCACCCAGCGCGATGAGGGGTTCCCCGCATGCTCTTTCCGCCTCTACTCGGTCTATGGCCCCCGCGAGCGCCCCGATAAGCTCTTTCCCCGGCTCATCCACAGCATTCTGGCCGATGAGCCGTTCCCACTGTTCGAGGGCAGCGAACATCATCAGCGCAGCTTCACTTATGTTGGCGATATCGTGGATGGGCTGTTGGCGCCGCTCTCGCGTGCTGATCGCTGCATTGGTGAGATCTTCAACCTGGGCATCGAGACCGCCATCACCACAGGCGAGGGCATACGCATCGTCGAGCGGATCATCGGTCGGCCAGCGCGCATCGAGCGACGGCCTCCGCGCCACGGTGATCAGACGCGCACGCAGGCCACCATCGCCAAGGCGCGCGCCATGCTCGGCTACAACCCCTCCACGCCGCCCGAGGTGGGGCTGGCCGAGGAGGTGCGCTGGTATCGCGACGAGATATTCGGGCCATTGCAAGCGCGGTCATCGTGATGATCGGCCAACGTCTCACGGCTTGCGCAGATAAAACGCGGCCTGGTCGCCACGTCCCTGCTGATTCAGCTCGTCCGCCTGGCGGTGGAATGTCGCGATCTGCTCGGATGTGAAGATGGATTTCTGCGGATTCTGTTTATACGATTCGGGCGCATAAAGCGGGATATCGCGTTGATACTGCTCGCTGCCCCAGAACTGAAACTCCGTCGAATCGTAGATCACCTGGTCGAGCTTCAGACCTGCCTGTGACGCCAGCATGCGCATGCTATCCACGGAGTGCAGGAAATAATGGCGCGGCGCATCCAACTGTACCCAGTTCGTCCGATAATGTTCCCAGGCGTATGAGCCACCGATAGGAATCCTGATGAGGCAGATTCCCCCATGCACGAGCAATCTCGCCGTAGAGATAAGTGTATCCAGCGGATCAGGCACGTGCTCAAAGGCGTGGTGGTACATGATGAGGTCCCACTCGCCCCGCAGGTCATGAATCGCCTGCTTGTGAATAGTCAGCCCATTCTTATACGTGATCGTCTCGTCAATATAGGGATCAATGCCCATGACATGGGTGAAACCAGCGCTACGTAGCATGTAGAGAAAACGGCCGGAGCCACAGCCAACATCCAGTATCCGCGTATCGGTGGTGATGCCCGCCTCCGCCAGCAAATGCGCGCGTGGATCAGGCTTCCGGCTGTCAACTATCCTGCCGACCAGTCCCTGGTTCGTCGTCCCATACAGCGTCCGCATTCCGACGAGCCAGTTCTTGATGGGGTTGTGAAAGATCGCTTCGGGGGACTCGGAAAGGCTGTAATACTCAGCAGGGTAATATTTGCCCATGTCGGCTGGAGCATCCACCAGCTGCACGCAGTGGCACTGGGAACACTCCAGATAGGCGAACGACTCACGCAGGCCAAACATCATTTCACGCGCGTGGTAGATGGTATTCCCCACGTCATTCCGGCAGACTTGACACCTCATCGGGTAGCGCGGAGCTGCCATCTCCATGCTCATACATTCATCCTTTGGCTGGTCGGTGGACAACGCCTGTTCTTAAACTACGGTCCGCGTGGCATCCGCGAAGGGCGATTCTCGGCGAAGAGGCTGTAGCGTGGCGCCATCATAACATGGCTGCCAACACAACGCTACACAAACGACCTACGCAGCAATACGGGCCAATACCGCGTATTCCGTATCACGCCGGAGCAATTACGGAACATCGCAACCAGCGCTTTAGCGCACGTAAGCATAGGGCGTTTGGCGCGGGAAAGTGTGGTGCGGCAGGGCTGCCAGCGCTTGTCGCAGGTAGCGGGCTCTCTCGCGGAATGCGGCACGCCGTCCTCGCTGTGGTGCGATCAGCCCCAGGATGGCGAATATGGCCCACATCGGCAACCAGCACAGCCACACCGCGATGGCCAGCAGGCGCGCCCGGGTGCGGCCCAAATGGTTGCGCGCGAAATAGCGGGCGCTCCAGGCCGCCTGGTTTAGCCAGCGCATGCCCTGACCGCCAGTCTTCGTCGATCCGCCACCCAGGTGGATAATCGTCGAGACGGGCGCATAACGTATTGTGTACCCGGCGCGTTTGATGCGATAGCAGAGGTCGGTCTCCTCGTAATACAGGAAGATGTTGGGGTCGAACGCGCCGACGTGACTCAGCACCGCACGCGGCGCCATGATGTAGCAACCGGACACTACTGTAACATCGCGCTCGGAGGCGTAGTTCCAGTCTCGCAGTCCCTGCTTCTTCACGAACCATGGCCGGATTCCTAAAAAGGTCAGCGTGAGCGACGAGACCAGGACGGGCACAGTGAATGGCGTATTACAGGAATACTGGATCGTTTTATTGGCGTTGAGCACACGTCCGCCAATCGCGCCGCAACGCGCGCCGAGGCGATCCGCGACGGCCACCAGGCCATCCAGCGGTTCGAGGACAAGCGTATCGTTGTTGAGGAAGAGCACATAACGTCCCCGACAGATGGGCAGGGCACTATTATTGCCCGCCCCAAAGCCGCGATTTTCGGTATTGAAGACACAGCGAATGTGCGGCGTGGTCCACTCAAGCTGGCGCAGCCACTCCCGGCTGCCATCGGTGGAGACATTATCGACGATGATGATCTCGTAGCTACACTGAGTGCCCGAGCGCTCGATGGTGCGTATGCACTGTTCAGTGAGCGCGCGGCCATTGATATTCACCATCACGATTGAGAGATCCATGCTATGTCCTCATTGCCTGTCAGTATGTCTTTCTTTATGCTCCGCAGGTCGAAACTCCAGCGTTCCACGACGTCTGATGCTACACGCTACGGTCGGAGCACTGGCGGTGAACGATTGAATGACGACTATCAGCGCTCATCCAATCGCCCCAATCGCCCGCGTCAGTTCTCGTCGTAGCAGCGCGACCCCGCATGTTGAACGATCAGCTATTTACCCGCCGCGAAGGAAAGCACCCAGAAATGATGGTACGGGTGCTCGGGTACCCGGTAATCCTTCGTAATCCGTCCGTAGCGGCGCAGCACTTGACGCACCTTCTTCACCGGGGTGCCCTTCGCGTCTACCTCCCAATAATGCTGATCGTTTGGGGGCAGTGTCCGGTTGAAAGGAAGAGACACCCAGAACTCGCGGTCGCGGCGGCGCACTGGTCCGACGCGAATGGACCACGCGCGACTCAGCTGCGGCAGCGAGAGCACAATCCCCAGCCGGGCTACCCGAGACATCTCTTGAATCGCTGGCTCGAACTGGTCAAATGGGAGATGTTCCAACACCTGCGAGCAGAGCACCACGTCCACCGACTTTGGCGGTATCGGTATGCTGGTCACGCTGCCAACGATGGTGGGATGAAGATCAGGGTCAATATCAATGGATTCGCATTGGGCTATCTCCCGCCGAAGCACATTGGTGACAATATCGTCGCCGACCCCAACCACCAGGCAGGTGCGGGCGTGAAGCCCAATCACCTCGACAACCTGATGCCAATAGCTCACCCACCGACCTTTTGGGGCATAATTGAGAAATCCATAGTGCTGAGTCCCAACCTGAACCGTGGCATGGAACTCCTGCGGCGGGGCGGCCTTCTCGTTATCCTGCATCTCACTCGTCTCCTGGGCGGGTCAAAACATGCTCTCCAAAAATAGCGGCCGCACAACACTATGCGGGGTCAAGTCCACGACGCGATAGCATCATCCGTTCTAACGTGTCCACCGAAAGGTGGACAACTCGCTCTAGCTCGATCATGTCTTACCCCGTCAGCATACCCATATCTGTCACGCGACTCATCGTTTGCTGACCGTCAATGACACATCGGCATCGGCTAGCCGCGATTTTCTCCGCTCCATAGCAAGCGTACTGCGACACAGCAGGGCATGCAATGATGCCGCCAGCCGATCTTCTGAATAGTCGTTGATGGCGCGCACCTGTCCGGCCACGCCCAGCTGATGGGCATGATCGGGCGATTGAAGCACCCAGGTCAGCGCCTCTGCCATAGCCGACGCATTCCCCGGCGGCACTAATCGGCCCGTCTGCCCATCCACGACGGTATCGGCCAGTCCCCCGACGTTACTCGCGACCACCGGACGCCCGGCGGCCATAGCCTCGACGGCGACAATCCCAAACGGCTCTGAGTGAGACGGGATGGCAACGACATCGGCAAGCAGATAGAAGAGCGCGACATCTTGCTGCGCCCCGGCAAAGACGACACTCCGGGCGATCTGGAGTTGATGCGCCAGGGCTTCAAGTGACGCGCGATCTGGCCCATCGCCAACGACACCCAGCATTGCTTGGGGGAAGCTGCTCAGCGCCTGCGCAAACGCCTGCAGCAGCACCGCGACGCCCTTCTCAGGCACCAAGCGGCCAACAAATACCACGACCGGGCCACTGCCAGCGACGCCGAGTTTATTCGCCAGCGTTTGACGTGTCTCGGCAAGCTGCCCGGGATCGCTGGTCAACGCTTGCAGCCGGGTCATGACATCCTGCGAGACACTGTTCGGCACGAGCGTGAATTTCTCTGGCAGAGACGCCTTGCGCATGTGATACAGCTCGACATCCGCCTGTGACTTGCACCAAATCGCCGAGGCGCAGGAGCACGCAATCTTCTCGACGACCGCGTTGCGCGCCCGTCGGTAGAGGCCGCGGTCTGAGTAGTAGGAAGGGTAGCCCGCGCTGTAGACGATTGTGTCGATGCCTGCGATGCGACCAGCCAGACCGGCAAGGCATCCAGCGATTGGCCCATAGACGAGCAGGGCGTCTGGCCGCGCGCGATTCAGCTGCCAGGCCAATCGAGGCAGAGCACGCGCGAACCGCACCTGGCCCACAATGGGTTGCGCCTGTGCGGCGATGCCTGCCTTGCGCGCGTTCTCAGCCAATGGGCCATCATTGCCGCAAATGAGTCCCGATTGCCAGCCATATGCCCGCAGACCGCGCGCGGCCGAGAGCAGCACCCGTGGCCCGCCGCCAATGGCGCCGGAGTCGATGATATGGATCACTTCGCCGCTCGCCGAGCCGGCAGGCAACGCGCGCAACATCACTTCCCGATGCCTCGACTGCGCATCAAGTGACTCCGCCAGCGTGGGCATTGCCATGGCGAGACCGAGGAATACCCAGAGCAGCATGAGATACATCGAGGTAGTTGCCTGCGCGCAGAACAACATGCACGTCATCGCTCCCAACATGCCGATGGTGATGGCGCGAGAAGGCATTGGCGCTGGCCGACGTATCGTCCTGAAGATGGCGAGGTACATCGCGGCCAGGAACCAGAGCATGAGCACGACCCCGATGATTCCCGAAAAGTGGAGGATGGATAGCCCCATCGAGAAGATCCAGTAGTTATGGGGGGCGCCTTTCTCGAAGAGGTAGTAGGTCGCGGTGCCCCGGCCCCAGATGGGGCTGCTAGTCCATTCGTCTACGACCAGGTAGACGACCTTGACACGATTACCACCAGAGCCGCTCTGGAAATTCAGCAGCGAAGCCATGCGCGTAGAAATCGGGCTGCCATCGCGTATTAATAGCAGGGTCGCCGCCGCTACGATTGCAAGACCCAACAGGGAGAAGCCAATCACAGTCCACCGGCGACGGGCATGCCACGCGCCGTTCGCGCTGGCCAAGGCGCTAGGCACGCCCACTGTTGCATCGCGCTTCAGCTTGTCCCGTACCCATATCGTCACTGCTGTGACGATGATCGCGCCGAGGATGAACCCCAGCCATGACGCGCGGGTGAGACTCAGAATGCCTCCCGCGGCGCATAACGCGGCGACCAGCGCCAATACCAGTGACCGGGGTGTGAACAGTCGCCCCCGGACCAGCAGGCCGAGTATGAACGCGACGATCAGAACGGTGACCGCCGCGAGATAGTGGCCGAAAAAGTTCTGCTCCGAGAATGTGCCATATGCGGTGAGGAGGCCGCTCGATGGTTCGACACGCACGCCAAACATGTCTGGCTGGTGGAATACCCTGCTGATGCCATACAAGAGAATGCCCAGCAGCGCTTCAATCGCCGCAATGGGGAGCAAGGCCCACAAAATGAATGTCGCGTTGGTCAGCTCGCTGGCGATGAAGATGATGGCGGCGTAGCACATGAGACCAATGACCAGTTCAGCGATGAGCGGCAGCCCAAGACTCAGCTCCTGGTGATTGATGAGCGCGGACACGAGTGATTCGACGACGAAGAGGGCGGCAGGGAGACGGCCCGGCACGCGACGAAGGAGGTATTTCGCCGTGCCGTTGTTGATGTGACGAATAAACGTGCCGGTGCTCACCGCCAGTCCCAGGATTTCGTCAATCCGTATGTGAGCGCCTCCCGAGGTCAGCAGCGCTGGATAGAAGAACTCCAGGGTAATCATGAAAAACAGCAGAATAAGGCTCAGCCGTGGGGTCAAAAGACCTGCCAGCAGTCCGACGGTGATGAGGAGAGGAATTGCCAGGACGAGCGCATCAAACTTATGAGCCACGATGCCGAGCGCGCCCAACACGGTAGAGACGACCAGCAAGACCGCGATGGCAATGAGCGCTACCCGCGATTGTGGCGTCCACTGGCCGCTCACAGCGTCCGAACGTTGTTGCGATAGGTCTTGCATCATGGCTCTCGCGATCCTTCTCTCTCTCTGGCTATCTCCGCGCAAACGGCGCATTGCGCGGCTCCTGCCGCTCCCAGACAGCCGTCTTTGACTGCCCCTCACTCCACGTCACGAGCTCCTTGTGGGTATTGGCATCGAAGGGTCCCCCAGCTGCTCCGGCGATGGCTTCTTTGTTTGTCTTCTCTTTGGAATCATGCGCTGGACGGTGCGCTTTCCGTACCGCGCCAGCCGCCGGAGGTCATCTATGGTGACGACGCGCGTCGCGAAGAGAATGACACACAACACAGCCATCGCGATCGTTCCCTCAACCAGGGTAGGCTTGATGTTGAAGGTGAATACGCCAACCAGGCACACTGTCCCTAAGATGGACGCCAGGACCGTCGTGCCAAGCAAGCTCATTCGCCGCAGGATGATACAGAGAATCACCACCTGAACGATCACGTTGAAATCCTCGGTCACGGTAGTTGCGACGGAGCTTCCGAAATACCCCCAGTGAGGAATCAACAAGACGTTGAGTGCGAGATTGAGCACCAAATTGATGCCGACGACCGGTAAGAGAATGCGCTGGCGGCCAATCCCCGTTAGCACCGCGGAGGTTATGTTGTTGATCGCCAGGCCCACGGTGCTCCACGACATGATGATGACCGAGGGCACGATACTCTCGAAGCGGGATCCGTACAAGATCCTCACCATTAGCGGCGCGTAGACCGTCATGCTCACGGTCGCCAGCAGCGACAGCGCGTACCCGTATCGTAGCGCATGGTTGGTCAGCGCTGACACCCGCGCGCGAACTTCATCATCGAGATCGCGGAAACTCACCAGCGGCAGCACCGTGGTCGAGATCGCGACGAGCACTGCTAGCGGCGCCTCCGTCATTTTATAGGCCGCGCTGTAGTAGCCAACGTCATTGATGTGGCCGAGCTGGGCGATGAGAAAGGTGTCCAGCCGATGGTAGGCCAGGATGCCGATGCCCGCGACGCCAAGTGAGAGCACCTGGGGAAGCATCGAGCGGATGTGTCTTTCTTGCGCAAGACCAACATGGCCGAGACGTCTGCTGAGCAGGACCGTGAGGATGACGCAGATAGCCGCGTCCGAGATCAACAACAGTTCCAGCATCACCAGCCAGTTGCCACCCATGTGCGCGGCCACGGCCATGGCGACGAGGTAGATAGCACGCGCAACGGCCTGCGCGATCGTTGGCGCTCTGGCGTCGAGCCGCGCGCGATAATACGTCATCAGGCTCGAGCCGAGATTCGCAAGAATGAGATCGCCCACCACAATGGCGGTTCCCGCGATGACATCAGCGCTGGTGCCCATAATATAGAGCGCTACCAGGATGATCACGGCGCAGACCAGTGACGCGATCAATTTCAGCGCCACGCCATCGCGTAGCAGTCGCTTGCGCACCTCGGCGCTGGAGGTGTGTGAGAGGGTGCGAATCAGTACCTGATCCCAGCCAAAGGTCGTGATGGAGTTGAGCAGCTCTTTGCCCGTCAAGACGAGCACATAGATCGAGAAGTCATTCACAGGTAGGGCGGCCGCCGCGATGATGAACGCGATATAGGTGACCAGTTTATTGATCATCTGCGCGGCAATAATCCCGACCGAGTTGCCGATGGCCTTGAGTGAGTTGGTGTTAGAAGCAGGCCGCCCGATCGGAACGGAAACGGATGGCGGTGTGGGAGATTCGGTGGTCGGCACGACAACACGGAGACGCGCGTCTGTTACCTGGAAATCGGTATCCGAAAAAATACCACTGAAGTCATAGGGATCGTAATCGTAGGCCGCTTCGTAGGGATCATAGGGATTGTTCGGGCCGTACCGAATTGGCACTGACTCACTCGAATCTTCAGGCCAGCCCGATCCGCTATTTCCATCAGTCGACATGCCGAGCTCCACCGTTATGAAGTAAGTTTCGAGTGGGATGACTTGAGATCACGAATGCGGTCAGAAGAATAGCGTCTGTCCGCCGCATCATAATATACCTCTAGCGTGTCTCTTGCGGCAGCGGTAGCCGAGAAGTGCTGCACCCGCTCCAACCCCAGCCTGATGTAATCGTCCCTGACGTGCGCGTCGCTGGTCATCGCCACAATCGCGCGCGCAAGCTCCTCCTCAGACGTGGGATCTACCATGATCCCCGCCGAGCCGATCACCTCAGGCAGTGACGATGTATTCCCTGTAATGACTGGGCAGCCGCATGCCATCGCTTCGAGTGGGGGCAAGCCAAACCCCTCGTAGATGGAGGGATAGACAAACGCATCGGCCCCATTGTAGAGCGCGACGACATCGTCTTCGGGGATATAGCCGGTCACAATGATCTCGTTCTCCAGGCCGTGCTGGCGAATCTCCTGGAAGATTTGCGATTCGCGCCACATGCTCTTGCCGACGAGCACCAGGCGTCCGTCATACGCGCCGGTGCGTTTGGATTGCGCAAAGGCGCGCACCAGGCGGGGCAGGTTTTTGCGTGGTTGCAGGTTGCCCACCGCAAGAAGATACCGGCCATTGATGCCATGACGCGCCAGAACGCTCTCGACCACGGCTCTGTCTTGAAGCACGCGGTAGCTTGAGGCGATGGATTGATAGATAACCGTGATCTTCGCAGGGTCAACCTTGTAAAAGTTCGCGATGTCGCGACGGGAGCTCTCGGAGACGGTGATAACGTTTTGTGCGCGCCGTATCGTGCGTGGCACCAGCGTTTTGAGAATAGTCCGATCACGCGCTGAGAACATCTCGGGATAGAGCTCGTAGGAGATGTCGTGGACAGTGGCCACCACCGCGGCGGATACCACTGGCGGCGCAATGTACGTGACATGCAGCACATCGACGCGATCCGCCAGCGCGCGAACAGGCATACCCATCGTAATGCGTAGCGCGGATGTCTCTGGGGCCACGCGACGGCGCGCAAAGGAAGGCGGAAGCGGGCCGCATGCGTCTAATCGCTGTGGGTCCGTCGAGTACAGCAGGTATTGCGTGGTAGGAACCAGATCCCCAAGGCTCGCGAGACCGCGGATGAGATTGATAACGTACGTTTCGTTTCCTGTCTCGCGCTCACCAACCATATGCGCATCTATAGCAACCCGTAACGGTCTTGGTTTCTGGTGGCTACGACGCATATCTCTCCCCTGCAACATTTCTGCTGCACATGTCTCTATCCTGACCGTTCCTCTGACCAGTTCCTTAGCCACTCAAACTCAATAGATCAGCCAGGCTTCCACTCGTGCGAGGATGGCATCAAAGGAACGCTCAAAAGCCTTCTGTTGACAAGGCGACGCATCGAACGGCTGCTGTCCGCTCATAAAGACCTGCCCCCACCCTTCCAGCGCCATCCGCCACGAGCGCCTCCCATATCTTCCCTTCATCCATGTTTCAAGATGCGGCCTGTTCCGGCATAAGCACGCGGTATCTCGCGGTAACGGCACGCCTATGCTACACACCTGCCGCCCGGTAGCGCAAATCATTCATCCGATTTTCTCATGCCGCAATTGAGGGAGGAGAGGCGACGTCTGGAGCGCAAAAACCGATCCTGCGCGAAGAGGGGGTGAAATTATGCCTGGCTGATAGACGAGAGTGGAAACCGGCAGGAGAGACGCTGGCGGCTGAAGCCGCGCCTAAGAACGCCTCACAACACCGTCATGCCCCAGTGGCCATGATGGGAGTAGGCCAGCTTCGCGGCCTTCAGGCCGCGGCTAAGAGCGCGGTTTTGAAGCGAGTAACCGCCATTAGCTCTATCATAAGGCGTTGCCGTTTGGCGCGTGGGCGTCCTGGTGATCATCGAGCGCCTCGACCGCGGTGGCGTCAACGGGGGCTGACACACCCGGCGTCCGACGCTTGATGACGCGCGCTGGCACGCCCGCGATGACCGAGTAGGGCGGCATGCTTCTGGTGACAACACTGCCCGCGGCGACCACGCTGCCCCGGCCAATCGTCACGCCCGCGAGAATGACCGTATGGGAGGCGATCCAGCAGTCATCCTCGATCTCAATCGGCGCCCGCTTTACACCCTGTTCCTTCAGCGTATGGGCCATATCGTCAAAGCTGTGATTCTCGGCGAAGAGGCTGCAGCGCGGCGCCATCAGCACATTATTGCCAATGCGGATGCCCCCCGAACAGCCCACGTAGCAGTAGGGGCCGATATTCGAATTATTGCCGACGACCAGCCCCTCGCCGAGTTCCGCGCCGCCGTACTGGCGCGATCCACGGATAATGGCGAACCGCCCCACCGTGACACGATCACCGAAGGTGATGCCGTTGCGAGAAAGCCCCTCGATCTCGCTGAAGTCGTCGGCGATGAAGTTGCGCCCGACGCTGATATAGCGCTTATTGCGCAGGGTCACCTGCCTGCCGATGAAGGTGATCCCCTCAGCGCGCCCGAAGCCGATGCGCCGCCTGCTCCCCCGTAGCGCCTTACTGAGCGTGTTCAGCAGCATCGTGACGATTGCGCTGGTGGACATCGCTGGATCGAGCGTGTAGTTGGGGTCGCGCTTGATTCGGCGAACCATGGAGATAACCAGTTTCCGCATCCTATCCGCCTCCCGCCGCCTGAACGACGCGATGATAACTCACTATGCTTCATGGCTCCGAGCTTCTCGCGCGCTTTTGTGGCGAACAAAGCGGGAATCCCGCTCAAACGCTGCACGAACGGAGGGATTGGTCGGCGCGCAGGAATGCACGACCGCCGCCTCGAAAGTCGCCATCGTCCGAAGCGCGGTTTCCCGCCAGGTGAATAGCCGCGCACGTGCCGTTCCGGCCCTCACCAGTTCCTGGCGCAGCGTGGAATCGCCGCCGAGCCGGGTCAGGCACTCCACCAGCTGGGCCATGTCATCTGGATCGAACAGCAGCGCAGAGGCGCCGGCCACCTCCGGCAGCGCGCCCGCCGTTGAGCAGGCGAGCGGTATATCTGCCGCGAACGCCTCCAGAACGGGTAGGCCGAATCCCTCGGATTTCGAAGGCAGCACATAGGCGAAGGCATTGACGAGCAGCGCGTCTACCTCGTCGCGAGACAGATGCCCCGTAAGCACAACACGGTCGTGCAGTCCGAGACGCTCGATAAGCGCGCGAATAGCTGGCTCGTCGTTCAGGTCGGGTCGCGGCCCTGGCTGGCCCACCAGCGCCAGCTTGATAGTCTCGGGTAGACCATGCGCCAGCGCCTGCTCGAAGGCTTCGACGAGCAACGGAAGGTTCTTGCGCCGTTCCAGTACGCCGACGTGGAGGAAATAGGAGCCGCGCGCCAGTCCGAAACGGCCCAGAGTCTCGCTGGCTCTCACCTCGCTGACCCGCATGCTTCCGGGCTGGGGACCGCCAAGCGGCGTCACATGCACCCTGCCGGGAGAGCATTTCGCGTATCGGATCGCCTCGTTCATGGTGAAGCGCGACGGCACGACAATCGCGTCCGCGCGCCGTATCGCTGGCAGGTTCACCATGCGGAACATCAGCTGCCAGAGCCGGTTGTAGTCCTGTGGACGGCGTAGGAACGCCGAATCATGGTACGTCACCACGCAGGGAATGGGAGTCCAGATGGGTGTCAGATACTCCGGGCTAAACAGCACATCGAAGTCACTCCCCGCCAGGCGCAGCGGCAGGAAGAGGTGCAGCCAGGCCAGCATGATGACCTGATCGATCACACGGAACACGACATTGGCGCGTGGCAGCCCCTTCGGGCCGGAGATGGGAACCACGACGTGTGGCATGTCGTTCTGGGCGAACTCGTCGAGCAGCCTGGTGACATACGTGCGCACACCCGTACGCGCGGTATGGAGACACTGCGTATCCATCGCGATGCGCAATGGGCGAGCCGCCTGGTAGGTCTCAGTGGATGCGTCCCAGCTCACTTTCGTCCACCGGGCCAGGCTGACGGCCGAGCCAATGAGCCAGAACATGACGTATAGCACGAAGAAGTTCAGCGTGACCTCAGTGATGAGGCCGTCGATCAGGACGAAGGCCCACGCGGCGAGCGCGCCCACGAATACCGCTCGTGTCAGGCGATCGAGCCGGGCGCGGCTGGCCTTCCACAGGGCGACCAGCATCGCCATAAAGATCGCTAGATAGGGCAGCAGCCCCACAAACCCAAGTTGCGCGCCAACCGGCAGATAGGCGCTTTCCGTTCCCTGCCCCGTTCCCTGCCGCACACCGACAAATCCCGCGCTGCCAATGCCGTTGCCAAGCGGATGCTCCACGATAAATGGCGCCATCTCAAGGTAGGAGCGCAAATGGCCCTGCGTCGAGGTATTGTCGCCGCTGGCCGCGTCCGCAGCCGTCTGCGCGCCTCCCGTCAGCGGGGCGAGGATCCCAGTCTCGTTGGCCTTAAGCAGCGGTGGGGATAACAGACACACCGCCAACACGCCAATCGCCACTGCGCCCGCCAATCCATGCATCGCCGCCGCGCGCCGCCGCCGCCGCATGAGCGCCCGCGTGGCGCCGATGATCGCCACGACGACGCCTGCCAGCGCGCCGAGCGTGATCATTGGCACGACCACGTCGAAGACTGTATAGGCCCCTGAGGGCAGCAAACCCTGAAGCGCGCGTGCGACGCGCTCATCGGGCGTCTGGCCCGCCAGCACGTAGCCGGAGGTCTGCTCGAACAGCGAGACGCCGATGAGATAGCCCAGCCCAGCAAGCAGCGCGCCAGCCCACTGGCGACGGAAGCCGATGATGAGCACGAGCAACGCCACCTCCACCGGAAACAGCAGCAGATTGGTGCGGGTGAAGGCCAGGAAGATCGCCACACCGCCCACCAGCGCAGCGGCGCTGAGCAGCACGCGCCCCGGCCACCCCGAATAGCGCGTGAAGAATGGCAGCGCGGCCAGGACAATCGGCAGGGAAACCGTCAGCAATGTGGCGAGGTCAATCGGATTCATGACAATTGATCCCGCACGCGGCAGCCACCCTGGCGTGCCGGTGAAGAATGTGGTCCCCATATTGTGCGGGAGATAGGATGAGAAACCGAAGAAGGCCTTGTCGTAGCCACCGAAGTTGACCGCGGCGAAGAGGTTCCCGCCCCAGAATAGCCACTCGCCAAGCGCGCCGAGCGCGCACACTAGCGCAATCACCGCGAAGGCTCCTACCAGCCAGCGGAAGTCGCGGCGCGTTGGCACGGCGAGACGACCCAGGAAATAGGCTGCGAATGGCAGCGCCAGTTGGCGGAATCCCAGCGCTCGGCCAGCGAGCGTGACCGAATG
Organism: Ktedonobacterales bacterium; assembly: GCA_036557205.1. Lineage (GTDB taxonomy): Bacteria > Chloroflexota > Ktedonobacteria > Ktedonobacterales > JADMIN01 > DAHUXT01. The sequence continues at coordinate 23,669 of DATBIB010000102.1, read as the reverse complement.
GCTGGGCAGCGCCACGCTCACCAGACAGACGCCCACAAACAGCAGGATCAGCGCATCCAGCATGGTCAGCCGCAGTCGGCGCGTGCGCAGCCATCCCAGCAGCGTGGGCACGCCTGCACGCAGCAGCGCGACCGCTAGCACGATCTCCTTCCACGGCTGAATGAGCTTGACAAAGGTCGCGTCACCGGTGGCATGGAAGAGCAGCGCCATCAGGAAATTGTGCAGTGGCAGCGCCAGGACGAAAATGAAGAGCGCCCACTGCGGCCGCACCGCCACCAGGCACAGCATCGCCGCCAGCACGATGACGGTGGCAACCTTGACGCCAGCGCCAGCGGGCAGGAACAGGAGACACAGAGTCACGATGCCCGCCAGCAGCAAGGCCCCACCAAAATAGGCGGTTACCTGACGTCGCTTCCTATCCCGCGGCGGCTCCAGCAAATCCTCTGAGCGTATCGCCTGGAGCTGCGTAGTGGTCTCCCAGGTATGGGTGGTCGCCGACGCGCGCTGAGGATGAGAAGGCACAGCGCCAAGTTGTACGGACGGCTGATCGGACTGCGCCACATAGGCCAGCGCGGGCAGAACCTCCTCCATCTCCGCCTCAGCCGTCTCCTCGGCGCGAGCGCTCGCGGCTGGGGGCGACGAGATCAGCGCGCGCACCTGCGCCGGGCGCACCACGCCAAACACCACCAGCAAGACCGCGAACAGCGCAATGCCCAGCACACCGCCAACATAGGACAGCGCGCCGGGCAGGAGGATCAGCGCGAATGGCGTGGCCGCGAGCAGCGTCAGGAGAATGTTGCGCGGCGCGGGGAACAGCCCGCTCGTCCGCGCCACAGCCGTCAGGTTAAAGATGATGACAAAGCCTTCGGTGATCGCGGTAATCCACGCCGCCGCGACAAAGCCGAATCGAGGAATGAGCAGGACGTTGAGGCCGATATTGAGAATCGAGGCGACCACCGCCATCGGTAGGTTCCAGCGCTGCTGCCGGACCACTACCAGCATGTAGGACGCCACCGAGCTCGGAAAAATCAGCGCAATCGCAAGCATGAGTCCCGGCAGGGCCGCCGCCGCCTCGGCGTAGCCATGACCGGCAAGGATCGTCAGCAGCGGCTGGTGAAACACGAGCACCGAGAAGGCCAGCGGCAAGGCAATCGCCGCCATCAGGGTGAACACCTGTGAATACAGGCGCTTGCTATCCGCGCTGCTCACGGCGTAGGCGCGCGCCAGCGCCGGAAAGAGCACGATCATGATCGTCGCCGAGATCGTAGACAGCACGTCGAAAAACTTGTAGGCGACCCCATACGTAGCTACCTGGACCGCCGCCACGCGCGGATCTGGATCGGCGAGCTTGCCCAGCAGGATAATGTCTATGCGCCCGTAGATCAGCACGAACGCCGAGCCGATGGCCAGTGGCCATGATTCAGCAAGCAGATAGCGAGTGAGCGGGCCGCTCCAGCTCATGCCCCAGGGGACAAATCTCCTTGAGGCAACCGCGCAGATGACCGTATCGGCCAGGCTGGAGAGCGTGAAGACGCCGAGAAAGACGTTCACGCCAGCATGCATCGCGATGGCCGCGACGGAGCCAAGAATGACGACGACGGCCGAGACGATGCTTGCCAGCGCGATGGAGTTATTGTCATTGCGCGCCTGAAGCACGCTGCCAAACAGGCCATTCGACCCAAACGCGCTGATGAGGATGTAGGGCAGGAACAGCAGGATGGCCGTCAACTGATCGGATGTATAGCCCACCACTACCGCCGTCGTGGCGCAGAGGCCACAGATGCCGAGAGCGATCAGCAGTCGGCTGGTCACGGTCGCATGCGTAAACGCCACATGGCTGCCCGACTCTCGCTCGGGCTGCGCGAGGTCGCGGATCAGGATGCGGTCAACGCCAAAATTGGCGACGGTATTGAAAAGCTGAATGAAGGCAAACGCGGTGACATAGATGCCCAGCGCATCGCCGCTCAGCGCGCGCGCGGCCAGACCAAACGCGATGACACCGGCGGCGATCTTCGTCAGGCGACCACCCAGGCGGATCGTCGCCTCGTGGGTGAGACTACGCCCACGTGGAGTGTTGGCGCCACGCGCGGCAGCGGTCCCTGCCCGGCTCGTCGGAAGAGCCGCGCCAGCAGCTTCTGCCTGGGCCTGTGTCGCATACTGCTTGTTGTCTACCATGACAGGTCATCCATGAAGTTCGCATATGGGAAGATAAGAGCGCCGCCTCTCGACATGCTATGGCGCAGGAGTCCCCGCCTTACAGGCGTGGCCAGGTGTGCGCCGTTGCACACCTCGGATGGGCCGCCGTAGTCGCCGTGGCCCATGCAACGACCTAGCTGTGTAGCCCCGCCTCCGCATCGGCGTAGACACTCCACAGCAGGTCGTTGAACTCTGAGATCGTGCGATCTATCGTAAAGTGCGCCAGCGCAAATTCCTGGCCAGCCCGGCCCATCGTGGCGCGCAGCTCCTCATTCCTGATCAGAATATCGATCCTCTGCGCCAATGCCTCAACATCCTCGCTGGGCACGATGAACCCGGTCTGGTTCTGTTGTACCAGTTCTTTGTTGCCGCCGACATCGGTTGCGACCACGGGTTTGGCCGCGAACATCCCCTGAAGGATCGTCCGGCTCGCCCCCTCACCGTAGCGAGAAGGCGCCGCCAGAATGTCCATGGCAGCCATCAGGTCAGGCGCATCCCGGCGCTCGCCCAGCAGGTGGAAGCGCTGCGGCGCGGGCGATTCGGCAACCAATTGATGCAGCTCGTTCAGCGGCTGGGTCTGCCCTGGCACCGGCCCACCAGCAATGAAAAGGTGCAATTTTGGATAGGAGTTCATCAGATACGAGGCGGCACGGACGGAGAGATCAGGCGCTTTCATCTTCGAGACGCGCGCAACCATGCCTTCCGCCACCTCGTCCGGCCCGATGCCCAGTTCCTGGCGAATCGCCTCGCGTCCAGCGGCGCGCATAAATGCCTGTGGCTCTTCGCCGTTGTAGATGACCGTGCCCTTGGCCCGCGCCTCAGGAGTAACGAGAATGTCATCCAGGACCGCCTGGCTTACCCCGATGACCCGCGCCGAATATGACGGGACGAAACGGCGCATGAGCATCACCAGCTGTTTGGGACTCTCCAGTGACTCGCGAATGTGCCACACATGCGGACGACCCGCGCGTTTTGCCGCCAGCGCTCCCGTCCAGACCGCCAGCGTATTCGTATGGACGATATCTATCGACTCCCGCTCGATCATCTCCGAGACCATTCTGACCGAGCCGTGCACGCGTCTCAAGAAGGCGGCCAGCCCTGTTGGCGAGAGATACTTGCGGCGCGCCACGGCGATTGGCAGGGACATCACCGGTATCCCAGACGCGGCAAGCTCCTTGCTGAGCAGACCACTATATTCGAGGTCATTTGCCAGGATGACGAATGGCTGGAATCGCGCCCGGTCGAGGCCACGTAATAAGTAGAGGAGCGAGGTGTCAGCGCCGTAGAGTTCATCACTGGGGTGCAGAAAGAGCACGCGCGCGGGTTGGTGCATGGTCATCTATGGTCATGTCCTTCAGAATCTCTCTTACCTTATGAGCACGTATCTATGAAGGAGAGTATCCAGGTTCTATGAGTTGAGTATCCTTCGGTCCATACGCTTCAACGCCTTCCGATTCAGCATTTTTTATGCCCGCCCCGCCGAAGCGCACAGCCCAGCGTCACACATTCACACATTCCGTGTGCGCCACGGAGCAGGGCCGTGTAACATGATGCCAATCACGTGCCAGAGCAAAGCGAGACGGGTTCGCGCCTTCCGGGACACCACCGCCACGGGCGCCAGGGCAACCATCATGCCGAGATAGGCAAGCAGAAGCGTCGCGGTGAGCGCCCCCGCCTGAATCGGCCCCAGGTAGCGCCGGGCAAAGTAGCGCGCGCTATTGACGCTGGCGCCGAGTCCAGCCGGGCTGAGGTGATGCGGGCGGCTGGACCCACCTTCGAAGTGGATGATGGGGGAGACGGGGACGTAGCGGACCACATAGCCCGCGTTACGAATGCGATAGCAGAGGTCAGTATCCTCGAAATACAGAAAGATACGCGGGTCGAACCCGCCAACGCGCGTCAGCGCCTGTCGCGGGATCAGCAGATAGCAGGCCGAGAGACTTGCGACATCACGCGGCGTGCGATGGTCCCAGTCGCGCAACTGCTGGCGGCGGACGCTGCGTGTCTGGATGCCGAGAAACGCCAGCGTATAACTCGCGAGCAGCACGGGAAGCGTAAACCTCTCGCGGCACGAATACTGGAGCGTGAGATCGCGGTTGAGCACCCTGCCGCCAACCGCGCCGCAGCGCTCCCCTAGCGCATCGGCGGCATTGATGAGATCGTCGAGCGGTTCGAGCACCTCAGTATCAGTATTCAGAAAGAGAACATAGCGACCAGTGCAGTACGGGATCGCCTGATTGTTGCCCGCGCCGAATCCGCGATTCTCTCGATTGTAGACACAGCGGACCGCGGGATGCGCTGCCTCCAGCCTGCCCAGCGCGCTTTGACTGCCATCGGTCGAGTGGTTGTCGGCAACGATGATCTCGTACGAACAGCGCGTTCCCGACCGTTCAATCGCTCGGATGCACTCTGCTACCAGGGGCGCGCTGTTCCAGTTCAGCAGCACAATCGACACATCAACGACCGGCTGCGAGCGCGCCGAGGCGTTATCTTGAAGGTTCTCGCGCGTATTCATGCCCAATCCGCTGATTGCTCTCGATAATGGCGCATCTTCATCACGCATGCGCGACATGCTCACGATATATGCACGAGATGCGCCACGATCGCCACGAGATGCGCACGCGCGAACAGGGTAATCGCACCTGACGTGGCCGCCGCGATAGATGGCGCATCCTGGTTCACTGGCGGCATCGTTCATGCATCATTAGCGCAAAGGTACGTAGTCATCTAAGGATAAAGTAACCTGGATTGTGACAGCGCCGCGCCGACCTCATATAATGAGCAGGCTCGGCAGCCACACGCGCCAGACGAGACGTGCCAGATACCACGTCAGGCGCGTAGAATACCCCAAAGAGACAATACGCTGATGCACTGCCATCGCCAGCGTTTTTCGGAGTCGCGCAAGGAGCATTTCGCACGATGCCAGATGGATATCTTCCGCACAGCTTTCCGGCGGCGATAAGCTGGTTTATCAGCTCGCTTACTCTTCGCGGTGATGACGTCTATGCCGTGATTGGCCTGATCGCGGCGGTGGTCGCCCTCTCGCTCTGGGTCGTGATTGAGAACCTTCGGCTCACCCGGTGGCGTCCCGGTGACTCCAGCGATATCGCGGAGAACGCGGACGGCGCCGACGCCAGGGCTAGCGGCTCAAACGATGCGACCAGACCAGCGCTGGCGGCTGAGGTGGATATGACGCCCGTGCGCGCTCGCGCCGAGTGGCTGCTCGATGACAATACGCTGGTGCGGACAGGCGCTATCACACGCAAGGCGGTACGGCGAAAGTCGACCGCCGCTTCACAACTGGTTCCCACGCCCGCGCCCGCGCCCGTGGCCGCTGCGACATCCAGTTCGCAGCCGACGATGAAAGCGAAACGGCCGCTGCGCATCGCGATGATGGGGTCGCGGGGCATCCCCGCCAGCTATAGCGGCTTCGAGACGTGCGTCGAGCAGCTTTCGGTGCGGCTGGTCGAGCGCGGACACCATGTGACGGTCTATTGCCGCTCGCACCATATCAAGTGGCCCGAAAAAGCGTACAAGGGCGTGCGGCTCGTGAAGCTGCCGACGATTGCCAGCAAGCATCTCGATACCATCGCGCATACCTTTCTCTCGATGCTGCACGGCGAGTTCCGCCGCTACGACGTGGTCTACATCTGCGGCGTCGGCAACGGGCCGCTGGCGGGCATCCCCCGGCTGGCGGGGAAGCCAACTGCCATCAACGTGGACGGAGCCGACTGGGAGCGCGACAAGTGGGGTGGCTTCGCCAAGCGCTATCTGCAAACCTCGGAGCGGCTGGCGACGAAGCTCGCAAGCTGCATCGTCTCCGATTCGCACGTGGTCGAGAAATACTACCAGGACAGGTTCAATACGCCCTCGGTCTTCGTTCCCTACGGCTCGGACGTCCCCCATCTGCCGCCAGGCGAGACGCTCACGCGGCTGGGGCTGAAGCCAGATGGCTACATCCTCTGGGTGGGTCGGCTCGTCCCGGAGAACAACGCGCACGACGTCATCGAGGCGTACCAGCAGCTTGGCGGGCCAGCGACCGGATTGCAGCTCTGCCTGGTTGGCGACGCGCCGTATAGCAGCGACTACAAGGAGGAGCTGAAGCGCAAGGCTGGCCCTGGCGTCGTCTTCGCGGGGTATGTCTTTGGCGACGGCTACCATGAGCTTGGCTCAAACGCCCGCATCTACGCCTTCGCCAGTGGCGTCGGCGGAACGCATCCGGCGCTGCTAGAGGCGATGGCGTTCGGCAACTGCGTGGTGGTCAACGATATGGCCGCCAACATGGAGACCATCGGCGACGCCGGGCTGCCCTACGCGGGCGAGAAGGGGGCGACCGACCTGGCGCGGGTGATGGCGCGGGCTATCGCCGATCCGGCGCTGGTCGAAGAATACCGCAAACGTGCGGCGCATCGTGCGAAGACGGTCTATAGCTGGGATGTGGTCACCGATCAGTACGAGCGCCTGTTTGCGCAACTCGCCCGCGCCTGACCCGCCTGTACGGCAGGAGCTGATCCAACCGCTGTAGTACCTCTTGCCAGCGCGTTCCCATTGGCGCATTGTTGGGTTATACTGTGGGGCGCGGCCCGTGACCAGGGCCAATAGTGGGCTACTCAGTGTCTGCTAAATCCGCCTGGTCGTGATGGACTGAAAATATCTGGAGGGATACTGTGCCCCTGGGAAATATCGATGGCGTTGTGATTCAGCCACTGGCGCGGCATGCGGATGATCGCGGCTACTTCGAGGAACTGATTCGCGTGACGGATGGCTTCTTCCAGGAGGGATTCGGCCAGCTCAGCCACTCGAAGATGTATCCCGGCGTCGTCAAGGCATGGCATATCCACAAGACGCAGGTCGACTGGTGGTACGTCGCTTTTGGGCGGCTCCGCGTTGGGCTTCACGATCTGCGCGAGGGGTCGCCAACACGCGGTGTCACGCAGGAGGTTGCCCTCGGCGACGACCTGCCGCCCGCCGTGCTCAAGATTCCGCCTGGGGTCGCGCATGGCTGCCGGGTCATTGGCGAGACGCCCGCGCATCTCTTCTACGTCACCTCCTGCACTTACAATCCCGACGAAGAGGGGCGCATCGCCTTCGACGACGCTGAGATTGGCTACGACTGGCTGAGCGGCCCGCCGATCAAATGAGTATCGAGAGGTGTTCGCGGGTGGCAGTGAGCAGAGCGAGGAAGTGTGCATGAAAGGTCTGATCCTGAGCGGCGGCAAAGGAACGCGTCTGCGTCCGCTCACCTATACGCGCGCCAAGCAGCTTCTGCCGCTGGCGAACAAGCCGGTGCTCTTCTATGCCATCGAGTCGCTGATCGAGGCGGGTATCCATGAGATCGGCATCATCGTCGGCGATACGTTTGCCGAGATCGAGGCGGTGGTGCGCGAGGCGCAGGGTAGATGGGGCGACGACGTTCAGATCACCTTCATCCATCAGGACGCGCCGCTGGGACTGGCGCATGCGGTCAAGACTGCTCAGCCGTTTCTCGGCGACGACCGCTTCGTGATGTTCCTCGGCGACAACCTGATCGGCGAATCGCTTTCCGAGCGAGTGCGTGACTTCTCGACGCCCGATTGTCCCTACACCTGTCACATCCTGCTGACCGAGGTCGAGGACCCCAGCCAGTTTGGCATTGCCGAACTGGAGCCAGCGCCCGTGCCGGTGGCCGTGGCTGAAGTCGCGGCGGTGGATGGCGCTAGCGCGCTGGGCGAGGTCGTGGCTATGGTGGCCCCGCCGCTACGGGTGCGCCGCCTGATCGAGAAGCCCGCCCAGCCGCCGAGCAATCTCGCGCTGGTAGGCGTCTATTTCTTCGATCCCAGCATCTTCACCGCCGCCGACGCCATCAAGCCTTCGGCGCGCGGCGAGCTTGAGATTACCGACGCCATTCAGTGGCTCATCGACCAGGGCCACGACGTGCGCGCTCAGCGGCTCACCGGCTACTGGATCGATACCGGCAAGATGGAGGATATCCTCGACGCCAACCGCCAGGTGCTGCTGACGATGACCGCCACGATTGCGCCGACGGCGCGTGTCTCGGAGAACTCCTCGCTCACCGGCATGGTTATCGTGGAGGATGGCGCGGTGATCGAGAACAGCGTGATTCGCGGCCCAGCGATCATCGGCGCGCGGACGACGCTACGCAATGCTTATGTGGGGCCGTTCACGTCGATTTATCACGACGCCGTCATCGAGACGTGTGAGATTGAGTTCAGCATCGTGCTCGAGCATAGCATCATCAGCGACGTCCGCGGGCGCATCGAAGAGAGTCTGATAGGTCGCCACGCCGAGGTGCATACCTCGACACGCAAGCCGCGCGGCCACAAGCTGATGCTCGGCGATCACAGTCGCGTCGGCATCTTGCCAAGCTAACTGGGTAGCCTGGCGGCTGAAGCCGCGGCTAAGGGCGACCCTGTGGGTCGCCGCAAAGGCCGCCTACGCGGCCTCTTCAAAGCGCAGTGCCATGCGCTGGGTCATTGTCTGGAGCCTGCGCAGGCAGGCTTTGTGGACGCGCGCGTGCGCGTCCCCTAGGCGCGGCTTCAGCCGCCAGCCAATATTGCGAACACATTGAGGAAAGGTTTCTCGGATGCAGCGCACGATTTTTGTCACCGGCGGCGCCGGATTCATCGGCAGCGGATTCGTCCGCTATCTGCTGGCGACGCAGCCTGACGCACAGGTCGTCGTCTTCGACAAGCTGACCTATGCGGGCAATCTGGAAAACCTGACGCCCGTCAGCGACGATGAGCGATTCCGCTTCGTGCGCGGCGATATCTGCGACGCGGACGCGGTGCGCGCGGCGATGAAGGGCTGCGACGCAGTGGTCAATTTCGCCGCCGAGACCCACGTGGACCGCTCGATCATCGAGCCTGGCGCGTTCGTCAAGACCGATGTCGAGGGGACGTATACGCTGCTCGAAGCGGCGCGTGAGGCGGGTATCGAGCGCTTCATCCAGATCAGCACCGACGAGGTCTACGGTAACGCCGAGGCGCCCGATGGCACGAGCCGCCCATCACTCGAAACCGACGCGCTCAAGCCGCTCTCGCCCTATGCCGCCAGCAAAGCTGGAGCCGACCGGCTCGCCTTCTCCTACTGGGCGACCTATGGCCTGCCCGTCGTCGTGACGCGCTGCTCGAACAACTATGGCCCGTACCAGTATCCCGAGAAGCAGCTGCCGCTCTTCATCACCAACGCGCTGGCCGACCGCCAGCTGCCCGTCTATGGCGACGGTCGCAACACCCGCGACTGGATCCATGTGGACGATCACTGCTCCGCGCTGGTCACGATCCTCGACGCGCCCGCGGAACAAGTGGTGGGCGAGGTCTTCAATGTTGGCTCGGACGAGGAACGCAGCATCCTGCAGAACGCGGCGACGGTGCTTGCGACGCTAAGCAAGCCGGAGAGCATGATAACCTTCGTGCCGGATCGCCTCGGCCATGTGCGCCGCCACGCCGTCAATTCAGGCAAGCTGCGCGCGCGGCTGGGCTGGGCGCCACAGGTGACATTTGAGGACGGCATCGCGCAGGCCATCGCGTGGTATCGCGACAACACCGCCTGGCTCGAGAATCTGCTGGCCCAGCAGGATGCCTTCCTCGATAAGGCGCTGACGCTGGCGACGAGCGAGTCGTAGGCCGACCAATGACCACGCTCTGGATTACCGGCGCTGGGGGTGTCGTCGGCGGCAAACTGGTGGAGCAGGCGGCAGCCAGTGGGCGCTATGCCCGCATCCGCGCGCTGAGCCATGCGCCTGTGCCCGATCTCGCCGCGCGTTATCCCACCGTCGAATGGGCCGCGCTTGACCTGGGCGACCGTGATGCCGTGCTGGAACAGGCGCAGGTGGCCCCGCCCGATGTCGTCATCAATCCCGCCGCGATGACCAATGTGGACGCCTGCGAGTCACGCCGTGACGAGGCTCGCCGCGCGAATGTGGATGGGCCGCGCTGGTTGGCCGAGGTCTGTCGCGACCATAACGCGCGTCTGCTCCACGTCTCCACCGACTATATCTTCCCCGGCGACGACGCTCAGCCCGGACCCTATGCCGAGGACGCCACGCCGCGCGCGATTAGCTACTATGGCCAGTCCAAGCTTGACGGCGAGCGGGCGATTGCGACGGTCTGCGGGAGCGATACGCCCTATGCGATTGTGCGGACGGCGCTGGTCTACGGCCTGGGCCGCCGCGCCAACTTCGTCACCTGGCTGGCAGGCGAGCTGCGCGCTGGGCGGCGGGTGCGCATTGTCCGCGACCAGTTCAACACGCCCACCATCGCCGATGATCTGGCCGCCGTGCTGCTCTGGCTGGCAGAACAAGAGCGTACCGGTATCTACCACGCCGCCGGACCCGATCTGGTCGGACGGCACGAGTGGGCATTGGCGATTGCGAATCACTTCGACCTCGATACCAGCCTGATCGACTGGGTAAGCTCCGCCGAGCTGGCGCAACCCGCGCCACGTCCCCTGCGCAGCGGCCTCACCTGCGCGCGGCTGCTGGCCGAGCCGGATGCTCCCCGCTTGCGCGGTATCGCCAGCGGCCTCTCCGAGATCGACTGGCTGGCCAGTTAGCTGGCGGACAATGCGGATCGCGGCGCTACATCGGCTGGCAGCTGAAGCCGCGCCTAAGCGCTTGCAGCGGCAAAGGCCGCCTGCGCGGCCTGCCACAAGGTCGACCACACAATGTGCGTTCTGGAGCCTGCGTAGGCAGGCTTTGCGGCCGGAGCGGGGCGTAGGCCCCTAGGCGCGGCTTCAGCCGCCAGCCCTCATAGCTCCCACCACCTATTCACCAATTATCTCCCCATTGGGGGGTATACTCTGAATGAGGACACTGTCGAGATGAGCGTGGATAGTGAGGCGATGCCGTGAGCATGAGCGCAGAGGCGACGATTCGCGTGCTCTTTATGGGCACGCCTGACTTTGCAGTCCCATCACTCCGGGCGCTGACGGAGCAGGCCAACGCGGGACTGGCGGTGGCGGGAGTGGTTACCCGGCCCGACAAGCCGGTTGGCCGCAAGCAGCAGGTGGTCTTCTCGCCGGTCAAACAGTTCGCGCTGGAGCAGGGCATCCCTGTCTATCAGCCTGGGCCGCTCCGACGACCGGAGGCGCTGGCGCTCCTGCGTGGCCTTGCGCCCGACCTGATCGTCGTCGCAGCCTTCGGCCAGATTCTGCCGCCAGAGGTTCTTGCGCTGCCCCTACATGGCTGCCTGAACGTGCATGCCTCGCTGCTGCCTCGCTGGCGTGGCGCCTCGCCGATCAACGCGGCCATCCTGGCGGGCGATGCCGAGTCCGGTGTGACGATCATGCTGATGGATGCCGGGCTGGATACTGGGCCAGCGCTCGCGCGCCGCGCCACAGCCATCGGCGCGGATGAGACGGCGGGCGAGTTGAGCGACCGGTTGGCGCTGCTGGGCGCGGAACTGCTGGTCGAGACGCTTCCACGCTGGCTGGCGGGCGTCATCACACCAGAGCCACAGGACGAGTCGCAGGCGACCATGACACGGCTGCTGCAGAAAAGCGATGGGCGGATCGACTGGCAACGTTCGGCGGATGAGCTGGCGCGGCAGGTGCGGGCATATACGCCGTGGCCGGGAGCCTTCACCACCTGGGAGGGGCGCTCGCTCAAGATTCTGCGGGCGCGGGCGGTTCCATTCGAGACCGATTTGCCGCCCGGCGCGTGTTTCGCGTCGGGTGGCGATTCGTCGCTGGCGGTCATCTGCGGGGAAGGGGCGCTGGCGCTGGAGATGATACAATTGGAGGGCAAGCGCGCCATGCCGTCCGCCGAGGTAGTGCGCGGCTATCCGTCGCTGCTCAACGCGCGCCTGGGCAGCTAACTGACGATTCGGTGCAATAAGCGCCGCACATTCTGGCCAACGTTCGCTGGCGACTAAAGTCGCGCCTGAAGAGCCTGCGGCCACAAAGTCCGCCTGCGCGGACTGCCTATGATATCCGCCCGGATTAAGGTCACGAATGACAACATGTGACCCGATAGCGGTTGTTAGTGGTCTTCACTTGGTTCGTAATCCATGGCAGAAATGAATGGTTCAACAACAGCATGACTTCTCTCTCGACAACCGACAATACAACATCTAATGCTGTGATTTCTGTCCGCACCGACCTGCTTGGCCTCACGTTCACCGAACTGGCCGCATGGCTGGCGGAGCGCGGACAGCCCGCATTCCGCGCGAAGCAACTGGCGGGCTGGATCTATACCTCCCTCGTCCCTGATTTCGCCGCCATGCGTAACCTCCCGGTGGCGTTGCGAGAGCAGCTTGAACGCGAGGCGAGCATCGCTGGCCCGCGAGTGCGCGCCGAGGTGAAGGCGAAGGATGGCCGGACGCGCAAGCTGCTGCTCGAACTTGCCGATGGGCGGTTGATCGAGACCGTGCTGATGCTCTATCCCGCCAGTGGCGAGAGCCGTGCGCGGGCGACGGTCTGCGTCTCGACCCAGGCGGGCTGCGCCTATGGCTGCACCTTCTGCGCGACGGGCCAGATGGGCTTCGACCGCCACCTGACGGCGGGCGAGATCGTGGCGCAGGTGCTGCACTTCGCCCGCGAGCTACGCGCCCAGCCCTGGACCGCGCCAGATGGTGAGGCGATTGACCGTGTGAGCAATCTCGTCTTCATGGGCATGGGCGAGCCGTTCCACAACTACGACAACACGCTACGGGCGGTGCGCATCCTCAACATGCCAGAGGGGCTGAATATCGGCGCGCGCCACATGACCATCTCGACGGTTGGTCTCGTGCCGGGCATTCTGCGGCTGGCCGAGGAGCCGCTTCAGGTCAATCTGGCGATCTCGCTCCACGCGCCCAACGATGAGATGCGCATGAAAACTATGCCCGTCACGCGAAAGTACCCGATTGCGCAGGTGCTCGACGCTTGCCGTGAGTATGTGGCGCGCACCAACCGGCAGGTGACCTTCGAGTATGTGCTGCTGGCGGGCGTCAACGACGCGCCGGAGCACGCGCGCGAGCTGGCGACGCTGCTCTCGCCGCTACGCCACCTCTGCCACGTCAACCTCATCCCGGTCAACAAGACCGCCGCCAGCTATGCTGTGCCGTCGGGCGAGGCGATCCGCGCCTTCCGCGAGACGCTCCGTGCGGGCGGCGTCAGCAACAGTGTCCGTGCCGAGCGAGGCGACGATATCGCCGCCGCCTGCGGCCAGCTCAGCACCCACGAGCGCCGCAAACAGACGGCGAGTCCAGACGCATCCTAATGCGTGTGTTGCCGCAGGTAATGGTGCGCGACGCGGATGCGGTTGCCACAGGTGCGGGTGTCGCACCAGCGGCGGCTGCCGTTCTTCGACGTGTCATAATAATGCAGCACGCACGCCGGATTCTCACACATCTTGATCCGTCCCGGATCGCGCTCAGTGAGTAGGATCGCTGCCACATGCGCCACTGGCGCCAACAGGTCGTGTGGCTCGCGATAGGCATAGCGCCGTTCGATGGCCCATTGTCCCGCCGCGGGGTCACCCGGCGCAATCTGCTCGTAGCCCACCCGCCGCTGCAGGATCGCGTTGAGCGCGTCAATTGCATCCGATGACGGAGGAACCCCGACGCTCAGCCCTTCAACCATCGCGAGTAGCCGCGCCCGTAGCGCCCGCACCTCCGTAAGAGTGGCTATTGCCTCAGCCGTATGGCGCCAGCGCTCCGCTAGATCGGCGGCGATGGCCATGTCGAGCATCTTCGCGTCTACCAGCCAGTGTAGGAAATCATCGAAGGTCTGGATGAGATCGACGGGCTGGCCCCGGTCAACGATCAAGGTATTGAGAAAATCAAGACAATCGTCGTTGCCGACGAAGAGAAACGGCATGGCAGGGTATGCGGGAAAAAGCGGTGTCGGGTCAGTCATAGTGTTTGGTCTCCGGTAAAGAGTCGATGCCATAATTCTAATACGTAAAATGGCCGTTGACAAATTAGGCGACAACGCTTTACAGTCTAATCACCTAAATGATGATTTGGGCATTAAAGTAAAGGGCAAGGGGGAAGGGACAATGGCCAATGAAGCAGCGGACTCAGCAATGAGCGTCGTCTCGGTGAATGTGGGGCGCCCGCGCGAGGTGCTCTGGCACGGCAGGATGGTGCTGACGAGCATCTACAAGTACCCTGTAGAGGGGCCGCTTCTGCTCCAGCCAGATAATTTCGTCGGCGACCAGCAGGCTGACCTGACGGTGCATGGCGGGCCAGATAAGGCGGTCTATGTCTATCCGGCTGCCTATTACGACGAGTGGCGGCGCGAGCTGCCCGACATGGAGTTACCGTGGGGCATATTCGGCGAGAATCTGACAATGACCGGCGTCAGCGATACCACGGTCTACATCGGAGATCGCTATCAAATCGGCTCGGCGGAGGTCGTCGTCACACAGCCGCGCCTGCCCTGCTATAAGCTCGGCCTCAGGTTCGGCAACGATACCTTCGTCAAGCAGTTCTTGCAGAGCGGTCGCACCGGATTCTATTTCCGGGTTATACGCTCTGGCGAAATCGCCGCTGGTGATGCCATGACGTTGCTTGCGCGCGAATCCCACGGGGTCATGGTCGCCGATATCGTCCGTCTGTATGCGCGCGACCGGTTCGATGAAGACGGGATGCGGCGCGCGCTGAGTTCACCGAGCCTGCCTGGCGGGTGGCGCGAATGGTTTCAGGAGCGGCTTGACCGCGTGTCATGAACGGTAGCAAGGCTTCCTCAAGACCGTCCGTCTGTCCGTCAGAGACACAAAGAGCCGCTGCTCCCACATGGGGAGAGCGGCTTCTTGCTGCGAGTCTCGGTTAGACTTAACTTGCTGGCGTCGCGGCAGCTTGGGCAGCGGCCTGGCGTGCCTGAGCGGCCAGCGTGATCTTGCGTACCTTGGGCACCTTGACCATCGTGCGCAGGCAGCGCGTGCAAATCTTGACGCGCCTCATCTCGCCGTCGATCAGCAGGCGGCGGCTCTGCAAGTTGAGGTTGAACCGGCGGTTCGTCTTGCGGTTCGAGTGGCTGACATTATGCCCGTACATGGGCTTGCGGTGGCAGACATCACAACGGGCGGACATATTCCTCCACCTTCACAAACTGACTTCACACAAGGGCATTCAGGACATCTTCCAGCGCCCGTCGTTGGCTCCCGCGCCTATCCCTTCCAGGCTACGGATTCCCGCTTTCTGTTGACCGGAGCGAGCAGCAATGGTATATCATTCCCAGCACGCGCCATGGCGCGCCAGACGCTCTATTCGGCGTAGCATGCTGGTTCGTACGCGATGATAGGCAACATCAGGCAATAGCGCCGAAGGCACCAGGCTAGTATAACATGACTCCGCGCTTTTACGCAAGCACACTGGGGCCAGACGTGTTAGAATACGCGCGAATATAGTAGCGCGCTAACAATTCACGGCCGCGCTTTGCGGCACGCGCGCGTTTCCCTGGAAAATCCCATTGCGCACGGGGCCAGTGCGTCACTGGTCCTGAACGCCAGGAAAGTCAGGCGAAGGTCAGGTAGATCATGTCGAAGATGCACAGCGGGCCTGCCGGTGTGAATCCCACGCGCGTCTATCCGCACGGACAGGCTCCGACTGAGAGCGAGCCAGCGGGCAGGATAGAGGTATCCACCCGCGCGATCTCAACGGTCGCCGGGCGGGCGGTCGCCCAGTGCTACGGCGTGGTCGGCATCGCCGCGCGCCATCCGCGTTTCGCCACCGTCGAGACACTCCCGCCCGAACAGTATGGACGCGGCGTCGAGGTGCGCTTCGTGGATGACCATGTGAGTATTGATCTCTATGTCGTGCTCGAACACGGGCTGCGCATTAGCGAGATCGCGCACAACATCATGTCGAATGTGAAGTTCGCGGTCGAGCGCACGCTTGGGCTGCCGGTGGTCCGCATCAACGTCAACGTGCAGGCGTTGCGCGTCAGTCGCGATACATGATGCATAGACGGTCATAGACGAAATCGGGTTCGATTCTCACACACAATGGAGGGCGAGTTGGGGCGCTGGCCCCCCGCAGGAATCATGGCAAAGGGTTTCTTCTCACGCTTCACCAGCGCGCGACCGAAGCAGATCAGCGTCTTCGATGGGCAGGACTTGAAGCGTGCCGTGCTTGCCGGGCAGGCCTGGCTCGAGCAGCACCGCGAGGCGATCAACGCGCTCAATGTCTTCCCCGTCCCCGACGGCGACACCGGCACGAACATGACGCTCACCATGCGCGCGGCGACTAAGGAAATCGCCGATTCCACCGAGACCTCCGCCAGCGTCATCGCAGCCACCTTCTCGCGTGGCGCGCTGATGGGCGCGCGGGGTAACTCCGGCGTCATCCTATCCCAGATTCTGCGCGGTCTGAGCAAAGGCCTCGAAGGCAAAACGACCTTTACCGCCGTGGACTTTGCCGCCGCCCTGCAAGAATCGGCGCGCCTGGCCTATAGCGCGGTGATCAAGCCGGTCGAGGGCACGATTCTGACGGTGATTCGCGACGCCGCCGAGGCTGCCCGGCAGAGCGCGGCCAATGGCGCGAATCTCTCGGCGATGCTGGGTGATACTGTGCGCGCGGCCCAGGCGTCCGTCTCCCGGACGCCCGATCTGCTGCCCACGCTCAAACAGGCGGGCGTGGTGGATGCCGGTGGGCAGGGGCTGGCCACGATCCTGGAAGGTGTCTGGCGCTACTCACGCGGTGAATCGCTCACACTCAGTCCTCGCGAGTTCCGCGAAGAGGTGGCCGACGCCCATCACAAGGGCATGGTGACGGTTGAGGAAGAGTTTGGCTATGAGGTGGTCTTCCTGCTGGAGGGCGAGAACCTCGATGTCGACACCATCCGCCAGACAATCATCGACATGGGCGGCGTCTCAACGGTGGTCGCGGGCGATCATACGCTGCTGAAGGTGCATACCCACACCCCAACCCCAGGTAAAATCCTCGACTATGGCGTCGGCCTGGGTAGCCTGCAGGATATCAACATCGAAAACCTCCAGGCGCAGAGCCTGCGCTATGCGGCGGATAGCGCCCGCCAGCATGGATTGAACACGCCTGATGGCGCCGAGGCCGCCACCTCCAATGGACGGGGCGGAGGGATCGCGGTGGCCGCGCCGGTTGTGGCGCCGCCCACTGAGACAACATCCACAGGCGAGATCAGCACGGTCGCGGTGGCGGCGGGAAACGGCTGGGTCGAGCTTTTCCAGAGTCTGGGCGTCAGCGCCATCGTCCCCGGCGGCCAGACGATGAACCCCAGCACGCAGGAGCTGCTCGAAGCCGTGCAGCGCTGTTCCTCCTCGAAGGTCATTCTGCTGCCCAACAACGGCAATGTCATCATGAGCGCGCGGCAGGTGCCAGAGCTGGCCACTGGCAAAGAGGTCTACGTTATCCCCTCCGATTCGCTGCCCCAAGGCGTGGGCGCGTTGCTTGCCTTCAACTTCGAGGCCGATTTCCCCACGAATTGTCAGGCGATGGAGCAGGCCAGCAAGCACGTGCAGACCGCCGAGATCACGCAGGCCGTGCGCACCGTCCAGATCGATGGCGTCAACGTGACCGAGGGCGACATCATTGGGCTGGTCAATAATCGGCTGGTGACGGCGGGCGCGGACCGGCAAACGGTTGTGCGCGACACGCTCACCCGGATGAACGTCGCCCAGTTTGAGATTGTGACACTCTACTCGGGCGAGAGCGTCACCGCGGCGGCGGCGGACGAGATGGCCCAGCGCATCAAAGAGTGGTTCCCGGCGCAGGAGATCGAGGTTGTCCATGGTGGGCAGCCGTATTACGACTTCATCATCTCGGCTGAATGAGTGGTGTGAAGCGTGAGGATGAGGTATACGCCGATGTGGCGTAAGAAAGCAGGATGGTGTGGCAGTACAGATCGTTGTAGACAGCACGGCGGATATTCCACGAGATCGCGCGCGTGATCTCGGCATCGAGGTGGTGCCGCTGACGGTCATGTTTGGTGACCAGTCATTTCAGGACGGTGTGGACCTCGACGGCCCGGCGTTCTATCAGAAACTGAGCAACAGCCCTGTCATGCCGACAACATCCACACCCCCGCCCGCGCTCTTCGAGGAGACGTACCGCCGGTTGATCGAAAACGGCGCGACCGGTATCCTGAGCATGCATATCAGCGGCAAGCTCAGCGGCACCTTTTCGGCGGCGCGCCAGGGAGCCGAGGCCGTGACGGCTGATACGCATGTGCCAATCGAGGTAGTGGATTCCGATACCGTGAGCGGCGGGTTTGGGCTTCCGGCAGAGGTGGTGGCGCGCGAGGCGCGTAACGGCGCGGACCTTGCGGCGCTCAAGGCGCATGCGCAGAGCCTGTGCGAGCGCGTCCATGTGATTGCCGTGCTCGACACGCTGGAATTCTTGCAGCGCGGCGGGCGTATCGGGCGGGCGCGGGCGATGGTCGGCACGCTGCTGAGCGTCAAGCCGCTGATCGAGGTGCGCGCGGGGCAGGTGCTCCCGCTGGAGAACGTGCGCACGCGCAGCAAGGCGCTCGAACGCATGGGGCAGGTCGTGACGGCGCTGGGAGAGCTTGAGTCGCTGGCGCTCGTCGCCTCGGATTCGGTGGTGGCCGACCAGATTACAGCGGTGGCCGAGGGCTTCTGGCACGGGCCAATCGAGCGGTTCGCTCTTGGCCCGGTGGTGGGCACGCATGCTGGCCCCGGCGCGGGCGGAATCGTCGCCATCACACGCGAACAGGCATAGCGCACGGTGTAGTGGCTTGTAGGCGCTGGCGGGAGGAGCCATGCCAGACTACTTTACCCGCGACGAGGCCGAGTCGTTGATCCCGCGCATCACGCCTGTGTTGCGAGAGATTCAGCGGCTGCGTCGCGCCCAGGTGGTCCACGACGAAGCGGTGGCCGCCGACCGGGCGAAGGTGCTCGGCAACGGCCACATGCCGCCAGATAAACTGCGCGAACACCAGCAGGGCAGCGCCTCCGCCGAACAGCGCATCGCCCGACTCGTGCGCGCCGTCAGCGAGCTGGGCATCCTCGTCAAAGATCTCGATACCGGATTGGTGGACTTCCCGACGCTACGCGACGACCGCGAGGTCTACCTCTGCTGGCAACTGGGCGAGCCACACATCGCCTGGTGGCACGAAATCGAGACAGGCTTCGCCGGGCGTCAGCCGCTGGAGGATATTGAGTAAGCACGGTCAGATGGCGCGTCATCCTTATTTGCGCACGGTGAGGCAGCAGAAGTCGCGCGGCGGCTTGACGCCCAGCACGCGGAAGGGCAGCTCAGGCCGATGGGTGATCTCCAGATGGTGAAGCGCGGCAGGCCCATAAAAGCGCATCGCGACAGCATAGGCGTCTTCCAGGCTGGGGAAGGTGATCGTGAGGCGACCTGGCAGGCTAGCGTACCAGAAGCCGTGGCGCGCGAACCAGGCGGGATCCTCTGGCCAGAGGATGAGAATCCGTCCGCCCGGGCGCGTCACCCGTTGCAGCTCATCCAGACCGCGCTCGCCACCGCGCGCCTCCCGCACACCAAACGCCGAGCAGGAGACGACCGCATCCACGCTATCGTCGGGCAGCGGTACCCTGCGAAAGACGCCACGCATTACCTCGATGTTGCGGAGATCGGCGTCGGCCACCTTGCGCTCCAGCAGATGGAGAAGTGGCGGCGCGGCATCCATCGCGTAGACGGCGCGCGCGCGCCGGGCCAGCGGCAGGGTGACGCGACCAGCGCCCGCGCCTGCGTCCAGCACAATCGCATCGTTCACATGAGCAGCATCGAGCGCGCCGAGATGCACCTGCTCGCCCGCGGTGAGCCGCTCGTAGTCATCCGGGTTCTTCCAGTAGACGAGCTCCCAGAAGAGGGAATCGAGCACGGTTCGGCGTGCCGCCTCGCGCTCATTGCCCGGAATGACGTCCTGGCGGGCATGAGCAAACGCTGCGCGATCAACTGGTGCGAGCGACCGCTCGATGCGCCTCGCCAGCGGCGCTAGCGCAGTCTGCTCCTCCTGCTGATCCGCCGCAAAGGCCCGGCCTGCCACCGCCGGAGCTACCGCGCCCGACACGTTGGCAATCACCTCACGCAGATGCGCCTCGTCGAAGATGGCGAGGTCAGCGAGGCTGAATGCGGTTGTTGGCTCGATGCTCATAATGTCCCTCGCATTCGGGCGAGCGCATGGGCGCATTCTTCGCGCGCACAGGATTCCCGGCAATCTATGTGCCATCACGTAACAGGTCTATGAGGCAAGGCAAGTCGTGATGAAGACAGCATACGCCATGAGCGTCGCCCAATCGTTACGGCGCGCGTGACGAAAGAGACATGAAATCGCAGTTGGTTTGACGCAAGACCATGTATTCTTAGGCAATTATGATATAATCCTGCCCAAGAGTGGGAGAGGAAGTAATAACACGCGAGGTAACGTTATGGCGACCATAGAGCAAGTCCGGGAGCGACAGGAAGAGATCGTGAACCGGTTCTGGTCGCAGCCACTTTCTCGCGATGAATTGGCGCAGGCTGCACAACAAGGCGTGGCGAATGTTCTTCGTGATTCGCAGCCAAAGCAGGGGCGTGGCCGAAATCGCAAGGCGCTCCCCATGCCGTCCCGTGAGGTTGGAGATTTCTTGCGGAGAGCGTTTGGCAATAGCGCCTTCCAGAGTCTGATTGTTAGACTTGCAGAAGAGTAGTCGCTGATACATGTCGAAGGAGCCTCTGTGCCAAAGCATGTATCGCGTTTCCCCTTACCCGCGGCAGATTCGATAGGTGACGCCTGTGAGTCTGCCGCTTCTCAATTGATGTCCGATATTTTGCTCGTACATGCTGCCGTAACTCTTCCGCTAGGTGGTGCCTCTGGCGTTCTGTCGTACGAACTCCTGGCGCGTGCTTGGCAATGACCGAGTGTCAGTATAGGTGATCGCTCTCACCGCGCGCACGATCCACCAACGGGCGTCAGGTGCACAGGCGTGGCCCCAAAAATACGAGATGATCGCGAAGTCCGTATCTGTGTCCCTTTCGTTGCTCGCTCACTGCGCGATGAGACCAAAGAAGTAGGTTCCGGGGATGGTTGTTACCTGAGTGAAGCCAGCATCTATGCACAGCGCCTTGAGGTGCTGAGGTGAACGATAGATTTTCACGATTTGGAACTGACGACCGTCGCGCAGTTCCCGCAACTCCAGATCCGGGTTCTCGGCCACTGGTGGGCGCACTGGGGAGGTATCGGGCTCGTCGATGATACACAGTTGACCACCAGGACGCACCGCGCGACGTAGCGCCAAGAGCATGGGCGGGAGCCGTTCTGAGGGGACGTGCGAGAGCCACAATGCAGCGAAGGCCAGATCGACCGGAGCCTCAGTTTCCCAGGCGAAGAGATCAACAAGCTGATAGCGCACACGCGCATCCGCGACCTTGGCGCGATTCAGCGCGAGCATTTCGTGCGACGCATCGACCGCGAGAATGTGGCGCGCAACCGTCAGTAAGTAGCGTGTCCAGATACCGGTGCCACACGCCAGTTCCAATGCCTGCTCACAAGGGGCGAGACGTCTCATGATATTGGGCGGCCAAGCGCGCAACTCCTGCGCTAGTGAGTCGACGGTGGCGTCATCATCGCTCAGGACGGTGGCAGCATATTCGGCGGCGCGCTCCCGATAGTAGCGCACCTGCTCCTGCAAGACAGCTTCATCCATGCATCGTCCCTCCGCGCAGTCTGTCCACCTAATTCAGAGCGTGACACGGCCGTTGCCCGCGGGCATGGTGAAGCGCATGAAGCCGCCGTTGACCAGCCGCGTGCAGACGACGGCGATGGTGTAATAGATGGCGAAGATGACCAGCCGTTCGAGCGTGCTCACCAGAAAATCGGCGATGGCCAGATGGGCGGAGCCGCTCGCGCCGAAACGCGCGATGTCTGGCGGGCCGGATGCGCCACCCCAGAGCGTCGCCTCGCCCAGCAGCAGCGCAATCAGCACATTGGCGCCGGTGCAGGTGAGCGCCAGAACCGGCCCCAGCCGCCAGAAACGGCGGCTCATCTTCTCGCGCTTGGTGGATTTGACGCGGATCGCCGCCCAGACAGGAGGCGCGACAAAGAGCAGCGTCCGCACGATCAGGATAACGGGAAAGAGCCAGAAGGGCCAGAACGCGACGGGTACTAATCCGAGCAGCTGCGCGGCGATGAAGATCAGCGTGCCCTCGACAATGGCCCGGCGCATAGTCGTCTTGCGAAACATCCAGAACCTCTTCCCGTCCGCTCACTCCCATATGGCCATATAGGCCGATTATAGCGCACGAGGGCAGCCCGCGCTCACCGGCATAGCCCCGATGCCGTTGCCTCAGCTGCCGAAGCGCCAGCCGCCGTTGACGTGCAACACCTCACCGGTAACGAACGACGCCTCCGGTGAGGCCAGGTAGGCCACCGCCGCCGCGATATCCTCGGCGCTGCCAGGTCGGCCAACGGGCGTCTCGGCCACGATGCTCTGGATGCGCTCGTTAGTCCAATGTCCCGTGAACTCTGTCTGCGCGATGAAGCCGGGAACGACGACATTCGCCGTGATGCCCTCCTTGCTGAGATCGCGCGCCAGCCCATGCGTCATCCCGATCAGTCCAGCTTTAGCGGCGGCGTAGTCGATGGAGCCGCCGCGCTGGCCGCCGGTATACGCCGCGATTGAGCTGATGCTGATGATCCGGCCACCCGGGCGGGTGAGATAGGGCGCGACGGCGATGGACATCAGAAAGGCGCCGGTCAGATTGGCGGCAATCGTCTCGTCCCAGTTGTTGGCGGCCTCGTCCAGCGGCATGCCCGCGCGGACTCCCATGGCGAACCCGGCGGCATTCACCAGCACATCAACCTGGCCCCAGCGCTCGACGACCAGCGCCAACGTCGCGGCGACCTGATCGCGCTGGCTGACATCGAGCGGATACCAGGAAGACGATGCGCCAATCGCCTCGGACGTCTCCCGCAACGGCTGCTCGCGCCGCCCCAGTATGACGACATGAAAGCCCTGTCCCGCGAGTTTTTCGGCGGTCGCGCGGCCGATTCCCGTCCCGCCGCCAGTGATCAATGCCACCCGTGTTCGCGCGGTATTCACGAAGAGGTATCTCCTTAGTAAGAACGAGACAGAGCGGCGTTCAGCGCAGCCAGTCCTCATCGTCGCCCAGCTCGACCGGGCGCGAGTCCCATGGCTTGAAGCCGCTGCTCGACGCCGCCGGGTCGAATCCTGAGCGGGCAGGCATGTCTGCAAAGGTAGGATCACCCATCCCAGGGGGAACGGGCATGGTGGGAATATTGGCGACACGCGGATTGCCCGCGCTGGCGGGGGCGGCCTGCGGCGAGCCAATGCCCATCATCGCCAGGAATTGCGCGGCATAGATGTGCGGATTGGCGGCGTAGTCCACGAAGGCGCGCGCGCGATTGGTGATCGCCTGCCAGTGCCCTCGCTCCACCAGCACTCGCGGTACCAGCAACGTGCCCAGCGCCAGGCTGCGGATCGGCAACTCCAGATATTCGATCATGTGCTCAGCCGAGAATCCACCGGAGATTTGCAGGCTCATATGGGTCAACTGGCGCAGCAACGCCCGGACGTACATCGGCCCGCC
>DATBIB010000101.1:0-18124 GCA_036557205.1 Ktedonobacterales bacterium | reverse complement strand
AGCATGCCATTGATGATCTGCGCCACGACGATGAGCGGGATCAACGGCAGGCCAGGGATGAGCGCGACGACCGCGCCCAGGATAATCATGCCAGTAAAGAGGCCCTGGAAAATGGGCGCGTCTCTGAACGAGAACGAGACGCCGCGCTCGAAGCCGAATGATTCACAGACCGAGTACGCCGTGGCCAGCGGCACGACCGCCGCCGCCAGCAACGATGCGCCGAGCAGCCCAACCATAAAGAGAATCGGGGCGAAGCGGCCCAGGAAAGGCACGAGCGCCATCGCGGCCTGGGTGGCGTCGTTGATCTGCACCCCCGCGCCGTGGCTGGCGGCGAAGACCGTCGCGCCGGTCGCAATGACGATAGAGGCGACGACGATGCCCGCGAAGACCGACCCACCGTAGGTTTCGAGCCGCTCGGCCGGATAGTCCTCCATCTGAATGCCCTTCTCGGCGACGCTAGACTGGATAAAAAGCTGCATATAGGGCGTGATCGTCGTGCCAACCGCGCCGACGAGCAACTGGAAGTAGGTGGCGTTGAGATAGACCGTGGGAACGACGGTGTGATGCAGCACGTCGCCCCAGTCGGGATGGGCCATGACAGCGGCGATTGGATAGGCAAAGAAGGCGAACGCCATGAACAGGAAGATTTTTTCGACACGCTCATACGAGCCGCGCGTGACGATCAGCCAGATGCCGACGGCGGCCAGCGGCACCGTAATATATTTGGAAATGCCGATCAGCTCGCAGGCGGCGGCGATTCCGGCAAATTCAGAGATGGTGATAAGAACATTGGCGAAGAAAAGCGTTGACATCGCGAAGGTGGAACCGCGCACGCCGAAGCGCTCGCGAATCAGGTCGGAGAGCCCCTCGCCAGTGGCCGCACCCATCCGCGCGCACATTTCCTGGACAACCGCCAGCGCAATGGTGACGAGCACCAGCGCCCAGAGCAGCCCAAAGCCGTAGCGCGCACCCACGCTCGACCACGTGGCGACGGCGCCCGCGTCGTTACCTGCGTTGGCGGCGATCAGGCCGGGGCCGAGAAAGGCGAGGAAGAAGAGGGGGCGGGGAAAGCGGCCAGAACGCCAGCGGCGCAGGTAGGCCAGGGGACGACGAAAGGTGATTTCCGCGGCGCGGCGCGCAACCAGCACGCGCGGCGCCAGCACATCGGTTGGGGTTGGAATTGGCTGCTCCATGAGGGGCCTCCCGCATAATGGTGTTGTGGCCGACGCTTTCCAGGTCGGCCTGCGGAAGGGTGCGGAGCGCCCAAAATCAGGCTGGCAAAACTGGAACGCGACGGCGAGTTAGCGACACGAGTTGGCTACGACTACTTGAGCCAGCGTCCATCGAACATTGTCCTCCTCTCCGTACGCTACATGCGTTGCATTTGCACGGTATGTGCCAGGCGCATGCATGCTCGTACGGGAGAAACACCCACACATCTGCACCCCAAAGCGTTGGTGAAATGACCACAGGGGAATGGTTCAGCGTGCGGGTCGTGGCGACGCCTGAGAAATCCGGTGGCGTCGCGGTCGGGGTGGCCGGATTCGAACCGGCGACCTCATGGTCCCAAACCATGCGCGCTGACCAACTGCGCTACACCCCGCAAAAGCCGTACTGTCATAGTATAGGCATGCTCGCCTGAAGGCGTCAAGCATCTGAATGTCTCATAGCCCGCATGTCATGGGCGTTCAGCGCTTACCCGGCGAGCGCTGTAGTACCTCATCGATGAGCTATCACGCGAAGGTCATGAAGATTTGGCCATTCGCGCCTTCCAGCGTCAGGGTATCGCCGTCGATGCGAAGGCTTTCTACACGCTGAAGCGCTTGTGTATAGGCGAATTCCAGCTCCATCACGCCAGCGTCATCACAAAACACCAGTGTACTACGCAGGTCGGTGATATGGATCTGGGCGCCTGTTAATGTATAAGACGCGCCATAAGTATTACAGCCACTGCTGCCGCTGAGAGAGTGATCCTGTGCCTAGAAGCTCAGCGTAATCGGGTTGGCGCTGGCAAGAATCTTGTCGTCGCCATCTATCACAAGCTGGGTGAGCGTCCACGTATGACCGGTCAACGGGGCGGGAGTCGCGGCGTGGGGACCCGCTGGCTGGGCAATCAGAACGATCACGGCCACGACAAGCGCGACAGCGACCGTTGCCGCGACGACGATCAGCGGACGCTTCACGCTGGGCCTCCCCTCACTGCACCGCAAGAGGTTCTACGCGATAGCGTCCCGCCGACGCCTTCGTATGGGCTACCGAACGCAACTTGTGGGCCAGCTACCGCAACAGGCCGATGCCGAACGTCTGCCCGATCAGCAGGACGTTCAACCCCAGGATGATCGTCGCGATGACCCAGCCCGCGATCATCGTCGCGCGCCGGTTGACCAGCCCGCCCATGATGCTACGCCGACTGGTGAAGATCAAGAGCGGCACGATGGCGAACGGCAGGACGAAGCTCAACACCACCTGGCTAATCACCAGCGTCTGATCAGGATTCGCGTTGAGGGCGATGAAGACCAGCGCCGGCAGCATCGTCAGGCCGCGGCGCATCCAGGTGGGGATCTTCCACCCCAGGAAGCCCTCCATGATGACCTGGCCCGCCAGCGTCCCCACCGTCGAGGATGAGAGGCCGGAGGCCAGCAGCGCCACGCCAAAGATGACGGACGAGGCGTCGCCGAGCAACGGCCGCAGCGTATGGAACGCGGTCTCCAGCGAACCGATCTCGTTATGGCCGCTGCCAAAGAAGACCGACGCCGCCATGAAGAGCATCGCGCCATTGACCAGCCCGGCCAGCCCAAGCGCGATGATGATATCAAGACGCTCGAAGCGCAGGATACGTTTCGCGTCCCGCTCGTTACGTGGCTGGATGCGGTTCTGCGTGAGCGCTGAGTGCAGGTAGACGACGTGCGGCATGACCGTCGCGCCGAGGATGCCCACCGCCAGCAAGACACTGCCCGACCCGGCAAACTGCGGCACGAACGCATGGTAGACGATCTGCCCGCCATTCGGACGCGCCAGGAATGTCTCGACCACATAGCAGACCGCAATGACCGCCAGCAGCGAGGCGATAATAGCCTCCAGCGGGCGGAATCCCAGCCGCTGCAACGCCAGGATGGCGAAGGTGGTGACGCCCGTCAAGAGACCCGCCGCCAGCAGGGGAATATGGAAGAGCAGATTGAAGCCGATGGCCGCGCCCAGGAATTCCGCGAGGTCGGTCGCCATCGCGCCAATCTCGGCAACCACCCAGAGACCCATGCTCACCGGGCGCGGCAGGTATTCGCGGCACAGTTGGGGCAGGTTCTTGCCGGTGGCGATGCCCAGTTTGGCGGAGAGCATCTGGAGCACGATGGCCATCAGGTTGCTGGCAAGGATTACCCAGAGCAGCAGGTAGCCAAACTGCGCGCCCGCCTGAATATTGGTGGCGAAGTTGCCGGGATCGATATAGGCGATGGCGGCGATGAACGCCGGTCCCAGAAAGGGGAGAACACCGCGCAGGCTGAAGCGCTGCGGCGCGGCTAGCGATTGTTCAGCTGCGGCGACGGTGCGCGCGCTGCTGGTAGCGACTCTACGATGCACATTAAGCGTTGAGCGGAGCCGATCCATCCACGAACGACGTACAAAATCCATAGAACTTTCCTCGCCCCCACCACATAATCACCATAATTACCTGGATGCCACGACCACCTGCACGGCATCAGCCAGTTCGCCGCCAACCGTCTGCTCAGCCGACGAGTCGGCGTCCTCGATGCGCAGCCGCAGCAGGCCGCCAAATGGCGCGCGCTCCAGCAGTGTGACTCGCGCGCCTGGCGCCAGGCGCAGGGAAGCGAGATAGCGCAACATATCAGAATTGTCATCGCGCACGCGCCGCACAATCGCCTGGTCTCCCGGCTGAAGCGCTGAGAGCGGCTGTGTGTGCTGAGTGACGACTTCACCGGTCTTGCTGGGAATAGGATCACCATGCGGATCTTCGGTTGGATGGCCCAGCAGCGCATCTATCCGGTCCTCGAAGTGCTCAGAAATGGCGTGTTCGAGCCGCTCGGCCTCGGCGTCCACCTCGTCCCAGCTATAGCCGAGCTGGCGTACCAGGTAGAGCTCCAGCAGGCGATGATGGCGCACCAGCTCCGCCGCCGCTTCGGCTCCCTTCGGCGTCAGCTCAACCCCGCGATAGGGCATGTGGTCAACGTACCCCTGCTCGGCCAGCGATTTAAAGAGCTGTGTCACCGTCGCGTCGCTCAACTGTCCGTCCGGCTCCTGCGCCTGGAGCCGCTCGCGCATGGCCGAGGTCGTCACGCGCTCGCCGCGCTCGCGCAGTTTGTACATATACTTGAGGCAGTCCACGGCGCGGGTGGGCAATTTGCGGAGGTCTTCCGCCGTCGTCTCTCCGGTCATGGTAGGTTCCCCCAACTGAATTTTTAGAAGTCTAAAAATAGAATAGCGCATAGCAAAATTTCTGTCAACAGTAAGCCGAAAGTAAATGGGAGACTGAGCATGCGGAAGCACTCCCTCCGAATGTTCAGAAGGAGCGCTTGTGGGTATAGTACCTGGTTTGTGTGCTATTCGCGGAGATTTAGCTTCCGCAGGGTGGAGTTGGGTTGACGACGGTACCTGGCTGGAACGATGCCAGCATCTCCTGCCAGATCGGGCCGTACCGCGCCACTAAGTTGCTCATGTCGCCATTTGTTAAAGGGTCGAGCTGAATGTCTACAACGACCCCGCGCACAACTAACGACACACTGATTTTAGGGATGGCCACGGCGCCTCCTGGCGCTGGACCGATCACAAGGTCATTCCTTTGATATCCTTTGATCCCCGACCCAACGTCAACAACTGTGGCGTCAGGAATCGCCTGAGGACACTGGGGTGCGGCGTCTCCGATAGCGCTACCAAAATCAACATCGAGTCCATTCGACAGATTGGCGTCACCATCAGACCACGTTACGGAGTCGCCCACGACCCCCAGCGGTAATGGATTTGTCCTGAGGTACTTAGCATCAGCGGGAATCGCGAAGCTAAAACCGGACATGCTATCGGTGACTCGTTGATAGGCGATGCCATTCACGAAGAACGGCGTTGCGGTTGGCGCTACTGTCGCAGTCGGTTGGGCGGTTGGTGTCGGAGCAGCCGCAACAGGCGTACTGGGCGTACTTTGGCCACAGCCCGCCAGCAGGGTCACGAGCAGGGTCAGTCCTGTCAGCAGCCCGATGGCTCGGCAGTGTCGACTCATTGGATTCAGGCTCCTCTCGCTGTGCAGCGGCATCAATGATGCTCAGCAATAATACCTGGTACTTTTTGCGTTGACAATACTGCTGAGGTGCAGGCATCACAAACCAATGGATTCTGAGAATTCGCTCGGTTGTGTCAGGGAGAGCGTTTCCTTGCGCTGCCTTCCTGCCCACGAGCTATCGCGTCGCCTGCACCTCGACGCTCGTATCGTGCGCGTGCTATCATGAGCCTGCAATTATAGCCTGATTCGCTGGGAGGCATTGCCGTCGTCTTTCAGGCCAGTCCGCGCGACGCTGGCGTGGGAGGATGCGGCAGCCGTCAGTAGGAAGGTCGCTCGCCATCGTGTCTGACTCGCCAGAATCCGCACTGCAGACGGAGCCGCGCCGCCTGCTGCTCGCAACCACGAATCCGCATAAAATCGAGGAATTGCGCGCGATTCTGGCGGATCTTCCCTACGAGCTGGTCAGCCCGAACGAGATTGGATTGGCGCTGGAGGTCGAGGAGATTGGGACGACCTTTGTCGAAAATGCGATTCTGAAGGCGACCGACTGGGCCGATGCCGCCGACATGCTGACGCTGGCGGAGGACTCTGGACTGGAGATTGATGCGCTCGGCGGCGAGCCCGGCATCTATTCGGCGCGCTGGGCTGGGGAAGGGGTCTCTTACCAGGAGCGGTTCCGCATCCTGCTGGGGCGGCTGGCCGATGTTCCCGCCGAGCGTCGCACCGCCCGCTACCATGCCGCGATTGTGATAGCCAGGGCGGCGCCTGTGGGCGTGCTGGGCGTGTTCGAGGGAACGCTGGAGGGGCGGATAGCTTTTGCGCCCGCGGGCAGCGGCGGCTTTGGCTACGATCCCATCTTTTACGTGCCGGAACAGCAGCGCACCGTCGGCCAGATGAGCGCTGAGGGCAAGCATCTGATCAGCCACCGGGCGCGGGCTGCCGCGGCGGCGCGCGAATTGCTGCAACATCTGGCGGAAGCGCCGACCGATGAAGCGCCTCAACCAGACGAGAGAGACAACTGAGACAACCGACGGGCACACGCGAACGTCACCGGCCAGCGCCGACGGGGCGCCTAAGAATGGAACGGAGAGAAGGGTGCGCTCTCAGCCAGTGCGCGTCGCCATTGACCTGGAAACCACCGGGCTGTATCACGAGCAAGACGTCATTATCGAGATCGGCGCGGTCAAATTCGCCGGAAGCGAAATCATTGACACGTTCGCCTCACTCGTCTCGATCAATATGTCGCTGCCCTATCGCATTCAGCGGCTGACCGGCATTCGCCCGGATGAGCTGCGCTCCGCGCCTCCGCTCTCCTCGCTGCATGCGCAACTGCGGACGTTTCTGGGCGATGCGCCGCTGGTGGGGCACAACGTCGGCTTCGACGTCGCCTTTCTCCAGAAGGTGGGGCTGGCCCGCCGCAACCCGCTGATCGATACATGGGAGCTGGCCTCGCTGCTATTGCCGAACCAGCCGAACTACAGCCTGGGCGCGCTGGGCGAGGCGCTTGGCATCCCCGCCGATGTGCATCACCGCGCTCTGGCCGATGCGCAACTGACCCGCGAGCTATTTCTTCTCCTGCTGCAACGCATCGAGACCATCGAGGCGTCGCTGGCCCGCACCCTGCGCGACCTGCCCGCCGCCCCAGAGTGGACGCCGCGCTATTTCCTGCGTGGGGGCAATCAGCGCCGGGAGCAGCCCGCGAATGCCTTTGGCCGCGCGCTGACCGCCTCGCTGGGTGACCAGTTCGCGCGCCAGCTGGGCGTTGATCCCGATGTCCTGACGCTGGCAGTCGCCCAGGACGCGCCCATCGCCGAATCTACGGAAAGCGCCGAGCCGCCAGCGCCGCCAGGCGACCTGGCTCCTGCCGTAGATGCGCTGGCGCGGGAGTTGGTCGCCACGCTGGACGAAGGCGGCACGCTGCTGGTGGAGGCGCTGCCGACCGATCTTGATACGACACTTGAGCCGATGGCGCGCTGGCTCGTCGGCCACGAGGATGAGCGCCTGATGGTGGCCGTCGCCACGCGGGAGCGGCTGGCGCAGCTGGCGCGGACGACGCTTCCGGCGCTTTTCCGGCGCATAGGCGTCTCGCTGCCGATAGCCGAGGTGATGGGCCGTGACGAGTATCTGTGCCTGCATCGCTGGTTTGGCCAGGCGCGAGTTCCTGATGGCGAGAGCTTCTCGCGCGAGATGACACGTGGTCTGGCGCGGTTGGCTGTCTGGCTCCAGACAACGCGGACAGGCGCGCGGGTGGACGTGGCGCTTTCTGGCCCGGAAAGCGGTGCATGGGAGCGGGTGCGCGGCGGCGCCGAACACGCCGAGGCGATGGCGACGTGCAACTATCGCCGTGACGGCTACTGCTTCTTCGAACGCGCGCGCCAGACCGGACAGGATGCGCGTGTGCTCGTCACCACGCACGACGCGCTGGCGGCGCAGCTTGCCGGTGGCAATGATGATAACGTGCCAGAGTGCAGGCGCGTGCTCGTGCTGGATGCGCATGTCTTCGAGGAGAACGTGCGCAGGGCGCGCGAGGTGGTGCTGGATCAGCGCCGGATAAGCAGCGCGCTGGACGATCTGGCGCGGGAGGCGAATGGCAAGCCGGGTGGCGGACTCTTGCGCCAGGCGGCGGGCCGTATCGAACACGCCAGCCTGCGCAACTGGTATGAGCAGGTGGCCCAGGCGCGACAAGCCAGCGAACGGCTTTTCGTGGCGTTGCGGCGGCTGCTGCAAGAGGTGAATGCGCATGGCGGCGGCGAGCAGGGCCATGCCGAGCCGCAAGAGCAGCGGGTGCTCCGGCTGGATGAGCGCGCGCGCCAGCATGACGCCTGGGACGACGTGGCGGCGGCGTGGCGCACAACCGATGCCCGGCTGGCGGCAGTGGCCAAGGTCGCCCGTGAGACGGCCAGGGCGCTCTCTGGCGGCAAGAATAAGCAGGAGGCCGATAGCCTCGCCTCGGAGCTTGCCGCCGTGGAATGGCGGCTGAATCAGATGCGCGATGACGGCGCGCGCCTGCTGCTGGACGAGGGCGCGCGCGAGCCGATGGTGGTCTGGCTGCGGCTGCCCTATCCGCAAAACGGTGACCGTACGGATACCGGCGGGCGCGGCAACCGCTGGAATGGGCGTAAGGGTCAGCGCAAGTCGCCGGAAAACGGAGGACAACCTCAGGGCCAGAGCCAGCCAGATGCGCCCGCCGCCGAGGCTCAGTCTGAGCCCGCGACGGCTGCCCCGGCGGAGGATGTTGAGCCAGTGCCGGAGATTCATGGCGAGCCGACCGATATCGGTCCACTCTTGCAGCCGCTGAGCGCGCCCGGACGTTCGCTGGCGCTGGCGGGATCGGCGCTGACCGTGGCGGGCGACTTCGAGCCGGTCCGTGTGAGCCTGGGGCTGCCAGATAGTGTGCATAGTCAAAGCCTTTCCAGTGACCGGAGCGCGCAGACGCTGCTCTGCCTGCCGGTGGATGTTCCGGAGCCAAACGCGCCGCACTACCAGCAGCGGCTGAACGCGGCGCTAATCGGGCTGGCCTCCGCGCTGGAGGGGCGGCTGGTGGCGATCTTCTCCTCGCATGCCGCGCTGCGGAGCGCCTGGATGGGGATCCGCCGCGAACTGGAAGCGAAGGACATCCTGGTGCTGGCGCAGGGACAGGACGGCTCGGCGCGCCAGCTCTGGCGTGCCTTCGAGACGGAGTCGCGGGTCGTGCTGTTAGGCGCTGGCTCGTTCTGGGATGGCGCGGCGCGCACGGTGAATCCGCCCGCGTGCGTCGTGGTGACACGGATGCCGTTCCCGGCGCTGAGCGATCCACCGGTGGCGGCGCGCGCCGAACGCTGGCCCGATCCGCAGAGCGGCTTTGTCGTGCCACAGGGCGCGCTCCGTCTGCGCCAGGCGCTCAACGGCCTCGCCTGGAGCCATCAGCAGCGCAACGCGGTCGTCCTCTTCGACCGCAGGATCCAGACGCGCGGCTACGGCCCTGCGATTCTGGGGACGCTGCCACGCTGTGAGCAGTATGAGGAGTCGCTGGCGCAGATCACCGAGCGTGTCGCCGAGTGGGTGGGCGCTGGCGGCTGAAGCCGCGCCTAGGGGCCACCGCTACGCCATGGCCGCAAAGCCCGCCTGCGCGGGCTGCTAAGCGGCATGTACGCCATTTAACCCTCCGTCGCTCCGCATGGTGAAATACCCCAACAACGCCAGTTGCTTGTGTTATGATACAAAAACTACTTGCTAAAGGGGGGCATGATGAGCGAGCAGCCAGCCAACTATCACAAGATATTGTATAGCGAAGAACAGGTCCACCAGCGCATCGACGAGCTGGCGGCAGATGTCATTGCCCGCTATCGGGGTACGCAGACCATGTTCGTTAGCTTGCTCAATGGCGCGCAACCATTCACGGCGAAACTGATGTTTGCCATCCAACAGCTCGACCCCAACTTTCATCCGAATGTCCAATCGATGATTATCAGCCATTATGGGCCGAACCGCGAACCGGGCGAGATGCGGCTGGTCACCGATTTGCCGCCGGAGTATCGAGACCTGACGGGCCTGCGCGCGGTCGTGCTCGACGATCTCATTGACCGAGGCAAAACCCTTCTCTATGCCGCCGAGCATCTGCGCGCGCGTGGCGCTGAGAGCGTCGAGTCGATTGTCCTGGTGCGCAAGCGCAAGGATCCGCCAGTAGACAGCAACGTCGTTCTAGTCGGCTTCGATGATGTGCCAGATGTCTGGCTCACCGGCATGGGCATGGATGACCACGGGATTGCTCCCGAAGCCAACCGCTGGGCAGCCTGGATCGCCATCGCAAATTCGGGCGACTAGGTTGACCGTCTCTGGTAGCCGAGGAAATAAGTCGCCCGGCTTACATTGCTCCCTGTGGAGCGGCGGCTTAGCACACGCTTTTCCTGGCTTTAACGTAAGGAGTACTCAAGCCTATGGCCGATATAAGCCCCGATGCGTCCGCCGTACCAATGCGCCATCGTGCTGGGCGGATATTGCTGATTGCGGGCAATCTGCTGATGGTCGCAACCCTGTTTATGCCCTGGTTGGAGTTGGAGACAAGCTTCTGTGAAAGCGGGCCGCGCTGCCACTACCACTATGGCCCGTGGTTTCTTATCCAGCCAGGCGTGCCAGGCATATCCTTTCTATCGCTGGCGAATCCATTTCTGCTAATTCTTGCCTGCGCGATTGCTATCCTTGCCTGCTCAATATTCTTTCTGACGCGCGCTGAACCCAAGGGCCATTCATATCCGCTTGGCATCTTGCTTCTACTCACTTTTTCCTGCTTCTTTATCACGATCTACATAATGAACGTGCTCACTATTGGGTTGGCACTCGGCTACCCATTTTTCCACACACAAGTAGGCTACGGCTCATTTGTGGCGTTGGGAGGTTTCACTGCTATGTTCGTGGGTGTCTTACTCATCTGGCCAACAAATTGAGTGGCCTTTCAAGAAGACCCTAATAGCGCTGAGAAGCCGCGCCAGCTTGCGATGAGCCCGTCGGCGGTGAATGCGAGGATGCTGATGCCCTCGTAGACGCGGCGCGTGCCGTCCTCGGTGCGTGTATAGGCGAAACGCCACGCGGCGGCCACGCGCGAGTTGCTGGCGTCGGCGAAGGCGCGGGAGATGGTGAAGCTGACGTCGCTGTGGCGGTTGGCGAAGTCCGTGAAGAAGACGAGCAGGCTGTCGCGTCCGCGCAGGACAGGCGCTGGCGGCTCCTCGTAGGTCGCCTCGGGCGAGAAGAGATCGGCGGCCACCGCAGGCTCTCCCCGCGTGATGGCCGCGCCAAACGTCCGCAGGGTCTCCAGTGGATCGCTCATACGTCCTCACCTGGCCTCTCGCTGGTGTGCGCGAACGCCACGTAGTTGCCGGTGAAGGCGACCGCGACCCGACCGTCACCATCAAGAATATCCACCTTCAGCGCTAGCCGCGCCTTGCCCCTGCGTCGTAGTCCGGCGAGGAACCGCTCGGTCTCATCTGCTTGAGGCACGCGGCAGGTGGCGTTGAAGTCGTGGCCGACGGGCAGCAGATAGCGAGTGGCGCTCTCCTGAATGACAATCGTGCCATGCAGGCCGCGCTCCGCCAGCAGGAGCCAGACCGTTCCCCAGCCCGTCAACGTCATCACCGCGTTGAGGCTGCCCGCGAAGGCCGTCGCCTTGTGGTTGATGTTGGGCGCCAGCGGCGCTCCGAGCGTCAGGCAGACGCCATTGTATTGCAGAACCGTCAGGTCCATCTGTCGGCTGAGCGGAATCTCGTGGTGAAGCACCGCCTGTAACTCGCGCGCCAGGTCGTGCCACTCGCGCTGGTCATACATAGGTGGCTCCCTATGGAGGATGAGAGAGACATATCAACAGAATGGCGGCGCTTGCCTGGTGGCCCCACTCCTCAGGTTGAAGCCCTGCGACTAATCCTGAGAGAGCAAACGCGCTCGTCGTTCACCAGGATCCTGATCGACCGGGATTAGCCGCGGCATTCATGCCGCGAACCTGGATCATATCGTTCCTCGCCGACTGGCGCTCTAACGCACGTCAAACAGCGCCTCGCGCTCGGCCTGGGTGGGATAGTTGCCGCCGTCGCGAATCAGCTCGACCAGCTTCTTGCGTCCCTTCGGGCTGCCGATGAAGACCGAGCCGACCAACCGATTGTCCTTGAAGAAGTACTTGCGATAGTCGGTGTTGCCCTTGTCGCCCGGCGCCATCTTCATGAACGTCTCCAGCGCGGGATTATTCGACTCGGCGATGCCCATCACCGCGATGTTGGTATCGAAGAGTGGGCTGGTGTAGGTCGCCACGTCCACATACGGCTCGTGGCCGCCCGCCATGTTGATCGCCACGATGCGCCCGTGCGCCAGCGCATTATCCCAGGTGCCCATCACCGTGTGCCGTCCGATCATCGGATCGTAGAACTCGGCGACATCGCCCGCTGTAAAGACGCCAGGCACGTTCGTCTCCAGATACTCATTCGCCATGATGCCTGTCTGCCGCTCGATAGGCGTTGTAGCCAGGAAGCCATGGTTGAGCGTCAGCCCCAGGCCCACGCCAATCACGTCGGCGGGGTACTCTTTGCCCGTCGCGCCGACGACCGTCTTCGGCACGCCGTTATCCGCTACCACGTGGTCGATCTGGTCGCCGTGGACAACCGTGACGCCGTGGCGCGTCGCGATGTCATCCACCAGTTGGCCGCCCTCCGCGTCGAGGATGCTCCGCAGCCAGTAGGGGCCGCGCATCAGCCAGGTGACCTGGACGCCGCGGACATTCAGCCCCTCGGTCATCTCATAGGCGATGAAACTGCCGCCGGAGGTGACCGCCTCTTTGCTCTCAAGTGCGCGGGCGATGATCTCGCGAGTGTCGTCTAGCGTGACGAAGTTGTAGATGTGCTGCGTGCCCGCCACGCCAGGAACATCCAGCTTGTTGGCCCAGCCGCCCGTCGCCACCAGCAACGCGTCATAGGGCAGCGGGCCGCCGTGGTCCAGATAGACCACCCGCGCCTCGGTATCGACCGAGGTCACCAGCGTCTCGGTCAGCAGCTGGATATTCTGCTGCTCGTGCCATTCGACATTGCGGATGAAGACTTTCTGCTCCGGCAGCAGCCCCTGGAGGTAGCGTGGCAGCGAGACGCGATTGTAGAGCGGATGTGGCTCATTGGTGATGAGCCAGATGGAGCAGGAGACATCGTTCTTGCGCAGCATCTGCGCGCAGGTCGTGCCCGCGATACCATTGCCGATGATGACGTATTTCTTGCCGACTTCAGCAGCCAACTTCTATTCCCTTCGTTCCCGGCGCGTTCGACATCTCTCACGGATGCGCGGCGTTTACTCTCGCCGAAGACAACCGGCACTATTCTAACATGCCGGGAGGGTCAGTTGCACCGCGCCGCCGTCAGTGGTCAGGACGACTGGCGTCCGCCCGCTGACGTAGACCGTAACCTCGCTGGTGCTGGCGAGCGTGCCAAACAGCGTCGCCTGCGGCGTGGCGCCCGCCGTCAGCGCGAACATCGGCTCCCTCGCGCCAGGGCTGCCAATGGCCCATTGCGCCGGGGCTGTTCCGACGTTGTGCATCTGAAAGCTCGCGCCGCCCGCGCCACAGACTGGTGGGCTGACGGTTATCGTGCCGAGAATAATCGGCCCAGATGGCGCGGCGGTGGGCGTCGCCTTAGGAGAAGTCGTTGCCGTCTGTACGGCGGCGGGCGTTGGCAGCAGTCGCGTCGCGAAGCCGAGCCAAGAGGGCGCGTTGCCGCTAGCGACTGGAATCATAATGCCGACCCCAGCCGCAATCCCCACCACCAGCAGCAGGAGCACCGCGGCGATCCGTCCCAGCATGCGCAGAAACCGGCGTCCCCAGCCTGGCGTCGTCGGTGAGACGTCGTCATCGCGCTCCTCCAGCTTGCCGTTGGCGCGGGCAGGCGCGGCGACGGATGGTACGGCGGCTGGCGCGGTCGCGGTCGCAACAGGCGCGGTCGATGTGGCAGGGGCAATGGGCGCAACCGCCGCGGCAACAGGGACTTTAGCGGGCGTAGTGCTGATTCCCAGCGCGGCGCGAACTAACTGCTGAACCTCTTCGGCAGCCCGAAGGGCATCTTGGGCAGCATAATGATTGACCGGGTTTGAGGGATTGTCATGCTCACGCCTGTTGCGCACGCGGTTCCAGCGTTTGATTCTATCATAGAGTTCGTCAGGAATTTTCAGGCCCGCATCTTTGGATGCCTCTAGCTGGGCGGGTATGCTATTGCTCGAAGCCGCCTCTTGCCAGGACTGCGGCGCGGCGGCTGGTAGCTTTTGCGCGATTCGTGTATAGAGGTAGCTCTGCAATATATTCTTGATGGCCGAGATGGCGTCCGCCAGCGCCGAGGCGTAGATCATATCGTTGCTGAGCAGAGTGCGGGAGCTATCGAGAAATGTGGTCGCGGCGCCTGACCGCATAGTTGCCTGATCCTGGGGTGATTTGGGTGATATCGCCATGCATCCCTCCAAGTCCGAATCTACCGAACGCCGGACTACTATAGCAGCCATTCGAGGTCATGCCAACAGGACCATCGGGTGAGAGCGGGTGGCGGCGACACGGCATGCTATGCTTGAGTCAGGGAAAATTACCGTAGGAGCGAGGAGACGCGCTATGACCGCAATTACCGTCCGCACCATCACGCTGGGTATCGGCGCGCCGCACCCCTTGACGGCGGTCACGCTGGGCCGCGCGGGCGCGTTTCTGCGCAAGGCTCAGGCGGCGATGGAGCAGGCGGGCTATCTCGTCCAGACGACGCGCATCGCCACACGCCCGCTTCTGGCTGATCTGGCCGACTGGGACGACGCGGCCATCGTGGAGTATGCCGCTCAGCTGCAAACACTCTGTGACGCCGAGGGTATCGCGTTCTGTTCGCTTGGCCCCGCACCCGTCGATGCGCCTGAGTTTCCGCTTGGTCGGCTTGCCCTGCTACCGGAGATCCTCGTGTCTCACCCCGCGCTGAACGCGACCGTGCAGTTGGCGAGCGTGGCATATGGCGTGCGCTATGAGGCGGCGCAGCCAACAGCGGAGGTGATGCATCGGCTCGCGGCCTTTGATAACGGCATGCCGAACTTTCGCTTCGCGGCGCTGGCGCTGTGCGAGCCGGGTGGGCCATTTTTCCCGCAGGCGTACCATCGCGGCGAGACCTGGACGGTGAGCGTGGGCTTGCAGGGCGCGGGACTGGTGCGGGCGGCGCTCGAAAGGCTGGTCGAGCAAGTGGGGCCGGGCGTGGCAATGCTACCTCACGCGCGCGCCGCGGTAACGCAGGCGCTTGCCACCGCCGCGACGCCCGTCGTCGATCTGGTGCGCGACCTGGCTGCACATGCGCGATATGGGTTCACTGGCATTGACCTCTCGCCCGCGCCGATGGGTGAGGATAGCATCGCTGGCGCCTTCGAGGCAGCGGGCCTGGGCCGGTTTGGCGCGCCGGGGACGTTGGCGCTAGCTGCCGCCATCACACGAGGTATCAAAGATACCAGACTGGTGACGTGCGGCTACTGCGGGTTGATGCTGCCGCCGCTGGAAGACCGCGTGTTGGGCGAGCGTTGCGCCGAGGGGCTGCTGAGCGTCTCGTCGCTGCTCAGCCTCTCCTCGGTCTGCGGCACCGGGCTGGATACCGTGCCGCTCCCGGGCGACGCGCCGGTCGAGCGGGTGGCGGCGCTGCTGATGGATGTCGCCGGGCTGGCGGCGCGGCTGCGCAAACCGCTCTCGGCGCGGCTCTTCCTGGTGCCGGGTGCGCGAGCAGGCGAGATGACGCGCTTCGACTCCCCCTATCTGACCAATACCCGCGTGTTGCCACTCTGATACAATATCGGAGTGGATTCTCCGGCCGATCTGGCTGGGGGTGAGGTCTTGATGGAGGCAAGATGAGGGCGCGACGCATCGAGTTTGGCGCGGGAATAGCGGCTTGTGCGTTGAGTGTGCTCGCCTTCGCCTTTCTGGTCTTCGCGCCTGTCGTGCCAGTGTGTACCGTAGCGGCTGCGCAGACCTGCCCCGCGCATGCGGTCCGCTACGAGTCGCTAGCACAGGTGCCGTCTGGCATTTCGATCTGGCTCTTTGTGCTGGCGATGCTGGCAGTCTCGCTGGCGGGCGGAGTCGGCGCCATCGTCGAGGCGCGGACAGGTCGGCGATTGGCGGCGATACCGCTCTGGGCGTCGGCGGTGCTGGTTTTCGGCGGCTGCGCGCTGGCGGCAGGTGGCGCGGGCATCATCTATCTCCCCTCGGTGCTGGCGCTCGGCCTCGCCGCCTATGCCTCGATCCTCTCTCGTCTCTCCGCGCGCAATCGGATCGATTCCCTATCCCCAACACCGGGAGCAGAGTAAGGGGAGAGGTTGCTCCCTACGCCGCCGGAACCAGAGTCTCATCGGTCGTTTCCGTCGCAGATTCCGACGCGCGCGCGTGGCGAATCCGTGGGTGGAGGCTCGCCGCCAGCGCCACAGCCACCAGCCCGGCGCCCAGCGCTACCACTGTCGGCCCCGCGCCCGCATGCTCGATGAAGAATCCGGCGATGGCCAGGCCCAGCGGCGTGCTGCCGTAGACCAGCAGGCGGATGATACTGCTAATCCGGCCCTGGAGCGCGCCGGGTATGAGCGACATTCGATAGCTGAACTGCGCTACGTTGAGGATGGCGTAGACGACGCCGAGGGCAGCCATCACAACGCCGAGCGCAAACGGTGTTGGAGCGACCGCATAGAGCAGCCAGATCAGCGCTACGAGCCAGTTTCCGCCGATGAACGCCTGCGCAAAGGTTAGCCGCCGCACTACACGCTCCGCCAGCAGTGAGCCGAAGACCGTCCCTGAGCCGCCCAGCCCCAGAATCAAACCGACCTCTGGCGCTGTCGCATGCATCCGCTCGGCCAGCACAATCACCAGCAGCGCCTCGCCCGCCACAAGGCAGTTACCCGTCGCCAGCAGCGTCGTCAGTGTCCGTAGCGTCCGGTGGCGCCAGAGCCAGGCGACACCCGCGCCTATATCGTCACGTAGTGTCCGCCAGCGCAGCGGATGTGTCGGCTCATCAGCCGCATGCTGTTTCGGCAGCTGGATACGCCACAGCGCCAGCACCGAGGCGCTATAGCTGACGGCGTCGAGCAGGAACGGAACCATCCGCCCGAGGGCGAAGAGCGCGCCACCCAGCGCCGGGCCAAGCAGTGTCGTCACCCCATCTGTCAGGCTGAGATATTGCGCGGCAGCGGCGGGCATCTCCTCCTGTGTGACAATATCCGGTAGCACAGCGATCTCCGCGAGATCGAAGAAGACGAACAGGGTACCCTCGATGACCGCGACCAGACAGATTTGAAGCACGCTGAGGCGACCGAGCAGCAGCGCCAGTGGAATGCTGCCAAGCGCAATTGCTCGCCCGCTATCGCAGAGAATCATGACGCGGCGACGGTCCCAGCGATCCACCAGTGCTCCAGCGGGCAGCGAGAACAGCAGATACGGCAGCATCCGCAGGGCGCCGGCAAGTCCGGCGATGGCCGCCGAGTGTGTCAGCGCCAGCACCAGCAACGGAAACGCGATCTGTGTCATCTGTGAGCCGGTGGCTGAGACCAGTTTGCCTCCCCAGAGCGTCAGATAGTTGCGGCTGCGCCAGAGCGGCTGCCGATGCAGCACCCAATTAACCGCCCGGCCATGCCAGGCTCGGACCCCTTGCGCCGCGACCCGTGCGCGAATCGGCAGAGTGATGATGTTCATGGT
Organism: Ktedonobacterales bacterium; assembly: GCA_036557205.1. Taxonomy (GTDB): domain Bacteria; phylum Chloroflexota; class Ktedonobacteria; order Ktedonobacterales; family JADMIN01; genus DAHUXT01. The sequence continues at coordinate 725 of DATBIB010000101.1, read as the reverse complement.
ACCTTTCCTCCAATGCGTACTCGTGGCGCGGCTACTTCCAGTTGATGGTGAAAGCGCCGAACGCGGCGGCTAAGAGAAACGCCGTACCTGTCTCCGGGCGCGGCTGTGCATGAGTCGCTGAGCGCTGGCTCTCGTTTGCGTTTGCGTCGCTCTCCGCCGTATTCTCCTCATCGCCGCGCGTCGTATTGGTTACAAAGGATGTCTCTGTCGTCATTGTTGACTCGTTCCTTTTCCTCTGAGTACCGCTGTATCGCTACAATGCCGTGGCGTGTGAGATCGCCACGTCGTTCTAGGTAGTAGTGTGCCCGAGTTCAGCAGCCAACACCACGAAAAACTGACATGCGCGTTGACATAGCCGCTGACAAATCTGGTGATAAAATCTCTGCTCAGTGTGAAGCGCTCCCCTGCACCGCATCCTCGCGCGTGTTACCATGTGGTGTGGAGAAGGGTTAGAGGTAAGGTTAGCCACATTGACAACCACGCATGACCCAGACGCGCAACCCAGCTTCGCTGACCTGCTACGGCGAGCGCGCCGTAACGCTAGGCTTACCCAGGAGGAGCTGGCCGAGCGGGCTGGGCTGAGCGCGCGCGCCATCACCGCGATTGAGCGGGGCATTAGCCGGGCGCCTCACAAAACCACGGTTGAGCTGCTCTGCGCCGCCTTGGAACTCCCGCGGGAGCAATACGCCACGTTTCTTTCCGCTGCTCGCAGGCGGCCAGAAGAT
>DATBIB010000100.1:0-14112 GCA_036557205.1 Ktedonobacterales bacterium | reverse complement strand
AGAAGCGCATCGCGGAGCCGCACGGCTGGCGCGGCAACCTGTGGCGGCGCTTCGTGGCGGACTGGCTTGCTCCCTGGCGGCATGGCAACTTCACCTGGGTCTTTCTCACGCGCGCCTCGGTGATGCTGGGGCTGAGCCTCTTTATGACGTTCATCGAATACTACTTCGCCAATGTGGCGCAGAGCAGCGATTTTGTCACACAGACGGCGGCGCTGGCGGTGCTGGCGCTGGCGGGGGCGGCGGCAAGCGCAATCGCACTGGGGATTCTCTCCGACCGGCTGCGGCTGACGCTGGGCCGCGTGCCGCTGGTCTGCATCGCGACGGGCTGCATGGCGCTGGCCGCGTCGGGCTTTCTCTTCCTGCCACCGGGGACGCCGCTGTGGCCGCTGGGACTGCTCTTTGGCGTAGGCTTTGGCGCATATAGCAGTGTAGACTGGGCGCTGGCGGTAGACGTTCTGCCGGTGGCGCAGAACGCGGGCAAGGATATGGGCATCTGGAGCACCGCGTCCAACTTCCCGATGCTGCTGGCCCCACTGGTCGGCGCGGCCGTCCTGCATTTTAGCGGCCTGGCGGGCCAGACGACGCTCGGCTATCAACTCGTCTTTCTGCTGGCGGCGCTCTGCATGATCGCGGGCGCGGTCTTCATCTTCGCGGTGCGCAATGCCTGACAACGACGATACCGCGCGGTCACCCACGCCGCAAGCTCCAATCCCGTCGCAGCCACACCCGGAGCGTCCGGTACGGGCATGGTGGCGGCTGGTCTTTGGCTCACATAGCGGGCAGGCGCGGGGATTTCTGCGCTTCTGGCCGCTCTGGGAGTGGCTGACGCTGCGCGTGATGCCTCACCATGAGATCCCCGACGCGCCGCATCACCTCTTCGAGGTCCAGTTCACGCGCGTCGACGCCAAACCGATTACGCTACCCGACGGCACGTACATCAAGCGGCGCGATCCGATAGCGATTCTCCACGTCAACAGCCGCGTCCTCACCCGGATTGTGCGTGAGACGACGCCGTGGCAGCAGCTACGGATGATGCGCGAGGACCTGCAAGCGCTGGCGCGGTGGGCGGCGGCGGGCGGCTTCCCCAGCAACATCCACGCGCTCTACGGCTACACCCTGCTCGGCCGGAGCGCGCCGCGGCTGGGATTCACGCTTCGTCGGCGTCCCAGCACCATCCGCACCCGGCTCGACCGCTTCTTCCTGATGGGCATCCTGGTGCTCTATCACCCCGCCGGGCGCGACCGTCTCGCCCACGGCGCCACCTACGAGACCGAGCCGGTCGAAACGTGGATGTCACTGGACGAGCTTATGCGCCGCTACGGCGGCCAGCACGAGACAGATGTTGCCGCCACACATAACTAGACGGCATCACCCATAAGCGCCTGCTCGGTAGTATCTACCGGGGCGTTTTCAGGCGGACGCAGCATACGCGGCAGCAGCGCTAGCGCCAGGACTCCGGCGAGGAGCTTGCCCGCCGCCTGGATGTTGAGGATGGGGATGACGCCAAGTGTATTGCTGACCGTCCCAGCGATCACCGTACCGACCAGCGTAAAGACGCCCATCGCCGTGCCAAGGATGCCGAAGATGCGGCCAAGGAAGGCCTCAGGCGCGCTGATCTGTAGCCGCGACTGCGAGCCGGTAAGCACGCCCACGCCTGAGACGCCCACCGCAATGAACAGCCCAACCTCCACCCACAGCACCGGCAAGGTTACACCGGCCAAAGCGAGCCAGGCGGGCGCGCCGTAGATGGCAATCGAGATCGCGCCAAAGGCCAGCCAGTTGAGACCGATGGACCAGCGCGAGAGCAGCCGCTGACCGAGCCAGCCCGCCACCAACCCGCCGAGCAGTCCACCCACCGCCTGTGCGCTCATCAGCTCGCCGATCTCCAGCGCGCCGCCATGGAGCGCCTGATAGACGAAGACGGGATAGAGCACGCCGAAGACGCCCTCGCCCAGGGCAGAGATGGTGAAGGTCGCCACCAGCACCCAGAGCGTCCGGCTGCCGAAGAGCACTCGCAGGCCATCGCTCCACTCGCGCCGCAGACTAGCAAGTGGGTTGTTTCCAGCAGGATTCTGGGATACGACGCCCTTTGCGGCAGAGGAGGGAATTCCGGCGAGCACCAGCGCCGCCAGCAAGAAGGAGATCGTATCCGCCGCGACGATGCCGTTTAGCCCGAAGAAACCAGCGATGACGCCACCGAGCGCCGGGCCGACCAGACGAGAGAGGTTGCTGCTGAGCGAGTTAAGCGCGTTGGCGGGCACCAACTGCTCCTCGGTGACGAGCGCGGGCAGCAGGGCGTTCTGGGCCGGGACGGTGAACTGCTCGAAGCAGGTCTCGGCGAAGATGACGATATAAACGATCCAGACATGGTCAGGCGTGCGCACCAACATCAACGGCAGCAGCGCCACCGCCAGCAGCAGGTTGGCGATCACCAGCGTGCGCTTGCGGTTCCAGCGATCCACAAAGACCCCGGCGACTGAGCCGAGCACAATCTGTGGGATGATACCCGCGGCAAAGGTGATGCTGGTGGCCAGCAGCGAGCGCGTGAGAATGTAGACATAGATAGGCAGGCCAATGGCCAGCACCCAGTCGCCTGCCTGCGAGATCAGCCCCGCGCACCAAAGGCGCGCGAACTTGGTATTCCTCAGCGTCTTGAACATGCTCATCGATTGGTCGTCTCACTATCTCTATGCTACTATCACTGCCGCGGCACAGGGGAGAACCTCACCCCCGGCCCCTCTCCCACAGGAGAGGGGAGCCAGAGACATGCTCGCCCCGCGCTGCGATGGTCGCCCAGTCCCTCTCCCGTCAGGGGGAGGGTGGCCGAAGGCCGGGAGGGGGTCCGTCGCCAGCTGCCTGTGATCGCACCCACCGTTACGCAGACTCGGCGGTATGCAGCACTTCGAGCGTATCGCGGGCGGTGATGATATCCAGCCGCGCATGGTCACTGCTGCTCTCGAAACCCGTATAGAGGGCCGGTCGCCCGGCGAAATCGAGTGTCCGCACCGGGAGGGCGCGCATGCGAGGATATCGCCGCCAGAAATGGATCGCCTGGACTGTATCGAGTGCGAGGTGCCAGGGGCTGGCGCAATCGATGATGCCACAGCGCGGACACGTGGTGACGATGCCATGCGCCAGGATAGGCGCGGGTATATCATGATCCGGCTGCAATAGGGTAACACGGCCAGGCGCGCCACATTCAGGGCAATTTGGCGGCGTTCCAGCGATCATGCCTCGGTAGATGTCGCCCAACTCCACGCAATGGCGGCTCAAGAGCGCTTTTGGGCTGGTGAGGCTCACCGTCATCGGCGTCTGCTCGCCACTCCCAACGACGTAGCTGATTCCCGGCTGACATGCGCCCGCACAGCGAAAACTGAACGCGCCTGCTTCACGGTCGAGCCGACAAGCGAGGTGGTGAATGCCGCAGAACGGGTACCAGATGCGCGTCTCCTGCCACCGCGGCTCGTCGGTCGCCACCAGACCCCACGCCAGGGCGTCTGCGCGCAGCTCATCTTCCAGCACGCGCCGCAGCATCTGCCTGCCGCGATGCAGCCTCGCCCGCAACGCCCCTTCGCGTAGCCCCAGCCGCGCCGCCAGCTCCTGTTGTGGCAGCTCATCCAGATAGCTGGCGACCAGCGCCTCACGGGTCTCCGCCGGGAGCAGCGCCATGGCCCGCCCCAACAGGTCCGCCAGCTCGTGGCGTTCGAGGTGGAGCGAGAGATCGCTGTTCGGCGTGGATGCGTATTCCAACGGGTCGGGCGCCTGCGCGTCGTCCACGGACGGACCGATATATAGGCGCTGCTCGCGTCCCTGCGCCCGCTGCCAGCGCAGACAGACGTTGCGCGCGATAGCCGTCAGCCACGGCGCGATCTCCGTCACGTTGCGCAGTCTCTCACGCGAACGCCACGCCTCGAAGAGCGCGTCCTGCGCCAGATCCTCGGCAACCCGCGGATTGCCCGTCAGCCGCGCGCAGAGCCGCACCAGCCGCGCGCGTTCGCCGCTGAGCGCCACCCCGAAAGACTCCGCCGGAGACTCGATAGCCATCATGACAATTTCCTCGTTGGTGTGCCAGCGTGAGGCCGCCAGCGCAACAGGCCACGTGTAGATGTTTGGTTCTGGTCTATTATCGCCGCAGCGGGGAATATGTTACGCGAAAAATGGCGGCATGGCGAATCTGGTGGGAGGCGCTTGGGCGTCAGGGGTCAGGGCGAGACGGTAAAAGTGGCTAGCGCAGCCTGAAAGAATATGCCATCGCGGGTTGCTGTGGCAGGGTCCGAGGCCACCGAGAATGCATAGGGATAGCCACCTGGCCCGGTGGGAAGCACAGCAGCCCACGCGACGCCCTCTACGTTAGTGAAGAGATAGGGGGTGATAGGTATCTTACCGATGCAGACGGGGGTTGTCTGGGCGTACCAGTTCGACATCACCCCAGTCCCATAAGGGGTCGGGCTTGTCAAGCTGCCAACATCTACCTCGATGGTAATCACCGGAGAAAAACCATCACCCCGCATCTTGCCGCTCGATGTAGCTTGCCCAACACTGCCAGGCCCAAAGAAATCCACGACATGGATATGCGAGGGCGATGTGAGCACGTTAGATCCATCGGGGACATACTCGAATGAGCCGGTGCGCCAGCCAGGAGGAACGGCGAGCCGGAAGGAGTAGCGCGCATCCTGATACCACGACCAGCCTTGGGGCAGCGCCCGCACCTTGCACTGCACGTTCGCGGTCGCTATCGGCGTGATGTTGGCGGTGGTTGCCGTCGGTATCAGACCGCCAGGGGTTGGCCCTGGTGTTTCCTGGCCACGCTGGGACACCCTGCTCACTGATGCGCCAACGTCGCACCCTGCCAACACAAACAGCAGCGCAACAGCTAGCCCGATGGCAAACCGCTTCGCCCAGCCTCGTCGCGCCACGTCCATGCCCGCGTCCTCCCGCTGATCGCCTTATCATCACGGCCGCTCATCCCGCCTTGCTATCAGGCAAGACGTGACGATGGCGCGCTGCTGTTTTGGCGTCAGACGAAAGGCGAGCGTTGCGGGCTATTTGCGGAAGAGGCGGTCGTAGTGCTCGCCGACGACATCGCGCGGGAAGAGCTTGAGCAGGTTGAAGGCCGCCACACCAAGCACCGCCCAGTCCAGCGTCGCCTCGGCTGGGATGCCAACCGCATCGAATGCCCAGCCAATGACTGGAGCGAACACCCCGGAAATATCGACAATGGACTCCGGGAAGAGCAGCGCCAGCAGGAGCGCGCCCAGGGCAGCGAAGAAAAAGAGCTTAGGCAGCCAGTGGACGCGAACATCCTTCATGATCGCGGTAATCAGTGCGGCGGTCTTGCCCAGGTGGAAGAGCAGCGAGGCTTGCCGAATCGTGCTCTGGGTGGTTGGCTGAGTCTTCGTTGCGGACGATGGCATGGGCATTCTCCCGTTTCATTCGATGAATCCGCGCGCCACCTCAGGCAGATCCCATTGTGCAGGCTCGCGCTGTCTTGCCGTCTACGCACAGGTTGAACGGTTATGTCGTCAGGCGCATTGTAGACCTCTTCCGCACAACCGTCTAGCCTTGCGGCGGAATCCGGTCCTCACCCTGCGTCCAGTCGCTCGCTGTGCCGTATGGTCTACGGCTGGCCCACCAATAAAGTTGGACAGGGATGCGAGTGTACCATCGGGCCGTGACCGTGGGCGCAATGGGCGCGCGATTTTGGCAGTTGGCGCCGAGTTGGGTACAATGGGACAAGATGAATTATCGTGCGCGTGCCATGGATGGACCCCATTGAGCTACAGGGATGACGGCGCGGGCGCCCATAAGGAGCAGCTTTCGTGAAGATTCTCGGTCGTATGGCCGTTTTTCCTGAGATACCCGAACGTATTCACCGTCTGCGCGACCTCGCCTATAACCTCTGGTGGACCTGGAATCCCCCCGCGCAACGCCTCTACGCCACGATCAGCCCGGAACTCTGGCAGTCGAGCGAGCACAATGCCGTGCGCGTGCTGCTGGAGGTAGACCCGGAGCGGCTGGCGGCGCTTGCCGACGACACCGATTTCCTGGCGCGCTACGACGCCGTCTGCGTCGACTTCGACGCCTACATGCATCCCGAGACGACCTGGTTCAGCCAGACTTTCCCGGAAGAGGCCAGCCACACCATCGCCTACTTCTCCGCCGAGTTTGGGCTGCATGAGTCGCTGCCCATCTACTCCGGCGGCCTGGGCATCCTCTCCGGCGACCACTGCAAAGAGGCGAGCGACCTGGGGCTGCCCTTCATCGGCGTGGGTTTCCTCTATCCGCAGGGCTACTTTCGCCAGCGCATCAACGCGAAGGGCGAGCAGGAGGCCATCTATGAGAAGCTGCTCTTCTCGCAGGTTCCGGCGCAGCCCGCGCTGGACCCCGACGGGCACGAGGTAATGATCAGCGTAGACCTGCCGGGGCGCAAGGTCTACGCGAAGGTCTGGCGCATCCAGGTGGGGCGCATCCCGCTCTACCTGATGGATACCGATGTCGAGCCGAACACGCCCGGCGACCGGGTGCTCTCGGCGCGTCTCTACGGTGGTGACCACGAGATGCGTATCGCGCAGGAGATCATGCTGGGCATCGGCGGCGTCCGCGCGATACGGGCGTTGGGCCTCGACCCGATGGTCTGGCACATGAATGAGGGCCACGCAGCCTTCCTGGGGCTGGAGCGCTGCCGCGAGCTGGTGCAGGGGCTGGATATCAGCTTCGAGGTCGCGCGCGAGATCGCCGCCGCCAACGCCATCTTCACCACCCATACGCCCGTCGCCGCGGGCAACGACGCCTTCAACTTCGAGCTGGTGGACACGTACTTCGGCGAGTTCTGGCCGCAGCTACGGCTCGACCGCGACACCTTCCACGATCTTGCCCGCGAAGAGAACGGCTGGGGGTCGGCCTTCAGTATGACGGTGCTGGCGCTACGGCTCTCGACGCTGCGCAATGGCGTCAGCAAGTTGCATGGCGAGGTCTCGCGCCGGATGTGGCAGTTCCTCTGGCCGGAGCTGGAGGTAGATGAGACGCCGATCACCTCGATTACCAACGGTGTGCATACGGCCACCTGGGTCGCGCCCGCGATGGACGATCTCTATCTGCGCTACCTGGGTCAGGACTGGTATGCCTACCTCGATGACCCAGCGCTCTGGGAGCATGCGCGCGAGATCCCCGACGATGAGCTATGGGTCGCCCATAACCAGCATAAAGAGGAACTGCTGACCTTTGCGCGGGCGCGGCTGGCGCGGCAACGCGAGCGGCTGGGTGAGGGGCCGGTGGCGGTGCGCGAGACGCATACGCTGCTCGACCCGGAGGCGCTGACGATTGGCTTCGCCCGGCGCTTCGCCACCTATAAGCGCGCGACGCTGCTCTTCCGCGATCCCGAACGGCTGGCGCAGCTATTGAACAACCCCGACCGGCCGGTGCAGCTGGTCTTCGCGGGCAAGGCGCATCCCAACGACAAGCCGGGCCAGGAGCTGATCCGCCAGGTCTACGAGTTCTCGCGCAAGCCAGAGTTCAGTGGCAAGGTCGTCTTCCTCGAAGACTATGACATGGACATGGCGCGGCATCTGGTGAGCGGCTGCGACCTGTGGCTGAATAATCCAGTCCGCCCGCACGAGGCCAGCGGCACCAGCGGGCAGAAGGCGAGCCTGAACGGCCTGCCCAATCTGAGCATCCTCGACGGCTGGTGGGAGGAGGGCTATAACGGCCGCAACGGCTGGGCGTTTGGCGAGCGGCGCGAGTATCAGGACGACAACACGCGCGACGAGGCGGACGCACTGGCGCTCTATGCGACGCTGGAAAACCAGGTCGTGCCGCTCTTCTATGATCGCGGCGGCGACGACCTGCCCCATGGCTGGATCGCGGTGATGCGTGAGGCGATTCGGACGGTGGCCCCGGCCTTCAGCATGCGGCGGATGGTGAAGGACTATACCCAGGAATTGTACGTCCCCGCGCTGGCCTATGGCCGCCGAATCGACGCGGACCGCTACGCGCTGGCGCGCAAATTGGCCGACTGGAAGCGGATGGTGCGCGCCGCCTGGCCGAAGGTGAGCATCCACGCGGAGGGGCCACACGATGGCCGCCTCTCGTTCGGCGATCCGGCGCCGGTGGAGGCGCGCGTGCAACTGGGGCTGCTCAGCCCGGAGGATGTGCGGGTGGAGCTGGTGGCGGCGCGCGATGAGAACGGCAATCTGCGCGAGCGCCGGGTGACGGCGATGACGCCGAGCCGGACGACCGCCGAGGGCGAGCACTGCTACACGGCGAACCTACTGCCGCCAATCAACGGCAGCCTGGTCTATGGCGTGCGCGTGATGCCAAGTTTCGCCGGGCTGAGCAATCCGCTGGAGTTGGGGCTGGCGCGCTGGGCGTGAAGCAATGTCAGTAGTAGAATACCAAACCGCAGGCTGAAGCCCTGCGGCTAATCCTGGGGTGACGGTTCGCAGCGAATGATTTGGAATGCTGTCTGGAGCCTGCGCAGGCAGGCTTCGCGACGCAGCCCGTAGGTGCAGCTTCAGCCGCCAGCCGCCGTGAGGAACGATATGGGTACGTGGGGAGCGAGCACATTTCAGAATGATGCGGCGCTGGACTTCATCAACACAGAGATTGATCGCCATATCAGCGCCATTGCTGAAATCTTCGGCGATGAGGCACGCTTCAAACTCGACGAGGACGCCGAGGGCGAGTTGATGCCCAGAATCGAGATTGTGCTGGCGCTGTGCGAGCACTGCCACGGTGTGCTGCAAGAGAACGTGGATATTGCCCCATGGAAGGTGCGTTATCTGGCGATGTACGACGAGCAGATTGACGACATGGAGCCAACCGACAACTACAAGATACAGCGGCGTGCAGTAATCGCCGATACCTTTGACCGGCTCATCAAGCGGCACGCAGCGCAATAGCGACGGCACATCGGAGTGATCCGCCGCGTCCACACATGGCCAGCAAGGCAGCATGATATGCGGTACACTGTAGTCATCTCTATCCTGTTGTCATGCCGTACTGTATATGCAAGGAAAACAGGCGGCCAGTGAGAGAGGATCCACATGGACGAGCAGACCAATCGCCAACCTCCCATGAACGATGAGGCGAACCTGCGCGAGTTGGCGCTGGCGCTGCTCATGGCGCGCTATCCTTACGCAGCCGAAGGTGAGCCACAACTGCTTTTGGGAGCGTTGCCACCTGACTTTCCTGGCGATATTCCGTTCCCGACGGGTAGCCGTGTGGTTGGCTCACTGGTCGCCGACAAACCGATTGTCGTCCTGAATACCGACCAGGACGATGAGGTAGTCATCGCGTTCTACGAGGAGCAATTGGCCGCATTGGGATGGCTTATGCCGGAGCCAAGCGTGCCGGAGCGACATGGTGGCTTCCTCGAATCTGGCCCAAGCATCGTCGGTAGGATACCGCGCCAGGGTACCGCCCTGTACCGTAACGACGGTCCATCGCTACAGATTTCCGCTTACAAGACTCCGAATGGCCACACGCGCGTTCAGCTCATACTCACCCCTAATGGTGCGCGGGAATTGCGACACAATCGTCGTGACATGGGACATCCCCACGAGATGTACAACATGCTCCCACGCATCGAGCCGCCACCAAACACCCGGCAAAATCAGGGCGGCGGGAGCATGGGAAGCGATCATATCGAAGTGGAAGCAAACATCGAGTCGCACCTCGACCTCTCGACACTCGCCGCACACTACACTACGCAGCTGGAGCGCGGCGGCTGGCAGCGCACCGATGGCGAGGAGAACGGCCCTGTCGCCTGGAGCACGTGGATTTTCGAGGATGAAGACAAGGAGCCGTGGCGGGCGCTGTTCGTCATCCTGAAACGACCGGACGCGTCCAGAAAGTCGTGGCTGCGCATCGTTGCGGAATGGGCGGGTGATCGCTCACAAGGCGGCCCACGCACAACCGGTTCGGGGCTGCTGGGCTGGCAGGCACACCACCTGCTGGACCCGTAGACGGAGGCAGCGCCTCTCCCCTACCCCCTCCCCGGCGCGGGGAGGGGACCAGAGATGGCGGCGCGCGTCTACCAGATGGACGACTTTCCAGGATTCTGGCCCATGCGCATACAGGCAATCTGGCGCGATATGCGGTACACTGTAGGCATCTCTGCGCTGTTGTCATGCCGTACTGTGCGCACGAGGAAAGCAGACGGCCAGTGAGAGAGGAACCGCATGGACGAGCAGACCAATCCCCAATCCCCCGCGAACGACGACGCGAGCCTGCGCGAGTTGGCGCTGGCGCTGCTCGCGGCACGCTACCCCGACGCGACGGACGAGGCCGGCGACGAGGAGCCACAACTCTTACCCGGCCAGTTGCCGCCGAGCTTCCCAGGCGACTTCCCGCTCCCGCCTGGCGCCCGTGTCGTTGGTTCGCTGGTCGCCGCCCGGTCCACCATCGCGCTCGATGCTGACCAGTCGGGCGAGGAGGTGATCGCCTTCTATACGGAGCGGCTGACCGCGGCGGGCTGGGACGCGCCGGAAGGCGTCCCACCGCGACATGGCGGCTTCGTCCACTCCAGCATTGGCATGGCTGGCCGCACCCATGCCCTGTTCTATCGCGACGATGGCCCGAGCCTCAATCTCGTGACGCAGACCGGGGCGAACGGGCGGACCAGCGTGCTCATCTCGCAGATGCCCGAAGGGATGGGGCCGACGCGCCACAGGCCGCGTGACCGCATGATGCACTACGATATCTTCAGCATCTTGCCGGTAATCATGCCACCGGCCAGGTCACAGCAGTATCAGGAGGGCGGCAGCGGGGGCGGCGGTGACCGCGTTATCGCGAATGCGCGCGTGGAGACCGATCTCGATCTTCCGGCGCTTGCGGAGCACTACACCGCGCAATTGGAGCGCGGCGGCTGGCAGCGCACGGACGGCGGCGAGAGTGATCCGGTGGCGTGGAGCACGTGGAGCTTCGAGGACGAGGAGAAGGAGCCGTGGCGGGCGCTCTTCGTCATCCTGAGGCGGCCAGATGTGCCACGGCGCTACTGGGCGCATCTCCTCGCCGAGTGGGCGGGCGAGCGGTCACCGGGCGTCACGCGCATGGCGTCCGCCGCTGGTGGCTGGTTCTCGTACGCGCCACTGACACGGCGGCCAACCTAGCGCTCAACACAGGAGACCAGAAGATACCGCTACCCAGGCCCATCAGTATGAGCGCCAGCGCTTGCACGGGAAATGGCGTGGCGGGCATGAGCGGTACCTCCTGGTCGCAATTCGCGCTGCTCAGCGAGGCATTGGCGGCTTCGGCGGAGTCGCATGCAGCGCGCGCTGGTCGGCGATGAAGCCCGCGTACCACTTGCCGCTGTCTTTGATGATCCGCCGCTGTGTGGCGAAGTCCACATAGACCAGGCCGAAGCGCTTGCTATAGCCCTCCGCCCACTCGAAGTTATCGAAGAGCGACCAGACGAAGTAGCCCACGACCGGCGCCCCATGCGCCATGGCCTCGCCGACCGCGCCCAGATGCTCGCTCAGGAAGCGCACGCGCAGGGGATCGCTCACGTGGTTGTTACCATTCCACACGTCGTCGAAGGCCGCGCCATTCTCGGTAATCAGTAGCGCGCGCGGGTGATAGTTGCGGGTGAGGTCTTCGAGGATAAGCCCCAACCCATGCGGATAGACTTCCCAGCCCATCTCGGTGATGGTCGCGTCAGGCAGATCGGTGACATACTCGATGCCCGACCCGTTGCCATCCTCGGGCAGATCGCTCCCGGCGCGGACGATCCAGCGATTGTAGTAGTTGACGCCAAGGAAATCGGTCGGCGTGCTGATTATTTTGAGGTCGCCGTCCTGGATAGGCGGAGGCGTCACGCCGAGATCGCCGAAGAGGCCGGCCGTATACTCACCCCGGAAGACTGGATCGAGAAACCAGCGCGTATGGAAGCGATAGGCGCGTTCGGCGGCCCGGAGCGACTCTGGGCGAGCGTCGCCAGCGAAGATCGGGAAGAGATTGAGGGCAATGCCGATGCGTGTCTCGGCGGGCATCACCGCGCGCATTGCCTGCGTCGCCAGCCCATGCGCGAGCAACAGATGATGGCCGACATCGACCGCCGCCTGCACATCCCCTTTGACGCCCGGAGCATGGACCCCTTCGACGTAGCCAAGATAGGCGGGACACCACGGCTCATTCAGCGTGGTCCACCAGCGTACGCGGTCCCCGAGCGCGCGCGCCATCGTCGTCGCGTAGTCGGCGAAGGCGTCGGCGGTCGCACGGTTGCGCCAGCCTCCCCGCTCGAAGAGCGCGAGCGGCAGGTCCCAGTGATGCAGCGTGACCACCGGCGTAATGTTATGAGCGAGGAGCTGGTCTACCAGCCGGTCGTAAAAGTCTATGCCGGGCTGGTTGACGGCTCCAACGCCATCGGGCACGATGCGCGGCCAGGCGATGGAGAAGCGGTAGGCGCTCAGACCCAGGTCGGCCATCAGGGCGACGTCCTGCTCCATGCGGTGGTAGTGTTCCACCGCGCGCTCGCCGGTCTCGCCCTGGTAGGTGCGGCCGGGGGTCGCCGCGAACTGGTCCCAGACGGAGAGGCCGCGGCCATCGTCGCGCGTGGCGCCCTCGATCTGGTAGGCGGAGGTTGCCGCGCCCCAGAAGAAATCGTGGGGAAAGATCATTCTCATACCTGCTTATTCTGAATTGGTGGCGCACCGTGACTCGCGCGTAGCGCATACTGGCCAGGGCAGCGGAGCAGTCCTCATCTCATGGATTGAATACGATTACGGTATCGTTTTCGTAATCGTTTACAACAGTATACGGATGGCGGTCCATCTTGTCAAGCGCTCGCAAAAATAGCGGCCATATCAGGCCAGAGGTGTGGTTTTGAGAAGGCATCGGGTGCGGACTAGCGAGTCGCGTCGATAGGAATCTGCTCCGCCGCGGGCGCGCTGGCATGGTCGCCGCCGCAGGATGCGCGCACGACCAGTTCCGTAGGCCACTGCACGCGGGTCGGCTGACGGATGGCAAAGTCGGCGCGCGCGCCAACGGGCTGCCCCATCTGGCTATAGAGGCCGCCACCGAAGAGACGCGGGGCCGAGACCAGCGCCAGTAACATCTCCGTGGCGCTGCGTCCCATCTCTGCGAATGGCTGTCGCACGGTGGTCAGCGCGGGGCGCGTGTGGGCAGAGAGCGCAATGTCGTCGAAGCCGATGATCGCCAGGTCGTCGGGGATGCGCAGCCCCTGCGCCTCGCTGGCCGAGAGGACGCCATAGGCCATCTGGTCGTTAGCGGCAAACACCGCCGTCGGACGCTCGGCAAGGGCCAACAATTCCGCGGTCGCGGTGCGTCCACTGGCGGTGGAGAAGTCACCCTGAACGATCAGCGCAGGATCGACAGCAATGTGCGCCTCTTCCAGCGCCTGCTGATAGCCCGCGTAACGGTCGTGCGAGCACTGATACTGGAGTGGCCCCTGGACGTAGGCGATGCGGCGGTGGCCGTGGCGGATGAGATGGCGCACCGCTTCGTACGCCCCGACGCGGTTATCTGGGCCGACCCACGGTACCGGGCCGGGAAGACTCTGGTCGTCGAGCACGACAACGGGGAAACCGCGCTCGTAGATCTCGCGCAGGTGAGTGGACGATTCGCGATTGATGGGCGCCGTCGATTCAGCGCCGGCGAGGCCATCGGGATAGACGGCAAGCAAGCCGTCAATGAGACGGGTCGCCAGAATGCGGTCGATCAGGCCGCTGCGGTCGGTGCGATGGCTAATGCTGTAGAGCACCAGCTCGTAGGAGGTCTGCTCGATCACGTCGGCGACGCTCTGCATGATCTGTGGCATCAGCGGCCAGGTGAGCGAGGGTACCAGCACTCCCAGCAGCGGCGAGCGGCCGCCCGCCAGGCTAGACGCGGTGACGCTGGGGACGAAGCCATGCTCCTGCACGACCTGCATCACGTGCTCGCGTGTCGTCGGGTCAACGTCGGGCTTGTTGTTGAGAACGCGCGAGACGGTAGCCGTCGAGACACCGGCAAGCTGCGCGATGTCACGAATAGTGAGCTTGTCCGACAAAAGTTGAACCCTCCTCTTGGACGCTGGTGTCGCGTCGTCCGATTGGTTCTGGCGCGTTCTCGTTCACACGCATCTTCTGGGGACAAGCGTCATCCATTCCATCTGTCCCC
>DATBIB010000099.1:0-44607 GCA_036557205.1 Ktedonobacterales bacterium | reverse complement strand
CCACGACGCCCACCAGGTGGTCGCTGAGCTGGTCTAGCTCGACCTGCTGGCGCAGCGTCGCGGCAAAGCGCTCGAGCGTGCGCGCAGTGTCGTATTTCGCCCGGTAGAAGCGGCGGTCGATGAACCGTTGAAGTCGCCGGCGCAGGGGCGTAAAGAGCGCGGCGATCAGCAGCGTCGAGACGACGATGATCAGCGGGTTCTGCTCGGCCCGCGGGTCCGCGACCAGCCGGACAACCCGCTGCATGCCGATCACGCTGCCAAAATAGACCGCCGCCAGCAGCAGCGTCAGCAGGCCATAGACCAGCGTGCGATTGATGAGGACGTCGATATCCCAGAGCTGCGAGCGCAGAATCGCAATGGCAATCGAGATGGGGAAGAGCGCCAGCAAAAATGTCTGGAGGGCGCCGCCTAGCATGAAGACCAGCGCGCCGGGAGTGCTCACACCCGGCAGAATCACAAACACGACCACAATCTCGATCATCGCCCCAGTCACCACCAGTGCGATGGTGTAGACGACCCATTTGCTCTGCTGGCGCTGGCGCGGCGTCGAGATCGTGCGATAGCGCCAGACCTGCGCGACGACCAGGCTCATCATCAATCCGAGGAAGAGGACGAAGGACAATAGCGCTAAAGGTCCGGCGGCGGTAAATGCCGAGGAGTCAAAGATATCCAGCGCCCAATAGACGATCTCCACCAGCAGCGCCCACCGCGTCCACCGTGGCGCAAGAGATCCTCCAGGGAAGGTGAAGAAGAAGACGGCAATGCTGATCTCACCGAGAAACTGAAGGACACTGACCAGAGGCGCTGACCAGCTTGCGGACCATGCGGAGAAGTTATCCGTGTTGACCGCGATGGGCATCAGGATCAACGTGAACGCGGTGATGAGCGCCATCCGGTCGTTGGATTTGCGCAAAAAGATGATCGTTGCGATGACGGCGTATACCAGCCATGAGGCGAGCATCACGCCAACGCTGAAACGAGCATAAAAGTCTATCGAGAGCCCCATCGCCGTGAGATCGCTGCCATTCACGCTGGTGGTCAGCGGGCCGCCAAAGTCTGGCGTGTCGCTGGTGGGCAGGATGTGATGGAGCGCGGCAAAGTAAGATGGAATGCTGGCAAGAGTAAGCCCCAGCGTCGCAATGGCCAGCACGATCCAGCCAACCTGCGCCAGCCGGAGCCAGAGTGTCGAATGTTGCGGTGATTTCGCCGTCATCGAATATTTGCCCGTTTCTTCACCAGTGAGTTGTGCGTGCGCGTCACGTATGGGCGCCGTGTGACTCAGTATACGGTCGCGTCGTTACGACAACGTTACAGGAATGCCCTGCCATCGGCAATATCGCTCGCCTATGCGCTGGGCCAGGCGCCTTCCACGTACTGACTGAAGGCTAGACAAGGAGGTGGCTGTGCAGATATAGTGGCGCCACTGAATGTGACGCCCCTGTCTGGAGGAGTGGATTATGGCCGATGACACATTGTTCAGAGAGTACCAGTCTGTAGCCGAGGATACCGCGAAACTGAGTGATCGTCGTCAGACCGTGGGCGATCTATTCCTGGGCATAAATAGCCTGTTCCTGGCTGCGATTGGCTTTGTCGCCATCAGCGGCCACCTAATGTCATGGTGGGCGGCAATCATCTGTGGCGCGATTACGCTTATCACCTTGCTCATCAATTCAATCTGGTTCCGACTCATTGGGCGCTATCGTAACTTGATCAACCTGCGTATCCACTACCTCCAGGCGCTTGAGCGGCGGTTGCAAGAACTTGGCATGTTCACCTCGGTCGACATGACAGTTGAGGGGGGCAAAGAGCCCATTCCCATCGCGCGCGGAATCTATCTGATCGAGAACTCTTTTGCGCAATACAAAAAGGGGCCAAAAGTTGGATTCTACCGCCTGGAACGTCAGCTCGTTGTTATCTTCATGTTTGCCTACATCTTGCTGACGGCGGCAGTGGCTATTCTCACCTATCTCGTTTCACTGCGGATGTTGGCGCCTCTGCCTCTGACAGTTCAGGCGGCGCTGAATGGATAGTGTGACATAGGCGCGCCTGACGTGGCCATCGGGTGAAGATAGGCAAGCCCCTTCCAGACTCTCTACGTCGAGAGAAAGGGAGGGGCTTTGCTGGCCTGAATAGTTATGCGACCGTCGCGGGCGCAGTCTCCTCCGCGGGCGTTTCGCTGGCGGCCATCGGACGGTTACGCCCTGGCAGGAGCAGCGACATCGCCAGCAGGATGAACGAGCCGAAGAAGATCAGCCAGAAGATGCTCTGGACGGCCGCGGTTCCCGCCTGCGCGCCAATCTGTGTCTCGATGGCGCGCAGTAGCGGCGTCAGCGCGGGATTGCTGGGGTTGAGCGCGCCTGCTCCCTGGCCCGCCGCTGCCTGCAACTGCGTGAGAAGATTGGTTGCCTGGGAGCGTGTGTTGTCGATCAGCACTGTCGTCAGGATGGCCACGCCAACGGACGAGAAGATGAACTTGGTGGACATGACGAGCGACGATGCTTTGGCGAGCGCCTCGCCTTTCAGCGGTTCGAGCGCGAGCGTCTGCACCGAGATGGCGATCATGGCGACCCCTATCCCAAGCAGGAGCAGCGGCCAGCGCACATCCGCCGCGCCAGCACTCGCCGGAATCGCGACGTGGGTCTGTGCGGAGGCGAGAATCTGGCGGCCATCCGCCGTCGTGTGAATGATCTGGGTCAGCAGCCACGCGCTCGTAATCGAGATGGCCGCCCCCCCGAAGACGACCCAGCGCGGCCCCACCGCACGGTAGAGCGCCGTGGCGAGAATCGTGCCGAGCAGTGTGCCCGCGCCCAGCGGCACCATCGCGACGCCGGTATCGAGCGCCGAGAGGTTCGGCAGATGAATGGCTTCGAGATAGAGTGGCAGCAAGACCAGCAGGCCGAAGGTGATGAGCGCCGCCGTCCAGCTGATCAGATTGCTCACCAGGAAATCGCGACGGGCAAACTGGCGCAGGTCCAGCGCGGGGTCGCGGCTGATGCGGAGCGAGTAGAAGGCGAAGATGATCAGCGCCACCGCGCCGCCGCCGATCAGCGCCCAGACTGGCCAGTAGCCCCAGCCATAGAGGTCGCCGCTCGGATTCGTCGCCGTGACGGTATCGGGATTGGTCGTCGCCACCAGCTTCAGCCCGTAGAGTATGGCGATGATGCCAAGTGTCGAGAGGCTCAGGCCCACGTAGTCGAACTGGCCAGCGGGTCTGTCGGCGGCGCTATCAGCGGGCAGAACCAGCAGCGCTAGCAAGATCGCGATGATGCCTACAGGCAGGTTGACGACGAAAATGCTGTGCCAGTCGAAGGTGTCGGTCAGGTAGCCGCCGAGAATCGGGCCAAATACCGGCGCGAACAGGATCGGTATGGCGATGAGCGCGCTGGCGCGGGCGCGCTGCTCCTGCGGGAACTGGTCGAATGCCACCGCCGCCCCAATGGGGAGCAGCATGCCGCCGCCGATGCCCTGCACCACGCGGAAGGCGATCAGCCAGCCGATGCCTGGCGCGATGGCGCAGAGCAGCGAGCCAATCGTGAAGATGGACAGGCCAGTGATAAAGATGCGTTTACGCCCGAAGCGGCTCGCCAGATAGCCACCGACGGCGACGACGGCGGCGTTTGCCAGGAAGAACCCGGTGACGATCCACTGGGCGGTGTTGATATCCGTATTCAGGTCGTCGCGAATAGGGTTGAGCGCGACGGTTACGATGGTGGTGTCCAGCACGACGGGAATCAGTCCCAGTGCGGCCACGATTGCGATGAGATAGCGGTTGTGCCTCATAGCGGTCTACTCCCTCCTCAAGCAAGAATGACGCACCGCGCGCCGCTGGAATATGTGGCGGCTTGCGGTGGAAGCTGTTCATAGCGGCATCGTAGCCGTCTCAGAGGGCGGCGTCCCCATGCGGAAGGATGGTTGTGAGGATGGTTTTCGAGGATGGGCTGGTATAGGTGGACTGGCCCCATAAAGTGAGGCCTTGCGACGGCGCAACAGGGGCCAACCGCAACGTTTGGAACGGCCCATGCGGTTTATATTGTAGAGATGATAGGAGCAGTATTTGGCAGCTTCACGTGAGGAGGCAGGCAAACGATGGACTGGAAAATCGAGCTGGTGGCGATTCCTGTCTCGGATGTGGACCGGGCGAAGGCGTTCTACACCGAGAAGGCCGGGTTCCATGCGGACCACGATTATCAGGTGAGTGAGGGACTTCGCTTCGTGCAGCTGACGCCTCCCGGTTCGGCATGCTCAATTGCCATCGGCGAAGGCATTTCCGAGGCCGCGCCGGGCTCGGTGCAGGGTATGCAGATTGTGGTTTCCGATATCGACGCCGCCCGCGCGGAGCTGCTCGAGCGCGGCCTGGAGGTCGGTGCGGTGCAGGATCTCCCCTGGGGCAGGTTCATCTTCTTCAGCGACCCGGATGGCAACCGCTGGGCCGTACAGCAGGTACCGCCGCGCGCCTGAGGCCGACGCGCATACTGGGCGTTCACGCGATCAGTCGTAGCTCGCGGGCGCGGGCGACCGCCTGCATTCGGCCACGCACGCCCAGCTTGCGGTAGATATGCGCGACGTGCCACTTGACGGTGCTGAGCGCGAGGACCAGATCGCCCGCAATCTCCTCGTTCGAGCGCCCCGTCGCCAGCAGCCGCAACACGTCCGCCTCGCGCGGCGAAAGGACATCTAGCGGGCGAATGGGCGAGGGAACATCGACGACGCGGCCAAACGCTGCCAGCAGCCTGCGCGCGTGCTCGCGCTCCCGCGCCGAAGCGGCTGATGCTGGCTGGTTAGCCAGGTAGTGCGCCAGTAGGTCAGCCATCACCTCGCCCTCGTCGAGGAAGACGCGTACGAACCCCTCGGGCGCGCCGATGGTGAGCGCGCCGTGTAACATGCAGGTCGCCGTTTCGGCGTCGCCAGCCAACCAGCTTGCCTGCGCCAGCAGAATCCGCGCCTCCATCAGATTGCGCCACTGTCCGGTGTCGTCTGCCCGTTGCGCCAGTGGCTCCAGGATTGCGGTGGCGCCGTCAATATCTCTCCGCGCCAGCAGAACGCGGGCGATAGAGAGGTCTTCGAGGTCGTACATAAACGCCAGGGGCGCTGTCGGACCGGGGTCGCCTTGCTGGCGGCTGCGCAGACGCCCTTCGGCCCAGCGGCTCGCCTCGTCCAGCTTGCCGCGCGCGATCAGCACGCGGGCGCGCACGATCTCCATCTGATTGAGATCCCAGGGCGCCAGTTGCCGCATCTGCACCATCGTGCGAATCCGTTCGAGGGTGGTCAGCGCCTCATCATAGCGGCCGCGCGCATAGAGCACCTGCGCCAGATAGATCAGGCCATCGTTGATATACTCCGGGCTGCCAACATCCTCGCTGATGGCCAGCGCGCGCCGCAGGAGGGTTTCAGCGGCGTCGAGCTCGTTCCATTCGCGGCGAATCTCGCCATGGATGCAATAACTCATCGCGGCCAGCGGTATATCCTCATCCGGAAGCAGCCGCAGCGCCTCAGCGCAGACCTGCGCGGCCTCGCAGAGCCGGCACTGGTAAAGCAGCGCGCTCGCCTTCGTGACCAGCGCAATGAACGCCACCAGCATATTGCCACCACGGCGGCTGTCTTCAGCCACCTCGCCGATGGTACGCTCAGCCTCGGCGAGATTGCCTTCGCCAAAGATGCCGATGACATGGCTGATCCAGAGCGTCAGGGTGCGCAACAGCCGGTCGTTCGGCGGCAGTTGCTTCAATGCCTCCTGCGCCTGCGCCGCGCCACCCAGAATGTCACCCGACCAGAGCGCCAGAAACGAGCGGACCGCGGCAAACTCGCCACGGATGTTGACCGGCAGCCCATCCTGCCCGCCATAGCGCTTTTCGAGGGCGTCCAGCCAGGCGGTGGCGTCGGGTTCCTCGCCCTGCAAGAGCAGCGCCACGGCAGAGAGCAGACAGAGGTGCGGGTGAGCCAGGACGACATCGCGCGGCAGGGCGCGCGCCCATCGCGCCAGCCCGGCTACCTCGCCGTGCAGCACCAGCCGGTCGCTCTCCTCTTCGATATGCGCCGCCGCCGCCGCGAACATTCCGGCGGCCAGCAGATGGCGGATGGCGTCGTCTGGCATACCATGCTGCCAGAGCCAGTCCGCCGCGCGCTCGTGACACTGCTTCACGCCATCAGGCATTCGCCGCTGCAAGCGCTCGCGCAAGACCTCGGCGAAGAGATGGTGATAGCGATACCAGGTCTGCGCGGCGTCGAGGGGGGTGACAAAGAGCTGCTCCTGCGTCAGACGAGCGAGCACCGCGGCGCTATCGCTGCGTCCCGTCACGGCGTCGCAGAGCGGGCCGGTCAGTCGCTCCAGCGGCGAGGTTAGCAGCAGAAACGCCTGGATGTCGTCGGGCTGGCGCTCCAGCACCTCGTCGATCAGGAACTCGGCGATGTAGCGCGGCGTCGTGGCGTCATCGGTCGCGAGATTAGGGATGCCCTGCTGGTTGCGCAACGAGAGCGCGGCAAGCTGTAAGCCAGCCACCCAGCCCTCGGTTCGTTCTTCGAGATGCGCCAGCTGCTCCGGTGGCAGGGTGACGCGCATCGTCTCGCGCATGAAGCGGCCTGCCTCGTCCGCCGAAAAGCGCAGATCGGCGGCGTCTAGCTCGGCGATGCGCCCCTGGGCACGGAGCCGCGCCATCGGAAATGCGGGCGTGGAGCGCGTCGCGATCAGCAGATGGAGCATGGCGGGCGCGTGCTCGATCAGGAAGATCAGCCCCTGGTCAATGGCTGGCGTCGCGGCACGGTGGTAGTCGTCCAGCACGAGCAGGATGGGCGTTTTGGCGGCGGCCAGGTCGTTGATAAGGACGGTGAGCATCCGTTCGATGGGCGCTGGCCGTGGGAGTTCGAGCATATGGCGGGCGGTGGCGCTGATGCCGGGCTGCGCGCCATCCAGCGCGGCGAGCGTGTATTGCCAGAAGCGGGTGGGGTCCTGCTCGGACTCTTCCAGGCTGACCCACGCAACCCGCCAGCCCTGTTGCCGCACCTGCTCGCTCGTCATCAACAGCAGGGTGGTCTTGCCAAAGCCAGCGGGCGCGGCGATGATGGCGCAGGGGCGCTCGACGCCTTCGAGGCAGCGGGCCATCGCCTCGGGACGCGCCATGAGAGAGGGCGTCGCGACCGGTGCGGCGATCTTGGTGGCGATCAGCGGCGAGAGCCAGGCATCCGCGATGTTTTCTCGTTTGCGCTTGTCGCCGTTCGCGTCAGTCCGTGCCATCTCGACCAGGGCGCGTGCCGCCTCGTCCAGCCGCTCGGCGGTCAGCTCGGCGGAGCGGCCAAGGTAGGTCTTGCGCAGCGTGCCACCCTGCTGGCGATAGGCATACCAGAAGCGGCGGCCCGAGCGCTCTTCCTGCCGCGCGGTGAAGCGTCCCGCCGCGCCGCGATAGGCGAATGACCGCGCCGCGTCTAGCCAGTCGCACCAGTCCGCCGTCCCAATCGGTATTGGTGAAGCGGCTGGGGTGGTCATGAGCATTCCATCGCGTACGGTCGGCAATCGTGTCATCGTATCCCCCACTTTTGGGTAAGTTTGGGCTAGCCAGAGATATGATAGCACGCCTCTCCCACAATCGCCCGCTCTCGCGTATACTACGGGTATATCGTGCGTCGCTCGCTTCACCTATGTATGAGGAGGCTGCCCCATGGCCAACGCTCTGCCGATCTTTGTCAGCCACAGCCACGAGGATGTCGCCTTCTGCCAGGCGCTGGTGACGGCGCTGCGTGGGGCAGGTGCGGATGTCTGGTACGACGAGCATAACCTGGGCGCGGGCCACCTGATGGATGTGATTCAACAGGAGCTTGATCGCCGCAAGATCTTTATCGTCATTCTCTCGAAAAACGCCTTCGCCTCCAAATGGGTTAAGCGCGAGACGGGCTGGGCGTACTCGCTCTATGACCGCGATCCCACCCGCGTCATCCTGCCGGTGACGGCCAGCGCCATCGAGCGCGACGACTTCAGCGGCGCGACCGGCTGGCTCTACCTCGAAGACTTCAAGCGGATCGAGGCGCCAGGGTTCCAGCCATACCCGCAGGCCGAGGCGGTGGGCCGTGTGCTGCACGCCCTCGCGCTCACCCCGGCAGGTGAGGCACCTGCCCCCGTGGCCCCCCAACCCACCGAGACCGCCGACGACCTCATCACCCGTGGCAAGGCGCTAAAGGAGCAGGGCAAGCACGCCGAGGCGCTGGCCCTCTTCGAGCGCGCTACTCAGCTTGACCCCAACTCATATCTCGCCTGGTTCAACGTTGGCTACTCGTTCGATGCGCTGGGCCGTTACGAACAGGCGCTGGCTGCCTATGACCACGCTATCAGCCTCAATAGAAGTGATGCTGCTGCCTGGAATAACAAGGGCGCCGCTCTCAGGGATTTGGGACGCAACACTGAGGCGCTAGAGGCCTTTGAGCAAGCGCTGGCCCTCGACCCCAAGTATACGTTGGCTTGGAATGGCAAAGGCAACGCACTCTACTGGTTACAGCGGTATAACGAGGCGCTTTCCGCCTATGAGCAAGCGCTGGCTCTTGACCCCAAATATGATAAGGCCTGGGATGGCAAAGGATGGGCGCTCTATGGGTTGCGGCATTATGCTGAGCAGCTTGCTGCCTGCGATCAAGCCTTGGCCCTTGACCCGAAGTTCTTAAATGCCTGGAATAATAAGGCTTTAGCGTTGCGTGGCCTGGGGCGGACGAAAGAGGCGGAGGAGGCGGAGGCACAGGCGAAGGCGCTGGGCGGGTAATGCTCTATGTCGCGTCGCTGGCGGTGGGCGGCGTTTCGGGCGTGGCGGCGGCGCGGATGGCGGCCAGTAGCTCGGCGATGCGCACTGGCTTTTCGAGATAGGCGGCTGCGCCTGCGTTGAGCGCGAGGTCTCTCACTGAGGGGTCGCCATAGGCGCTGAGGATGATCACTTTCGTATTGGGCAGCAGTTCGCGCATGTCTTTGAGGACCAATCGCTTCGAGATGAAGCGCATGTCTCCGGTGACGATATCCATATCCAGCAGCAGCACTTCCGGGCGCAGGCGCTCGACCGCTTCAATGACCTCGCTGCCGCTCGCGGCCTCGCCGACGACGCTCATATCCGACTGCCTCACGAGCGCGCGGCGTAGCATGGCGCGCATGGCCTGCGTGCCCTCGGCGATCAGGATGGAAATGGTGGCGCTCTCACTCATAGCTCATGGTCAACAGATTCCAACAACGAATGCTCGCCTGCTGACCCCATGATACTACATCGCATCGGTGGCGGGAAGTGTCTGGTCTTCGGCAAGCGCGCGAATTGTGTCGGGGAGGGCGGTCAGCGTCTCGAACTTGGAGAGGAAGCAGGTGGCGCCTGCGGCGAGCGCGCGGGTGCGCGTCGTGAGGTCGTCCTCCATGCTGAGGACAATGATGGGGGTGTCGGGCAGCACAGCGCGTATCGCCCTGGTCGCGGCAATACCATCCATCTGCGGCATGCGCGCATCCATCACGATCACATCGGGATGCAGACGCAGCGCCAGGGTGAGCGCCTCCGCGCCGTTGGCCGCCTCGCCGATGACCTGCATGTCCGGCTCCAGCCGCAGCCAGAGCTTCAGCCCATAGCGAACCGCCAGGCAATTATCGGCGATCAGCAACGTAATGGTGGAGTCCTTGCCCATCTCGTCTGCCTTCCCGCGCTGTTGACTACATATACGACGTTGGCCAGTGTATCCGCCAACCTGATATATCGTAGTACAGGATGAGGCATCCGCAATCGCGCAAATGATGTGTTGTCTCTCAGCCTTTGGACTGATTTGGAGCGGAATAGACCGCTTGAGCGCGGCGGTATGATTGACTGCAAGGAGGGTGAGCATGGTAGATCAAGCGCATCTGCTGGCCCTGCATACGCTCTATACGCGCATCAACCGCCTCGAGATTCACTGGGCAATCACCGGGAGCCTCGGATTTGCCCTGCACGGCATCCCCGTCACCGTGCACGATATTGACGTGCAGACCGATAGGGAAGGCGCCTATCTGATTCAGCGCTGCTTCGCCGATTGCATCGTCCGCCCGGTAGCCTTTCGCACGTCTGAGCGCATCCAGTCGCACTTCGGCGTGTTGCGCGTGGAGGGTATCGAGGTCGAGATTATGGGCGATATCCAGAAGCGTCTGCCAGATGGTGGGTGGGACGAGCCGCCACGCCTGGCCGACCACACGGAGTGCCTGCCCGTGGATGGTATGCCTGTGCCCGTGCTATCGGTCGAGTATGAGTATGCGGCATACCTTCGGCTCGGTCGGACGGAGAAGGCGCATCTCCTCCGGGCCTGGCTGGATAGAGCCGGGAAATAGTAGATTATCGCTAGGTCAGCGTTACCTCGGTGCAGACGACCCCGGCGCGGTCGTGGCATGCGATCAGCTTCACCACGCCACCCTGCGGCGCGCGCACGATCCACTCCGTGCTGACGCGATCGGTCGTCGGGTCGCCCACATCCCAGCCAAAGGGCGACGACGGCTTATAGGCGCGCCCCTCCACCTGGCCGAGCACCTGGCGCGTGTGGCCCGATGCCAGCGACGCGCCCTCCGGCAACTCGATCTCGCAGACGACGCCGCGCACCAGCTTATTCTCTAGCGCGCTCTTCATCACATAGGTAGGCAGCCAGCCGCTATTCTGCACCGCCAGCCGCACGCGATATGCGCCCTCGCCCAGTGGGGCCGCGCTCGCCTCGAAAAGCTCCAGCTGTGGCGAGATGAGCAGGAGCCAGACCAGCCAGCGTGGGAACTTCGCCAGCTCGCGTTCGAGGTACTGCGATGGCGGATTCGAGAAGGCGTAGAACTCATTCCAGCCACCCAACTCCACCGGGCCAAGCTGCGGATGCTCGAAGGGATACCAGTCCACGTAGCCCTTGCCGTCCAGCGCGTCATCGCTCCACTTCAGCAGCTTCAGGTCATCCTCCAGTGGATGCTCGCGGAACCAGTCAATGTACTTGTAGTCGGTGATGCCCGCCTCGCGCTGCGGACTCCATATCTCCACGGTCCAGGCGAAGACGCCCAGGTGGGCGACCATCCAGTCGTCGAGCGCGCCGGTGATGACCGATTTGGGATGGTACTTGAAGTCGTGGAAGACGGAGATGTTGGGATAGCCGCTGATCTCCGTGCCCTTCGCGCCGATCTTCTGATAGGTCCAGAGATCCTCGGCGGCGAAGTTCTCGTCACTCTGGTGGCTGAAGGGCCGGAGCAGCACCCCGGCGAACGTGTGGAAGGCAACGCCGCCGGTGATGTTGCGATGCTCGGCGATGAAGTGGACCAGCGCGCGCACCTCTGGCTCCGACGTCGGATAGGCGCCCGCGCCGCGCTGCTCGTGCTCCTGCCGCCAGAGCGCCGGAAAGTTGCGGTTGAGGTCCAGACCCTCCTTCGGCGGCTGAATTGTGATCTCCACGCCGTCGAAGTCGCGCAGTTGGCCCTCTGGCAGCACGCGATAATACTGCCCGCCCGTCTCGTCCGGCTCGCGGCGCACCAGCAGGCGCGGCTCCTCCGGGCAGATCTTCCAGGCGCCGTTGGGGTCGGGGATGCGCATGGCCAGGATACGGCCGTCGCCGTCGATATCTTCGGTCAGCAGGCCATGCACGTGCTCTTCATCGTAGGGATAGGCGCGCGTGCTGGAGCGGATGAACTTCGGCGCATCGGCCAGCGCCCACTCCGCGCCATCGGGATTGACGCGCGGGCAGACGTAGAAGGCGCGCGTATCGAGGCAGCGAGTAAAATCGTCGTCGTTGCCATAGCCGCTGGCCAGCGTGTTGAGCAGATAGAGGCATGCGCTCGACGGCGAGACCTCGGTCGCATGGATGTTGCCGTCCACCCAGAGCGCGGGCTTCTCGCCAGCCTCGCCCGTGGCGAAGTTCGTCACCGTCACGACCCAGATATCGCGGCCCTCGTGGCTCTTGCCGATGCTCTCGACCCGCATCAGGTTCGGATGCTCTTCGACGAACGCCTGAACCAACCGCGTCAGGTCGTCGTAGCGATAGAACCGGTCGTATCGTATCTCAGGCATCTTTTGCTTCCTCTTCTACTGCTACTGGCTCCGACGGCTCAGACGGCTCCACGTTGTCTGTAACTGCCATATCGTCTGGACTCTCAGCAATCTCGGCAATCTCAACAACCGCTGGCGGCGTCTCCGGTTCGCGCTCCGTTTCTGAGCTCTCCACGCTTTCCGCGAGGGTGACGACCGGGAGCGGCGCCTCGCCGCTGATCTCGGCCACCTCCAGGGCGGCCATCAGCGCGGGATAGCAGGCGCGGGTGACCTCTGGCAGCGTGTAATCGCCCAGCGCGACGGCGACCAGCAGCCGGGCCGTCTCGCCACGCGCCTGCTCATACTGCTCGTCGCCGACCGCGCCAATCGCGTGGGCAGCCTCCAGCTCCTCCTGGTCGAGCAGCAATGGAGTACTCTCAGGAATCCAGGCGATGTCGAGATAGAGGTCGTCGTACCAGGGGATGCCGTCCTCGCCAACGCCCTGCTCGGCGACCAGGTCTATATACTCCTGTACGGGCTGGCCGTCGGCGTCGAACATCGTCGTGTGGGTATAGCTCGCGCCTTCGGGGAAGAGTTGCAGCCACGCATAGCCCGCGTCGGCGATACAGATGCGCTGGTCGTGATGCGTCACCCAGAGCGGCTCGGCAACCTCCAGCATCTGCAGCAGCGTCGCGTAGCCGTTCACCCGGCCATCGGCGATGCGCTGGCAGATGAAGCGCTGCGCCCGCAGACGAGGCCAGCCGGGCCGGTCGGCGCGCTTATACGTCATGGGTTCGGTCCGTTCTTGAGCCTGGGGATTGCCATCATTGCCATTGTTGCCATGCTCGTCATGTCCTGTACAGACTATCTCGTCATGTCCTGTACAGACTATACGGTACGCAGTCGCCCCCCGGCCGCGCGGCGCAGGCGGTCCTCAATGGCCAGGCCTAGTCCCTTCTGACCGAAGTTATGCGCCAGCAGCAGGTCCAGCCCGGCGGCGTCCAGCTCACGCAGCGCGGCATAGAGCCGCCGCGAGATCGCCGCGAGATCATCCATCGGGCCGAGCCGGGCGACGCGCACGCCAGCGCTTTCCAGTGTAGTGGCTTCCTCGTCGGCTGCCAATGCCCCCACCTGTTCGCCGCGCGCCTGCGCCTTGGCGGCCAGCGTGAGCATGGCGGCCAGCGCATCCGCGCCAGTTGCGTCGAAGACGATCAGCCGGGTATGCGGGGCGTAATGGCGCGCCATCTGTCCCGGCGCATGGGCTGGCTCTGGTGCTGGCTCGGCGCTCTCAGGCGCACGGTGTGGCGCAATTTGTGCAGAGTCAGGCACAGAGAGATCCGGCAGAATAGCGCGTAACGCCTCCAGCGTGACGCCGCCGGGCCGTAGCAGGCGCGGTGGGCTGGTGGTGAGGTCCACAACCGTGGACTCGACGCCGACTGTGGTCGGTCCGCCATCGAGAATGCAGGCGATGCGGCCATCCAGATCGGCCAGCACATGCGCGGCGGTGGTGGGGCTGGTATGCATGAAGCGGTTGGCGCTTGGCGCGGCAATCGGCAGGCCTGTCGCTCGGAGCAGCGCCTGGGCCACTGGATGCGCCGGGACGCGCACGCCGACGGTCTCGCCGCCCGCCGCGACCAGCGCCGGGATACGCGCGAGGCGTGGCAGCACCAGGGTCAGCGGGCCGGGCCAGAAGCGTTGCGCCAGTTGTTCGGCTTTAGGAGGGATGGCGCGGGTGACCTCCGCCAGCTGGGACGCATCCGCCAGGTGGACGATCAGGGGATCGCTCAGCGGACGCTCTTTGGCGGCGAAGATACGTTGGAGCGCCGCCTCGCTGGTGGCGTCGGCGCCCAGCCCGTAGACCGTCTCGGTCGGAAACGCGACGACGTCGCCCGCGCGCAGCAGATTGGCCGCCAGCGCGATGGCCTCAGGCGGAATGGAGGCTGGCGGCGTTGCCAGTACTATTGTTTGATGTCGATGTGTGTGGTCTGTCATAGCGCGTTTCCAGGGCAATGTGGCTCAACTAGTCCGGCGGCGCCGACGAATCTCTCGTCAAACTGGCGGGAAATGTTCTCCATGCGGCTTTCGCTCGTTTGTTAAGTGTAGTCACATTCCGTCGCGCTCATGTCGGCGGTCGCACGGGGCGCTTTACCAGAGGTGGTACTCTGTCGTTGCGCTTTCAGTGCGGTCGGTGTATGATTGCGGCGTTCGTCTTCGCCGTTCATTTATGAACGACCGCTTACTAATGGCGAGGTAGATCTTGTTGGCCAGAACACTCCGCCTCGAAGCCGCCGAATTATCCGATGTGGGCCGCAGGCGTGAACGTAATCAGGACAATGTCGCGCACCTGATCCCCTCAGATCCGCACGTGCTGGATGAAAAGGGCGCCCTCTTCATCGTCTGTGACGGCATGGGAGGGCATGCTGCTGGTGAGGTAGCGTCCGAGCTTGGGGTCAAGACGATCTCTGAGGAGTATTACAACACCTCGGGCGCCGATGTGATCACCGCGCTTGCTACCGCGGTCGAGCGCGCCAATGACGCCATCTACCAACGCGCCAGCGAAAACCCGGAATTCAGCGGCATGGGCACCACCTGTGTGGCGCTGGTGGTCGCGGGCGGGCGGGCATTCGTCGTCAATATCGGCGATAGTCGCGCCTACATTATTCGCGATGGCAAGATGCACCAGGTCACGCGCGATCACTCGTGGGTCGCGGAGCAGGTGCGTGTGGGGTTGCTGACCGAGGAGCAGGCGCGCACTCACAGCCATCGCAATGTCATTACCCGCAGCCTGGGCACCCAGCCCAATGTGACCGCAGACCTGTTCGTCCAGACGATGCAAAATGGCGACCGCGTGCTACTCTGTAGCGATGGCCTGCACGGCTACGTCGATGAGGGCGAGATCGAGCGGGTAGCGACGAGCGATATGGAGCCTGACGCCGCCGTCCGCGCGTTGATTGATATGGCGAACGAGAATGGCGGGCCGGATAACATTTCCGCGACGCTGGTCTACCTGATCGATGTGCCGGAGCCGAAGGGCGCGCTTATGCTGCCAGATTCGGCGATACCCGCCGAAGGCATCACGCAGCCACTGCCAGCCGTCGGCACACGCGCAGCGTCAAAGAGCATCCAAGCGGCGAAGGCGGCACGCGCGGCGAAGGCGCGCGCGCAGCGACGGGCATCGGCGCGACGGCGTCTGGTGACGAATGGGTTGCGCGCGCTGGTGGCGGTCCTGATCGTGGCGATTGCCGCGGGCTTCTGGTACTTCGCCTTTGGGCCGTACGGCCAGCGACAGGCGGCGAACCAGGATCTTCAGCGCAATGTGGCGCAGGCGCAGCAGGCGATCTCGCAGGCTCCACGTCAGGATCCCGCGACGGCGCTGACCTCGCTGGCGCGGGCGCGTGATTCGGTCGTCGATGACCTGGCCAACCCGAACCTCGATGCCTCCTATCGCGCCGTCGGCGAGGACATGCTGGCGAAGCAGCTTCAGCCAGCGGTGCAGCAGGCAATCGAGCGATATAACAGCGCGGCGCTGGTGACTCCCGTCAACGTCACCACGGCGCAGTTCTACAGGCTGTCCTGCCAGACCTCTGGAGGGACGCCAACGACGCTGACCAGCGTCAGCCAGCTTGCCGCGATGAATCAGGCGCTCCCGGCGCTGGCTAGCTCACAAATCCTCTATGTCGTCAGTTCGGGCCAGCTCTACCAGGTGGTTGTTCCAGCCGACCAGGGCGTGCCACAGTCGGGCGCCAGTTGCTTACAGATCTCGTTGAGCGGCATCGCGACGGTGGTGGCGATTTCAGGCGATGGTACGACACTCAACATCCTGGCGGAGCAGCCGAGTGGCCAGTATCTCGTAATGATGGTGACGACGAACGGCGTCAATAGTGATGGCACCCCCAAGACGACGGTCGCGACCCGTTTCAATGTCGCGACGGCGGGTGGCGAGACACCGGAGCTGATTGCGGCGTCGGGCGCGGATGTCTATATCTCGTACTCGCGCGCAACAGCGGGCGTCTTCGGCGTTTGGCACTATAGCAGCCCATTGCAGGCGCCGAAGACCGGAAAGAAGACGCCGCCTCCGCCGAAACCGCCAACTGGCCCCTCGCAGACGGTCCTGCTGCAGCGCGATCCCGTTTCGTTGGCGTTCTCTCATAGCATCCTCTATATGCTGGATAGCGCGGGCGGCCTGAGCCAGATCAACGCCGCCAATAAGTTCGCGTTCTCGGCGTTGCCGGTGCAGATTCCAAGTCCACTACAACCTGTCTCGCCCAATGATTACTCGGTCGCGACGCCGGTGCCGACCCCCGCGCCGACGCCCGCGAATGGCGCGGCGCAGTCTTCGAGTAGCGGGATGACCGTATCGATTCACCAGGCGGCGTTTGTCGCGGCCACGGCAACGCCCGCGCCGACGGCGACGGCTGTCCCGGTGACCCCGACAGCCTCCACCGGCACGCTCTTTGGCAAGACGGGCACGCTGGCGATTGATCCGGCGTTCCCAACCAATGTGCTGGTCTGCGATGCGACACTGAGCCGACTGGTACGGCTGGTGGCAAGCGCCTCTGGGCCTGGACTTGGCTTCGCTGCGCAGTACGCCTACGACGCGCCGTTGCGTGGAGCGACCAACGTCGCCGTAGCGCCCGCCGCGAACTCGCAACTGGTCGTCTATACCTGGGCTAATAACGCGCTGGCCGCCTATACCGTGCCAGAGACCGCCGCGGGCGCATAGCCCTGCCAGGAAAATCGGATGCACCGCCGACATCGCCGACCCCATCGCGGGGTCGGCGACGCGCATATGTGAGGGGTGATGGTATCAACTGGCCGATCCTCTATAATATACTGTCGGAGACGACGTATTCCCCTGTTTCGATACTGCCCAACCGTGGGAGGAGAACTATTCGCGTGGCTGCATCATCTCGTAAGAAATCATCTGCTACCCCTGTGTCCTCAACCGAGCGCTCGCCCTATGCGACAGCGCTACGTACCGCCTCCTGTGGCGAGCTGACCGCCGCCGACGTTGGCCGCAGTGTCATCCTTACCGGGTGGGTGGGGCATCGCCGCGACCACGGCAAGCTCATCTTCATCGACCTGCGCGACCGCTATGGCATCACCCAGGTAGTCATCGACCCTGACCGCACGCCAGAATCTGCCGCGGCGCATGAGCTTGCCGAAGATGTGCGGCTGGAATACGTGCTGCGGGTTGAAGGCGTGGTGGTGCGGCGGCTGGCTGGCAAGGAAAATCCCGCGCTGACGACGGGCGATATCGAGGTGGAGGCGCAGAAAATCGAGGTGCTCAACCCCGCGAAGGTGACGCCCTTCCCCATCGCCGATCACGTCTCGGCGGAGGAGGCGCTGCGGCTGCGCTATCGCTATCTGGACATGCGCCGTGACAGCATCCGCGCCAATGTAGAACTGCGCCACCGCGCCATCAAGTTCATCCGCGACTACATGGATAGCCGGGGCTTTGTCGAGGTCGAGACGCCGATCCTGACCAAGAGCACGCCAGAGGGCGCACGCGACTATCTGGTGCCGAGCCGCCTCTATCCCGGCGAGTTCTACGCGCTGCCCCAGGCGCCGCAGCAGTTCAAGCAGCTGCTGATGGTGGCGGGGATCGACCGCTACTTCCAGATTGCGCGCTGCTTCCGCGATGAGGATCTGCGCGCAGACCGCCAGCCGGAGTTCACGCAGCTCGATGTCGAGATGTCGTTCGTCGCCGAAGAGGACGTGATGGGTCTGATCGAGACGATGCTGATCGAGCTAATTCAGGCGACCACGAACAAGCGCATTCAGCAGACGCCATTCCCACATATCACCTTCGCTGAGGCAATGGAGAAATACGGCGTTGACCGGCCTGACCTGCGCTTCGATCTGCCGCTGACAACGGTGAGCGATCTCGCAGCCGCAGGCAGCTTCCAGGTCTTCCAGGGGGCGCTGGCGGCAGGTGGCATCGTCAAGGGGCTGCGTGTGCCAGGGCTGGCGGGCGCGACCCGCAGAGAGCTTGACGAGCTGATCGAGTTCGCGAAGACGCTGGGCGCGAAGGGGTTGGTGACGCTGGCGCTTCAGCCGGAGGGGCCGAAGTCGCCGCTGACGCGCTTCATGAGCGAGGCGGAGCTTGGCGCGATCATCGAGCGGATGGGCGGCCAGACTGGCGATCTGCTGCTTTTCGTCGCTGATAGTGAGAAGGTCGCCAACGACGTGCTCTGGCGGCTGCGCGTGCGCATGGGTGAGCGACTGGGGCTGATCGATCCCGAGGTGATGTCGCTCTGCTGGGTGGTGGACTTCCCGTTGCTCGAAGAGATCGAGGAGGACGGCAAGACCCGCTACCACGCGACGCACAACCCGTTCTCCGGGATGCAGCCGGGTCAGGAGGCGCTGCTGGAAAGCGAGCCGCTGAAGGTGATCGCGCGCCAGTATGACATCATCGCTAACGGCTACGAGATTGGCGGCGGCAGCATCCGCATCAACGTGCCTGACCTTCAGCGGCGGATCTTCCAGTTGCTGGGCCTCTCGGATGAGCAGATTACCGAGCAGTTCGGCCATATGCTCGAAGCGTTCGAGTATGGCGCGCCGCCCCACGGTGGTATCGCGCTCGGCATCGACCGGCTGGTGATGCTGCTGGCGGGAGCGGAGACAATCCGCGACGTGACGGCCTTCCCGAAGAACCAGGGTGGCCAGGATCTGCTGATGCGCGCGCCCTCCGAGGTCACGGAAGACCAGCTGCGCGAGCTACACCTGCGTCTGCGCGAGGCAAAGGGGAAGTAATCGCGGTCAGTCACCGGGATGCGCCTGCCCTGGTATCTCCGCGAATGAACGATGTCTGGGCAGGTTGTTTCCGTCTGGGGCATAGCGAGGGAATATATGGCGAACTTCAATCGCACATATAGGATCGTCGATGGTGAGCGCATTGAGGGAAGCTGGCGGCACGTCTTTATCAAGAATGGGATGTACTTCCTCTCGGATTTGAAGATCTATGCTGATGGCATGATTGACTGTTGGGGGCTGGTTGACCTCGCGACATTTCGAGAGAAAGTGGCATCAGGCTGGATTGCGACCACATTTTCACAAGGCGCGAGAGCAAGTATCCATCATCTCGTTACCTGGAAGTTCGATGAGTCGGAAGTATGGCTGACACCTGAGCAACTGATCGCCGAGGTTGCCGACGAGATCGAACTGTTAGCAGGCCGTCCAACCACCAAAGACAAGTGTCTCACAGCGCTCGATAGCTACCTCGATGAGCCGACTGACGAGCGCCTGACGGTATTGCGTGATGCATACTTCGCCGTGCCAGGGCATTTACGGCTATACATACTTAGCGATCAGGACAGTAAGGACATCCCTTTGAGGATGCTGATCACTCCCATTGGAGATCCTTTATATCCAGAGTTTCCTGGTGTATACGAAGAACCAGTGAAGCAATCCGATCATGATACGGCCTGGGAGTATTTCCGGCGGCGGCGCGAAGACGAAAAGCGATGGGAAACCGAGCCAATGCCATGGCAGGATGATCCAGCGCCGCGCAGCCCTTCTGTGGCGCGCTTCGATAAGCATGATGGCGGCCATCCCTATCTGGCGAATGAGTATCTAGCTCCAATAGCCATTGCAGAGGGCACATTCCCCTCCGTTGAACATGCCTTCTGGGCACTGGCGACAACCGACGCTGACGCCAGGGACCGAATTGTGGGAGCGCCCAGGGGGCTGGACGCCCGTAAAATCGGGCAGAGCGCCCCACTCCGATCCGACTGGAACGTCGTACGTCTTGCGGTGATGCTGCGGCTGGTGCGTGAGAAGTTCCGCCAACATCCTGACCTTGCCGAAAAGCTCCTTGCTACTGGAGATGGGCGGCTCATCAATGGTGTGGAGCTTAGCCAACACTGGGGCGCCATGGAACAGGGTCGCAACTGGCTTGGGCGGATCCTCGAAATCGTTCGTGCTGAACTGGTATTGGAAAACAGCTAGTTCCTACGCCGGCAGCGCCAGAATATCCGGCTCGACCCAGTGCGCGCGGGCGTCTGGGCTGAGCATCGTCTCGCGGCGCCAGTGGCGGTAGGGCAGGTCTTTGTCCAGCAGCATCGAGAAGGCCGCCAGAAAATCGTCGAACGTCGTGATATCGGGCCGCGCCGCGACCGTATGGCCGACAATGCGCACCCAGAAGCGCGTCATGGTCTCGTGGTATTTCTCGGCCTGTCCGTGCTGCGTCGCGAAATAGCGGATGCCACTGGTAACGCGCTTCATCGCCTGCTCCTCGCCGGTCAGGCGGACCAGCACCCACGTCAGCCGCAGATGGTCGCGGTGATGGAATTGTGAATTTGGCAGCGAGCCTGATAAGAATGCTGTTACAAACTCGTCGTCGGTCATGTCAGTTCCTCCTCCAGCGCGTGGATGACGGCAAGAAAGTCGCCGATGGTCGCGTCGCCCACCTTCGCGCGCACCCGCTCCTCGATGGCGGCCAATGCGCCGCTGACCCGCTCGCCAATTGCCCGGCCAGCCTCGGTCAGCTCCACCGCGACGAGGCGGCGTGAGGTGGGATGCGGCACGCGCCGGAGCCAGCCGCGCGCTTCCAACCGGTCGAGGATACTCGTCAGCGTCGAGCGTTTGTGGCCGAAGCTGGTATGCAGATCGTTGATGGCGGCGTCGTGATGGCGCGCGAGGTAGGCGAGCACGTGCGCCTCGGCCTGCGTCAGCCCCACGTCGCGAAACGTACGCTCGACCCACAGCCCCAGCGCGTGGGTGGCGTGTTCCAGTGCGGGCGCCAGTCGCGGCGCGTTGTGATTGTCCATACGAATATGTATAATACGAAAACGTACAATTGTCAATGGCTGCGGTTGTGAGGCAGGTGAACCAGTCTGGCGTAGTAACTTATGATGAATAGAGGAGAGGATCACCAATGTCGACACCAACGGTGGATCTGCGCCAGGTAAGCATGCTCGCTGAGATCGTCCTGCGCGGTGGCGATTTTAGTAATCCGCGCTCACGTGAAAGCCTGCGGAAGCAGTATGAGCAGCCGAATAACTACTATACCGACCTTGCAGCTGGACTCTCCTGCCTGTTTCGTCCCGGCGCCTCGCTTGATGAGTTAGCGTGTGAAGGCGCATACCCTAACGCCACGTTGAGTGTAGCTATTGTTGAACGGCTCATCAATGAATTGGCAACAGTCGGATGCGAGTTGGCGCTCTATATTACACCAGTTCCGCACTTTCCTGGCCATCATACTCTTGCTGTTCTGCGAAGTGGACTATTGGAGACAACCTTGCGCGACGAAGTACTTGACGCGCTCATCCGGGCAATGTCTATTGTAACTAACCCGTATAGGCGTGTGAAATCGTAGGAGAAAGTCCATGCGAACGATAGAAACGGCACTGTGGCCGCCACAACAGCCCGCATCATTCGGTGAAGGCGTCTACATTGGACTGGAAAATGACCCACGTCTCGTTGGTCTTACCGAAGGCGAACGTGTGCTTCTGCTGGAAACCAACGAGGTGCAGGTGGAAGCTATAGTCCATAAGCTGCTCTTGAATGGCCGTCGGGTCTGGTTTGGCGAATTTCAGGGTGAGATTCAGGTGATCTACCCTGGCGACGTGGCTCCTGCCGCCCAATCAGCCTCGAATAGTGGTGTGAAAGAGCAGTGAGTCCGCAGTGATGTAATTCTAGTGAGAGAAGCGCTGCAACGATGCGCGCGAAGATCGGAGAAGATCGCATTGGATACGCAAACAGCAGAGAAGACGCTCGATACGCTTATGGGCGCCTGGGACGGCGAAGAGATTATTGTCCGCCGCGACCAGCCGACAGGCGCCACCATCATCATCGCTGTGCATTCGACGCGACTGGGGCCAGCCTGCGGTGGCACGCGCATGAAAACTTACCCTGCCCTCGAAGAGGCCGTGCTCGATGCCCAGCGGCTGGCCGAGGGGATGACCTTCAAGTTCGCGGCCGCTGGTCTGCAACGGGGCGGCGGGAAAGCGGTGATTGCCATTCCCGCGGGCCTGGATACCGCCGCGCGGGATGATCTGCTGAGACGCTATGGCGCGCTCATTCACCAGTTGGGCGGAATCTTCGCCTGCGGCGCCGATGTTGGCACCACGGCGCATGATATGGACACTATCGCCGAGACCGGCGCTCCCTACGTCTTTGGCCGTACGTCCGAGCGCGGCGGGTCGGGCGATCCCAGTCCGGCGACGGCGATTGGCGTCTTCTCCGGCATCAAGACGACCTGCGCGCGGCTCTTCGGTAGTGATGCGCTCGCTGGTCGAACTGTGGTCGTGCAGGGCGCGGGCAAGGTTGGCTATTCGCTGATGCGTCTTCTCCACGATGAGGGCGCCGAGGTGACCTGCGGTGATGTGGATGCCGCCATCATCGAGCAGGCGCGGTCGGAGTTGGGTGTTGGGGTGGTGGCTGCCGATGCGGTCTACGACGCCGAATGCGACATCTTCAGCCCGTGCGCGCTCGGCGCCATCCTGAATAGCGAGACGATTCCCCGGCTGCGCTGTCGCGCGGTGGTGGGCGCGGCCAATAATCAACTGGCCACGTCAGCGGACGCGGGACGACTGCGCGAGCGCGATATCCTTTATGCGCCGGACTTTGTCGTCAACAGCGGCGGGGCAATCTATCTGATTGGGCGTGAGGTGCTGGGCTGGTCCGAGCAGGAGACGCTCGACCGCGTCAGAAACGGCGTCCGCGATGGGCTGACTCAGGTCTATGCGCTGGCCGATGAGCAGGGCATGACGACCGGCGCGGCGGCGGAGCAGGTGGCGCGTCAGCGTATCGCTGGCGGTCAGGGCTAGCGCGTACTATCCGACATGGCTAACAGGGCTGGCACGTCTTTAGCGCCCAACTGGGCGCTAGAGTGCGCGCCAGCTTTATGTTATGCTAGAGAGGAGACAACGCACTCGCACGTGTCCTCATCCATCCTCGTTGCCGGTCCATCTCCCGGAGGCGTGCGCATGAAGCAGCAGGTATCGGCGCTCGGCAGATTCGCGCTGGCAGGCTTGTTCGCCACGGTTCCCCGTCTGACCCTCTCCGTCCAAATCCATGGCATCGAGTACGACATCCGCGCGCCGCGCACCTTCTATGTCATCACCCATAAGCGCGACTTCGACGCCTTCGTGCCGGTTCCCCTGCTGCTCGCGCACCGTGGCCGACAGGCGTTCACGCGCGATCTCCATTTCGCCATGCGCGGCGATGGCTTTCAGGTGGGGTTCCTCTCGCGCATCGTCCGGCGGCCCGCGTGGTTCTCGCACGCGCTGCGCCCAATCAACGTCGGGCCAATCCTGCGTGGCGTGGGCGTTCATCCACTCGACAGTCTGCATCTGCGGCCTATGGAGATCTGGATACGCGAGGCGCTACGTATTGATGGGGATACGACTATCGGTGAACTGCTGGCGCCCGCAACCATCGAGATGCTCGCCACGCGGACCGGTGCGCGCGTCGCGAAGCTGGCGACGCAGCCCGCCTCGTCGCTGCTCAAGTGGCGCTATTTTCCGTACTTGCAGGAGGAGACAGGGTCGGAAATCTTCACGCCAGCGCCCCATCGGCGCGCGGAGCTACGGGTGCTGGCGACGGCGAAGGAGCAACTGGCCGACTGCGTGGACTGGCTGCGCGCTGGCGGATCGCTCTATACCTCGCCCGAAGGCCTCCTCACCACCGATGGCCGCTTGAGTCCCCTGCGCGCCGGGCTGACGCGAGTGTTGCGCGCGGCGCCTGCTGATACGCGCGTGCAGCCCATTGCGATTATCTATGACTTCATGACGGCTGGCCGCCTGCGCATGTGGATCGATCTTGCGCCCGCCATCGAGGGAGGGGCAGCGCTGACGAATCACGAGCTGGAGCGACAGGTACGGGCGGCCTGGCTGGATGTGGCCCGCTTCACCTGTACCCAGCTCGCATCGGGTCTGCTGATGTATCGCTGCGAGCAGGGGCAGCGCGCGACCAGAATCACCAGCCTGGAGGCGGGTGTGCTGGCGTGGGCGCGCGAGCTGGCCGTGGCGGGCAGGCAGATGGACCCGGCGTTGCTCTCGGAGGAGGGTGTGCATCGCTGTGTGGCGCGGTATCTGACGTACGCCGAGCTACACGGCATCATCCGCCATTACGGCGATAGTATCGTGCTGGCGCCGAGCAGCCCCGCCGAGATAACGGTCACACCGGGCGATGTGGGCTACCGCTATTCACCGCTCCGCTATGCGGCCAATGAGATGCGCGAGATGGCGGGTGCGGCTCCCGCGCAGTTCGATACGCTGGCGATGTGATTGGGGTTATTCTGGCCTGATGACGCGGTACGCCTCGAATTCCTCCTCGACCTCAAAGCCGAGCTTCTGGTAGATATGCTGGGCCGCGCCATTGCCGACGGTGACGAAGAGCGCCAGCTCGCTCTCACCTTGCGCCAGGAGCGCATTGATGCTCTTGCTGAGCAGATAAGTTCCCAGTCCCTGCCCGCTGGCGTCGGGATGCGTCATAAGGAAGGCCAGCAGCGGCTGGCGCTGGCCGGTGCGTTCGTCGCTCCAGTTGGTGATGATGGTGGCGCCGAGCGCGCGGCCCTGTTCCTCGACGAGCAGGGAGCATGCCTCCAGCAGCAGGCCATACTTGCCGTTGATGACGCCTTCGACCTCGGCCACCGCGTCTTCCGGCGACTCGCCCTCATCGTCTATGGTATCGTGATAGGCGTCGTACATCAGCGCGCCGAGGAGCGTGGCATCATGCGCGGTGATGGCGCGGGCATTCCACGATCCATTGACGGGCTGCTGGGTGAGCCTATTGCGCATCATCCAGCGATTGAATGTTTCGCCCATGTTCTATTCCTTTTGCCAGTCAGACGCTATAGTCGCGACTCGATCCAGTCCAGTAATGTCTGCGTATAGAGTGGGCTGATCGTGGCCATGTCGCGACCACCATGTAGCGTGGGATGATGGCTCGCGCCGGGCAGGCG
Source organism: Ktedonobacterales bacterium (assembly GCA_036557205.1). Classification (GTDB taxonomy): domain Bacteria; phylum Chloroflexota; class Ktedonobacteria; order Ktedonobacterales; family JADMIN01; genus DAHUXT01. The sequence goes on along the minus strand of DATBIB010000099.1, from coordinate 19,740 downwards.
CTTGATTGTGACGTCGCCAGTTGCAGCGCGTCGCCACACTCGGATGCTCTCATCCGCTGGCGTCCACTCGTCATCCTCGCCGTAGAAGAGCAGTGTCGGACAAAGCACACCTGCGAAAATCGGCTCTGGGTCGAAGTCCATGTCCTCCCACGAGCCTGGTTCTGGCAACTCCCGTGGAACGTACGTGAGCGAGAACCAGGGTTGGTCCGCCATACGATCAATCAGCGCCTGCGTTCGCGCCCGTTCACTATGGCCGCGTAGATAGTCCTCGTAGGCGGCGCGAAGGTTGGTTAGTTCGGTGAGCGCTTCGTCTCCGTATCCAGCGCGACGCAGTTGTTCGGCAGTCCCATAGCGCATCTGGCGGGCGGGGCTGACGCCGGTAGATGCGATCAGCGTCAGGAAGGCCACAGCATCTGGCGCTATGCTTGCAGCCAGTGGAGCTGCCCACGCGCCCTGGCTGAAGCCCCACAACCCTAACGGCGCATTGCCCACACCCGGAACCTGCCGTAGTTCATGAAGCATGACGAGCGCATCCTTTGCCTGGAGCGCCAGTGGCACATCGCTATCGCCTTTATATACGCGCCGGTCGAAGCGCAACACGGCGACGCCGCGCGGTGGCAGGATCTCCGCAAGATGGCGAAAAAGGAACTGATCGCGCGACGGCTCGCTCGCGGGGTGGAGTGGGACCAGCCCTCCTCGAACCGGCCCTGTCGGCATGGTCAAGGTCGCGGTGAGTGTGACACCGTGACTGGCGACCTGCACCTGATGCTCGTCCACGCGCTTCTCCATTCTCTCCTTTTGAGTCGAAGACGCCAGTAGCAATGCAGAAATGCACGAAAAAAGCCTCCCGCATATGAGGAGGCTAACAAGGCATGTTGAGGAAGTATGGTGGCGAGGGTGGGATTTGAACCCACGACCGACGGCTTATGAGTCCGCTGCTCTACCGCTGAGCTACCTCGCCATATCAACCGCCCCCAAGCCGAAGCTGGGGGGCGAGAAGATTTGGTAGCGGGGGGCGGATTCGAACCGCCGACCTCCGGGTTATGAGCCCGACGAGCTAACCACTGCTCTACCCCGCGTCGCAAAGGAGAGTATATCCCAGCACGATGCCCGCTGTCAAGCTGGATGCGATGGGGCGGCAAGGTTACGAATGTTGACACTCCACACGGGCTACAGCCCGATGGATTCTCAGGATACGCACATGGCAACCCATCACGTTAGCTCCTGAAGGGCCTGCCCGGCCCTACGAGGCGTTGACTGCATCGCGGTGTGGCGTGGTTAGCACAAAGACCACCGCTCAAGCGCAGCGCACCACGTCCAACGTACGTTGATGCTTTTACCCGCAGGAACGATTTACTGCGGAACCGCCAAACATCGTTATAGAATTGGTGAGGTGCAAAGTGCCTACCTAGCTATTCTCGCACAAGCAGGCAGAAACGGCAACGGGCCAGGGACTTCTGACTGAAGCCACACATGTCTTACCACTGCCATTGAAACGGCGTGGCTTGCGGCGGGCTAAAGCCCTGATCTGTCAAGACTCAGGGCTGCTTTGTCTGCTGGCGCTGGAGAGCTGTTTTCGCAAATAGGCCAGTTTCTCCGGGTTGACCATCGCGTAGATCTCCTGAATGCCCGCGGCGCTCAGGGTCAGGCAGAGGACTCCAGCGAGGTTGTCTCCATCCCAGAACAGGATGGCCGGGCCGCCATTGATCTCGGCCAGCGTCGTGGCCAGCAGGAGCTGCTGTTCGCGCTTGACGTCCAGCCAGAGACTCCAGACACGCGCCACGGCTTGCTGACCGTAGACAGGCTGGATGTTCGCCTGCACCTTGCCGCCGCCATCGCCCCAGGAGACGGCGTCCTGGGCAAGAAGATTGGTCAGCCCCGCCATGTCTCCGGCCTGACTGGCAGAAAGAAAGCGCAGCAGGAGCTGGCGCTGGCGCTGCGGTTCCGGCTCGAAACGCACGCGCTTGTCTTGCAGAGCCTGCCTGGCCCGATGAAAAATCTGGCGGCAATTGGCCGGGCTTTTCTCCAGCATGCCGCCGATCTCGCTAAACGGATAGTCAAACACCTCATGCAGCAGAAACACAGCACGCTCCGGCGGGCTGAGAGTCTCTAGCAGGCGCATAAAGGCCAGCGAAAGCGCCTCTTGTTGCTCAATAGCGACCCCGCCATCCAACGAGGTAAGGATCGGTTCGGGCAACCAGGTCCCAATATACTGCTCGCGGGTGACATGAGCTGATTTGAGATAGTCCAGCGCCAGGCGGGTAATGATTGTGCTGAGATACGCCCTCAGGGAGTCAATTTTCTGGTCGGCGCTGGCCTGATAGCGCAGATAGGTCTCCTGTACCAGGTCTTCCGCGTCACTCGCGCTACCGGTCATCCGATAGGCAATAGAAAAGAGCAGCACGCGAAACTGCTCGAACGCTTCTGCCTGGCTCTCCTTACGTATGGCTGCATCCATTGCCTCTATGCTCCCTTCTCTAAAGCGTCTCGCTCCCTCATATTCTAGGTCCGAGAGAGTGGGTGTCACATCTGCCGGCGCTGACTCGTCTCATGTGCGCCTCGAACGAGGCATGCACACCGCGGCGTGCAGAGAAACGAGAAATGAGAGAGGAATCACCATGCGACATAGCGTTCTGGTTACGGGCGGCACAGGCACGCTTGGACGTCACGTCGTCCAGCGGCTGCGGGACGCGGACTGCGGCGTTCGGGTGCTCAGTCGTCACAGTCACGAGACGGGGGACGGCATCGAGTTCGTGACGGGTGATCTGGCTACAGGCGAGGGGGTTGATGCGGCGGTAAAGGGAACTGACATCATCATACACTGCGCGGGTGGAGCTAAGGGGGATGATGAGAAGACCCAAAACCTGGCGCGCGCAGCGTCTAGGGCTGGCGGACCGCACCTGGTCTACATCTCGGTCGTTGGCGCCGAGCGGGTCCCTGTCGTCAGCGGTGTTGACCGCGCCATGTTTGGCTACTTCGCGTCTAAGCGGGCGGCTGAGCGTGTGGTGGCCGAGTCTGGCCTGCCGTGGACAACACTGCGCGCTACCCAGTTCCAGGAGTCATTCCTGATGGTGGCGCGGCAGATGGCAAAGCTGCCGGTGATGCCGGTCGCGGCCGGAATCCGGTTTCAGCCAATCGCTGTCGACGAGGTGGCGGCCCAATTCGTGGAACTTGCGCTCGGCACGCCGACTGGGCTGGCGCCCGATATAGCTGGACCGAAGGTGTACAGCATGGCGGAACTGCTACGCGAATACCTGCACACCAGCCACAAGCGGCGGCCGATCATTCCGATCTGGCTGCCAGGCAAGGCTGCGCGAGCGATTCGGGAGGGCGCCAACCTCGCCCCTGAGCGAGCGGTGGGTCGGCGGACCTGGGAGGAGTTCCTGGCCGACTGAGTGGCTGCGACAGGCGACAGGCGACGGGCGGCAGCGGGCATAATCAGCCATAGTAACTGAAGTAGTAGATGAGGGCGGCCGCCAACCCGGTCGCCCCCTCATGCGGCTCCAGTGAGCATGTCCGGCGGAACGGGCTAAGGAGACATGGCAGCCGACAAGACACCCTCGCTACGGTTGTGCTATGCTGGATAAGCACGGTGGGCAATCCGTATTGGGACAACGAGTGGAAAGCAGGAGAGCACGGTATGTCGCTTCCTTCATCGTCAGACGGATCATCGCAGGACGCCGGGAACGATGCCCTCGCGGCGTCGAGCGACTATAAGCCTGACCCCTACATGACGCCCGCCGAGGCGCGCTCGCTCGTGGCCGCCACTCGCCGCAACCGGCTTGCGCGTTTCTCGCCCTACTTCGAGCGCGTGCTGGGCTTCTTCCATGACCACTGGCTGGCCGTCATCAACACAGTGCTGGCCACCTTTATCGGCATAGCACTCGTTACACCGCTGGCGTTCGCCGTGGGGCTTACCGGCCCGGCATCCGGCGTCTTCGATGTCTTCCGGGTCTTCTGCGCCCAGACGCCCTCGCACTCCTTCTTCATCGCGGGCTACCAGACCTGCCTCTGCTCGCGCTGCCTGGCCATCTACACCTCAATCCTGCTCGTGGGCGTGGCCATCGCCTTCCTGCGCAATAACCGCCGCCTGCGCGCGCTGCCGTGGTATGTCTGGCTGCTGGGCATGGCGCCGATGGCGCTCGACGGCTTCACGCAGCTCTTTGGCCTGCGCGAAAGCAATCTGGCGCTGCGCCTGCTGACTGGCGCCATCTTTGGCGTCACCACCGCCTGGTTCCTGCTGCCGCAGATCGAGGAGGCGGCGAACCAGGAACAGCCCGCGCCCAATCCTGCCGCATACGCTGCCTATGCCCAGGCCGCGCGGACCGATGACCGATGACTGAGGCGAAGGTGGCTTGTGAGTGAGGCTCTCTGAATATCAGGCCGCTGGCTGGCTGACGGGCCAGATCGAGATCATCCCGGCCTTCTGGTCGCAGACCAGCACCCGATCACCCGTGGGCGACCAGAGCAGCATCATTGGCTGCGCGGGATAGGCCGACGCGCCACTCGAGAGATTGCGGCAGCCAGTGTCGTCTTTGGCCAGTGGGAGCGTCGCCGACCCCTGGATAACCGCCGAGTCGGTGGCGCGGATCTCCAGCATCTCATCACCCGACACATTACAGTTGATACTGGCCAGCAGGTTGCCCGCGGGATTCCACGCCACCAGCGCCCAGCCGCGCGTGCCAGCGCGGCGCTGCACCGCCACCAGCGCGTTGTCACGAGCGGGCGCGGAGGGCATCGCCGAGGGCGTGGGATAGGCTATCGCGCCTCCTCCTGACGAATGGGTGTTTTGCGGCGTGGGGGCAGGCGCCAGTGGCAGTTGCGCGCCAGCGGATAGCAAAGTAACGTATTTTCCATCCGGCGACCATGAGGGGAAGACCGTCGTGAAGATCCCCGCGCTGATGTCGGCCCCTGAGCCAAGCACGACGCCTGGCTGCCAGATCGTAAACGTCGAATTGCTACCAGGGTTGCCAACGGGATAGCGGGGTCCGGCGGTAATGGGCAACTGGGAGATTGGACCATGCGTCTTCACGATGGGGTAGGGCATGCCCTGCTTGTTCCACGCATAGGCCAGCCCCGGTTCAGGCACGTACACGGGCACGGAGGCGCCCGCCGCCACGTCCCAGATGGGGAATCCGCCGCCATTCGTTCCCGGCAGCGCGAAATAGCCCGAATCACCGTAGATCACGCGCGCCGTGGCATGCTCCGCGTCCAGAACGATCAGCCCCGTGTCGCGCTCGGTATCGGGCGTTTGATTCTCTGCTGAGTCGAAGGTGGTAAAGACGATGGCAATGCGGCTGCTGTCGGGTGACCAGCCCAGGCTGAAATAGTGGATTGCCTGGATGGGTTGCTGGTTGAGGGGTACGTCGGTCCTGATGCCTAAGAGCTTTTCGAGCTGAACGTAGAGCGTCATGACTCCGGAGTGCGTATCGTAAATCGCGGCAATGTGTGGCGTCAGAGTGGTTGTGGCTGGCGCGCACGTACTCTGGCTACCGATGATGGCCACATGCGCGCCGTCTGGCGAGAAGGCCGCGCCGTACGGGCAATTGACCGCGCCCTGCTCGGTGGTTGAGATGCGCAGCGGCGCGCCCAGTGAACCGCGCACGCCACTGCCCGTGCTGCCAACCCTATTGGTTCGCCCCACGGAAATCATCGTGCCAATCGCGGCCACTATCAAGAGTATGCCCAGTAATACCGTTCCTACATTCAGGAGCGGGCGCTGCCGCCGCTCTTGGGCCATCCTCGCCTCCCACGCAAACCGGTACACTCTTCCAATACGGAACTACGTTTCACTGCGCCCAATTCTTTCACATGGAGGAAGCAATCACTACAAGCCCAGGTCTCACTCACCGGTGATTCGCGTATGGCCGTTCCTTTAGTTGTTCACCAGGCTTATGATACACTGATTGGAGATGTATTGCACGCTGGCATTGCAAAAAGGGGTAGTCGCATAGTCTCCCGGAGAGGGACGTTGCTCTGGTAACGTCGGCCCTCTTCCAGAACATAAGAGCGAGCAAAGAAGACACGTACATGTCCAATATAACGCCATCCAATATAACACCGCGCTCCACCGTCCGCACCTTCCAGTGCGCGTGTGGCGCATCGTTCGATATCACCACCTATTCCACCGTCAATGTGACAATGGAGCCGGAGCTACTCTATCGGCTGCTGGCAGGTACCCTGAATGTGGCGGTCTGCGCCAATTGCGGGCGAAAGGCGGTCAGCACGCAGCCGTTTCTCTATCACGATATGGCGCGCGGCCTCTTCGCCTATGTTCATCCAGATGCTAATCTGCCCGAGGATGAGCGCGAGGAGTTATTGGAGCATCTGCGGGATGTCTACGATGAGGCGGTCGCCGAGTCCGAGCGACTGGAGCAGCCCTCCGCGGGCGGGCGACATGGCTCGGTTGAGCCGCGTATCCGCCGCCGCGTGCCGTATGATGACGCCCTCAAGCGTATCTCCCCCGATGCGCCGCCAATGCAGGTGATTTTCGGCATCGAGGACTTGATGGCGCTGGTCGAATCGTTGCTAGATCCCGAGGAAAAGCTGGGGCGTATCACCCTGAGCACGCAGGCCAGCGGCGCTTGGGAGCGGACTCGTCTGGGGGCGGTTGCCACGCGGCTGGCGGAGCAGGCCCACTGTCTCGTTGAGATCGAAGAGCTGCCCGCGGAATACACGGTCATCATCTATGGCTCGCGCGCGCGCATCCGCCAGATCAACGCCGCGCTGAAGCTGATCGGCCAGCGGTGAGATAAGCCAACCAGCTATGATGCGTCTGCCGACATACCCGCGGCGGGAACCTGGAGCAGCGCGCTGGCGAGCTGGCGATAGGCGTGATAGCGCGCAAAGTAGCCGCTACTCCCGGCAGATGGCTGAATCATCGCGGCGCTCCGTCCGCTCTGCCACTGAACCGCCTCATCCCAGCTCCACTGGTTGGTCGCGATATTCGCCAGCGTGGCCGCGCCGGTTGCGGAGGCGTCCGCCCCACCGGGGAAGCGCACCGGCAGCCCGAAGATATCCGCCGCGAGTTGCCGAATCCAGTCTACCTCCAGCACTTTGCCCGAGACGACGAGCTCAGTCGGCCTGCCCAGCAACTCAAAGAGCCGCTCCGACATCCAGCGCGCGTGGAACAGGATGCCCTCGACGGCGGCGCGTAGCACGTGGGCGGCAGTATGCTCCAACCGCAGGCCGATGATGCTCCCGCTGGCGTCGGCATTCCAGAATGGGGCGCGCTCGCCCGCGACATAGGGGAGAAAGAGCAGGTGGTCATCGTGCGCGGTGGCCGCCGCATCGAGCAGTGAGATGAGGGTCTGCGCGTCGGCGGAGGGCTGGCCGACCAAGAGCTTCTCAGTCAGCCATTCGAGCACCACGCCGCCGCTGTTGCCCGGCGCGCCCGCGATGAAGCGGGCGCCGTCGTCGAGGACATAGCAGAAGATGCGCGAGGCCGTATCGGTGAGCGGCGCCCCGCTGCCCATGCGCACGGCGCAACTGGTGCCAATCGTCAGCACCAGCCTTGTCGCGTCCACCGCGCCAACGCCCAGATTGGCCAGCGGGCCATCCGCCGCGCCGATGACGATGGCCGCGTCATCCGGCAGCCCCGCGACCTGAAGTACGCTGGACTGGCCCGCCGAACGCATGGATGTTGGCGCTACCAGCGTTGAGAGCTTCTCCGGCGTGATGCCAGCCAGCCCCAGCGCGCCATCATCCCACATCTGGTTGCGTAGATTGTACAGCCCAGTCGCGCTGGCAACCGAAGCATCTACCTCCCAGACGCCGAACCAGTCATGCCAGAGCCATTCTTTGAGCGAGACGAACCGCGCCGCCTGCTGATAGATGTTCGGTCGCGCGCGCCGCAGCCAGCGCAGCTTGACCAGCGGGGCCATCGCCGAGACTGGCGTGCCCGTCCGCTCGTAGGCCGCCCGCCCCTCATCGGTCTGCCAGAGCGCGTCGGCCTCAGCCTCGGGGCGGGTATCCATCCACAACAGAGCTGGCCCCAGCGGCGAATCGTCTGCCGCGACGGGTATCAGGCTATGCATGGCCGCGCTCAACCCCACGGCGCCGACTGTATAGCCCTGGCGCTGCGCATCCGCCACGACCGCCGTCAGCGCATCGGTTGCCGCCGTCGCCACCGCACGTGGATCCTCCTCCGCCGCGCCTTCCTCGCTGGAGGCGCGCTCGACCTCACGCCCCGCGCGCGCGATCTCCTGTCCATCGAGGTCGAAGGCCACCGCCTTGAGCGATGTGGTACCGAGATCCATCCCGACAGTACAGTGGCGAGCCTCCATCCAGCGCCTCTCTTCCACGTATGAATACAGCCGCCTCAATGTTCTCTCAACGCTCGCGCGCCAATATCGCTACGCCAGCGCGCTCCCTCAAAGTATACCCGGTTGATGTTGGAGTAGACACGCGCCCGCGCCTCCGCGACGGTGGCTCCCCGTGCGACTAGCGTCAGCACCCGCCCGCCGGTCGTCACCAACTGCCCATCCGGCTCGCGGGCGGTCCCAGCGTGAAATGCGACGATATCCGGGTCGAGGGCGTCCAGTCCCGTGATCGGAAAGCCCTTGACATAGGCGCCGGGATAGCCATGAGAGGCAATGACCACTCCACAGGCCGCATCAGCGCTCCAGACGGGCGGAGACACCCGGTCGAGCGCGCCAGCGGCGACGGCGGCGCACAGTTCCAGCAGATCGCTCTCCAGGCGCGGCAGCACCACCTGTGTCTCGGGATCGCCGAAGCGCGCGTTGAACTCGATGACCTGCGGCAGACCATCGCCGCTCACCATCAGCCCGGCGTAGAGCAGGCCGCGAAATGGCGTGCTCTGCTCCGCCAGCGCCGCGACCACCGGACGCACAATCGTCGCCTCGATGCGCGCCAGCAGCTCTGGCGTCGCGAAGGCGGGCGGCGAATACGCGCCCATGCCGCCGGTGTTGCCGCCCTCGTCGTTGTCGAGCGCGCGCTTGTAGTCGCAGGCAGGCGCGAGTGGGTAAATACGTTCCCCGTCGCAAAGGACGAAGAGCGAAAGCTCCGTGCCGGTGACGCACTCCTCGATCAGCACGGTCGTGCCCGCCTCGCCCAGCGTGCGCCGCACCATGAAATCGTCGAGGGTCGCGCGCGCCTCGTCACCGTGCTCCGCCTTGACGACGCCCTTGCCTGCCGCCAGCCCATCCGCCTTGATGATGAGCGGGTAGCTGTTGTCCGTCGCCTCATACCGATCCAGGTACTGGATGGCCTCGTCGTAACCGTCGAAGATCTCGGCGCGTGGCGTCGGTACGCTGGCTTCCACCATCAGCCGCTTGGCGAAGGCCTTGCTGCTCTCGATGCGAGTAGCGGCGGCGCTCGGCCCGAAGACGCGCAGCCCGCGCGCCGTGAAGACATCGGCGATACCTCGCGCCAGATAGTTCTCTGGCCCGATGATCGTCAGGTCAATCGTGTTGGCCGCCGCCCAGTCGGCGCAGGCAGAGGAATCCGCCGGGTCGAGCGCGACATTTTCGGCGACGGTTGCCGTGCCGCCATTGCCGGGCGCGCAATAAAGCTTTGTCAGTTGTGGCGAGCGGCTGACCGCCCAGCAGAGGGCATGCTCGCGGGCGCCCCCGCCCATCACCAGAACGCGCATATGCCCTCCTCGCCTGCTGTCGGCCTTCCTCTCCGCATCTCTGCGTCTGGTTCCCCTCTCCCCGTGGGGGAGGGGCTAGGGGAGGGGCCGTCTACATGTCACCAACTCGGATGTCGCAACAACTCTGGCGGGCGCATCATTGGCAGATAGTGGAACGCCTCGGCGTACTCGACGCCAATCTCGGCTCCGGCGGCCCGCGCCCGCACCCGTATGGCCTCGCCGATGTCGCGGCTGCCAATCTGGCTGGTATGGCAGAGCAGCGCCGCGATCTTCTGCTCAATGGTTTCGGTAATATCGACATAGTAGTTGGGAGCGTCAGTCGCGAAGAAGTAGACGTTGTGGACGCGATGCTCCGTCAGGCCGTCGGTCAGTTGCTCGGGATAGTAGAGGCGGTCGCGCGCGGCGGCGACGGCGTCGAGCGTGGTCTGGCCGATGGCGCGGTGGTCGGGGTGAATCTGGTAGCGCTGCCAGGGATCGAAGGTCAGTACGACATCCGGCTTGCCCTTGCGGAGCACATGGGCGATCTCGCGACGGAAGGCGATACTGACCTCGAGCTCGCCGTCCATGTGGCGCAGGAAAGTCACTTCTTCGATGCCTAGCACCTCCGCAGCCGCCTGCTGTTCGGCCTCGCGTGTCGCGATAAGCTGCTCTGGTGTCGCGTCGGGATCATTGCTGCCCTTGTCGCCGCTGGTCGCCAGCACATACTGCACCCGGTAGCCGTGTCGCGTGAAGCGCGCGACCGTGCCGGAGCAGAGAAACTCGGCGTCGTCGGGGTGAGCGAAGATGACCATGACGCGCGGGCGCGAATCGCCTGCGGTTGTGTTAATATCTGCCATGCGCTGTTAATCCTCTGGTAGGGTGTCTTGTGACGTTGCGTTGTGATATCCCCAGACCTCACCCTCTTGTCCCCCCTCCCGCGAGGAGAGGGGGGACAAGAGGGTTATGCGGTCCGTTTTCCAGCATACCAGCCCGCGAAAGGCCGCGGCAAGCGCCAGACGCACGAGACACTGCATGTGGATGAGACACAAACAGGCATGCATGCGTATACAATAAACGACGGGCACGCGCTATGCGTCTACTGCCGTGGGCGCGGATTCCTGGTGATACAGCGCCGCCGTACTATAGCAGCCATTCCAGAGCAGCCATGCGAGGAGAACGTTCGTATGCGTATTGGCCATCGTTCCTGGCGTTCACTTGCCACCATTCCGGTGTTGCTGTTGGCGCTGGGGCTTTCCGCATGCAGTCTGAGTCTCGACGCCGGATCCGCCAACGGCACGGCTACGTCGGATCGGGCGCCGACGAGCTCCGCCGGGACTGCGACGGCGGGCGGGCGGGGAACCTGCGAGCCACAGACAAAGCACGACAACGGCTCGGACGACGGCCAATTTACGTACCTATCCCCCAAGCAGCTCTGGACGCTCTATGGTGTCGAGCCGCTGCTGAAGCAGTGCTACACCGGTAAAGGCCAGACGGTGGTCGTAATCGACTCGTTCGGCAGCCCCACACTTCAGGAGGATATCGATCACTTCAGCGATTACTATGGCCTGCCCCGCGTCAAGCTCCAGATTCTCGCGCCGCTGGGGACCAAGGCATTCGATCCGAGCGATGACCAGATGATTGGCTGGGCCATCGAGACGACCGAGGATGTGCAGATCATCCACGCGATTGCGCCCGACGCGAATATCGTCGTGCTGACCAGCCCGGTGGACGAGACGGAGGGGGTCGCTGGCCTGCCGGAGTTCCTGCAACTGGAGCAGTACGCGGTGCAGCATAAGCTGGGCACGATTGTCTCGCAGAGCTGGGCCGCCTCGGAGGTCTCGCTGGCGAATAGCGCGGGCCAGGCGGAGATCGCACAGTGGGATGCGTTCTTCCACACGGCGACCACGCAGCAGGGCATGACCTTCTTCGCGGGGTCGGGCGATAATGGCGCGACCGACTACATTGACACCAGCATCACGCAGCTCTCGGCGACGCCCACCACCAGCTTCCCAACCAGCGATCCCTGGGTCACATCGGTGGGTGGCACGACCATCCAGCAGAATGGCGGGCAGCTGAGCGAGATCGCGTGGGACAGCAGTGGCGGCGGCTTCAGTCGCTTCTACGCGGAGCAAGCGTTCCAGCAGAACCTCTCGCCTGATGTGCAGCAGCAGCTCAGTCACCGGCGCGGCGTGCCCGATGTCTCCTCGACAGCTGACCCGAATATTGGGCTGGGCTGCTTCTTCGGTGGGCTGCTCCAGGAGGAGTTTGTCGGCAACGGCACCAGCGCTGGCTCGCCGCTCTGGGCCGGGCTGACGGCCATCGCGAACCAGATGGCGGGCCACTCGCTCGGATACCTCAACCCGGCGCTCTACAGTGTCGCCGCGGGCAGCAACTATTCGCGCGACTTCCACGACATCACCGTCGGCAATAACAGCACGAACGATAAGGGTGTCAGTGTCACCGGCTATGACGCGGTAGCAGGCTGGGACCCGATTACCGGGCTGGGGACACCCAACGCGCAATACCTGTTACCCGATCTCATCGCCGCCGCCAACACGGGCGCGTAGGGGAAGAACCCCTCCCGGCCTTCGGCCTCCCTCCCCTGGAAGGGGAGGGACCAGGTGACCATCCTGCCCAATGGCAAGGGGCGCCTACTCCCTCTCCTTCTAGGAGAGGGGTTGGGGGTGAGGTCTCTCGCCTATTCCATCGCCGCTCGCATCCGCGCGCAGAACGCCTGGACATCGGCCACCGAGGCGAGGGCGTCGTCGGTTGGGTTGAGTAGCGCGAAGCTGCGCGGGCCGTGTAGCTCGTGCGGAAGGTCGCTGGCGCGCGGCACGACGTGGATATGCACGTGCTGGAAGTGGTTGGCCTCGGCGAAACAGGCGAGATACTCTTTCGCACAGCCGGTCTCCGCGTGGAGCGCGCGCACCGTGCGTGCCAGGAGCGCGCCCATCTCGGCGAACTCATCGGCGGTCAGCTCGTGCAGTGCGGCGGCGTGGCGTCGGAGCACCAGCACGACCCAGCCTACCAGCGCGGATGGCCACGCATGGTCAACAACCCAGTAGGTCCCGTCGTAGATATGCTCGGCGGGAGAGATGTGTCGCTCGCCGCGTAGTGCCTGGCAGGAGTAGCAGCTAACCGTAGACCCTTCTGAGGGTGTCATCGGTGTCATCCAGAAATATCCTTTCGAGTGCGCAGTCGCGATCATCACAGGCAGGATACAATCTACAATCTGAGTGTTGCTGAGAGGAAGAGGGCTACCATGTCCGACGAACAGACCTATGCGGTGGTCGGCGTCCGCCAGCTGACGGCGGAGCAGGCGGAGCAGGCGCGGGCGCTACGCGACCTGTGCAACAGCGCCGATGGGCTGGACCTCAAGCTCGGCATCTCGGCCGACCTCGCGGCGCGGCTGGAAGAGCCATACGCTTTTCTCTGCACGCTGGATGGCGCATTGGTCGGCTTCTGCACGTTGAGCGGCGATGACGATCCTGAGCTGGAGCTCTGCGGCATGGTGAATCCGGCGTATCGTCGGCGTGGCATCGGGCGGGCGCTACTTGGCGCCGCGCTTGCCTCGGCCCGGCGGCGTCTGGCTACCCTGCGCGTGCTGGCGATCTGCGAAGACGCCTCGGTGGCTGGCCGCGCGTTCGTGGCGGCGGCCGGTGGTCGGCCTAGCTTCAGCGAGAACCGGATGGAGGTGGCTGCCACGCCGCCAGCGCACGCTTCAGCATCAGCTGCGCGCACCCTCGACGTGCGCGAGGTTGGCCCGGATGACGCGCGTGACCTTGCCCGTGTCATCGCCGTCTCATTCGGGCAGTCGGATGACCACATGGCCGAAGAGATTGTCCGTGACATGACGGTGGAGGGTGACCGGTACTTTCTGGCACGCCTGGGCAATGAGCCGCATGAGCCGGTGGGAGCCTTCAAGATCTTCACCGACAAGCCCAAGGCGTATATCTATGCGTTCGGCGTCCTGCCAGAATACCGACGGCGGGGCTATGGCCGCGCGATGCTCGAAGACATCCTGCCACGGCTCTTCGCCGAGGGCTGGACCGCGGTTGGCCTGGAGGTTGACGCCGACAATGCCCCCGCGCAGGCGCTCTATCGCAGCGTCGGCTTCCACGATGTCACCGTCTACGGCTACTATGCACTCGACATAACCGCACAGTGACGCGCGCCGCGCTATGGCCCGCCTCTCCCACCTGGATTCTCCTCGCAATACTCCGACGACGCCTGTTCGTCATCACACCATGAGGGGGAGTAGTGCGCCCTCTCGCCAGCGAATACCAGAGATACCAGGACTAATCGCCCGTTGACAGGTATCACCGCCAATGATACACTCGTCCGGCATACATCCCTGCTCTGGGAAGCGAACAGTGAGGCTTGCCCATGGCGGACAGTATTCGCAACGTATTCGCCCGGTATCATCTCATTCGCCGTACGCATATTGTGTGACGACGGCGGGCAACGCGCTCAGAGGGTTTGGTGGGCCTGGTGGGAGAAGTTCAAAGGAGGCGCCGCTGGTCATGGCGAGAAATCATATAGCTCAAACGCAGAATACCGGAAGAGCTGGGACGTCGGATGCGCGCGGACGCCGCGTGCGCCGGTTTCTGTTCGGCTCTCTTCCGCTGGCCGCCTTGCTGGCAGTCATGGCGGTGATGATCTTACCAGCCACCGTCTCAGCCACCGGTCCGAAGGCGGGTCTGAGCGTTTCGCCGACGCAGGGTGGCGTTGGCACGCACGTGACCGTCAACGGCACGCAGTTCCCGGCGGGCCATCAGATTACGATTGGCTATAGCAACGGCGACTGCTCCAGCGGCGTGACGACGATCAGCGGCGCTGGTGGCGCGGTCGACAGCAGTGGCTCGTTCTCGTTCTCGTTCTCGTGGCCCCAGACGGATAAAGGCTCGTATACGGTCTGCGCCAAAGACACGAATACCGGCCAGACGCATGCCTCGGGCAACCAGTTCACGGTGACGGATAGCAATCCGCCGAGCATCACGGTTCCTGCCTCTGTGGGCGCGGGCCAGCCGGTGACGGTGACGGGCGCGCACTTCGTGGCGACCGAGCCTGGTTCGCCTCCCGGCACGGTGCAGATTCTCTATGGCGCGAGTGGCAGCAATGGCTGCGCGACGGCGGCTGGCCATGCCACCATCAACAACGACGGTACCTTTACGTTCACCTTCAACGCGCCCTTCGTGACGACTGATACCACCTTTGTGGTGACGGCGGTCGTGCCGGAAGGCTCCTGCGGTGGCTCGCCGACGCTCCAGGCGCAGGGCAATCTCAATGTGACGGCCGCCCCCGCCGCCACGCCCACTACTGCCCCAACACCGGTAGCCACGCCGGGCCAGAGCGGTCTGGTCTGGCCGCCGACGTGGCCGCCGAGCGGGCCATGGGCGGTGGTCTATTGCCTGGTCGGCCTGCTGCTGTTGCTGTTGCTGCTGCTGTTGCTGCTGTTGCTGGCGCGCCGTCGCCGTGAGGACGAGCCCGCGGTGATCGAGGAGAACGACTCGGTGGTGGTTGCGCCGAATCAGGCTGGCGGCGCAGGCGGCGCTGGTGGCACGGGTCCTGGGCAGGCGTACGTCCAGCGCAACATCGACGCGGTGGACCCACGCACGGGCCAGCGCACGCCGATTGCCGAAGAGGTGACGACGGTCGAAGAGGATCTCGTCGATCCGAACAATCCACAGGGCGGCGCGCGGCCATAGCGTTGTCGGCCACACTGGCGCTCACATAGCCCTAAGCATCCATGCAGCCCTGGTTGGGAGTTATCCCGCTGGGGCTGTTGTTTTGTGGGGGCCCGCCCTCTCCCCCGTCCCCGGCCTACGGCCCGCTGCCGCTCCGCGCGCTCATCGCGCGCTTCTCGCCTTCGGCTCGCGCGTCCGCCCCCTAAAAGGGAGGGGAGCCAGAGGCAGACGCACTCAATGTCAGCACGCGTTCCGAGGCCACCGTAGTCGCCCGGAGCTGACCACCGCATCCTGGTGGCGAGTATCTATCCATTTGCTGTCAAGCTTTCCTTGACAGTGTTCCAATCCATTGTGACTTTGACAAGGGGCCATGAGGCCTTCGGTGGGCGCTTGGGTACGGGAGTAGAATGGGGGCAATAAGAAGGAGGGGAAGATGGACAATGTGTTGCGCACTATCGAGGCGAACTGGGCCGTACTGCTTGCTCTCGTCGTGTCTCTCTCCGTTGCGGGCGCCTTGCTGCGTGCATCGGGAGCAATTGTTTGGTTTTTCCGGGAAGTGATCAAGAACGTCGGGAACGTTAATTTCTCGTTTGCCGAGAGCCATGCCCGACGCAAACAAGAGCTTTTTGCAGACGGCCTCTATCCCGAACTTGTCGAGAAGATCGAGGCGGCGCTCGGCCCCAACGTTGTCGATGAGATAGCGAACGCACTAGCTAATAAGCGCCTTGAGGTGTTCTGGCCGAACCTCCGGTGCAACCTCCTCACCAACTTTGTCATCAATCTCGTCTTCTTCACCCTCGGCGTTGTCGTCACGCTCATGATCACACAGCATCACTAGGGGCGCTAAGGCATGGCAAACCGAGTGCGGAATGCGGCCGCCCAACGCTCGCGCCAGATCGTAGCGCGGACATGCGAGATTTCGCCATTGCGCCCTCTTGCCTTGTATGCATCTCACTGCGATAATAGGCGCACAGGGTGACGTCCATTAGTCTAGCGAGGATGAAGAGGCTGTATGAGCGCCGAGCCACTTTTTCGTACCTATCTCGCCAACGTCGAGCATGCCTACCGAATGGGGAACGCTACTGAGCATACCTATCGTCCGTATCTGAAAGACCTGCTCGAAGCGCTCGTCAATCACATCACCGCCACCAATGAGCCGCGTCGTGTCGCCTGTGGCGCGCCTGACTATGTGATCTCGCGCCAGGAGCGCACGGGACAGGCCACCATCGGCTATGTCGAGGCGAAGGATATCGGCGTCTCGCTCAACGACACGCTCAAGACCGACCAGCTCGACCGCTACCGCCGCGCGCTCGAAAATCTCGTGCTGACTGACTATCTCGAATTTCGCTGGTTCCTCAAGGGCGACCATCATATGACCGTCCGGCTGGCGGAGGTGAAGAACGGGCACATCATCGCTGACCATGAGGGGATAAAGAAGGCTGAGGGTCTGCTGATCTCGTTCCTTGGCCAAAGCCCCGAGCTGATCCGCAGCCCCAGAGACCTCGCCCAGCGCATGGCTCGCCTGACCCATATGATCCGCGACCTGGCGATGGAGTCCTTCGCGCGGAAGTCCGCCTCGGATATGCTCATCGGGCTGTACGACTCGTTCAAGCAGGTGCTTATCCCCGACCTACCTGAGCCAGACTTCGCCGATATGTTCGCCCAGACGCTGGCGTATGGCCTCTTCGCCGCTCGTTCCCGCCACAATGGCGCGTCGGGACCATTCCGCCGCGAAGATGCCGCCCGCGAGATTCCCAAGACCAACCCATTCCTGCGTCGGCTTTTCGCCGCGATCACCGGCCCCGACCTGGACGACGAGCCGTTCGCTGGTTTCGTGGACGATCTGACGCAGCTGTTGGCTCGCGCCGATATGGAGACGATTCTGGCCGACTTTGGCCGCCGCACGCGCCAGGAAGACCCCATCGTCCACTTCTACGAGACGTTCCTGACGGCCTACGACCCGAAGTTGCGCGAGCTACGCGGCGTCTATTACACGCCGGAGCCAGTCGTCTCATACATCGTCCGCTCTGTGGATGCCATCCTCAAACGTGACTTTGGCCTCGCCGCTGGGCTGGCCGATAGCAGCGAGGTCGCGGGTGTTCCAGGCATGGCGCGTGTGCTGCTGCTCGATCCCGCCTGTGGCACAGGCACGTTTCTCTACAAGGTGATCGATCTGATTCGCGAGCAGTTCCAGCGGTCGGGCAATACCGGGATGTGGTCGGGCTACGTCGGCAAGCACCTGCTGCCGCGCCTCTTTGGCTTCGAGCTGCTGATGGCGCCCTATGCGATGGCGCACCTCAAGCTGGGCATGCAGCTGGCGGCGCTGGATATGGATGAGGCGCAGCGCCGCGACTGGGCCTATGACTTCGCGGGCGATGAACGGCTGGGCGTCTATCTGACCAACACGCTGGATGAGGCGGCGAAGCAGACCGAGCGGCTGAAGCTGGGCCAGTATATCTCCGATGAGGCGAACGAGGCGGCGACGATCAAGCGTGACGACCCGGTGATGGTGGTGCTGGGCAATCCGCCGTATTCCAACTTTGGTCAGACAAACACAGGCGACTGGATAAGAGGTCTGCTCAAAGATTACAAGGAAGGATTGAATGAACGAAAGATCAACCTGGATGACGATTACATTAAGTTCATACGCTTTGGGCAGTGGCGAATAGAGCGTACTGGGCAAGGTGTACTTGCATTCATCACCAATCACGGCTATCTTGACGGTGTAACCCATCGTCGCATGCGGCAGTCATTGCTTAGAACTTTCTCCGATATTTATGTCCTCAACCTTCACGGAAGTGTGCAAAAGCGCGAGCGCAATCCTTACGGTGGCAAAGACGAGAACGTATTTGACATCAGGCAGGGCGTAGCAATCGTGTTCTTTGTCAGGAAGCCAAATGTTCAGGGACCGGCTAAAGTGCGATATGCAGACCTATGGGGCATGCGCAATCAAAAGTATGACTATCTTACAACTTTTGATTGTGACTCCACCGAGTGGCTAGAGTTAGCACCAAGCGAGCCGCAGTTCTTTTTTGTGCCTAAAGACTTCGCAAATAGCGAAGAGTACTTGTCTCTTCCCAGCATCACAGGGATATTCTCAGGTTTCAACGCGGGTATCCAGACTAAACGGGATCACTTAGTCTATCATTTCACGCGTAATGAGTTAGAGCGGTGTCTTGCTGACATTACCACCTTGGACACCGAAGCCTTGCGAAATCGTTACGCATTGCCTCCAGATAGACGCGACTGGACAATTGAAAATGCTCAGGTTGATGTGAAGTCTGGCCGAGGCCAAAAGGTGCAAGTTGCCTACCATCCATTTGATAAAAGGTGGACTCTCTACACAGGACAGACAAAAGGTCTAATGGCGTATCCGCGTTACCCTCTTATGGAGAGCGCGCTACAACCCAACTTGCTTTTACTTACAGTAAGGAACCCAAGGAGCGGAAATGTAGCTAACCCGATGTGCACGTTTTGCTGAACGAAGGAATCCAGACCCACCGCGCTTAGTATCCTCAAGGAATGTTCCAAACAGACCTGAGGAGGGCGCAATGGACCTGGATGACTTCATTATCACCGTCTTTTGTGTGGTTGACGAGGCGCTGCCAGAGATCACGCGCGGGCAGCGGGTACGCCAGCGTGGTCCCGCACCGCTCCTGTGGGATAGCGAGGTCGTGACGATGGAAATCGTGGGGGAGTATCTGGGCTTGGCCCATGACACGGCGCTGTTTGCCTACTTTCGGCAGCATTACGCCCATTTCTTCCCTGGTTTGCGCTCGCTGCATCGCACGACCTTTGTGCGTCAAGCCGCCAACCTGTGGCGACTCAAAGAGCGGCTGTGGCAACATCTGCTGCCTCGGTTGCCCCATGATCCGACCTTCGCTCTCGTCGATAGCTTCCCGCTGCCGGTCTGTCAGTTTGCCCGCGCCTATCGCTGCCGCCGCTTCCGTGGGGAGGCAGCGTTCGGCAAAGACACGCTGGTGCGCCAGACCTTCTATGGCTTGCGCGTGCATGTGCGCCTGGAATGGCCGGGCGTCATCACGCGCTTTTGTGTTGCTCCAGCCAATGTCCATGAGTTGGCGGTAGTTCCCGCGCTGGCTGAGCAGACCACTGGTGCGCTGGTGGGCGACCGCAATTACTGGTCGCCCATCACGACCGCTGAGTGGCAGGCGCATGGCGTCACATTGCTGACACCCTATCGCTCGGCCAAACGGGATCCGCATCCGCGCTGGAGCGCTAGGTTGAGCCAGGTGCGCTACCGCATCGATACCGTCTTTGGCCAACTGGTGGATCGGTGCGCCGTCAAGCGCGTCTGGGCGCGTGACCAGTGGCACCTGTGTAGCCGCTTGCTGCGCAAAGTGCTGATGCATACCTTGGCCGTCCTGCTCAACGTCGATCTTGGCAACCCACCCTTGCAGCTCGCTCACGTGGTTGCCTCATGAAAACTCGCACATCGGGTTA
>DATBIB010000098.1:0-32712 GCA_036557205.1 Ktedonobacterales bacterium | reverse complement strand
CCATACATGGGAGGTGTCGTCATGGGTCAGTATGAAGACTTACTGATAGATGCCTTGCTGGATTCCGGATTTACTCTGGAAGAAGCCTGTCGCCTGATTGCTCTCCAAGAGCGCTACGAGGAAGAGCATCCCTGGCAACTGGAGAAACGGCAACTGGCTGAATGGATCGATCTCATGGGCGGTAACGACTGCCTGAATTGAACTGGTACCGTAACGATAGCGCACAACGGCATTGACATTAGCATAGATGCGACACAACGAGGCGGATATGGGTCACACCATCGTCCGCCTCGTCCTTTTTCTTCGATTTTGTGATGTCCATCACACTTCCCGCATCCATCACCCGACATCGCCCGGTAGCGGCTGGCTGAGCGAGAAGCCCGCCGTGAGTTGTGGTAGGATAGAAGCTGAGGGAAGATATTTCCAGCGCTGCGACGGAAGCTCACTTTTGTCCATGCCTCGTAATGACCGTCCCGCCAGTCGCACAGTTCCGACGGCTGAATCGGCAAGCGGTATGAGGCGAAGGTTGCGTCCCCCTCGTCAGGAAGCATAGAACCTGGGAATAGCGCTATCCCGCTTTCTCCAGCCCATTTCGCGAGCCGCCCGGCCAGCACCTGAACAGTGTGGTCAGGCGTTGATAACATATCGCTTCCGTTTCTCGCTGCTAGGCAACGTTGCGACCAGGTGATGAGGGAGGGCCGGTGTTATGAAAGCTGTAGTGATGGCTGGCGGCGAAGGTTCGCGATTGAGACCATTGACCGTCTCGCGTCCGAAACCAATGGTGCCGATTGTGGGGTGCCCCGTCATGGAGCATATCCTCAACCTGCTCAAGCGCCACGGAATCACCGACGTCGTCGTCACTGTACAATACATGGCCAGCGCCATCGAAGACTATTTTGGCGACGGGTCGCAGTTTGGCATGCATATCAGCTACTCCCGCGAAGAGGTCCCGCTTGGCACCGCGGGCAGCGTCAAGAACGCCGAAGACCTGCTCGATGAGCCGTTCCTGGTCATCAGCGGCGACGCCCTGACTGACTTTGACCTCAGCAAGATCATCAAATTCCATACCGACCGACAATCGATGGCGACCCTGACCCTGGCGCACGTCGCCAATCCACTGGAATACGGCGTCATCATCACCGACGACCGGGGACACATCCGCCAATTCCTCGAAAAGCCCAGCTGGAGCGAGGTCTTCAGCGATACGATCAATACCGGCATTTACGTCCTCGACCCCAAGATTTTCAGCTACTTCGAGAAGGACAAACCCTTCGATTTCAGCCAGGAGCTCTTCCCGCTGATGCTGGAGAAGGGCGATCCGCTCTATGGATTCATCGCCGATGGCTACTGGTGTGACATCGGCAATCTGGCGACGTATATGCAGGCTAACTCCGACATCCTCCAGGGGCAGGTGAATCTGCCCGTTCCCGGTACAGATATCGGCAATCGGGTCTTCGCCGAGGAAGGTGTCGAGATCGCCGACGATGCCCAGGTGTTTGGCCCGGCCTTCCTGGGGCACGATGCCAAAATAAAGAGCGGCGTCGTCATCCATGGTCCGAGCGTGGTTGGCTCCTATACCATCGTCGATAGCCGGGCGCAGGTTGACCGTAGCGTCGTCTGGAACAACTCGTATATCGGCGAGCGGGCGGAGCTGCGTGGCGCGCTGGTTGGCTCCTCGACCAGCATCAAGGGTAGGGCGGTGATGTTCGAGGGCGCGGTGATTGGCGATCACTCCGTCATCAACGAGGCGGCCATCGTCCAGCCAGGCGTCAAAATCTGGCCGAATAAAGAGATCGAGACGGGCGCGGTCATCACCTCCAGCATCATCTGGGGCTCGCAGGGCCGACGCTCGCTCTTCGGGCGCTATGGCGTCACAGGCCTGGTGAATGTCGATATTACGCCCGATTTCGCCGCGCGGCTGGGGGCGGCCTTCGGCGCGGTCCTCTCGAAGGGCGCGACGGTCTGCGTCAATCGCGACGCCCACCGCACGCCGCGCATGATCAAGCGCGCGATCATCTCTGGCCTGCCCTCGGCGGGCATCAACGTCTGGGATCTGGAGGACGTCCCGCTGCCCGTCGCGCGGTTCTACGTCCGCACGACCGATGCGTCCGGCGGAGTTCATATCCGCCTCTCGCCGTTCGATCCACGCACGGTTGATGTCAAATTCTTCGACCAGAAGGGGCAGGATATCAGCAAGGGAACCGAGCGCAAGATAGAAAACCTCTTCTTCCGCGAGGATTTCCGCCGCGTCTACCTGGACGACATCGGCCAGATTCAGTACGCGCAGTCGGTCATCCCGCGCTATACCGCCGCTTTCCTGCGCAACCTGGACCTCGACCTGATGCGCAAGCGCGGCTTTCGTATAGTCGTAGACTATGGCCACGGCGCTAGCGTCAATCCGCTGTCGTCAATCTTCAACGAGATCGGGGCGGACGTGATCGCGCTCAACGCGACCCGCGATCCCCTACGCTACTCGCGCACCAACGAAGAGTTCGACCGCGATATCGAGGTGCTGGCCGCCATCACCGGTACGCTGAAGACCGACCTGGGCGTGCGCATCGATACCGCTGGCGAGCGAATCTACGTGGTGGATGACCGCGGACACCTGCTGGATGGCGGACGGTTGCTGGCCGCGGTGACCGAGTTGATGCTGCGCGGGCGCGATGGTGGCGGAGGCACGGTGGCAGTGCCAGTGACGGCGCCCAGTGTCGTTGAGACGGTGGCGTCGCGCCAGAAGGGCAAGATCATCTATACCAAGGTGATGTCGCAGGCGCTCACCAGCGCGGCTACCCGCGATAACGTCGTCATGGTAGGCGACGGCAACGGCGGGTTTGTCTTCCCACAGCTGCATCCTGCCTTCGATGGTATGTTCGCGCTGATGAAGCTGCTCGAGGCGCTGGCGCGCTACGAGACGAAGCTCTCGGAGGTTGTGGCGCAGCTTCCGCCCTATCACATGATTCGCACGCAGGTAAACTGCCCGTGGGAGTACAAGGGCAAGGTGATGCGCATGCTCAGCGAGCAGTATCGCGCCCAGCGTGGCAGCCCAATCGACGGCGTGAAGATCGATCTGGGAACCGAGTGGGTGCTGGTCTTGCCGGATGCAGACCGCCCGCTGTTCCATGTGCTGGCGGAGTCGCCCTCACGTGACTCGGCGCAAGCGCTGGCCGATAAGTACGCCAGAGTTGTGAGCGGGCTGCAGCACTGATTGGTAGAGGATGGTCCGGCAGATGAGCCAGATGCGACCCGTCAACCTGTTTGAGTACGAGGCGCTGGCCCGCGAGCGGCTCCATACTGCTGTCTGGGACTACTTCAGCGGCGGAGCGAACGACGAGGTGACGCTACGAGAAAACCGGGCGGCGTTCGAGCGCATCCAGATTCGCCCGCGCGTGCTGGTGGACGTGAGTCAGATCAGCATGGCGACGACGCTCCTCGGCACGCCAGTGGCGACGCCCATTTGTGTCGCACCCTCGGCGATGCATGGCGCTGCCTGTGAAGAGGGCGAATGCGCGACGGCGCGGGCCGCTGGCGCGCTGGGTACGCTGATGGCGGCGAGCACCGAATCGACGCGCTCGCTGGAGGAAATCGCAGAGGCGGCAACCAGCCCGCTCTGGTTTCAACTCTACTTTCCCGGCAGCACGCACGGGCATGCCGAGCGGCTGGTCAAACGGGCGGAGGCGGCGGGCTACCGCGCCATCGTGGTGACGGTTGACTCGTCGCGCTGGGGGCAGAAGGAGCGCCACGCCCGTAGCGAGGCGACCTTTGAGTGGCCGCCATCGGGCAACTTCATCCAGGATCCACTGCCCGAACGGGATGCAGATGAAACCGACGGCGCGGCGATCACCTGGACGGATGTGGAGTGGCTGCGCTCGATCACCTCGCTACCGCTGGTGCTCAAGGGCATCATGACGGCGGAGGATGGGTCTCAATGCGCTGAGCGTGGCATCGCCGGAATTCTCGTCTCAAACCACGGCGGACGGCAGCTCGACACCGTGGCCGCAACCATCGAGGCGCTGCCGGAGGTCGTCGGCGCGGTTGCGGGCCGGTGCGAGGTCTATCTGGATGGCGGCGTGCGCCGGGGGACCGATGTGCTCAAGGCGCTCGCTTTGGGGGCACGTGCCGTCTTCGTCGGGCGTCCGGTGCTCTGGGGGCTGGCAGTCGCGGGCGCTGAGGGCGCGCAACATGTGCTGGAGCTGCTGCGCGACGAGCTGGAGCTGGCGATGGCGCTGGCAGGACGGCCAACACTGGCGAACATAGACACGACGGTAGTCAGAACCAGCGCGCTCTGAATGTAAGGAAGCATGGAGTAGAGAACCATGGCGACTCCGACAACCCCAGCGCCTCAACCGCCGCCACAGCCGACCGTGCGCCGCCGGAAACTGACGCGGCGTGGCATCGTGATAGCCCTGATTGTCGTGGTGCTTGCTGGCATTGCTGGCTTCGCCTGGCAGCATCGCGAATACCCCCTTGCCTTCATCCAGGGACAGGTGCATCCTGTCGGCGGCTCGACGCAGGCGACCAACCTCCATCTGCCGCCGGGCTTCACCGCCGAGGTCTACGCATCGGGATTATCGGCGCCACGCTTTCTGACGTTTGGGCCGGATGGCGTGCTCTACGTCGCCGAGAGCGCCAATGGGCGCGTCACCGCGCTGCCGATGGACCCCGCGATGGGCAAGGCGGCGCGACATGTCACTGTGGCAAGTGACCTCGATCATCCCACGAGTCTGGCTTTCGCGGGCGATGTGCTGTACGTCGGCGAGACCTCGCGCGTCACACAGATGACCATTGGCGCCAACATGCGAGCGAGCAACGAGCGGCGCATCATTACCGATCTGCCCAATAGCGGCGAGCATATTACACGCACCGTGCTCATCGGGCCTGACGGCAAGCTCTATGTCTCGATTGGCTCGTCGTGCAATGTCTGCGACGAGACGGACCCCCACCGCGCCGCCGTCTGGGTCTACAATCCCGATGGGTCCGGCGGACATCGCTACGCGTATGGGCTGCGCAATGCCGTGGGCATGGCAATCAACCCGATCACCCAACAGATATGGGTGACAGATATGGGGCGCGATCTGCTGGGCGATAATATCCCGCCCGACACCATCTATTCGCTACACGCGGGCGCGAACTATGGCTGGCCAACGTGCCACGCGGGCAACATCATCGATCCCGATATGGGCAAGCCGGGCGACTGTAATGGCGTGGAGCAGCCGCTGGTGAGGATTCAGGCCCATTCCGCGCCGTTAGGGCTGGCCTTCTACTCCGACTCGGCGTTTCCAGCTAGCTATCACGGTCTGTTCGTCGCCTACCATGGCTCGTGGAATCGCAGCGTGCCGACTGGCTACAAAGTAGTCTATATTCCCCTCGATAGCCAGGGGCACGTCGCGGGGCCACCGCAGGATTTCGCCACCGGCTGGCTGCATGATGGCTCGACGTCGGGTCGGCCGGTTGGGCTGGCCGTTGGGCCAGATGGCGCGCTCTATCTCAGCGATGACTCTGCCGGATTGATCTACCGCATCAGCTACTCGGGTTGAGCATGCAGCGCGTCGCGCAGCACGCGGTCGGGGCACATGCCTGGCAGCGCCTGCTCGTAGCAGACCATGCAGTAGTCGCCCTCACGGATATCGTTCTCCTCGCCCGTCCCGTAGTAGGTGATCGTGTGTGGATCGCAGGCCCAGTGGCCGCAGGGGCGCAACTTCGTCTCGTCGCGGTGCGGCAACTGGTGGGGAAACTGCTCGATATAGCAGGCGTGGCTCTCAGACGCGGTCATGTGCTATCTCCTTATTGCGCCGGACAGATTAACAGGAAAGGGCAGCTCTGGCAGCGATGCGCCTCGGGCCGCGGCGTGAAATCATTGCGCAAGATTCCTTCGATGGCGGATGTTAGCTCGTCGTGCAGGCTCTCGCGCTGGCGCGGGCGTATCGTCACTGGCTCGCGCGCGCCGGTCGTCATGTTGCGCTGACTAACCTCCACCCGCTCCCCTTTACTGGTCTGTTGCTCCGCCGCCAGGGTATAGAGCAGCGCGCGCAGATCTGGCCGGTCCGATGCGGCTCCCAGGCGATCACGGATGTAATGTGTTGCCTCTGGCCGTTTCGGCGGCGCCTGCGGCGGCGCGCCAGATTCAGGCGGGGGAGCGTCGCGCTCGACACGATCAACGGTGAGGGCGATAGTGCGCCTGCCAATCGGGATCGCTAACGTCTCCTCGAATCCCACCTGCCTGTCCGATACACCGCTAGTTTCACTGCTTTCAGCCAGTTCGCGCCACGCGGATTCGACGATGCGGCGTCCGTAGCGGCGATAGACATCGTTAAACGGTCGCTCACGCTCATTCTCATCAGTGTTCTCGGAACCTGCGGTTCCCGACGACTGGCCCGTTGCTGGCGCATCCGCCCATACCTCGTCGAAGCGCTCGAGCGCGCGTGATAATGCCGACGTGCCGTTTGCGCTGTTTTCGTCTGGTTTGCCATAGAGCAGTTGCAACGCTTCGAGCACGCCATGGCGCATACGTGGGAGGTTGCCGTCGGACGCGGACAGCCCTTCGACGTAACGATAGGCGTACTGGCGCGGGCAACGCGCGTAGGTCTCGATAGCCGAGACGCTCAGCGTTTCATCCTCGGCTCGCGTTTCTACCATACTGATGTGGCCGTCGTCGCTTCCGTGCTCCTGGCTGCTCTCGCGTGGACCAGCGGCGGGCCACTCCAGTCGCAGCAAATCATGCCTGAGTCTCCGCTCGATGGGCGCGAGAAACGGCGACGGACGCGCGCTGCGACGGCCTATGCGCTCGGGTCGGCTCAGGACTAGTTCATCGCGCGCGCGGGTAATCGCCACGTAGAAGAGGCACGTCTCCTCGTCGTCATGCGCCGCATCGGTTGGCTCGTCGTCATCGGCCAGTGGCGCCTTGACGCGCTCCCACTGGCGCTGCGCCGGAAAGCGCCCGTTTGCCAGCCCCGGCACATACACCACCGGGAACTCCAACCCTTTGCTGGCATGCACCGTCAGCACCCAGACAGCGTCAGGTTGCTCGCCCGTTGGCTCTTCTTCTATGCCAGCCCGTCCCTGTGGCGTGCCGAGGAGCACGCGCACATATTCGAGGAAGCCATTCCAGTCCGCCGACGAAGGTGTGGCGCCTTCGCGTTCGTCCTCGGTCGCGCGCTGTGAATCGTCGAAGAGACGGGCGAGCGCGATCAGGTGGCTCAGCCCGCTCGATTGCATACGCGCCTCGTCGTTGCCGCATACCGCCTGTTCCATGAGCGTGAAGCCGAGGCCAGTGGTGGTAAAGTAATAGCGCGCCAGGCCAGTCGCGACATCAGGGGCCGCGCGCAACTCCACCAACGCCCTACCGAGCGCCCGCAAGCCACGTTTCCCCGCCCCCGATAGCCCGGCGACCTCGTCGAGATGTCCCATGAGCAACGCCCGCGCGGCTGTGTGCGCATCGCGCGCGGTGGCGAGAACGTTGCGCGCCTCCATCCGGCTGAACCGATGGCCGGGTAGATCGCCTGCCCGTAACAGCCCAGCGCCTGCCGGTTCGGTCAGCAGCGACAACACGGCGAGCACGTCGCGGATGAGTGGCTGGTCCAGCAGGGGCGCCGCGACGCGCGTGGGGATATCCGCCTGGCGCAGCGCCTCCACCACAGCGCGCGCCTGTCTGCGCGTGCGGCAAAGCACCGCCTGATCGCGCCATGCATAGCCAGTCTGCTGGTGCGATGCAATCGCACTGACCAGTCCAGCATGTTCGGCCGCTTCATCCGGAGCGGTGGCGAGCGTCACCTGCTGCGGTGTGGTGCCGGGTGAGCGAACTGGACGCAAGGACACGCGGTTGTCGCCGGGGAGCAGCGCCTGGGCGATGCTTTCCGCTGCCGCGATGATTGTGGGCGTCGAGCGATAGTTGCCGCTGAGATGGTGAATATGCGCGCTGGCATATTCGCGCGTGAAGAGCGCGAGGTTGGCGGGCGATGCGCCACGGAAGCGATAAATCGCCTGATCGGTGTCACCAACCGCCCAGAGCGTGGCATCCTCGCCGGTCAGCAGATGCAGCAGGATTCCCATCGCGCGGTTGATGTCCTGAAACTCATCTACCAGCACCGCGCTATAGCGCTGGCGGACCTCTACCAGCACCTCAGGATCGTCGCGGAACAGCCGGACGCAGAGGCGGACGAGGTCGCCGAAGTCGGCGTCGCCACGGGCCGCGAGCGCCTGTTGATAGGCGGCATAGACGACAGCCAGCTCCTGAGCGCGCTCGGCGGCGGTCCAGTCGTCCGGTGTTTTGGCCTCATCCAGTAGCGTCTGCGCGGTGGCGGCGTATTCTTCTGGCTCAATCAGGCTATCCTTCGCGCGTGAGATAGCGCGGAGCAGATCGGGAAAATACAGAGCGGGCGCAGTGAGCGGCATGTAGTGTTGCAGATGCAAACCGCTGGCGACGCGGCGCAGCAGAAAATAGCCCTCGGCCTCGCCAATTACGCGGAAGTCCGGTCGCAGGCCCACCAGCGGCGCGTAACGGCGTAGCATGTCGCCGCAGAAAGCATGGATCGTGCTGACGGTCGGGCCGGGTGGTTGCGCTAGAGGGCCGTGCTCATCCGACACATCGCTATCATTGCCATCTGTGTCGCGGAGCAGCGTAGCGAGCCGGTCGGCCATTTCGCGGGCAGCCTTGCGCGAGAAGGTGAGCGCCAGCACGCGCTCCGGGGCAATACCGCGCTCGCGCACCAGATGGGCCACGCGGGCCACAAGAGTGGTGGTTTTCCCCGACCCTGGCCCCGCAATGATGAGCGCTGGTGTCTCCGCTGCGGCAGCCGCGCGCTGTTCATCGTCGAGTGCGGGCGTGGGCGTTGGCGCAATGCTTGGGAGCGGCTGTCCCGCATCCGTAGATAGCGCGGATGATGAGGATGAAGTGGCTGGCAGCGTGAGCAGCGCGCAGAGGCGGCGTAGCAGGACATCTTCGCTGACCCCGAAGCGTGTTGCCAGATGCCGCGTGATAGCGCGCTTGCTGTCACTGGCGCGGAGTGATGTAATCGCCTGGCGCAGTCGTTCCGTCGGCAGGAGGAGCGCCGCCGCGAACGCATTCGCCTCGCCCTCGCGCTGAGCGCGGGCGCTATAGGCCTGACCAGCGGCGAGCAACTCGCCCTTCGCGCCGCTGGTTTCTAGCGCGGCGGTCAGGTCGTCGTCGCCACAGATCGATTCGTTCCACTCGTCGCCAGCGTCTTCCATGGGCTGGGCTGCCCACGTCCCTGCCGCGCGCGCCGCCAGGCCATCGGTTCGGTGGAGCACGGCGTGGCCAAGCTCATGCGCCAGTGTGAAGCGCCGCACCGGCTCCGCCAGACCAGAGCGCAGGAAGATAAGCTCCTCGCCAGGTTCCAGGTAGCCCAACGTGCCCGGATGCAGCGCTGGGGAGAAGCGCGCCACATCCAGCCCGATAGCCGCGACCAGCGCATCCACCGGGACACGGTCGCCCTGCCATGGGCCGCTCTGCTGCTCTAGCCAGCGGAGAAGCGCTTCTGCTGCCCGCTCGATGCGTGTTGCCTCGTCTGCCACGCCAACCTCTGGGTAAATCTTGCCGTCGAATCGCGTCCAATGGGTAGTTGAGCGGCGCTGAAACACGGTTCAGCACCCTCCATTGTACCATACGGGCACGCCCGCTCAGTGCTGAAAAGATGCGGCTCATTGCCGCCTCTTGTGCTATAATTCCGCAATACATGGTGGCGGCTCCGGGATGTTCCGGGATGTTCTGGCATACGTGAGCATACCCGCAAAAGCTACCAGGCGTGAATCATCGGGAGGCGATTATGGATGCCCAGGCAATACTGGAGACAGCGCGTTCCAACAATGTGCCAGATAGCTGGAATGTCTGGCCGCTGCGCGTGGAGCGGGTGCGCCGGTCGGCGCTGGGATGGGCTGCCTGCGCCCTGGTGGGCCTGATCCTGCTCGTGCCAATCATCATGGCGACTGTTCCCTACGATTTCACCCACGGCGTCGGCCTGTCGGTCTTTGCGACGTTGCTCCTGGCGCTCGTGGGGGCGGTCGCCTTTGGCTCATTAGGGATTGCCGCCTATGACTTCTGGCGGCTGATGCATGCCAATGAGTATCTGCTGGTGGTCACGCCCGACGATTATCTGCGCGTGGGGCCGGGTAACAAGCAGACGCACGTGCCGATTGAAGACATCGCGCACGTGACCATGCGGGGCGTGAAGGTGAATGCGCCTTATGATGCCATGCGCGAGGCTGACTTCTCGAACATGTCGGCGTGGAAGCGCATCTCGCGTGTCGCGGGCAACTTCTACTCACCGCGTGAGCCCAAGCGCGCTCCGGTGCTGGCGTTCATGGATACACGCACCAACACCGAGGTCGTCGTCGCGACGGATAGCTCCTTCGACGAGATTGCCACGCTCGAACAGGTCATTAGCTATCTGGTGGATGCCAAGAAGCGCAGCAAAGTGAGATAATAGAGCTAGTGACAACTCCCCTGGCCGAGAAGGCCGGGGCTTCTCGCGACCTGGCATCCTTTCGAGATGCCCCTCTCGGCAAGGCTATCGGAGAACGGTATCCAGCCCTGAGGACCGATCATTTACGCGCTGGCGGCGCCCCCGTCATGCCGTTCAAGTGGGCAGTATAGCATAGTGGTTGCCTGACGGCAAGGGACCATTCATCCCCATGCCTGAAGGCAGGGATTCTCTGGTCCCAAAGTCCGGTAGAGAGGTGCAAGGCATCTCATAGCCGTGCGCCGCTCCATCGGCAACGCAGCCAACGACGAGGGCGATGCTCGAGGATCTGCTCAGAGAGCAGTCTTCCGGCTCGCCCTCCGCGCTGTTTCAGGACGGCCAGGTTTTTCCGTATTTTCCGTTTTCATCTTTCATCGACATGGAGTTGAGAGGAGTCGTTATCGTGATCCGCGATCTGGTGGCAGAGGTCATCACCCGGTCGGTCGCCGCGCTTCAGGAGGCAGGTGAACTGCCAGCGGTGGAAATACCGCCATTCGAGGTCGAGCGAGCGCAGAATCCCGTCTTTGGCGATTATGCTACTAACGTCGCCATGAAGCTGGCGGCGGCGGTGCGCGCGAGTGGCGCGAAGGTGAATCCGCGCGCGCTGGCGGAGACGATAGCCGCACGTGTTCGCGAGACGGCGGCGCTTGTGCCTGCCTATGACCTGATCGACTCGGTGGAGGTCGCGGGGCCGGGCTTCATCAACGTGCGACTGGCGAACGACTGGCTGCTGCGCCAGACGGCGGCGATCCTGGCGGCGGGCAATACGCTCGGCTGTATCGAGCTTGGCGCGGGTCAGCGGGTCAACGTCGAGTTTGTCAGCGCCAACCCGACCGGCCCTGTCACCGTCGGTAACGGCCGGGGCGCGTTCATCGGCGATGCGCTCGCCAGTGTGCTCAGCGCCGCGGGCTACGACGTGACCAGGGAGTATTACTTCAACAACGCTGGCGGCCAGATCAATCGGCTCGGCGGCTCGATGGAGTATTATCTGCTGCTGGCGCAGGGCAAGATGGTGGAGGCCGAGGCCGTGCACGCCGCGCTGCCGGAGGCGCAGGCGAAAAAGAAGCGCGTCTATGGCCACAAAGATGATTCGGAAGCCGACGAGCAGGGAGCGGACGACGAGGCTGCACAGCACGAGGCGGCGGCGGATGGAATGAGCGAGAGCGCCCCGGCACGGAAAGAGGGCTATTTCGCCCCATTCTATGAGGCGCTGGCTGAGCGCATGATCGCGACTGGCGGCGCGGCGCTGCTCGACGAGCCGGACGTGGAGAAGCGGCGGGCGGCGATTGGTCGCGCCGCATCCGATCACATTATCGAAGACATCAAGCAGACGCTGCAGAAGATGCGTGTCGAGTTCGACGTCTGGTTCAACGAGGCGACGCTTGGGCCGAGTGGCGAGCTGGAGCAGGGCATCGCCGATCTGCGCGCGGGGGGGCATACCTATGAGAAGGACGGCGCGCTCTGGGTGCGCACGACCGACTTTGGCGACGATCTGGACCGGGTGGTGCTGCGCTCGAATGGCTTCCCGACCTACTTCGCCTCAGATGTCGCCTATATGCGCAACAAGTTCAAGCGCGGCTTCGACCAGTTGATCTTTGTGCTGGGCGCCGACCACCACGGCTATATCGCGCGGCTCAAGAGCATCGCGCAGTCGCTGGGGCATCCCGCCGAGAGCGCGCACGTTCTGCTCAATCAGCAGGTTACGCTGAAGGTGGATGGCAAGGGCGTCAAGATGGGCAAGCGGCTCGGCAACGCGGTGACGCTGGACGAGCTGTATGAGGACATCGGGCCGGATGTGACGCGCTTCTTCTACCTGATGCGCTCGAACGACACGCCGCTGGAGTTCGACCTCAATCTCGCGCGCAAGCAGACCGACGAGAATCCTGGCCTCTCGGTGCAGTATGCCCATGCGCGGGCGGCGGGTGTGCTGCGCAAGGCGGCGGAGCAGAGCATCAGTGAGGAGCAATACGGCGACGCCAATGTCGCGGCGCTGGCGGCGGACCCGCCGGAGCAGCTGACCTATGAGCTGGCGCTGATCCGGC
Source organism: Ktedonobacterales bacterium (assembly GCA_036557205.1). GTDB lineage: Bacteria > Chloroflexota > Ktedonobacteria > Ktedonobacterales > JADMIN01 > DAHUXT01. The sequence goes on along the minus strand of DATBIB010000098.1, from coordinate 20,198 downwards.
AGATTCTGCGGATGGAGGAGATCGTTGAACGGGTCGCGACCACAATGGAGCCGCACCATCTGACGCGCTACGCGATGGACCTGGCCGATGCTTTCCATCTCTATTACGACCACTGCCCAATCCTCAAACAGGGCACAGAGATTTCAACCGAGGTGCGGATGGCGCGGTTGCGGCTGTTGCGTGCGGGCCAGGCGGCGCTGGCGCGGGCGCTGACGCTGATCGGCATGAGCGCGCCCGAACGAATGGAGCGCGAGACCCCGGAAGCGTAGCGTTTGCATCTCCCCTGTTTTTTTGTGTAGCCATCCTTCTCCCTCGCCGTGGTAATCGAGGGAGAAGGATGCTGTTATGTTACCAGAAATACGTAATATTACCTGGCAAAAGCTGCTTGAATTGGCGCATTGACACTCCAGCGAGAGGGCGGCATTCTTTAGTCATATTCAATCTCAGCAGCAGATGAATACAAGGAGCGAAGACCCTCGCAGAACCATCGGGCGCATCGCCTGTGTGGCGCTCTGCATCCATGGAGGTGAAGCAGCATGGGAGTGCGCCGACAGCATGTTCTGCCTGCCGTGACGGGTTGTGGGCTGTCGGCTCTGGGCCTCCTGATGTTAGTTATTTCCTTTTTCCTGCCGCCCCTCTATGTCGTATCCTGCGTTGACTCCTGTGCTCAGCCCAAACTCTACGCCACGGCGTGGGTGTTTTCCCAGACCCTCCTGGCGAATCTCCCATCCTCTCCGGTCATCAATGCATTCATCCTCGTGCTGAGTTATCTGCCGCTGCTCGCAGCAGTGATAGTCGTGGCATGCCTGCTTGGATTTCTCGTGCGGCCACACCGTGCCTTCGCGAGGTGGGGGCATCGCGCGTGGCTGACAGGGTGCATCGCGCTCGTCCTCTTCCTGCTCGTCGTCTTGTTCTTGGCTTCGTTTTTTAGCGGGGGACCTGAACTGGGTTTTTGGGGACTGCTGTTCGGGTACGGCTTGTTGTGGGCCGGGAACCGTGTAGCCCTTGCACGCACGGAGCGAGTGATTCCTGAAACGTGAGGATTGCAGGTTCACATGATTCATACGACGAAACAATGGAAAGCCTACCTGCTTGTGTGCGTCGCCTTGCTGTTGAGCAGTTGCTCCGGTGGGCAAACCGTGGGCACACACGCCAAGGCGTCTCCCACGACAACGATGTCGCCCCCCACGCCAACGCCCTTCACGGTGAACCTGACCCCGCTGTCTATGCAGCAGGCGTGGGGAAATATTAAGATCAATCAGTTCTCCCTCGATCTGGGTGATCGCTACTTTGCACCCACTGGTTCGGAGTTTGACGGAATTACCGATGATGGTCAGGTCTGTGGGGAGACGTTCGCCATGCGGTCTCCATCCGAGGCGGACGCCTCCAAGGATGTCGAGTCGGTTGGGTTCATGGATCTGCACACGGGTCACATCAGCCTGTTCGCAACGATGCCCGCAGGCTATTTCCAGATGGCATGCACCGTCACGGGTTCCTGGGTGATCTGGATGCAAACGTCTGGAACCACCTTCGAAAGCTATGCCTCGCACTGGGTCATCAAAGCATACAACCGGCAGACCGGGAAGACAATTCAGCTCGATCAGGGTCATGGGCCATCTGCGAACCAGCCGTACGCCTCTATCCAACCAGAGCCGGATGCCAGCAACGGCCGCGTCGTCTGGACCACCTACTCGCAAGACACACCGGGGAAGACCCAATCCGAGATGTATTCCTTTGCTACAGGCAAGAAATCGGTCCTCGCTCCGCTCACAGGTGGTCCGCGAATTTCCTGGCCGTGGGTATCCTGGGGCGACGGGGATGCGAGTGCAATCGTCTTTGAAAATCTAGAAACCGGGCAGCAGGTGCGTCTGCCAATGAGCTATGCTCCGACCACCGTGGCGTTTGCCGGGACGTCGTATGTCTATACCAATAGTGATTACTCCCAGGTCACGCTGGTGCCCTCGATCCTGGCGCAACCGATAGGCTCCTACGTGATCGAGGACAGACAGACGGATGGGAGCACGTTCGACGAGTTCCCCACCATGAACGACCGCCTGATCACCTGGACAGGACCCAACGCCTGGCTGGTGTTCGACCGGAAGCTGCAGCGCCCGGTGAAGATCGCGATTGGCGTGAATGGGCTGTCTGGTTGTATCAGCAGCCATTATCTGGTGGCAACCCCGAATCTCACGCAGGCGGATATGGATGCCCAGCACCATGGACTGCCCTATCACCATGTGATGGTGGTCATCGATACCAACACCCTTCCCTGACACCAAATCTAGGCAGGCGCCTGGAGCACGAGGCGTACAGCACTGAATGCTACTTCTCGTGTTGAGGGTTGGGGCAAGTTACAAGCGGGTTAGCAGTAAACTTCCTCATCGAGATTAGCCGCAGGGCTTCAGCCTGCGGCGCGCATCCCCGCCACATTGCTCGCCAATGAATATCACCAGTGGGACGCGACCCCTCTCCCTGGAAGGGGGAGGGGCAGGGGAGGGGGCCGCTCGCCATTGCATTTATCCCTTGGGCCAGGGGTTACGGCTTGGCCGTCGCGGTGGCGGCTGGCGCCGTCGAGCTCGGCGTGCCATTGCCCGGCGTGGCGGTCGCTGGCTTCTGGACGGTGATCGTGATTGTCTCGATCTTATCGCCCGCGGTGATCTTCTTCACCACATCCATCCCCGACGTGACTTTGCCGAAGGTCACATAGCTCTTGTTGAAGTACTGCGTCTCATCGCCGATGTTGATGAAAAACTGAGAGCTGGCGGTATTCGGGTTCTGCCCTTCAGCCATTGCTATAGTGCCCGGCGTATAGTCTGCGGGTATCGGGTTTTGGTCTGGGATAGTATAGCCAGGAATGTCTGAGCCGTCAGTGCCATCTTTGGCAACCGAGCCGCCCTGGATCAGCGACAACTGCGACGGCGTGCCGCTGGGGTCGATGGGACTGGGCTTGCCGGGCACCTCGACGCGCCAGAAGTACGTGCCGTCGTACCACTTCGACTGCGCCAGGAAGACGAAGTTATTGACCGCGATAGGCGCGGTCTTGGGATCGAGTTGGAGAACGATGTCACCCTTCGCCGTCTTGATGGTGGCGGTGTAGGTGGCGTTCTTGTCAATCGTCATGATCGGCGCTTTGTCGCACTTGTGCGTCTTGAGGTCGCAGGTCGCCTGCACTGCGGGAGTTGCCGTCGCCTTGGGCTTCGGGGCGAAGAATAGCGCCTGCTGCTGGTGCAGGATCAGTAAAATCGTTCCCACAACCACCAGACTGAAGATGGTGGTGGCCCAGGGATAATTGCTCACGAACGCCGCGAATCCGCGCGGCTTCGAGCTCTTGCGCTTCGCAGACGGTGTTCGACGGACGACAGGCCGCTCTGGCGCAACCGCATGCGCGCGGGCGACCCGTGCCATCTTGCGCGCCTGCGCGCGCTTGCTCGCTGTCTTCGGCATAGAATACGTACTCCCTCCGCGGGCGCTTCCTTCGCCCGAGAGTCCGGGCGTATGATCATTCGCCAGCCGCCTGCGCGCTGAGCATGGGGGTCTCCTGCGCGCGTCGTTTATTTGCTGATGCCCAACTGGGCTGTAGGATATAATACGCTGGTACGGCTGAGGGGTCAACAATTTAGCCCACTCGCGCGCAAAATTCTTCATGCATCAGGATGGTTTAAGGATGGCCGAACTCTCCGAGACACTCCAGGCGGTCCTAAACTCGCTGCCGCACAAGCCTGGCATCTATCTGCACAAGGATGCCGAGGGCACGGTGCTCTACGTGGGCAAGGCGACCTCGCTCTATTCGCGGGTGCGCTCGTATTTTGGCGATCCAGCCGACCTGAGTCCGAAGAATCGCGCTCTCGTTGCCAAGATAACCGACATCGAATACATTGTCGTCGGCAGCGAGGTCGAGGCGCTGATTCTCGAAAACGAGTACATCAAGCGCTATCAACCCAAATACAACGTGCGTCTGCGCGACGACAAGAACTATCCCTACATCAAGGTCGCGCTGACCGAAGACTTCCCGCGCGTCTACCGCGTCCGCAGCTTCCGGCGCGATGGCAACCGCTACTTTGGCCCGTATACGAACTCCGGCAATGTGGACGCCACCCTCGACCTGATGAACAAGATCTTCCCGTTTCGCACCTGCCGCTACGATGGCGCGACCTGGGCGCCGCCGCGTGGCCGTGAGGAGGATCCACCTCCGGACTGGAAGCTGAAGTACCTGCCGCGTCCCTGCACGCAGTATTTCATCCACCGCTGCGGCGCGCCGTGCGTAGGCAACGTCTCGCGCGAACAGTACGATGCGGTCATCGAGCAAGTGCTACTCTTCCTCGAAGGCAAGCACGAGGCCGTCTTGGCGGACTTGAAGCGCCAGATGGAGGAGGCCGCCGAAAACCTGGAGTTCGAGCGGGCGGCGTCCTTGCGCGACCGTATGCAGGCGGTGGAGCAGGTGCTGGAGAAGCAGAAGATCATCCACACGACCGGTCCCGGCGACCAGGATGTGGTGGCGCTGGCCGATGGCGACGACGAGACCTGCGCGCAGGTCTTTTTCTTCCGTGGCGGCAAGCTGGTCGGGCGCGAATACTTCATCTTGCAGGGAACGCGCGAGACGCCCGCGAGCGAGATCATGTCATCGTTCCTGCAGCAGTTCTACGATACCGCGCCGCACATACCCGGCGAGTTGGTGCTGGCCGCCGAGCCGGATGACGCTGAGGCGCTGAGGCAGTGGCTGCGGCAGAAGCGCGGCGGCGCAGTATCGCTGATTGTTCCACAGCGCGGCGAGAAGCTGCGGCTGGTGGAGATGGTGGCGCAGAACGCTCGCGAGGTGCTGGAGCAGCAGCGGATCAAGTGGCTTTCAGACTCGCAGAAGACAGCGCTGGCGCTCGACGAGCTGCGCGAGGCGCTGAACCTGCCGACGGTGCCGCACCGCATCGAATGCTACGACATCTCGAATATTTCGGGCACATCGTCGGTCGGCTCGATGGTTGTGTTGGAGGATGGACGGCCCAAGCCCAGCGACTACCGCCGCTTCCGCATCAAGACGGTTGACGGCTCGAACGATGTCGCCAGTCTGCAAGAGGTGTTGCGTCGCCGCTTCAAGCGCCTCTTCGCCACGGACGCGCCAAGCAGCGAGGCGGATGCTGAGGCGGAGATTGAGGTGGAAGCGAGCGACGAGATGGTCGAAGGCGCCGACACAACCGACGAGGTCGAAGCGGAGCGGGAGACGCTGCCAGACGAGGCGGGGACGAGCGCCGATATGGCGGGCGACCCCTGGAGCCAGTTGCCCGATCTGGTGATCGTGGACGGCGGCAAGCCGCAACTGAACGCCACAATGGCAGTGATCGCAGAGTTGCCAGTGGGCGTGCCGGTGATTGGTATTGCCAAGGAGAACCACGGCGCGATTGGCACCTACGAGGAGATCTATCTCGTTGGCCAGCCAGAGCCGCTGGTGCTGCCGCGCGGCTCGCAGGGGCTGTATCTGCTCCAGCGCGTGCGCGATGAGGCGCACCGTTTCGCCATCACCTACCACCGGCAGGTGCGCTCGAAACGCACCTTCAAGTCGGTGCTGGATGATATTCCAGGCATCGGCCCGAAGCGCAAGAAGGCGCTCATCAAGCGCTTTGGCTCGGCGCGCGCCATCGCCGCCGCCTCCCTCGACGATCTACTCGCGGTGGACGGCATGACTCGCGACGCCGCCGAGCGCGTGCTGGAGCATATCGGCAACGGCCGGGCGATTGCGACAGACGAGCAGGCTGGCGGTTAAAACCGCGCCTGAACGGCCTCGCCTGCTGCGCACGCTCCGCCGCAAAAACCCGCTTGCGCGGGTTTCACACGCATCCGGCCAATGTGCGCGCAGTGAAGCGTCGTCTGGGAGCCTGCGAAGGCTGGCTTAATGGCCGAGCGAGGATGGGGAATTAGCCGCGGCCTTCAGGCCACGAACCGCCCCCAGCACGCTGTTCGGGGTTCATGTGTAAAGGTCATCATGCCGTGGCGCTCGCCTGATGACCACTCTCGCCCTTACTGCATCATCCGCTCGACCGGGACAGGCGTGCGCTCTAGAATCTCGTCGAGGATCTGCGCCGCGTCCTGGCCGTGCAGGCGGCTCTGCGCCGTCACCACAAGGCGATGGGCCAGCACCGGCTGGGCGAGCTGCTTCACGTCGTCGGGCAGGACGAACGGCCGCCCAGAGACTGCCGCCAACGACTGGCAGGCGCGGAAGAGCGCCAGCGCGGCGCGTGGGCTGGCCCCCAGCTCGAAGGCAGGATGCTCGCGGGTCGCGCGGACGATGGTGAGCAGATAGTTAGCGATTGGCTCGGAGACCTGCACCGCGCGCACGGTTGGCATGAGCGCCAACAACGCCTCGCCCGTCAGCACGGGAGCCAGCGTCTCCAGCGGCTGCGCCTCCTGGAAGCGGTAGAGCATCGCGCGCTCGTCATCCGCGCCGGGATAGTCGATGCGCATCCGCAGCAGGAAGCGGTCGAGTTGCGCCTCGGGCAACGGGAAAGTGCCTTCCAGCTCGATGGGGTTCTGGGTGGCGATGAGCATGAACGGATGTGGCAGCGGCATCGTCCGGCCATCCACCGTCACCTGCCGCTCCTGCATCGCTTCCAGCAGCGCCGACTGCGTGCGTGGGGTGGCGCGGTTGATCTCGTCGGCCAGCACAATCGAGGCGAAGATGGGTCCGGCGCGGAACTCGAACTCGTTGAGCTTCTGATTGAAGTAGCTGACGCCCGTCACGTCGCCCGGCAGCAGATCAGCCGTACCCTGGATGCGCGCGAAAGAGCAATCGAGCGAGCGGGCCAGCGCCCGCGCCATCACCGTCTTCCCCATGCCGGGAACGTCTTCGATGAGGATGTGGCCCTCGCCGAGCAGCGCAATCAGCAGCAGGTTGGCGGCGCCCTCCTTGCCGACGATGACTTTGCCGATATTCGCGCGGACCGCCCGCGCCGCCTCAGCCACCGCATGGACGCGGTCAACCATCTGGTCCGCGCTCAGTCGCTGCGCCTGCTGCCCCTGCATGTGCTACCCTTTCCACTCTGCGCGCCGCCACGCCGTCGCTGCTCGCCCTATACACTATCACGATATGATGGAATGTGATACCACCAAACCTCGTGCCGGGAATTGTGGTCGTCTGAGAAGACGTGTGGATGGGAGCATTCATTACAGCCATATGCGGCAATGCCAGGCGGGCGCGGCTGGAATGAAAGAGTGGCTATTCGAGGGTGTCGTGATGGTCCCAGCCGGGGATCGGTTCAACCGGCGCTGGGACGGCGCGGCTGGGCAACAGGAAATCGGGCGTGGCGTCTAGCAGCTCGATGAACGCATTGACGACGGTCGGATCGAACAGAACGCCTGAACTCCGCTCGATGCGCTCGCGCACCTCCTGGAGGGGAAGAGGCTCCTTGTAGGAACGCGCAGAGGTGAGGGCGTCGAAGACATCGGCGACAGTGAGCAGGCGCGCGCCCAGTGGAATCGCCTCGCCGACAAGATGGTCGGGATAGCCACGTCCGTCGTAAGCCTCGTGGTGGTGTAGCACGATTTCGATCAGGTCGTCGGGCACGTCATAGGTCATCAGAATGCGCGCCGCTATCGCCGGGTGACGCTGCATCTCCAACCATTCATCCTGCGAGAGCGCGGTGGGCTTATGAAGGACGCTGTTCTGCACCCAGGTCTTGCCCAGGTCATGAATTAACCCGGCGAGCGCCAGCTCGCGGGCGGCGCGACGATGCCAGCCCATATGGCGAGCCAGCCGATTGGCGTAGATGGCGACCCGGCGGCAATGCTCGTACGTGACGATATCGCGGGCGCGAATCGTTTCTGCCAGCTCATAAATCGTATGTTGTGTATAGCGGCGTGTGCCGGGAAATACCTCACGCACCGAAGCAATGTTCCTCATGTTTGTAGCCATGCGCTGTAGCTATGCGCTTCAGTATCTGGAAATTGTGTACGAACACCCGTTACAACGTCACGCGACGAGATTGGGTAACGACGCTGGTACTCCGGCTGCCTCGATACCGTCGCCGGATTGACTGGAGCGCGCCTCCACTCGTCCTATCTACGAATGATGCTCAACGTTGGGTGCATCTTGCACGATTGACGCCAGGAAACGTGGCAGACGTTGCATCGAGGCGAAATCGTCAAACTTGCTGCTACTCTACAGACGCCATGCCCCTTCACATGCGATAATAGCGAGAATGGAGAGGTGTATCTGGATGATACACGGCACGGTATGCGAGCAGAGAGGATAACCCATTGATGAATCCGATAGAGCAGGTCGTACAGCAGGTGACGCTGGGCGGGGCTGTGCGCGAGAATCACGCGCTCGAACACGCCACCATCGTGCTGTTGAGCAAGCGTTTCCCGGAGGTTCGCCTCTCCGGTATCTCCTTTGCCACCGGGTTTTTCGTCTTTGGTGACCTGCCGACCGAGATGATACGTCCGATGGCCGAGCAGGCGCTAGCCCGGCTGCGCGGCGGCGAGCCTGAGATGGCTATTCACGAGCGCTGTGGCACCAATCTGGCCGTCGCCGGTATGCTAACGGGCCTCTCGGCGATGACGGTGGCGCGGCTGCGCAAGCCCTACAACAGCTTCAACAACATCGTGCTGGCGACGACCGCGGCAATCGTGCTCTCCCGCCCGCTGGGGCTGATGGTGCAGCGCTATATTACGACACGCACACCCGGCGAGGAGATGAAGATCACTGGTGTCAAGAAGATGACGGTCCTCGGCGCGCCAGCGCACTTCGTCCAGACAGATAACCAGGGCGCCAGACTGCATCTGCTACCCCATGCCTCATAGGCAGGATTATAAGGCGGGATTTGAGGCACGCGGATGAGTGACCGAATCGCGTCCGCGCGGCGCTCGGGCAAGAAGCGGCGGGCTCACCGGAAGCGGCGTGGCGCATCGAACAATCAGACACAAGCGATCCCAAGCCCAAAGGCCGCTGCCAGAACCACTTCGAGAAATGTCGGCAGCGCGCACGTGTCGCAGAATGGTCACGTCGGCGAGAGCGCCAAGGCGGAGCCACGGGATCTCGCGGCGGAGGTGGCGCACGAGTTGCCCGCGCCGCCGACAGTCCCCGTCGGCCAAGGTGATGGCGATGCCTTGAGTGGCGAATCCCAGAACCTCGAACCGAGCGAGGACATCTGGGATAGCGGATGGGACATCGGGTTTCGTCTCACCGCGCTCTCGCCGGACGCTCCCAGAGGCAAAACCACGCCAGACTCTCTCACACATGATGGGCGCCAGCGCTTCAACCAGAGGATCGCCGTCAGCGCGCTGGGGACGCTGGCCCATCTCGGTCGTGAGCATGCGCCGGGCCAAAGTACCGGGCATGTGCTGTCATTGGCGCGCCGACGACCGGCCGCGGCGGTTGTACTCGCCATCCTGCTGCTCGGCTTCGTGCTCACTTGCGTTGCGCCCCTGATTCCACTCCTCCGTTTGGGATACGACGCCCTCGATGTCACGCGCCGCGTCTCCGCACTGAACGAGCTAGTCGCGGGTGATCCCGCTGGACTGGCGAGTGCTGGCACGCTGCACGAGGCGCGGCTTCAAGTCGCCGATCTGCGGCAAGACCTCTACGAGATCAACGGCGCGCTAAGCGTGATTGGCACGCCACTGGGAACGTCCAGTGCAAGCGTGCGGAACTATCAACTGCTGACGCGTATCGGGCTCGATCTGACGACAGCTGCTCAGAACGGTATGGAGTTTGCCCAGAGCATGCTGGAGCCGACCCAGGGGAGCGCTGTAACCGCTGGCATCACCTCCGCCGATATCCAGCAAGCGCAGGGAGCGCTTGCGCTTGCTCGCACCAACGTGCTCGATGCCTATCAAGCATATGTCCAGCTCGACCAGCGGACTTTGCCCGACCAGTTCAAGCCGCCCGCCACCGCTGGCAAGCTGCTGGCCGCGCTGCCGACGATTCTGAGCGCTACCGATACGATGCAGACCTTGCTCGATGCCGCGCCCGCACTACTGGGAATAGGTCAGCCCGCCTACTATCTCATCGCGGCGATGGACTCGACGGAGCTGCGGCCTGGCGGTGGATTCATCGGCAACTATGGCATCCTCGGTCTGGAAGATGGCCAGGAACTCAAGAGCATGCCGCTGGCGCTCAATGACACCTACGCGCTCGATCAGAAGTATTACCAGAGTGCGCTCGAACCGTACCGCCTTCAGCAACATGTGCAGTCCGTCACTGCCGTGAAAGGGTGTCAGTCGCTTGGCCCACAGCCGCCCGCACTCTACTGGTGGTGGCCGTTCCGCGCCTTCGACCCCACCTGCAAATATGGCTGGGGGCTGCGCGATGCTAATCTCTCGGCGAGCTTCCCTGAGAACGCGCAGGCAATGATGCGGATCGTCGAGGCGGTGGATGGTGTGATTCCCAATGGGGCGCCGCTGCAAGGAGTCATCGCCTTTACGCCTGGCTTTATTAAAGCTATTTTGACCATCACTGGCCCGATTGTTGTGCCGCAGTTCAATGTGACGGTGAACGCGACCAATCTCGAAGACATGATTCACAAATACCAGCTGACCGACGCCAAACCACAGCAAGGTGACCGCAAGGCATTTACTCGCCAGCTATCCATGGCCATGCTTGGCCAGCTGAAGGCGCTGCATAGCGATGGGCTCAAGGCGCTCATCAAAGCCGGACAGGACGCGCTGATGAGCAAGGATTTGCAGGTCTACTTTGCCGACCCGCGCGCCGAATCTGTTTTGCGTCAGTCTGGGGCCGCCTCAGAGATAAACACGAGTGGCGATGGCTTCATGGTGGTGGACGCGAATGATGGCGGGAATAAGGCGAACGCCTACGTCACCGAGCGGCAGACCGATGTGGTCACGCTTCTGCCCGACGGCGGCGCGATTCACCATCTGCAAATTACGGTGACCTACGATAAGGGGCGGCATAGCGTCTTTCCCGGCACCACACGCCAGGACGACTACAGTGACTTCCAGCGCACCTATCTGCCTGGCGACGCGCTGACTCTGGGCATGGCTGGCTACAATCCCAACACCTTCACGCCGGTGGGCTGTCGCGGCTCAGGCGTGCCCGGCTATGGCTCGCTCATCTCTGATTGTTCGCCGCAATATGCCATCATCAATCCGGTGACGACCTCAGATGTGCCTGGGCGTACAATGGTCGGCGGGGCGCTGCTGCTGCTCTGCGGCCGATATAGCACCTTCCCCGGCACTGGCCCCGAATATCAAAGTTGCGAGACGGAGCCACGGGCGCATAGCCAGACCATCTATATCTCCTGGCATACGCCGCGGGCCTTTACAGTGCGCCCGGACGGCCATGGCTCATATACTGAAGTCATCGAACATCAGGCGGGCAATCCGCAGTCGCTCGCGGTCTACGTGGATGCGGGCCTGTTGCGCACTGGCTGGTCTGGCGCGGCTGCAAGTACGCCTGATGGCACGATTCAGGGCAAGACGCCTGGGGCACGCGCCACCGCGTTTGCCGCGTTGCTCGGCAACGCCACGTTGGTCTTCGCTGGTCCGCTGACACATAACCAGACGGTGACCTATCATTTCTAAACATGAGGTCAAGGATCGGACTATGGGTGCAACATCATCGCAGCCACAGGACACTTCGGGTGCGGCGCTGGCCAACGCGCGCACGCTGGGCGCGGCGCTGACCCTGGCTGAGCAGTGGCTTCGCGCCGTGCCAGATGGCGAGAGCGCGGCGCTCGATGCGCAACTCTTGCTGGCGCATGCCACTGGATTACCACGGACGACGATCCTGGCCTATCCAGAGCGTCCGCTTGCGCCTGAGGACGCGGAACGCTATGCGGCGCTGGTCATGCGGAGAGTGGCGCACGAGCCGGTGGCGTATCTGACTGGACATCGCGAGTTCATGGGGCTGGATTTCCTGACCGATGCGCGCGCACTCATTCCCCGGCCTGAGACGGAGCTGCTGGTCGAGGTGGCGCTGGCAGAGGTGCGCGCCCGGCTGGCAGAGGCGACCTCGCCCGCGCCTGTCGTCGCCGATATTGGCGCCGGAAGCGGCGCGATTGCGGTGGCGCTGGCGCGGCTTGAGCCTCGGCTAGATACGATCTATGCCACCGATATCTCCGCCGACGCGCTGGCGCTGGCACGAGAGAACGCCCAACGGTTGGGGGTGAAGGAACGTATACGCTTTCTGGAAGGCGATCTGCTGCTGCCGCTGCCTGAGCCAATGGACGTCCTGCTGGCGAATCTGCCCTATGTGGCCCCCCGCGACGCGCCGACGCTCGCCGACGATGTGCGCCACTATGAGCCGTCGCTTGCGCTCTATGGTGATGATGACGGGCTGGGGCATCTCCGCAGGCTCTTTGCCCAGATGCCCGCACGTCTGAAGCCGGGAGCCGCAATCATGCTGGAGTTCGGCTACGATCAGCGGGCGGCGATTGTGGCGCTGGCGCAGACAACCTTCCCCATGGCTGACATTCGCATCGTCGCGGACTACGCGGGCTGGGACCGTCTGGCAGTGATACGAACCGCCACATCGTAGCATTGTCGCAATAGTGTCGTAACGTTGTCGTAACTGTGTCGCACTATACTGAGTTTAGGCACTACTGCGTAGCGAGTCGGCCCGTTCGGGGTGATATAGTCGAACAGGACACTCTGCTATCGGATAATGGCGAGCAGCCAGGATGGCCACCGGAGGTTGGGGAGAGAGGACGACCACGTGATCGAAGATCGCCGGGATGATACAGCCAAGGACACTCCAGAAATCAACGAGTCGGCGCCTATGCGAAAAGCATCTGGCGCTGTGGGACGCACGAAATGGATGCGGAGCGCGACGGTCGTCTTCTGGCTCATGTTTGCCATTAACGCCGTCAACTACCTCGACCGGTTGATCGTCGTCGCGGTTGGCCCCGCGTTGAAGGCGGATTTCCACCTGCTCGACAGTCAGATTGGCATCTTGAGTAGTGCTTTCATCCTGGTCTATGCGGTTGCCGCACTGCCCTGTGGGCTGCTTGCCGACCGCTTCTCACGCACCCGCGTCATCACGTTTGGCGTCTCGCTCTGGAGCCTGATGAGCGCCGCGACCGCCTTCGTGCGCAGCTTCCCCCCACTCTTTTTCACGCGGGCAATGGTCGGCGTGGGCGAGGCCAGTTACTATCCCGCCGGGTCGGCGCTCCTGGGCGCGTACTATCCATTGAAGAAGCGTGCGCGCATCATGAGCGGCTGGCAGTCGGGCCAGCTCTTCGGCATGGTGCTTGCCTTCGGCATCGTCGCCCTGCTCGATTCGATCATTGATCCCGCGCGCGAGCCTTGGCGCATTGCGTTCTTCATCACGGGCATTCCTGGGTTGATTCTGGCGCTCTTCATCTGGTTCGTGAAAGATCAGCCCGATGTCTCGGTCGAGAGCGGTGAGGAGCTAGAGGACGCAGAAGCGGGCCATGTTGGTGATGCGCACGGCGCTGCACTCAGCCTCTCCGGTGGCTTCGGTGCGATGATGCAGTCGGTAGGTACCGTCTTACGTATCCGCACCGTCTGGGTCGTCGTTGCGCTTCAGGCGCTAATGTTCATTGTTGTGACGCCTGCGATTACCTTCCTGCCGATCTATGTCCATTCGGAAAACGGCCCATTTCACCTCAAGTCAAACACGACCGCGCTGGTGGCCGGAGCGATTATCGTGGTCGGCGGTGTGAGTGGCATACTCCTGGGCGGCGTGCTGGCCGACAAGATGAGCGCGCGCTTCCGTGGCGGACGGGTGCTGGCAGTCTCGCTCGGTTTCGGGCTGGCAATCCCGTTCTACGCCCTTGCGCTCCTGACGTCGTCGCTGCCAATCTTTATCTTGTTTGGCATCATCGCGGTGATGGTGCTGAATCTGCCGGTGGGGCCGCTGGTCGCCGCGCTGACCGATGCCACGCCGCCGCTGCTGCGGGCAACGGCATTCGCCGTCGCGCTCTCACTGGCGCATCTGCTGGGCGATGTCTGGGCGCCATATCTCGTGGGTGGCATCTCGACCGGGCTCCACGAACACGCAAATCTGGCGCTGCTGATCGTAGGCCTGCCGTGCCTGGCAGTTGCCGCGATTGCCGCGTTCTTTGGCGCGCGCATCTACTCGATCGATGTCGCCAAACAGGCGCATCAGAAGGTCTAGACCTGCCTCTGGGACGGCGTGATACGCGCAGGCAAGACTGCTAGCTGCTAGCCCAAATTGCCAGGTGGTATACTGTCCCATCTCTCACGAACGCTACGCGCCACCATGGACGGTTGGCGGCAAGTATACAGCATGGGGCAGATTGATGAGCGAAGATCAGATAGATTTTGGGCGCGCACAACTCCTCGGCGCGGAGTCGATAGGCGAGCCAGGAAATCGCCGCTTCCGCATCTACGCCCGCAGCCTGCGTGGCAGCGCGAGCCTCTGGCTTGAGCGCGAGCAACTGGATGCGCTTGGCCAGGCGCTAGAGCAATTGATTGCTAGGATCACCAGTGGCATGGCGCTACAGATCGAGGCGGTCGCCAGGGCGCCGAAGCTGCCGAGCGCCCCCGCCGATTTTCCCGAAGAGCCAGATATCGAGTTCGCCGTTGGCAACATGCAGATTGGCTATGATGAGTCGGTGGATCGCACCACCCTGCGGGCAGGACCGCTGATTCTCATCGAGCGCGACGGCGAATACTTCGCACAGGAAGATGCCGAGTTCCCCTTCAGCGTCTATTTCTCACGCGCCCAGACTGAGCAGTTGGCGCAGCATATTCGTGGCATCATGGCGTCTGGCCGACCACGCTGCCCGTTCTGCAACCGGCCGATGGGCCCGAACCACATGTGCGAGAAGCAGAATGGATTTCATCCCGCGGCCCTGAACTGAGCGACGAATATACGACCAATGCTACGGCTGATTCTGCGAGCGATGGCTGGTGGTTTGCCGCGAGATACAGTAGAGTGGTTCCATGCACATTCCGGGCATGGCTGCATGCTATGCTCCCCGACCGGCGGGGACAAGAGGCATGCCTTCCTGAACCGGAGAAGGGGAACCGCTCCATGGTACGCAATCTTTATCGTATCTATCTCTATGCTGTCTGTATCACCCTGCTGATCGCGGCAACGGTCGTAACCGCTTTTTCGCTGGGGCTGCTGCTTTCGACGACGCCACTACAAGGGCCGTATAGTTATCCGCCCCCCCACAGCCAGATCGTTCAGACGGTGGTGGCGTTTGCGGTGGTGTGGCTGGTCGCATTGCTGCTCGGTGGCCTTCATTACTGGCTGATCCGCCGCGACATGGCCATCGATCCGGCGGCAGGTGGTGGGGCTGTCCGCTCGTACTTCCTGAACATCACACAACTGCTTGCGATGTTGACCGCCATCACCACAGCGGCAGTAGGCATCTCGCAGTTGGGCAACCAGAACAGCTCTACCGCCTCCACCTTTGCGGTGGCAATCTCGACGGCGGGCCTCTTCGCCCTGCTCGAGTGGGAGCGATGGCGAACGCGAGCCACTACAAGAGCTGCACTAATCTTTCAGCGGCTGCATCAGTACGGCGCGCAGCTGATCATCGTCTTCATTGCCGCCTCGGTCTGGTTTCAGGCGGTCCAGGATGTTGTGCTAACTTTCCTGATCCGCAGCGGCGCGTACAATCCCTGCGCTGGCTATCCTGAGGGCTTCGTCTGCTATCCTGTAGAATCCTATTCCCTGCGCCAGACCGTCGCGCAGTGGGCGGCGGCGCTGTTCCTCGCCGCGTGCTGGGCTGGCTATACCACGTTCTCGCGTCATGATCGCCATTCTGGGATCCGCCAGGTGACACATCTGCTGGCGTTTGGCTTTGGGCTTGGATACGTGCTGAGCGGCTGCCGGGGCATCTTCGAGGCGGTTCTGCGTCAACTGCTTGGCCGCCCATTCCCATCGAGCGAACTTCCCTATGGGGCGCCGACTATCATAGGCGCGCTCGTCTTCGGTCTCGTCGTGGTGCTCGCGTACCTCTGGCTCTATACCCGTGAGGCGGCGGATCTGCCATCTGGCGTGCCTGCGGCGGGACTGATCCAGTGGACGCTGGTCGGCGTCATCTTTGCCTACCCATTCTGGGTGGGCACGCAGGCACTGCTGATTGACGTGGTCGAGTATGTCGTCCCATTTGGTTCGCAGCCCCCCGTGGAGACTTTCGCGTCGGCGGGGGCGCTCTTGCTGACGGGCCTCCCCTTCGCAGTTGTCGCGCTATGGCTCAGCGCGCGAACCCACCAGACTGGTGTCACCTGGCCGCACCGCGTCTTTGTCTTGGTGTTACTCGCTGGCGGTGTGATTGCGGGCGCTGGCGGGCTGATCATCGCCCTGCAGGCGTCGCTCAGCGCGATGCTTGGCGCGCCCGCCGACAACTGGCAGCAGACGACGCGGGCTAGTTTTGTGACCCTGCTGGTTGGCGCGACGATGGTCGCCATCTTTATGACGGTGGCGGTGCGCAATCGTTATCTTGGCACGAGGCCAGAGGCAAAGCCCGTGGAGACGGGTCCGCTCGCGGCGAACACGCAGCCGGTGGCGGCGGTTGGGACATCGGCGCCCGCGCCCTACGAGACGCTCGAAGGAATACTCGATGCGCTGCTGGCGGGCCGCATGACACGCGACGAGGCGGCGGCGCGCATCCGCGCGAGGGAGGGTATGCGCTGAGGCGGCGTGCGTGGTATCATCTAGTGTTTGACGGCAACGAACGGCGTCGGTCTGCGGGCTGGCGCCGTTTGGCCCACTGGGCGGCAGGTGCGCCTGTGCATCGTATATACTGCACGTGTTGTCTCTCCGCCCACATGCCAGGCGTCGCGTATCTGTTTTACTACTCGCGCTGGGAGAAATACAATGGAATCTATCCGTGTCATGCTTATCGATGAGCACCCACTGTTTCGTCAGGGTTGTCGCAATGCGCTGGAAGAGGCGGGCGACTGCACCATCGTCGCCGAGGCTTCGGAAAGCGCCGCCGGACTTGATCTGGCCAAGCAACATACGCCTGATGTGGTGCTCATAGACGCGCTTCTTTCCACCAATGATGCGCTCGAGCTGGCCCGACAGATTCGCCATTCGTCGCCCCGTGCCGGAATTATCATGCTGACGGCGTTCGAGGATGAGGAGCAGCTCTTTCAGTCGATGAAGCTTGGCGCGGCAGCCTATCTGCTCAAGGGAATCTCCGCCGAAGATCTGGTCAACGCCGTGCGCAAGGTAAGCCAGGGCGTCTACATCATCAATGACAACGTGCTCTCGCGTCCGACGGTGGCCAGCCGCGTCTTGCGCAGCTTCCGCGAGATGACCCAGGAAGAGCCGCCCGAAGTGCAGCAGGTATTTACCCCGCTCTCACAGCGCGAGATCGAGATTCTGGACTACATCGCGCGTGGCAACAGCAATAAAGAGATTGCCAAATCGCTCAAGATCAGCGACCAGACCGTGAAGAATCACATTACCTCCATCCTGAAGAAGCTCTCGGTCAACGACCGCACCGCCGCGGTGGTCCATGCGCTCAAGAAGGGCTGGATCAAGATGGACGGCGATTAAGAAGCGGGGGCTGTCTTCGCGGTATGAATGCCGCGGCTAATCCTGGCGCGAACTTCCACGCTACCCATCATCAGCCTCCTGCATAATAGAGACAAGCCGCAGGCATAAAAACCTGCGGCCAGCGTTTCCTCAATGCTATTTGCCTCGAAGCGGGAATACCCCTATTAAACTAACTTCGTCTTGGTTGTTGGTATTTGCTTCTCCCCACGTTGCTAGCATTCTGGTTCCCCCTCCCACTTCAGGGGGCTGGTGCGCGAGGCGTAGGCGCAGCCAAGCCTCGAAGCGTGCGTCCAGCACGCGCAGCGCCAGCGGCCCGCAGGGCGGGGGTTAGGGGGAGAGGGTGGTTGCCATAGTGACAACAACCGCGACGAAATTGATATCACCCTGTGACGATATTCACCAGGCGGCCTGGCACGACTACCACCTGGCGCACCGAGGCGTCGCCGACCGCGCGTCGCGCATTGGGAGCCGCCTCCGCCGCCGCGCGAATCTGCCCGTCCGTGGCATTCGTGGCGACTGTGATGCGATCACGCAGGCGGCCATTTACCTGCACCACCATCGTCACCGTCTCACTCACCAGCGCGCTGGGGTCGAACTCGGGCCACGGCTGCGTGTGAATTGAGGCGACGCTTGCCCCCTCGATGCGCTCCCATAGCTCCTCGGTGATGAACGGCGCATAGGGCGCCAGCAGCTTCAGCAGCGCGCGCAGCTCCTCGCGTGAGGGCTGCTTTCTCGCCTCCAGCCCGTTGACGTATTCCATCAACGTCGCGATAGCCGTGTTGTATTTGAACGCTCCAGTATCCTCCGTCACCCGCTGGATCGTCCGGTGCAGTTCGCGCCGCGCCGTGCCACGCGCCTTGCTCTGCGACGTGGTGGCGGTGCTGGTGCTGGTGGCGATGCGCCAGACCCGATCCAGGAAGCGCACGACGCCACTGATGTTGCGGTCGGTGAAGTCGGCGTCGGCCTCATACGGTCCCAGGAACATCAGATAAATGCGGAAGACATCGGCGCCGTAGCGGTTGATGTAGTCGTCGGGGTTGATGATATTGCCCTTCGACTTGCTGATCTTCGCGCCGTCGCGGGTGATCGTGCCGTTCGCCCGGAAGTGCGGAAACGGCTCCTCGAAGTCCAGGTGTCCCAGGTCGTGCAGCGCCATCGTGATGAAGCGCGAGTACATCATGTGCAGCAGACTGTGCTCCGCGCCGCCCGTATACATATCGACCGGCAGCCACTTGCGCGTCATCGCTGGGCTCCACGGCTGGCTGTCGTCATCCGACGACGGGTAGCGTAGATAATACCAGGCGGAATCCAGGAAGTTGTCGCTGACGTCTGTCTCGCGCCGAGCTGGTCCGCCGCAGGTCGGGCAGGTGGTCTGCACGAACGTGGGATCACTGGCCAGCGGCGCAACGCCCGTCCCCTTCGGCCGGAAGTCCTCGACATAGGGCAGCATCACCGGCAGTTGGTCCTCCGGTACGGGAACCGCGCCGTGCTCCGGGCAGTAGATGATGGGGATGGGCGGCCCCCAATAGCGCTGGCGGCTGATCAGCCAGTCGCGCAGATGGTATTTGACCGAGCGGACGCCGATCTTGTGCGCCTCGAACTCCGTGATGATCGCCGACGAAGCCTCGGCGGACGGCATGCCCGAATACGCGCCGGAGTTGACCAGCACGCCATAGTCGGTGAATGCCTCTGCGTCACCTGCATCCGCATGTTCGCCGGTTGGCTGGACGACGGTGCGGACAGGCAGCCCCATCGCCCGCGCGAAGATCAGGTCGCGGTCGTCGTGCGCTGGGACGCCCATAATCGCGCCGGCGCCGTAGTCCATCAGCACGTAGCTGGCGACCCAGATTGGGATCCGCTCGCCCGTCAGCGGGTGGATGGCGTAGCGCCCGGTGAAGACGCCGGTATCGGGCCGCGCCTCGTCGGCGTGGTCGGCGGGGCGCTGCTGGTTGGCCTCCACATAGGCGCTGACGGCGGCGGCATGCGCCTCATCGGTGATCGCGGCCACCAGCGGATGTTGCGGCGACAGCGCCACGAATGTCACGCCATAGATCGTGTCCGGGCGGGTGGTGAACGCCTCGATAGCACGCGAGGTATCGCCAGCCACCTTCATAGCGAATTGCAGCCCTTCGGAGCGGCCGATCCAGTTGCGCTGCGCCGTCTTGACGCGCTCGGACCAGTCCAGCGTCTTCAGGTTCTCCAGCAGCCGGTCGGCATACTTCGTGATCTTCAGGAACCACTGCTCCAGCTCGCGCCGCTCCACCAACCAGCCGCAGCGCTCGCAGTGGCCGTTGATGACCTGCTCATCGGCCAGGACGGTCTTGTCGTTGGGGCACCAGTTGACCGCCGCCGATTTGCGCTCGGCCAGCCCCGCCTTGAACAGCTGGATGAAGATCCACTGCGACCAGCGGTAGTAGCGCGGGTCGGTGGTATCCACCTCGTGCGCCCAGTCAAAGCGGTTGCCGATGCGCTTCAGCTGGTCCTCGCGGAAGTGGGTCACGTTGCGCGCTGTCAGGATGGTTGGATGAATGCCTCGCTTGATGGCGAAGTTCTCGCTGTGGATGCCAAAGGCGTCGAAGCCCATGGGCTCGAAGACATCGTAGCCGCGCATGCTCATCCAGCGACCATGGATATCCGAGCCGGTGTAGGGATACATATTGCCGACGTGCAGCCCCTCGGCGGAGGGGTAGGGGAACATCATCAGGTTGTAGTAGGGTTTCCGCGCGCGCTCCAGGTCAGTCTGATAGAT
>DATBIB010000097.1:0-3694 GCA_036557205.1 Ktedonobacterales bacterium | reverse complement strand
AAACTCGCCGAACGCCTGAAAGCCAGACGCCTCCACATGCACTTTCGGTTCTGTTGTCGCCTACGTTGTTGCTACTGTTGCCGCCATCGCCATGTCTCCTCTCCTCCGCCGTGTTACGCGCCGACGGTCGTATATTTGCCGGTCCAGACGACCGTTCCGGATGCCGACGCCGTCACTGTGACCTCGCAGCCGTAGGGCGTCATCGTGCCTGCCGTCACGGTTGGCCCGCTGGCGACGTTGCTGCTGGCCACCGTGGTGAAGGTCAACCCGGACGGCGTATTCGAGAGCACCGGCACGAAGTTGACGCCGACGCCGAACCGCTGGCCCGCGCTGGCGCCCGGCGCGCGAATCGAGAGATAGCCGACCTGTTGCGCGCCCGCCGACTGCACCGGACGGTAGACGCCGCGCCGCCGCTGCCGCGCCTCGTCGGCGATCTGCAAGCGCGCCAGCAGCGCCTCGCCCCGGTCGGCATAGTTATCGAGCTGGAGCGTCAGCCGCACATCCCCAGACGCCGTCTCACGGTAGCTCGATTCGATGATGTAAAACTGATTGACGCCCGGAACTGGGCCACTTGAAAGCTGCTGCCCACGCACCGCCAGCTCCGGCACGTAGAGGTTAGCGTCGGCGCGCACATGGCTCAGCGGCAGCTGATTGCCACTGGCGTCGCGCACCGCGCGTAGGGTGATCTCGATCTTGTTGCTGGGGTTGCTATAGGTCGCCAGCCAGGCGTTGGCAATCGCGGTCGCCTGCGTGGCGGTCAGCGGCAGGTTGCCCAGGTTGCGCCGGAGCTTGCGGCGCCGGAAGGGCGCGTTGCCCTGGGCGCCGCCCGGCCCCAGCCGTGGATCGCTCACCGTGACACTGCCAGGGCCAGCCACCGGATCGACAAATGCCACCTGCACGACGTTGTAGGCCCGCTGCGCCGAAGGGGCCACCCGCCACTCGAAGATATCCGCGCCGAGCGCCAGGTAACTGGTTGTGGTCACGTCGCGCTGGTGCGCGCGAAGCTGCCAGGTCGGCAATCCAGCGGCATCCTTATGGGTCGGATGTTCGTAGACCGTCCAGACGTAGTCGCCGAGCGCGCCCATCAGGTCGTGCAGTATCTCTTCGAGCGTATAGCCGTCATAAACTGGTGTAAAGGTGTTCGCTGGATGGTCGGGCAGGACAGCGGCGAGGTCGCCGTCGAGGGCGAGATAGCTCGCGCGGCGTGCGAATTCGGCGGCGATGATATCCTGGGCGGTGGTCGCCGAGGTATAGGCCGCGTCGTCGGGATCGTCCCGTAACGCCACGCCGCCGCCCAGCGCTGAGAGCATCACATATTCGCCGCGCGTGCTATCCAGCACCAGCGTCGGATCGCTCCACTCGCCGGAGAAGCCGGTGAAGAGGCCATCGCGCAACGCCACCCGCGAGAACAGTCCCAGCTCTGGCCGGGGCAGCCGCGCATCCGGCAGCTTGAGAATGCAGGAGAGATCGCCGAAGCCGCCCGGCGCGACAGTGGTGAACTCCAGCGCCTCGATCCGCGCGCCATAGTCGGTCGCCACCAGCGGCCAGGGACCGCCCGGCGGGGTATACGCCCAGAGCGCCAGCGTCTCGCGTGTCATCGATTCAGCCTCTCTCCCCATGTCATCTCTATCGGGCGGCACATATTACAGGCCAGCGGGCCGCGACATCCCGCCGGGCCGCCGCCACGCGCGGTTGGCCAGCCGGTCCTGCTCGCGCTGCCACGCCGTCAGCGCCCCCTGTAGCGAGCCGCCCTCGGCGCCCATGATCTCGATCAGCGGCCCCAGCAGCCCGCTAGCCGCCTCGCTGTGGGCGCTACCGGTCCCAGCCTCCAAAGAGGGCATCGCGCTTCCTTGCGCCTGCCCCGGCGTGTCGAGCGTATCGAGCGCCAGCATTTTCCCCGAAGTATCCATAGCCTCCTCCGACCCTTCATATCACGAATAGAACGTGCGTTCTCTATGATGGCGGGCAGCGCGGAGTGGCGTCAAGGAGGCAAAGCGCGCCACATCGCTACAGATGGGGCAGGAGGGAGTATGGTTCGTGTTGAAAATAGCGCGAGTAAAGCTGGGAGAGGCAGATGCCTATGTATGAGGAGTATGACCCAGAACTCTATTGCAAGCTATTCGTTGATGCCGACGATATCTCGAAGGAAGATTTACAGAAACTGGCCAGAAAGCCCCTGGTTTCAAGCTGGGGATGAATGGCTCCTTGCATGCCCCACGCCTTGCTGCTATACTGCCTGTGAGCTTTGGCTCTCGCCCTGGGGCATCATGGCGTGGGGTTCGACCCCTGGAAGCTCCCGGTTTCAGCCGGGAGAGATGTCACAAGCCCTGCTGGTAGAGTGTCTGGGCGACCAGGTGCAGCGTGCGGAACGGTGGTCAATCGATGGCTTGCTCTTTGCGATTGATATCAGGCGCAACGACGAGTTCGATGCAATTCGCCGCAATGAACCGGACGGTTTCCTGTATTATCGCAACTATCTCGATGTCGATGCGGTACCTGGCCAGCAGCGAGTTGCAGAGGTTGCGCTTGTATCGCAAATTCTTGAGCGCTTATGGGCACGCGGCTACGCGGCTGTCGCTGCCTGCAACTTTGAGGATAAGTTGCCCCACCGGGGCAGCTTCAATCCCGACAGATAGGCAAAGGCGCCTACTTTAGAACGGGTTCATGCGAGCGGGCGGACGAGTGTGCGCTTCATCGTGCGGTAGCCCAGCGCCTCATAGAAGGGCAGCGGCCCCTCGGCGAACTCCCAGCAGGCCAGGCGCATCTCGCTGGCGCCTTGCTCGCGCGACCACTGCTCGGCGGCGGCAACCAGCTGCCGCCCCAGGCCGCGCCGCCGGATCGACGCGGTAACGACCAGGCTCTGCAGGTAGCCATAGACGTACTCGATGGCCGCCGGATGGGGCGTATCTCGTCGCAGGTAGACCTCGGCCAGACCCAGCAGCCGCCCGGCTTCCTCGGCGACGAAGAGGGCCGCGTCCGCGTTGTGGAGGATGCCGAGCAGCGTCTCGCGCGCCGCCGCGTCGTCGTAGGGATGGGGGACACGCAGCCGATCTGGCACGCCACGCACGTGAAACTCGTGGAACTCATGAAAGAGCGCAAGCGCCTGTTCGAGGTCAGCCTCGACTGCCTGGCGGATTCTTACAGTAGTCCTGGTGGACATGATGTCCTCCCTTCACACGAGCAGCTCCTTCAGCGCTTCGATGTGCCTGGATGGTGACGATAAAAGTAGTATAGTCACCGGCGCGGCCAATCTGTGTTAGACCACCAGTAGACCAATGTTAGATGAATGTTGGCATTGGCAATCCGCAAACATTTCGCCGGGCAGCCCCATCAACGGAACTGGCCCGAAGTGCCGGGCCACCAGAGCAGTGCTCTGGCTCCCCTCTCCCTGTGGGAGAGGGGTTGGGGGTGAGGTCCGCGCGTCCGCCACAGCCACATAGTCCGCACGTTCTCCCCCGCAATCTCAGACGAGCTTCTCCAGGAAAATTCGGCTCTGGCGCGGCCTCGGCGCCGCTCCCATACTGGACGAAACGGGGCGGGGGCAGTATACTGGTGGCAGCACTGACCCTTCTCAGCTTCAGCGCTCCCCGTTATTGGCAACGGCGCCTGTAGCGGTGGTCGAGACAGAAACGATTGTTGACCATGCACATCAGCCTGATTGGCGTTCCGATGTACCTGGGCGCGGGGCGTCGTG
>DATBIB010000096.1:0-16085 GCA_036557205.1 Ktedonobacterales bacterium | reverse complement strand
GATGGGGCTAGTTTCCCCTCGCGCGTCGCCATCGCGAAGACGGCATAGATCGCGCGCATATCCGCGCTGGTGAAGTCACTCTCATCGAGAATCGCGAAGATATCCATCCATGTCGCGGGATTCGCCGCCAGCAGCCCGATGCAGTACTCCGCCTGTGAGAGTTCCGCCAGCAGCTCGCCCGTCGCCCCCGCAGCGCCCGAAGCTCTATAGTTGAAGAACGGCCCAGTGGGCGACCCATCCGCCTGGCGGTACTTTGGTCCGGTGGGGTCGTCAGCTTCGCTTGAATCTGCTTGTCCAGAATCTATCGGGCTGCGTGCCTGTCCACCCTGTCCGCCCTGCCCGCTCTGGCCGCGCGTCTCGCGGTCCAGCCGTCGGCGCGTCTGGGCGAGGTCGCGCTGCACGTCACGCACGTCGAGGTGCAGGTGGGCGGCCAGCCGGTCCGCATATTCACCGGCCAGCGTCCGATTGCGCACCTCCGCCAGAATCGGCAGCAACCGGCGCGACGCCTCCAGCTTGCCCTGCGGCGTATCCAGCGCGAGGTCAGCGGTCTGGGCGGCGATGAGGTAGTCGATCAGCGGAGCCGATTGCTCGATAGCCTGCTGCCAGCCGACGGGGTCGCGCCGCGCGAATTCGTCGGGGTCTTCATGTGGCGGCAGCTTCGCGACAGTGATCTCGGCATCCACCTGCTCCTCAAAACGGACCATGCCCCGTGGCATGCCACGCCTGCCGTTGTGCGTCGCCCAGCCCTCCTGCTGCGCGCGCGCGTTGTCCGGCGCTGGCCCAGGCACCGGCACGACGACACGGTCGAACGCCTGTTGCGCGACGGTGATGCCACGCAGCGTTGCTGACTCGCCCGCGGCGTCGGGGTCGAGGGCGAGCGTGACCCGGCGGGTCAGCTTCTTGATCTGGCGGATATGCTTCTCGGTGATGGCGCTGCCGATACAGGCGACGACGTTGCGCGTGCCATACTGGTGCGTCACGACGGCATCCATATAGCCCTCGACGATCACGATCCGGTTGCCCCGGCGAATGGCGTCACGGGCCAGATCGAGGCCATAGAGGGTCGCGCTTTTATCGAAGAGCAGCGTCTGTGGGGTGTTGAGATACTTGGGGTTACTGCCATCCAATGCGCGCGCGCCAAAGGCGATGGTCTGTCCGCGCGCGTCGCGGATGGGGAATATCAGCCGGTTGCGGAAGTAGCCGTAGATGCCACCGCCCCGCGCCGCCTCACGCTCCCGCGCCAGCCCCACCTCGACCAGCTCTTTCTCGCTATAGCCGACGCTCAGCAGGTACTGGACCAGCGCGTCGCCATCGGGCGCATAGCCCAGCCGCCACTGCGCGATGGAGTCGTTGCTGACGCCGCGCGAGTCGAGATACGAGCGGCAGTACTGGGCGCTGGTCGATTGTAGCAACTGGTGGTGGAACCAGACGGCGGCGGCCTCGTTGAGCGCGCGCATGCGTTTGCGAGCGGAGGTCTCGGCGGCTTCTTCGGCGCTTTCCGGGCGACCGCCGCTCTCCAGGGGAATGCCCGCCCGCTCGGCCAATAGCTGCAGCGCCTCGCGGAAGTCGAGTGATTGCTGCTTTTGGACAAAGGTGATGATATCGCCGCGCTCGCCACAGCCGAAGCAGTGCCAGTCCTGCTTATCAGGGAAGACGTAGAATGACGGGGTGCGCTCGCCGTGGAAGGGGCAGAGACCCTTGAAGGCCTTGCCGGACTTCTTCAGCGGAACAACCGCCCCGATTTCTTCGACGATGTCGAGCTTCTGCTTGATGCGCTCGATAATACTCGATGCTTCCGTTGCCGTGATCCTCTGAGGGATAACCGCCCCTCTGGTCGTGCCAGGTGTGTCAGGTCAGGGAACCGAGACTGACACGGAAACACTCAGGTGTCGCTGGATGCGCTCAAATCGTCACTTTCACGGTTGTTGGCGCCGGTCACGCGGCGCACCACGGCGACAACTATCCCAATGGCCGCCAGCCCGGCGAGCAGTCCGCCGCCGACGAGCGCCGCGCGTCGTAGCCATGTGCGCTGCTCTGACTCAAGGGCCATGCCGCCTTTGGGCATGACGACCACCCGCCCGCGTGGCGTGGTGAGGTGGCGCATACTGGCGCTTGCGGTCGAGAGCGCCTCGCCACGTAGCGCGACGGTGGCGCGGTCGCGCAGCGCTCCGGCGAATTGTTCCGCCGAGCCGTTCCACGCGGTTCTGCGCTCGCTGTGCAGCCCCGCCAGCACCGGCGACTTGATTTCCCAGTCCGAGGCTACCAGCGTCTGCTCGTCCTGCTGGACGAGATCGAGCAGCCCATGCCCGCTGAAGGGGCCATCAGGCCCGTGGCCCTCCAGGTCGGCGCGCAGATGAGTGGGTGATTGCACGGCGCTGAGCGTGAGCATGAAGGTGTAGACATCCGCGCTGGGGCCGCGCCGCAGCCGGATCTCATAGATGGGTGGCTGCTCGCCCACAGCAGGGCCAAGCTGCGCCAGACGCTCGCACCCCGGAATGATCTGACCGAGCATGTCCGGATGCGTCAGTGCGGAAAATACGTCTTCGATGGGCGCGGGAAAGATATACGTACCTTCAATACGCATCCATAGCTCCTCATCGCCTGCGGAGGCTACCGTCTGGTAGTTGCAGTATACGCCACGCGCTCGCTGAATCGCCAGGTGAGCGCGCACTACAATGACAGCAACGACATCACAAAGGCATCACACGGTGGCGTCTCGTGGCGCCCGAAAAAAGCGATGCCTCTGATGATTCACAACGGATGAAGGCTAGGCGGCGCAACACCGGGATGCTCAGCGCCTATCTCGCAGAGCCGACCTTCGAGATCAACACCGGCTGGGTGGTGGAGGATACCTAGCCATAAAGTGCCGGACGCTAGAGGGCCACATTTTTGTCACCTGTCCTCTTGCTGGTGAGTCGCTATACTGGCAGACAAGCGCGACCAACGCAGCCGCTACAGCCAAGAGCAACAAGAGCAGCACCAGGACAGGGGCGCGTGTGACATGCCCAACCAGCGAGGAGGAACACGAGTCAAGCGCAAGCGTACGCCATCGCCCGAATGGCAGGCGTTTCAGGCCACTCTCCTACATCCTGACCAAGTCGCGTATGAGGTGATTCGCCCGGTCGTCACGCTCGGTCAGGATCTCACCTCGCGTGCGGCAGAAGTGGGACTTGCTCCTCGCACCCTCGCGCGGAAGGTCGAGCAATTTGTTCAATTCAGTATTCCCGGCCTTGTTGCGTCCAGTACACGGAAGCCTGACGATAAGCGGCTGCTCCCACCCTCGATACGAGACTACATCCTGCAACTCAAGGCAGAGCATGCGCTCCTCACGCCCCGTGAGATCGCCACAATTGTCGAGGTGCGTTTTGACCGCAGCATCGGGCACCACACAATTGAGCGAGTGGCCGCCCGTGGGCCACTTCCCAAGCTCTCGCGGCAC
Source organism: Ktedonobacterales bacterium (assembly GCA_036557205.1). Taxonomy (GTDB): domain Bacteria; phylum Chloroflexota; class Ktedonobacteria; order Ktedonobacterales; family JADMIN01; genus DAHUXT01. The sequence continues at coordinate 12,646 of DATBIB010000096.1, read as the reverse complement.
CGCTTCCCCTTCTATCGCCAACTACGCACCACGCCCGCCCGCCGGGAGGCCATTCTACGGCTGCATCTTGAGGGGTGGAGCGCTACGGCGATCATCAGCTACCTGCATGCTCCACGCACCACCGTCTACGATTTTCTCCAGCGTTGGGCGCAGGATGCGGTGGTGAAGCCCCTCGGCGACAGGAAACGCGGGCGACCACCAGGAGCACGCAAAGCCACGTTGTCGGCCGTTGCAGCTATTAAGCAGCTTCAGGAGGAGTCGGCGATTGGCGCGTTTCGCATGGCGGCAGCACTCAAGCAGCAATATGGGATCGTGTTGAGTCCGCGCACCTGTGGGCGTATCATGGCTAAAAACCGGGAACTCTACGGACTCTGGGCGCCTCCCCCAGCGCCCGCCAAACCCAAGAAGCCCATGCCGTTTGCCACCAGTATTTCCCATCGCTGGTGGAGCGTGGACCTGTGCTACATTGAGCGACACCATCTCCCCAATATCGACGGACCAGTCTACATCTGGACGATCCTCGACAATGCCAGCCGCCAGATCGTCGCGAGCGCCCCCTCGAAAACACAGACGCTGTGGGATTTCCTCTTGGTCCTCTTTACCGCGATCCATGTGTATGGCGCGCCGATTGGGTTGGTCTCCGACGGCGGGAGTGTCTTCACCGCAAATGCGGCGGTTGAGCTCTATCAGCGGTTAGGGATTGAGAAGGCGCAGATCGAGCGCCGCCGCAAGGCCACGCCCAAGTGGATTCAGCGACCGCTTCTGGCGTCTCTGCGATCTCCTCGCCCACCCCGCCGCTCGATGCGCGTGTGTCTGTTGGACTGGCATGTCCTGCTCCGCGATTCGTGTCCCGCTTCGTGACTACCGCTACTACTTCTCATTTGCGGGGCCGAATGAACCATAGCGGTATTGAATCGTTGCTTCTCCCGCACTGGTCTCTGTCGTCAGAGACAGGGGTAGAAGGTGCTCTTCGAGGCGCTGCCAGAGCGCATATTGGGCAGCAAAATGCGCTCGAATAAGGTAATCCAATGCGTGGCGTATTGACAGCACCAGAAAGAACTCCCGTACGCCTTGTTCGGTCAGTTCTTGGATGCGCTGACGCAACGCATGTGTGGGAGCAGAACCGGCGTTGCCGGATTGCCTCTTGGAAGCTAATTCGCTGAAGAATGGCTCTAATCGCTGCCCTTGGGAGCCAATCTCTCCACCGGCTGAAAGCATAGTAGCCAGCGCCAACCACATTTGCTCCAGTGCTGTTGAAGCGTGTGAAGCTTGTGCTAGGTCGGGAAATGCTTCTCCTACCCACGTGTCCAGCAATGTCGCTAAACGGTCGCTGGCGGAGTTTGTTTGCACTGTCATAGCTGTCTCCTTTTGTCGCTGGGGAGGTATTGCCCTCCCCAACATCCCGATGGCGTCCCTACTGGCTACCGATCTACCTACCTGCCTCCTGTATCATGTCTGCACCTGAATGAAGCTCGATTTTTCGGCGTAGGTGCCATCGAGCGCCCAAGTCTTATACCAGAACTTGACACCCCAAAGATCTCCTAGATGGTTGACGTGCCAGGTGCCTTTGGTCTGGTCTTTAGGGCACCACACATTGGTGTAGGGATAGACGGTGTAATGGTCGCAGGTAACCATCGTTCCCTGCTTGAACCAGACACAACCCCACGCTATCGGCTGGCACCACCAAGCCTCCATGTACATCTGGACGTGGTCCATGGTGCTTGTACAGTTTACGTACTGTTGCCCCCAGATGTCTCGATTCGTGGGCGTACCGCTCTTACCGGCGAACTCGGTGTAATAGCATGTGTACGCGATTTGTGGGCTGACACCTTGTGTTGTGGTTGTTGTTTGCGGCCCAAACTGGCCGCTGTTGCCTCCTCCACCCGAGGGCGGGGAGGCATAGGCAGGAACAGCACTGACCATTAGTGCTAGCAAAAGGGCTGCGACGACTACGGTTGCTCGGAGTTTCCTCAATGCTTCGTTCTCCTTCGCTTTCTCCCAAAAAGCAGCAGTCGGCTTCGCCATCGTGTGTCAACCATAGCATAGGATTTCTGCATTTCGCCCTAATGATTTCCCTAGTTTTTCGTGTTACACGACACAGTTACGTACAATTGATGACCTAAGCCCGGCAGTAATCCCTGGTTTGCCGTCATCCTGCTTCGGTAGTTCTTTTTACGATTAACTATTACTTTGTGCTGGGAGCAGCTCGCGACAGGCGCACTGCGCATCATCGCAGTGACGTAACCACCAACCAGGTGATACGTTGACGCAATATCATCGCGTTCAAGCAACGATTATTCCGACTATTCGTTCCATTCCCCCAGGAGGCCATGCCAAAGTGGGTGCATGACGTCCCAAATCAGCAAGAGGACAAGTGACAAAAATGTGGCCCTCTAGCGTCCGGCATTTTATGGCTAGGTATCGTCGTGGAGTTTGCCGACCCTTGGGGCAACGTCATCGGCCTGACGGACTACGTCGAAGACCCCGCGAAAGCGCGGCATGTGAGCAAGGTGGCAGACCTCTAACAAAACTCCCGCCTCAAAGCACCGGTCAGGCGGGTCAGGCACTCGGCGGTCTGGGTGACATGCTGGGTGGCAGCAACTCCCGACCGCCAAACGTTCAAGGGAATCAACGATAAGATCGTCCACAGGTAAACCATGTCGCGTCGCTGCCTGTTCGCGTAATATGGCTGTCCTCTCTGCCAGCGAACACGCTTCCCTCACGAGAGATGTAAATCCCACGTCCAAACCCTGCTGTCACCTGCCTGCAACGCGCCATAGGTGAGGACAAACTCGTGCTGGTCGGTTGGTACCTCGAACGGAATTGGTCCCCTGACGACGGTTTCGGAGTTCCTCTCCTCAGATGTGTAAGGGGTTCCGTCACCGTCATAGGTTCCGGTAACGTCACTCCAAAATAGAGGTTTGCTGTACTTGTCGCCAGCCGCATTTTGTAGGCCAAATCCGGGCGCAAAGTATCCAAAGACAGATTGTGACGGGATGTCATTCATGGATCCCAGATAATTAATGGTGGCATCGACAATCACGTACATCGTTCCGCTATGTCCTGTGTCGGTTACGCTTTTTGTCAGCGAGTGGACGGTAAGGATCAGAACCGTTTGAATATTAACCTGGTCTCCAATCTTATACACCTGGTCGGTGCTTGAACTACCACCAGGCGCTGTAGCGTCAGCGTTTGCGCCACTATTCGAGCTGCTGCCACAAGCCATAACAACGACCGCTACGATGCCAAGCAGACTAGCCAACAAGATGAACAGGCGTTGAGATTGCCTGGGAGTTCTTCGCGATGATCGGGACATCTGGAGCAGCCTCCTTTGACGCGGGCGCTTTATCTAATCAGCAATAGCGGTGCCTGCTTGCACGCTTTAACGCCCCCACTATACTGGTGTACTGTCATTCTGTCAACCGTGTTGCGATAGATGTCTGCCTCAGATTTAGGATATGAGGCTAGAAGCCATTCACCCAAGAATCGCGGTAGAATCAGGGAAGATGATTTTGCTGGCAGAGAAGGGATTGCGGCAGCTATGACGACTCCAGTGACCCCACGTCCGGCGGCGACCTGTGTGCTGATGCGGCCACACGCGGGCGGCGGGTTTGAGGTATTTATGGTGCGGCGCCACATCCAGAGTGAGTTCGCGCCCGATGTCTACGTCTTCCCCGGCGGCTCCGTCACAGACGACGATCAGCAGGCGGAGCGGACGCCTGGCCTCTGTGCAATCGTTGAAGGCGGCGATACCCTGGGCAACGGGTTCCGCGTGGCGGCGCTACGCGAATGCTTCGAGGAGGCAGGCGTTCTGCTGGCGCGGCGCGGGGCGGAAATGCTGGCGATTGGCGAAGACGATGTAGCCCGTATCGCGGGCTACCGCATGGCGCTTCAGCAGCGCCAGCTGACGATGAGCGCGCTTGCCAGGCAGGAGGGGCTGAGCTTCGCCACCGACGCGCTTACTCTCTGGGCGCACTGGATTACGCCCGAGGCCATGCCCAAGCGCTTCGACACGCGCTTCTTCCTGGCGGAGATGCCCACCTCCCAGGAGGCGGCGTACGATCATCTGGAGACGACCGACGGCGTCTGGATCACCCCAGAGGAGGCCAGCGCAGGCTACGAGCGCGGCGACTTCCCGCTCGTCTTCGCCCAGATTCACCAGCTCAGCGAGCTCCACGGCCTGGGCAGCTTCGCCGATGCCCGCGCCCGTTTCGCCGGGCAGACGCCGCGCACGATCATGCCGCGCGTCGTCGAGCGCGACGGCAAGCCAGTCATTCTCTTGCCAGACGAGGAATAACAGAGGAGCAGTTCGCCATGTCCGCCTCCGTTGCGCTGCCCGTGGGTGTCTATTGCGTTCTCGCGCCCAACCCCTCGCTGCTGACCGGCCCTGGTACAAACACCTATCTGGTCGCGGATGAGGCGGCTGGCGAGGTGGTGGTGATAGACCCTGGACCCGACATCCCCGAACATCTGCGCCGCGTCGCCGATGCGGTTGCCGCGCGTGGCAGGGCAAAGGCGATTCTGGTGACACATGGCCACCCCGACCACGCGGACGGCGCCGCCTCCCTGCGCGAGTTGCTCGGCGTGCCGGTCTACGCCTGGAGTCGTGAGGGAGTGGCCGCGACCGATCAGCCGCTGGCCGATGACGAGGTGATTGCCGTCGGGAGTCGCACCGTGCGCGCGCTCCACACGCCGGGGCATCGCTTCGACCATCTCTGCTTCCTGCTCGAAGGCGCCGATGCGCTCTTCGCGGGCGACCTGATCGCAGGCGTAGGGACGGTGGTGATCGCGCCGCCAGAGGGCGACCTGCTGGACTATCTGGCGTCGCTGCGGCGCTTGCAGGCGCTTCCTCTGCGGCTCATCCTGCCCGCGCATGGGCCATTCCTGGACGATCCGCAGTCTGTCCTTAGCTATTACATCGCCCACCGCGAGGAGCGCGAGCAGCAGGTGCTGGCGGGGCTGGCGGGCGGCCCGCGCACGGTCGGCGAGCTGGTAAGCGGCATCTATGCCGATGTCAGCGCCGATCTCCACCCAATCGCCGCCTACTCGGCGCTGGCGCATCTCTACAAGCTGGAGCGCGAGGGGCGCGTCCACCGTCTGGCCGCCGCCGCCGACCAGGAACGCTGGTCGCTCGCCACTTGACATCCACTGGCCCGCGGCATACAATCGCCGGGAGACGCCCTCGCTGGCGTCCATCTGTGTTGTCTGTACGAGAGCGTCTACCCATCGTTGATATAGCACGTGAATGGCAGATGGTTGCGCGCCGCCGAAAGATGCGCCAGCGCCGACCATGCCCGGGAGAAAGACACGCATGATTCGCAGAGATAATTCCCAGGATGCCGAGCGGCCTCGCAACTATTCCTCGTTCTGGATTGAAGTGGCGCAGGGCAAAGAGAGCGGCCAGAGCGCGGGAGCCGCGCTGAGCGACGATATTCTGGACCTGGATGTGCCACTGGGTGTGCCTGAGGATACGGGCGACGATCTGGACGCGCTGGCCGATCTGACGGAGCTTGCCGCTCCAGTCGCGCCCGTCGCGCCTGCGAAGCCCGCCAGGAGCAAGCCTGCCGACAAGCCTGCCGATAAGAAGCCCGAGCCGCCACGATCACTTAGCTCGCTGGCGGACCTCGCCAATATTGACATGCTGATGAAAAACTCAGCCGATTTGGGCGATGAGGCGGAGGTCGATCTGGCCTCGGATGAGGCTGAGGATCTGGATGTGCCGCTGACAAGTGATTATGACTTCGCGGATACCGAGGATACCGCCGAGGAGGAAATCGAAGCGGAGTCGCTCGACGAGTTCGACGAGGGCGATTTCGACGACGAAGAGGAAGAGGACGACTGGGGCGGCCGCAAAACGAAACAGTCGAAGCCCCAGAAGCAGCGCCGCCCAGAGCGCAGGCAGTACTAGTCGGCAGCGGACACAAGGGGTGGCTCATGCGGAGGGTGGATAGCAGACCACCCTCCGCGCTTTTTGCTGGTTTCTGGCGAGAGACGCGACCCGACCAGTGCAACTTGCTCCGCGCGGTACAATGACGCTAAAGCACTGAACATCAGCAGGCTGGAAATCAGGCGGCAACGATGCAGACTGAGACGGCGGCGCGGACCACGCATGGGCACCTGTGCGCCGCGCTGGTAACGGTTCGCGGACGGGTTGCGCTGGTGATTGGGGGCGAGAGCCACTGGCGGCGCGACCCCGGCTGCGTCTTCATTCCACTGGAGCTACCCGGCGACCTCTGGCCAGAGGGCCGTTCGCCGGAGGCGGCGATTGCGGCCATCGGGCAGCACTGGCTCGGCAATGCGCTCCATCTGCTGGCCGCCGATGTGACCTATGGGCCAAGCGCGCGCCACGCGATTGATCGGCTGCCCCCGCGTGACGCGCCCGCGCCGCTGCTCTATCTCGAACGGCTTGCCCCCGCCGACCCGGAGCGCAACGAAGGTGTCCACCGTAGCGCGGTCGCGGTCTATCGCGCCATGATCGATGGTGCGGCTGATACGCTGGCGCCGCACGGCGAATGCGCTGGACTGCTGCTCCTTTCATGGCAGGCATTGCGCCAGATTCTGCGCGGGCTGCCACTGAGCGACCTGCTGGCGCGTGAGGATGTCACCGTGCGTCTTCGCCCTGGCGTCTCGCTGCCAGCGGAGGCGCTGGTCTATCTCACCGCGGAATATGGAGAGCGCACCCTGCTCCGTGTGACGGCAAAATACGGTATGCAGGCACTAGGAAAGGATGCTGACGATGGGACTGGAGTTTGAAGCGGTGCGCGCGCCTGAGCTGCAGGGCACGGCGTGGTTCAATACGCCGCAGCCATTGACGCTGGCGGATCTGCGCGGGAAGCTGGTCTTGCTCGACTTCTGGACCTATTGCTGCATCAACTGCCTGCATGTCCTCGAAGACCTGAAGTATCTCGAAGCCAAATACGCGGGCCGCCCGTTCGCCGTGATCGGCGTTCATTCGCCGAAGTTCACGAACGAAGACGACCCTGAGAGCGTGCGCCAGGCGATTGCCCGCTACGGCATCACCCATCCGGTGATGCTAGATAGCCGCCGCCGCACCTGGGAGGCTTATGGCGTGCGCGGCTGGCCGACGCTGGTGCTGATCGACCCACGTGGGTATGTGCTGGGGCGCGTCTCGGGCGAGGGCAATCGCGACCGGCTGGATGGCGCCATCGCGCAGGCGCTCGACCTGCTGGGTCAGGCCGAGGCGCTCGATCCCACGCCACTGCCCGTCAGGCTGGAGGCGGAGTCTGGCGCGTTCTCGCCGGAGTCGCCGCTGCTCTATCCCGGCAAGGTGCTGGCGGATGAGGCGAGCAACAGCCTCTACATCGCCGATACCGGCCACCACCGCATCGTCCGCACCGATCTCGACGGCGGCGCCTACGTGACGATTGGCGATGGCGAGCCAGGCGCGACCGATGGCGACTACGAGACCGCGCGTTTCCGCGCCCCACAGGGAATGGCGCTGGACGCCGCGCGCAACTGCCTCTATGTGGCCGATACGGGCAATCATCTGCTGCGGCGGATTGACCTCGAGACGCAGGCGGTGACGACCATCGCCGGGACGGGCGAACAGGGGCTGCGACGGACTGAGAGCGGGCCAGCCCTGAGCACGCCGCTCAATTCGCCCTGGGATCTCTGCCTGCTGGAGAACCATCTCTACATCGCGATGGCCGGACCACACCAGATATGGGTCTACCATCCCGCCGACGAGAGCATCGCGATATTCGCTGGCTCTGGCGCAGAGCACCGCACCGATGGCAGCGCCATGCAGGCGGCATTCGCCCAGCCCAGCGGCATCGCCACCGACGGCGTCAACCTGTTTATCGCCGATAGCGAGATTAGCTGCGTGCGCGAGATCGAGCTGGCTGGCCCAGAGCCGAAGGTGCGCACGTTGGCCGGGGGGGATCTCTTCCAGTTCGGCGACCGCGATGGCCGCGGCGATATGGCGCGTATGCAGCACCCGCTTGGCATCGCCTGGGTACCCGTCGGCGCTCCGGCTGGCGGCACGCTCTACATCGCCGATACCTATAACCACAAGCTACGCCGACTCGACGCCGCGACCCGTGACCTCAGCAGCTTCAGTGGGAAGTCGTCCGCTGGCTTCGAGGACGGACCGCCGCTAATGGCGCGCTTCCGCGAGCCGAGCGGCCTGAGCTATGCACGTGGCAGGCTCTACGTCGCCGACACCAATAATTCGGCGATACGGGTGGTCTCGCTGCCCGATGGCTCCGTCTCGACGCTGGCACTGCCCAATCTCTGCGCGCCGGGCTTCTGCCTGCCGGGATGATGGAGATATGGCCGCATATTTTCATCGATTTCTCATATGCTTCTGCTATACTGGCATCGAGGGTGTAACGCTGCACGGTAGTAGCATCCAAAGCCCGTGACGCGGGGATTTCGGGAGGATAGTTCATCCACGATGCAGAACCTGCCCAACAATGCTTCGACCTGGCCGCGGACGACGTCACCGCAAACGCCCACCGGTGGCCCCGAACGAATGCCTCCAGAGAAGGCGCGGCGGCGTGCGAAAACATGGAAACGCCTGACGCTCGCCGGAACGACGTTGACGTTTTGCGCGCTGGCTGGGCTGGCCGCCAATCACGTGACTGGCGTCACCTCGGCGAACGCCGCGGGCGCGTCGGCAACGGCGACGCCCTCAAATCAGGATGACCATGGACGATTCTTCCCGGGCGACGGACGAGGCTCAGACGACGGACAACAAAACGGCCAGGGCGGAGGGTATAACTTCGGCTCCGGCTCCGGCAGCTTCCAGCCTCCCGCCTCCAGCTCCAGTGGCTCCTGACGAACAAACGCCCGAGCGCATGAGCCGCCACATCTTCGCGGCGATGGGCACGACGGTGACGGTGCTGGCTCCTGCCGAGCACGGCCCACACGCCTTCAAGATCGTGCGAGCTCTCTTCGACGATTGGGAGCGCACCCTGAGCCGATTCCTGCCGGAGAGCGAACTTTCACGCCTGAATGCGCGAGCGGGGACAGCCGTCGAGGTCAGCCCGCTCCTCTGGGTTGTGCTGACGACCGCGCTTGAGGCTGCCCGCGCCACTGATGGCCGCTATGATCCCACCCTGCAACGCCAGATGCTCTGGATTGGCTACGACCGCACCTTCACGGATATTGATCGCGCTGGACGAGGGACCGCGCGCCCAGCTTTGCCTGCCCGACCGGGTGGCGACTGGCGACTGATCCAGCTCGATCCAGCGCATCGGCGGGTGACGCTTCCCGAAGGCGCAGGCCTCGATTTTGGTGGCATCGCCAAGGGGATGGCTGTAGACGCCGCGCTCGACCAGCTGCGCGCGCTGAGCCTAACCCCCGCGCTGGTGAACGCTGGCGGCGATCTCGCGGTGGCGGGCCAGCCGCCATGCCAGCCCGACTGGCCGATTGCCGTCCCCGGCCGCGACCGCTACTGGACGATCCCGCTCCGCAACGGCACCATCGCCACATCCACCGTCACCCGCCGCAACTGGCGCCAGGGCGAGACGGCCCGCCACCACCTGATCGATCCCGCGACCGGCGAGCCAGCGCGGAGCGATATCCTCTCGGTAACGGTGGTGGCGCCCTATTGCCGCCAGGCGGAGGTGGGCGCGAAGGTGGCGCTGCTGCTCGGCGCGCAGGCGGGAGCGCGATTCCTGGAGACACGTGGGCTGGCCGGGCTGCTCATCCCGACGACAGGCGACTACCTGACGGCTGGCCCCTGGCCACATGAAGCGATGAAAGAGATTGCAAGGGAGACGCAATGAGCCTCTGGGAATCCATTACCTGGGATACCGCGCGCGCTGGTGGTTTTACCGCCTATCTGCTCGTGACGATCTCCGTGCTGCTGGGGCTGGCGCTGAGCATGCGCTGGCAGGTGCGCTGGTGGCCGCGGCTCATCTCCTATGAATTGCACGTCTGGATCACCAACCTCTCGTTCGTCTTTCTCGGCATCCATATCTTCGCCAGCTGGATCGACCCCTTCACCCGCTTTGGTCTCAACGAGCTGCTGCTGCCCTTCGTCAGCCACTATCGCCCGCTGTGGATGGCGCTCGGCATCGTCGCGATGTACCTTTCGGTCGCCGTCGCGATCAGCCTCTTCATCCGGCGGCAGATCGGCTATACCTGGTGGCTGCGTCTCCACGAGCTTTCCTTCGTCGTCTGGGCGCTGGCGACGGTTCATGGCCTGGCGACCGGCAGCGATACGCGCACGCTCTGGGGCATCGAGCTCTATATCGTCTCGGCGGTGCTGGTCTGTGGGCTGCTCTGCGTGCGGCTGCTCCAGCCGGTGACGCCCGGCGGCAAGATACATCCCATTTGGGCCGCGATTACCGCCGCCTCGCTCACCGTCGCCATCATCTGGACGGCGACGGGGCCGCTCCGCCCCGGCTGGAACGCCATCGCGAATAACGGCAACGGGTCAGGTGGGGTTGCGCAGGCGGCGGGCAACTCCACTGACACAACCACGCCGACGGCCACAGCCACCAGCGCCGCGCCATTCAGCCAGCCGTTTACCGCCTCATTGCAGGGCACGATGAGCCATCAGACCGATGCGAATACAGGTCAGCCAATCCTGCGACTCGATCTCACCCTGAGCGGCGCGCAACAGGGCGTCTTGCAGATTGAGCTATGGGAACAGGACGGTGGCGGGCTTGGCGATGGTGGCGACGGGGGCAATGGCCAGGTGACGGCGACGAAGGTGACACTCGGCGTCGATGCGGCGACACCGCTCTACCAGGGGCAAATCTCGACCCTGAATGGCGGCTACATGGTTGCCCAGCTCGACCCCACGCAGTCCGGCCAGCCATCGCTGCAACTGACCATCAACGTTCAGGCGCAGGGCGATAACGTGTCGGGCACAGTGTCAGCCATGCCCCTTGCGCTTATCCCTGGAGGAGGCGCTGCTCGTTACGGGTGACAGAGATGCGCTACCCTTGCCGCTCTTGCCAAAGCACGATGGCGCGGTGTAACTAATGGTCGGGGAAGCTCCGGCAGCGCCGTTCGTCGGGGTGATGGTGATCGAGTTGTTCAGCGGGAAAATCCCTGGCGAGTAGGTCAGCGTGATGGTCCTGCTGCCCCTGGCGCCAAGCTCGCCCGAGTTCGGACGCACCGAAATCCCTCCAGCCGTGAAAGGCTTCTGCGCGCTCCACCCAGTCGACTCCGGCCCCAGATTCCGCAATGTCACATCCACTGTCCGGTCGTTGCCTGTGCAGCCAAACTTCACACTGGTCGGCGAGACACGCAACCAGTTGATGACCGGCGTCGGCGACGGCTGTGGTGTGGAGGTTGGCCATGGGGTTGCGGTGGCATGGGGGACGACGTCGCCAGTGTTGTTGGTGTTGAAGTTGATGAGATTTTGCAACGAGCCGCTTGCCAGCACAATCGCCATCGTCAGCAGCAGCACACCCGCCGCACCCAACAGCGCCAGGATGCCAAGGGTGCGCGGCTGCAAGATAGATGCAGCGCCATCGTCCGCGGGCTGTGGCGCCGAGGGCCACGCGGGCGCGCCGAACCCTCCCCGCCCGCCGCGATACACGCCATCGTAGAGTGTCGGCGCGTCTGGCCCTTCACGGAACTGCGGGAGATCGGCGTCGGTCCCACCCGAAAGCATGGGCGGAGCGAGCCTGGAGTAGCTGCGGGCAGATGTGGCCGCGGTCAGCGTCTGCGGCTTCGACCGCGAGTTGACAATGCTCCCCGTGGTAGGAATACCGGTGCTGGCCGCGTGGAGCGCACGGGCAAACGCGCCGCTGGAACCGGGGCGGTGCGAGGGATCTTTCGCCATCGCCCAGGAGACCGCATCATCCACATCACGCGAGACATCGCGCCGCAGCGAGCGTAGCGGCTGTGGAGTCTCGGTCAGGTGGCGCGCCAGAATCCCATTCAGGTCGTTGCCTTCAAACGGCGTATGGCCCGCCAGCAGCGCATACGCCACGACGCCAAGCGCGTAGGTGTCGGTCGCCGCGCTGACGGCCTCGCCGCGCACCTGTTCGGGCGCCATGTATTCCGGGGTGCCCATCGCCGCGCCCGAGACGGTCAGGTCACCGCCCTCGAAGACCGAGGACACCTCCGGCAGATCCGCCATATGCAGCGGGCGCGCAATGCCGAAGTCGCCCAGCAGCAATCTGCCATCGGGGTGCAGCAGCAGATTGGACGGCTTGACATCGCGGTGAACGATGCCATGCTGATGGGCGTAGTCGAGCGCCGCGGCGGCCTGGTCGATGTAATCGATCACCTGGGCCACCGTGAGACGGGCATCCGGCGCGAGGAAATTGGCCAGCGAGCCATCTGAGAGGTAGGGCATGACGATATAGGCCAGCTCGCCCTGTTCGCCAAACTCATAGATCGGGACGATATTGGCGTGATCGAGCGCCGCCGCGGCGTCGGCCTCACGCCGGAAGCGCGCCAGGAATATCTGCCAGGCGTCATCGTCGGCGGCGATCCCCGGCCGCAGCACCTTCACCGCCACATAGCGACGCGGCCGCTCCTGGCGCGCCAGGTAGACCGCGCCCATGCCGCCGAGGCCGAGCGGGCGCTCGAGCATCGATGACCCAAGTCGTTTGCCAATTAGCGCGTTTGCGTTCCATACATCCATGTTGTCGTCACTTCCGCGTCGCCACTGGCGCTAGATCCGCTTCTCGATGGCTTTGCCAACCTCGCCGAC
>DATBIB010000095.1:0-22582 GCA_036557205.1 Ktedonobacterales bacterium | reverse complement strand
AGGAGCGCGTTGACAATCGCTAGCAGCAGGGTGCTGGTAAACCCCAGCGGGCCAATATAGAACAGTGGCTCGACAGGCACCGCGATGTGTGGCAGGTTCCAGAGCACGAGGTAGACTCCCTCTGTGTCTTCACTGCCGCATAGCCCGCATAGCTTCAGCCTCCCCGCGTATCCTGCCTCGCCGTCATTCTAACGAGGAGACAAGCCGATACGCGCCGTAGACGCCAGCGGCCAGGCCAAGCAGCAGCCCGATAAGTGTCGCTATTGGCGAACTGCGGAGCTTGCTGTCAATGAAGAGCCCGGCCCCGATGCCGAGCAAGATGGGGATCGCGACCGTCAAACCAAGCTGACCGACGAGAACAAGACCTGCCCAATCGTTTGCCGATGGGGGCTTATCGTCGCCACTCCTCATTGACATGGCTATCACTCCGCATACCAGAAGGAGTATACCATAGCGGTATTCTCCCAGGCAACAACTGGGACCCCACTTTGTCCCATCTCAGGGGCTACTTACCGTTCACTCGCTATGCCGCGCCAGATGCCTAGAATTGGGCGAAAACCCACGGTCGAACACAAGACCAAATATTTACTGGTGCTTATGGCTGTATAGACTCCAATCAATTACTCGTTGGCTACAACGCGCGCTCGCTTGTCGCAGCTGGCGGCTAAAGCCGCGCCTACGGGCGTCCGCTGCGCTGCCGCCGCAAAGCCCGCCCGCGCGGGCTGCCAGAAGCAGGCTCGCCTCGCAGATTTCTGAACAATGCGTGAAAAAGTGTAGGCCACAGCAATTTTCCACGCCTGAATAGGTCGCACGCTCAACGCTATGTATGATGTTGTCCAGAAAATCTGTGCGTCTGCTAGCCCGCGTAGGCGGGCTTTGCAGCCTTCATTGGAAGACCCATAGGTGCGGCTTCAGCCGCCTGCGCTTAGATCAGCCCGCGCTCGCGCGCCAGGTTGGCCGCCTGGGTGCGGTTGGCGGCGTGCAGCTTCATCAGGATGTTCGAGACGTAGTTTTTCACGGTCCCCTCCGCCAGCGCCAGCCGGTCGCCAATCTCGCGATTGCTCTCGCCCTGCGCCAGCAGCCGCAACACCTCGACCTCGCGCTGGCTTAGCTCACCCTCACTGTTCCCATTCCCATTCCCGTTGCCGCCACGCTCGCCAGGCGCTTCCTGCGAGGCGTCCTGTAGGCGCAACGTGCCGCGTCGCCCAAACTCCATCAGCAATTTCGTGGCCACTCTGGGCGCGATGAATGACTCGCCCGCGTAGACCCGGCGAATCGTCTCGGCCAGCTCGGCGGCGGGGGTATCCTTGAGCAGATAGCCTACCGCGCCTGCCTTGATGGCCTCAAAGACGTAGTCCTCATAATCGAAGGTGGTGAGGATGATGACGCGGCACGGCAGGTTGCGCGCGGTGATGGCCGCCGTCGCCTGGACGCCGTTTTGCCGTGGCATCTGCACATCCATCAACACGATATCGGGCCGCAGATGCGCCGCCAGCTGGACTGCCTGCGCGCCGTCGAGCGCCTCGCCCACCACCTCGAATCCCGGCTCCAGCGTCAGCACGGTATGCAGCCCCTCACGCATCAGGGTCTGGTCTTCGCAGATCAGCAGGCGAATCGGCCGCTGCTCGTCATGATCGCTTCCCGGCGTCATTGGCGTGGCCCTCCCTTCCCGCTCGATCTATCCTTATGTTCTCGTAGGCTCACTTACTCGTCCGTGGCGGGCAGCCGCACCTCGATGCGGCTGCCGTGGCCATCCGCGCCCGCGCCAATGGTGAAGGATCCGCCCGCGCCGGTGGTCCGCTCGCGCATGCCGGTAATGCCGAAGTGGCCTGGCGGGCTGATGATCGCGCCGCGCCGCGCCTGTTCACCAGCGCTGGCACGGTGGTCGTGCTCGTCACCGCCCGGCACGCTGACCTCCACGCGCTGAGGCGGATTCGTCGTCAGGATGCCCTTGCCGTTATCCTCGATGCACAGCAGGATGGCGTCATCCTGCCGCGCCAGCGTGAGGTGGACTGCGCTCGCCTCGGCGTGACGCTCGACGTTGGCCAGCGCCTCGATGCCGGTGCGGAGCAGCGCCTCATAGACCTGCTCGTCTATTGGCTCGACATCGGGCGCGATCTCGCAGGTGAGCTGCCAGCCCGTCCGCGCGGCGATCTCTTGCGCGGCGCCGACGAGCGCGCACTCCAGATGTTCGTGGGTGTTGCCGCGCGTGCGCAGGTCGGTGATGGCAGTGCGTAGCTCCGCCAGGGCGTCGCGGGCGATGGACTGAGTCGCCGCCACCTCGTGATCGGCGCGTGCCGGGTCCACGGTGCGCAGGCGTTGCGCCGCCTCCAGCTTGACGGTCATCAGCGCCAGCGAGTGACCGAGCGTATCGTGCATATCGCGGGCGAGTCTGCCGCGCTCGCGCAGAACTGCCAGCTCGCGCTCGTGTTCCGCTGCCTGTTCCAGTTGGCGGTGCGCCTCTTCCAGCTCGTGATGCGACTGTTGCAGCTCAAGAAACATCCGCTCGCGCTGAAAACGGCCACGCAGCAGCACGATGGGCATGTAGATCACCGCGGAGTAGCAGGCGAGCCCGAGGACGAGCCCGGCGAACTGAAGGAGCGCGGCTGGCGAGAGGCTTGTTGGGAGCGCATGATAGTAGGCCAATGCCAGCAGCGACGTGGGGATGACCAGGACCAGGCAGCGCGGCATGGGCAGCAGGGAGAAGCTCATGCCAAAGGGGATCCAGATCAGCCAGACGAAATTATCGTTGAGGGCGATCAACGTCACCGAGAGCGCGACCAGTGCCGCCCAGAGCGCCACCGCCCGCCAGGGATGAAGCACGCGACCCTGGTCGAAGCGCAATCTCCAGTATGAGCCAGGGTTTTCGCCCGCAATCCAGCATGAGCCGCGGGTAAAGACAAAGAGATAGCACGCTGCCAACACCAACGCCACCCATCCACGCGGGGACGCATAGAAGACGGGGCTGGTTACCAGGATGCCCAGAAGCGCCAGCGCCATGCCCACATAGCAGACAATGCGCCAGAAGATGCCGATGCCCTCGCCGAAGCGGCGCAGCGCCCATAGTTGGGAAACGCTGGATCGTGCTGCTTGTTGCATATCGTGCTCTCGTCGTGCTCTCGTTGTGGTCTCGAACGTCCGCCGTAGATGGCTCCGATGGCTCCACGCGCATACATACGAGCGAGCCGTGCGTCCGTTGCACCTTGTTGAACATGCCTCATCCAGTATATGACTCGCGCGTCCCACATAGCCAGACGCTCCTGAAGGGCCACTATTTGCAGCGCGCGCCGGACCAGATCAACGCGGCGCACACCAAGATCCCCCATTCTACTGCCAATAAAATCTACCTCATTACCACGATTGCCATTATGCGCGGTTTGATGGCAACACCATCCTTGCGTCAGTGTTTTCCATTTTGGTGATTTTTAGTGTATGATGACGCTTGTGGGTGTAATTCGGTACAACTAGGAGGCGAGAAAAAGAAGCATGTCGTAGTTGTCATAATGTTAGAGAGGGAATGTATGGCTATGCCACGCAACGGCTGCACGCGCGAGTTTGCCAGGCGCCTGGGCGAGCGCCTTAAGGAATTGCATTGGAATCGCCAGTCTCTTGCCGTTCCAATGGAGGTGACCGTAGCCACAGTGGGAAACTGGGTGCGCGGCAAAGGATTCCCAGAAATAGGCTCGCGCGATAGACTCTGCGAAGTGCTGGGCATGTCCGCGGAAGAGTTGCATCTGCCGCCCTTTAACGAGAAGGACGGCGAGAACGATGAAGAGAACGACGAAGAGTAGCTATGCGCGGAGCGGCTGGTGAGTCACGGGCGCGCTATCGGGCGCTGGCAATCATGCCCAGTTGCCGCGCGGTCATCAGCCAGAGAAGCGTGGCGCTGCCAGCCAGTTGTTTGGCGGCGTGATCTGGATCGGGCGTTTCATCGGGCAGGTCGAGGGCGCAGCACGCGCCCTTTTTCATCATCACCTGCGCATCGCCACGTGCGATAATCAGTCGCCCAATCAGGGTGCTGAAGTCTGGATCGTGCCCGACCAACATCAGCCCGCGCGCCTCGGTGAAGATCGTGAGCAATCCGGCGAGCTGCGCCAACCCGAAGCCAGGGGAGAGCGCCTCCTGCTCTTTGACCTGGAGATTGAAGGCATTGCCGACGATCTCGGCAGTCTGGCGGGCGCGCACCAGCGGACTGGTCACCAGCGTATCGAGGGTGGGATCCAGCGCCTTCAGGCCAGCGGCCGCGGCCTGCATCACGCGCTCGCCTTTCTGGGTCAACGGGCGCAGGTAATCATCGGCTGTCCAGTTGTCGCGGTTGCCCGCGGGCCCGTGGCGCAACAGATAGAGTCGCATCTCTTTCTCTTCTTTCGTGCGCTCTTGCGCTATCAGGACTCCCGCTCGTGGAGATGTTCGATACCAGCGATTGCCAGTGTTTCCTCATAGATTGACGCGGTGGACAGCGCCAGCGCTACCTGCGCGGAGCCATTACGTCGCGCGAGAGCCAGGTAGCCGGAGCTATCCAGATAGAGGAACACATCCGCCTCTGGTCCCTCGGCGAAGGTGCGCGCGTGGGCGGTGATGCTGTGACCGGCGATACTCACGCGCACCTCGGGATTGTTCAGGATCGCCCGTGCCAGCGCGCCTTCTACATTACTCAGTATATTCCCAAAGTGGTCGATATGCGTGCAGTGCGCGATCAGTGTATCGCCCAGCCATGTCGGCTGTGGCAGCTCCAGCCGCACCAGCGATTCAGTCGCAAGCGCTGGGCCAAGCTCCTCAAAGGGAATCCCGGTGGCAAGCCAGGCGGCGGCTGGGGCAAAGATGTCGCGCCCGTGAAAGGTGTCGCTGGGGAGAGCGGCGAAATAACGGGGATTCGCGATGGTGACGGCGCGAGCGTCCGCATGTTCGTCCAGGATGTAGGAGAATAAGCCGTTGTCTGGCCCGATGAAGACGCGCTCCCCGACCATAAGCGCGATGGGGCGACGCGCGCTACCGACGCCGGGATCGACGACGCAGAGAAAGACGCTGCCCTCAGGAAAATAGCGCCATGCGGTATGCAGCACCCAGGCGCCCGCGCGCACGTCCTGCGGGGCAATCTCGTGCGTCAGGTCCACCAGCGGCGTTGCGGGAGCAATGCCCAGTATGACGCCTTTCATCACGCCGGGATAGCCATCGGAGGCGCCGAAATCGGTCAGCAGCGCGATCAGCGGAACGGTAGCCACAACGCCCACCTCGTACTCACTCGCACTCAATCGAGCAGCTTGCAGTCGAAGCGCACCACGCCAGCCTTGCGGTCGGTGATGGCGCGCACCACCTCCAGCCGGACATTCCCACCGATGGGAACGGGCAAATCTTCCAGCCCGACGATACGTGCCTCGGCATGGATCTCTGGCTGATCCAGGCGCGCGATGGTACAGCGGACGTATGGCTGCTCGACGCCCTCGAAGAAGGCGCGCAGGCCGGTCTCCTTCGTCAGCACGGTCCCCTCGATCACCATAATGCCCCCTCTCGCGTCTCAGTTGCTGCCTCTTGCTGCACTATATGCCGGAATCGAGTACAATAGCCAGCAAAAGCGCGTCAGCATCCCCGAAGCCAGGAGCCGTTCGTGATCGAGCAGACCTCAAGCGATGTGCCGCAAACCGCGGCGACCGCTCCTGCCATCCGCTGGCGCAGACTGTGGCCGGGCGGTGTCGCGCTGCTAGTGGCGCTCTACTGCGGGCTGTGGAATCTGGCGGCGCGGCTTCCGCTCAACCGTACCGATCTCGACGCATTTTTTGTGCCCGCATCGCGCATTGCGCTCTCTGGCCACCCCTTCGATGTCTACTCCCTGCGCTACCTTGTCAAATATCCGAATGCCAACGGCCCTATCAGTCTGATACCGCTGACGCTCGCTTCGGCCATCGCCGCGTGGCAGGGCACGCTCGCCGATATGGAGCTGCGCCGGGTGGTGGTGATGACGATCTTCGCGCCGTTCGTCCTGCTGATGGCGCGCGAGGCGGTGGCCGCGGTGGACCAGCTGCGCGAGAGCCGTCTCACGGGCTTCTGGCGGTTCGCCGCCTATGCGGTCTTCGCGCTCTCGCCCGAAATCTGGCACGGCATGCTGTTCTATGGGCATATCGAGCAGCCGATTATGCTCTGGCTCGCGCTGTGGGGCATTCGCCAGCTGAGCGCGCGGCGCCCGGCGCGGGCGGGACTGCTGCTGGGGCTGGCTTTGCTGACTCGCTCAAGCGCGCTGATGCTGGTCTTGCCACTGGCGGCGCTGCTGGCGCGTGATCGTCAGTGGCGGTCGCTGGCGCGTTTTGGCGTGGCGCTCGTGGGCACGGTGGGCGCGATTATGCTGCCATTTCTGCTGGCGGATCGTAGCGATGTCATCTACTCGCTCGTGAGCTTCCGCAGCCAGCTTCCGGTTGGCGGCGGGAGCTTCTGGGGGCTTACCCTCTACACACCGCTGGAAACCTTCGGCCAGCGCTACGATGGACTGACCGTCCTGCTGGTATCGCTGCTGCTCACGGGCATCGTGCTACTGCGCCGCCGCGATCTGACGCTGGCCAGCCCCGGACTGTATTTGCTGCTGGCGCTCTCCTCGTTCTGTTTTGCGCTCTTCATCAAAACGCTCTGGCCCTACTACTTCCTGGAGCCGTTCACCTTCCTCACAATCTGGTGGCTCGGCGCAATGCCATCCCCGACATGGCGCTTTCGCGTCTGGTTCCGCTGGGGGCTGGCGATTCTCCTACCCTCCATCGCGGTGGCGTGCGCCAGCATCCGGGAATATGGGCTGACGGTCGAGCAGGAGAATCCAGACGCATACAAGCCGGAAAGTCTCGTGCTTTCCGTTACGATGGCGCTGGTCATGGGCGCGATTCTCTGGCTGCTGCTGGCGCATCGATCACGAGGCGGAAAGCCAGCCCCACCCCTGGCGACGTATGCCGATTTTGCCGATGCCGTCACTGGTTGACCAGCGTCATCCCTGCTCATTTGTCTAGCTCCGCTATCCGGCAAACGACTGGTGTCACCGCCCGCCGCGCCGCATATGCTTGGGCTGAATGGCCTGATGCGTATGGCCTGATGTGTGCGGCGACAGCTAGCGATAGGCGCCGCATGTGCTATTTGTGATGAAGCGAGGTTTCCATCATGTTTTCAGAGCAGGAAGTGGCATACCTACACACGCAAAGATTGGCCCGGCTCGCCACCGTGGACGCCAGCTGGCAGCCCACTGTCGATGCTGTCGGCTTCTCGCTGGATGGCGGGCAGGTGCTCATCGGCACCCATAGCCCGGTACTCTCACGCAAGTATCGGAATGTGCTGGATGGCAACACACAGGTCGCGCTTATCATCGACGATCTGGCGTCCGTCCAGCCGTGGCGACCGCGCGGCATCAAGATTCACGGTACCGCCGAGGTGGTCGAGCGTAGCGGTCACTTCGGCCCGGGACGCTACATCGTCATCACGCCGACGGTCTCGTGGAGCTGGGGCATCGAGCCGCGGGAGGGTGTGGTTGGCCCGAAGAAAACCGTCTGGTGAACGGGCTATGCGCAACCAGTGATTTTGGCGCAAGGCAGGCGCGATGCTGCGCGATGAGTGGGAACAGATAACGACAAGCCAATGCAAGCGTAGAGAGGAATCAGCATGAGCGACGACGCGACGGCTCTGTTGAAGATGTTCTCCCATGAATGGCAGGCATACCAGAACGCGGTGAGCGCCGCGCTCGCTCCGCTGACGCCGGAACAGCTTGCGCTACGGGCCGCGCCTGATCTGCGCTCGATTGGCGAGCTGGCGTGCCACATCATCGGGTCGCGCGCGGGGTGGTTCAGCTGGGTGCTGGACGCGGGTGACGAGGATTTCAAGGCCCACGAGCAGTGGCACAAGCCAGCCCCCGGCAGCGCGCCCAGGACGGCGAGCGAACTGGTCGCGGGCCTCGCAGCAACCTGGCAGGTGATGCAGCGGACGATAGCCGACTATACGCTCGCCGATCTGCGGGAGGAAATCACGCGCGAGCGCGGTGGGCGCACGCGGGTCTTTCGCCGTGGCTGGGTCATCTGGCATGTGATGGAACACGACCTGCACCATGGCGGCGAGCTATCGCTGACGCTTGGCATGCACGGCCTCCCCGCGCCCGATATCTAGTCGAAGATGGCGTACGTTGGGAGCGCTGGCTATGGCGTATCGTACCGTGAAGGTCGCTCGCGAACGACCAGCCACCTCGCGCAAGGATATCGTCGGGGAAACCGCGCCACACCCTCACAAAAAGCATACACGCTAAAAGTCCTATAGTGAATGACAATTCTCCTATATTGCCTGTAAGATGCTCAGGCATTCCTCGCAAGAACGGCAGCTAGCCGTTACGCGCCATATATCGGCGCGTTATGACATGTACGTTCAGCGGGTGACGCGGCTCAACCGTTGCAGCTCTTTCCACCGCACCCAATACACAACCGACACACAACCGATACGCAATCAAACAGGTACGATTCTGGCGCGCATGCTCACGATCCGCTATAGGGAGAATGCACGTTGCGAACAAGGCTGTGGCTCTGGATTTTGACGCTGGTCTTCGCGGTCTTCACGCTGCATACGAGTATCTGCGCCTGCGAGGTGGTTCATCCTCACCAGGGCTCAACGAAGCCCTGTATCGTTCGCTGCCATTCGACGAATAGACAACCAAAATCCTCAGCGCAACCGGCGCGTCAGTCGAGCGCGATTCATCCCGCTCTCCTATCCCTGGCCACTCCTGGGTTGGTATATCCAGTAGTGGTGGATGCGCTGCCACGATTCGCCCTCGAAAATGCCGCGCCGCTTCTGGCACGCGGACCACCTCCTGTCTCGGCCGCGCATAACACGCCCGACACGCTCTGACTAAATCAGACCCATCCAGACGAACCAGACGAACTCGTTCGCCCACCTGTCCACCACCTTTGGGCAGACAGGAATCCTTGTGGCGGCAGTCGATGGCTAGTCGGATCGTCGGGCAACCCCTTTGAATCAGGTAGAGCTACACAGGAGGTCTTCTGTGTCACGTCGCATTCGCTTGTTCTCTATGCTCGGAGTTTTTCTGATCGTGGCGACGACCCTGGCAGCCATTGCCATCGCGCGCCCGTTCACCTCATCGGCTCAACCAGCCAGTAATTCCTATCAGGATGTCAACCGCGCTCATGACCTGCACAGCCCGCAGAGCGATCACCAGCGCGCCTTGCGACAGGAGGCATTGCAGCAGATCGCCGCAGGCAAGCTCAACTATGGCAAGGTTGTGCGCGTTGGGCATGGCAAACGTGGTTATGTTGAGCTAGACCGTGAAGGCGAGAGCGCCGTCTGGGGCATCCTCGCCCAGTTTGGCGACACGATTTATCCCAGCACTGGTGGTACCGCTGGCCCGCTGCATAATCAGATTCCGCAGCCGAACCGCAAGAATGACAACACCACCATCTGGCAGTCCGATTTCAATCAGCAGCATTACAACGATGTTCTCTTTGGCGACGGCAAGAACGATATCTCGATGCGCAACTACTACATCGAGCAGTCGTCCGGCCGCTACACCGTCCACGGCAACGTCGAAGACTGGGTGCAGGTGCAGTATAACGAGGCACGCTACGGCACCGACGCCTGCGGCAGCATCGTCTGCTCCACGGTGTGGCTGCTCATCCAGGATGAGGTGAACGCCTGGTACAGCCAGCAGATCGCGGCGGGCAAGACCCCGGCGCAGATCAACGACTATCTTGCCAGCTTTGACCAGGAAGACCGCTACGACTACGATGGCGACGGCAACTTCAACGAGCCGGATGGCTACATTGACCATTTCGAGTCGATCCATGCCGGTGACGGCGAGGAGACCGGTGGCGGCGCCCAGGGCGACGACGCCATCTGGAGCCATCGCTGGTTTGCCTTCTACTACCTGGCAGGCTCCGTTGGGCCAGCCTTCAACAAGTTCGGCGGTATCCAGGTCGGCGCGAGCAACTTCTGGATCGGCGACTACGAGATGCAGCCGGAGAACGGCGGCGTCGGCGTCTTTTCACACGAGTATGGCCACGACCTGGGCCTGCCCGATGAATATGACACCGCCGGGAATACCTGCGGCTCCGCCTGCGAAAACTCCACCGGTTGGTGGACAATCATGTCGCAAGGCTCCTATGGCACAGGCAACAACATCGACCTGGGCACGAAGCCGGTGAGCATGAGCTCGTGGGACAAGTTCCAGCTTGGCTGGCTCGATTACGATGTGGCCCATTCCAACGTCAACGGGACGTACACGCTTGGCCCGGCGGAATACAACACGGCCAATCCACAGGCGGTGATCGTTACCCTGCCCGATAATCAGGTCACCACCAACGTCGGCGCGCCGTATGCGGGCAGCAACTATTACTACAGCGGCACCGACAACAACCTCGATGTCGCGATGACGCAGTCGGTGACGCTTGGCACTGGCTCGTCGCTCTCCGCGAAGGTGCGCTACAACATCGAGCAGGATTGGGACTACGCCTACCTGGAAGTCTCGACCGATGGTGGCGCGACCTGGACGAATGTCCATACCAATCTCTCCACCAACACCAACCCCAACAGCCAGAACCAGGGCGAGGGCATCACTGGCGTCGCCGCCGACTGGGCGGACCTGACGGCAGACCTCTCGGCCTATGACGGCCAGACCGTCATGCTTGGCTTCCGCTACTGGACCGATGTGGCGCAGCAGGGGACACCGGGCGAGGCGTCCACGCCGGGCTTCTCGGTGGACAATATCAGCATTGATGGTGGCACGCCAGAGGGCGCTGAGGGCACGGTACCGTGGACCTTTGCCCCTGCGACGGGTGGCTTCCATGTCACGACCGGCTCGGAGACCCAGGGCTTCTTCAACGCCTACATCGCCGAGTACCGCGAGTACCGTGGCTACGACGACAGCCTGCGCACTGGCCCGTACAACTTCGGCTTCCTGGATAACGCGAACAAGCAGAACTACGTCGAGCATTTCCCGTACGCGGATGGACTGCTCATCTGGTATTGGGATACGTCTGAGGCCGATAACAATACGAGCGACCACCCCGGATCAGGCCTGATCCTGCCGGTTGACTCGCATCCCGATCCGCTCATCCGGCCGGATGGGCAGCCGTGGCGGCCGCGCGTGCAGTCGTACGACGCGACGTTCGACCTGGAGAAGACCGACGCCATCACGCTACACCAGAACAGTGTCGCGAAGAAGTACAAGTCACTGCCAGGCGTCTCGGTCTTCGACGACAGCAAGAGCTACTGGTCAGCGACCACGCCGACATCCAGCGTGCAGGTGCCACACACCGGCACGAAGATCCGCATCCTGTTCATCTACAACCTGGGTCTCAATATGAAGATCCGGGTTGGCCCGAACGCCTAGGAGCGGATAGCAGTCGGACAGGACAGCCTTTGTAGCATGACTGCCAGCCGCTGCAATGCGCTGGCGCTAGCCGCCGATCCCGCACAGTGATGTGTGGGGTCGGCTCTTTTTATGCTGATGCGGAATCGGCGAGGCGGCCCCCTCCCCTATCCCCTCCCCCACTGGGAGAGGGGGACCAGAACCAGATAGCGCCTCTGTCCCCCTCCCTCAAAAGGGAGAGGTCTGCCCTATCCGATGGTGAACGCCTGCGAGTAGACCGTCGTCAGTGGGCTGGATTTTGGCTGGAGCCTGGTAGCGTTCGCGAGCAGCCCGCCCTTGAGCGATCCGGAGGCCTGTGGCGGCGGAATGGTATACGTGGAGTAGCTTAGCGCCAGGCGATATGTCCCCGATGGAAGCGCGGCGTTGGCGGTGATGTTGGCGCTCTGGCTGGCTTTGGGCGCGATCTGGACGAGTACGGCCATGGTGGTGTCCGTGCAGGGCGCGATGGTGGCGGTATGCCAGCCCTGCGCCGTCTTCATCTGCGCCTCCACCACCGTGCAGCTTGCCTTGCCGCTCGTGGCGAAGATTGGGGTCGCGGTATGATTCGTGATGGTGACGTGAAGGGTATCGCCTGGTTTGTAGCTCTGCTGGTCGGTGGTGATGATCACATTCGTCATGACGGGTGTGCTCCCTCCTGGCGTTGGCAGGTGCGACGCGGGCGACCCGTTTGTTGGCGTCGGCGCTGCGCCACCGATCCGCGAACTGCTTCCCGGCTGCACACCACATCCGGCCATGAGCAGCGCGGCAATCGTGAGGACGGCTGGCGCGGCGAGCAGACTCCCACGCACGAGTTGACGAGCGGACATCAACGACCTCCTGTCATTTGGCTGGCTGGCGCCTGCCTTGCCCCGCAGGCTGCTCGCAATTCTACCATCCCACACCCCGCGGAGACTGGACCAGATTACCGAATCTGCCGCGCCGTATTTTCACGTATTCGCGCCTGCTTCCGCCAACGCGACGAGAGATTACGAGAGAGGCGGCATTGATGCTTTCTGACGTAGAATAGGGGTGGATTTGTTCCTGCGAGCGAAGAAGACCCGACGATGAGACTACCGAACGATCTGATGCCCGTCTCGTACCTGATGGACGAAGACGCGCGCACGCTGTATATCACCTGGTCTGATGGCCATGAGAGCAGGCACCCGTACGAGGCGCTCCGGCGCGCGTGTCCGTGCGCGTGGTGCGCGGGCGAGGGCGGCATGAAGGGCAGCGTAGACCCTGATACCGTCTTTACCGACCAGCAGACGACGCTCTACGAGCTTGTGCCCGTCGGGCGCTACGGCCTGACGCCGGTCTGGGGCGATGGCCATCGCACCGGCATCTACACGTATGAACGCCTGCGCGCGCTCTGCCAGTGCGACGAGTGCCGCCTGCTGCGCGGCGAGCGATGATGGAGCGAAGTATGGCGCTATTTGAGAGGGGACCGCAACAACAATGAGTGAGGCTGCGACTTCGGAGGCGGTGGGCCAGCGCTGGCAGGCGCGCGTCGAGGTGACGCTGAAGCCGGTGGTGCTCGATCCCCAGGGCGATGCGGTGCTGCATGGGCTGCATCAGCTTGGCTTCAACGATGTCTCGCGTGTACGCGTCGGCAAATATCTGGAACTCACGCTCGCCGCCGCGACCCAGCATGACGCCGAAGCGATGGTCAAGCAGATGTGCGACCGCCTCTTGGCAAATCCAGTGATTGAGGGGTATTCTTTTACTGTGGAACCGGGAAACCCGCCCACAGCCTGAGCGGTACGCCGCGGGCATGTGAAAGCGAAAACCCGGCGACAGATATGACCTTCGGGGCAGGGTGTAATTCCCGACCGGCGGTATGGCGCTTAACTAAAGCGCCCAGCCCGCGAGCCTCATCCGACGATGGGGCAGATCCGGTGAGAGGCCGGAGCCGACGGTAACAGTCCGGATGGGAGAAGGTCGAAGCGTCCGCGTATCCTCGTCTGTGAGGATGCGTCGCGGCGTGTTCGCCTGCGAGCCGCCCCAGGTCGGTACCTTCGGTTGAAGGGGCGCTCCTCCTCAATAGCGCAGGCAGCGTCTCCTCAGCCGTAGTAGCCCGAGGAGGCGCCTGTATGGCACAACTCTCTACCGCACCACCATCTTCTTCGCCATCACCGTCATCGTCACCACCCCCAGCGGCACAGTCTGACAAGGTGGATGTCGCCAGCCAGCGCGGTTCGATGCTCCGGGCGTTCCGTCGCCTGCGGGGATTCGTGCCCGCGCTGGTTCTGGGCCTCGCGGTGATGCTCGCCTGGCAATGGCTGGCGACCAGTGGCTCCGTGCCTCAATTCTTGCTGCCCGCGCCCGCCGATGTGCTGCGGTCGTTCTGGCGCGCGTTCACCGATGGGCTGTTGCCCAGGTATGCTCTGACGACCCTGGAAGAGAGTCTCGTCGGTTTCGCGCTCGGCGCGTGTATCGCCGTGCCACTCGGCTACGGGATTGCCCGGAGCGGGCTGATACGCCGCACCATCGAGCCGTATGTGGCGGCCAGTCTGGCGATTCCGGCGGTGGCGCTTGCCCCGCTCCTGGTGCTCTGGCTCGGCTACGATCTGAAGCCGATTGCCGTGCTCTGCGCGCTGATCGTCTTCTTCCCCACGGTCGTCACCACCGAGCTGAGCGTGCGCATGATCGACCGTGATGTCAAGGCGGCGGCTCGCATCGACGGCGCGGGATGGTGGGCGCTGCTGCGATACATCGAGCTACCGCTGGCGCTGCCGGGGATTCTGGCGGGCCTGCGCACCAGCCTGACACTCTCAATCACCGGAGCGGTTGTCGGTGAGTTTGTCGTAAGTGATCGCGGGCTGGGTGGCCTGCTCACTATCGCGAGCGGACAATTCGACTCCGCGCTGGTCTTTGCGACAATGTTGATGCTCGCGCTGCTGGCCACCACACTCTACCTGCTGGTCCGGCTGATTGAGTGGCGCGTCTCCTATCTGGAGGAACACTAGAGTGATGATACTCACACAAATACAGAGGGTCTGGCGCGACGGGAGCCGCGTCGCGGTGGCTCTGCCACTGGTAGCGCTCGTGCTGGTCACGGCGCTCGCTGGCTGTGGGACGAGCGCCAGCGGCAACGGCACGACGGCCAGGCTGACGGTTGGGCTGACCTATGTGCCCAATATTCAGTTCGCGCCGTTCTATGTCGCGCAGGCGCTTGGCTACTATCGTGACGCTGGCCTGGATGTCACCTTCCACCACCACGGCGCCAGTGAGGATGAGTTCGGCGCGCTGGTCGCCGGGCAGGAAGACGCGATCTTCGCTGGTGGCGACGAGATAGTGGGCGCGCGCGCGCACAACGTGCCTATCGTGGACGTGGCGACGGTCTATACACGCTACCCGGTGGTAGCGATTGTGCCCGCCGATTCGTCCATCCAGTCGGTGGCTGACCTGCGCGGGCACACGATTGGCGTTCCGGGACAATACGGCGCTACCTATATCGGGCTGCTCTCGCTGCTCTCATCCACTGGCCTCTCGCAGTCCGATGTGAAGATTCAGTCTATTGGCTATACCCAGGTCTCGGCGCTGCTCACGCACAAAGTGGACGCGGTGATGGGCTACGCCAATAACGAGCCGCTGCTGATTCAGAAGGCGGGCATGAGCGTGCGCACGTTCGACGTGAACAATGCTGAGCACCCGCTCGTCTCGAATGGGCTGGCGGCGATGGAGTCGGTGCTCAAGGCGCGCGGCAGCGATATCAAGAAGCTGGTGGCGGCGACGCTGAAAGGGGTGCAGTATGTGCTCGCCCATCCACAGGACGCCGTGAACCTGAGCAAATCGTTCGTGCCGGGTCTCGA
Source organism: Ktedonobacterales bacterium (assembly GCA_036557205.1). Taxonomy (GTDB): domain Bacteria; phylum Chloroflexota; class Ktedonobacteria; order Ktedonobacterales; family JADMIN01; genus DAHUXT01. The sequence goes on along the minus strand of DATBIB010000095.1, from coordinate 7,402 downwards.
TGTCGGCTCCGCCGCGACCGATGCGCTCGCCGTGCTGCAGGCGACGCTGCCATACCTGCACATGGACAGCACGAAGGCTGGCTACAACGATCCGGCGAAGTGGACGGGGATGGTGAGCTTTTTGCAGGCGCAGGGGCAGCTTGCCGCGCCGGTGGACGCCAGCAAAGCCTACAGCAATGACTACCTGCCATAGCCAGCGTTTACCCTTCCCCCTGGGCCGCGATTCTGGCTCCCCCTCCCTCTTTAGGGGAGGGGGCCGGGGGGAGAGGGGGTTTCGCTAACTCTTGACGTTGGCGATGCTCAACGTGGAAAAGACGACCTCGATGCCATCGTTGCCAATCAGGCCGGTATCGCCGCTGGTGAAGGTGCTGTCGTCGGCGGAGCCAACCTGCGTGCCGTTGACCGAGAAGACGAAGTGGCTGCCCTGCGCCTGGACCGATAGCGTATTCACCTGATTCAGCCCGGTCTTGATCGCGGTACTCGCCGTCTGGCCGACGATGTCGGTGCTGGTTCCATTGACTACTTTGCCGAAGCGCCACTTGCCGTTAGCGTCCACCTGGAACTCGTAGTAGTTGCCCTTGCTCACGCGCCGGACCACCAGCCCATAAAAATAGGTGATCGGGCCAGAGATCTGCTTCGCTGAGACGGTAGTCACGGCGTCGCCCACCTTGTCTGCTGGCGCATAGCAGATGAAGCCCGCGTTGATATGGTAGCCGCCGCTGCCGAAGAAGCAGTTGCTATCATCAGTCCACTGGCTCTTTGTGCTGCCGTCGAGCGCGTCCTGATAGATGAGCGTGCCGCCGCTCGGCCCGGTATTCGTGCCGCCGAGGGTGACGCCTGCGACGGTAATGCCATTCACCTGGCTTCTGAGAATGGCATATCCGCCCCCAACCAAAGCAACTACCAGCACCAACGCCACGAGGCAGCCGATGATACAGCCCGCCCGGCTCTTCTTCTGTTGCGGAGGGGTCTGCACCTGGCCAGTCCAGGGCTGGCCGGTCGCGGCGGGATAGCCCGTCTGGTAGCCCGGCTGAGCGGTCGGCGCCCCCGTCCCATAGGCGGGCTGCTGTGGCGGCCCGTACGCGGGTGTCGGCGGCTGATTGTACGCTGGCGGGGTATAGGCCGGTGGGGTATAGGTTGGCGGTTGCGCTGGTGGAGCATATGCTTGCGGCTGAGGCGTCGGCGGAGTTGGCGGAGTTGGCGGAGTTGGCGGCGTATACGCGACCGTCTCCGGCAGCTGATCGGCCGCGGGCGACAACTCTGGCGCCTGCTCGGTCGGCAGCATATATGCGCCTGGCGGTGTGGCCGCGGGCGGAGGCGACGCAGGCGGTGTATCTGCGGATGGGGTATAGGCAACCGTGTCCGCGGAATCCGCGAGCGGCTGGTTCCACGCGGGCCTGGTGGGTTCATCGTCGGCGCCAGGGGGCTGATTCCACGTGGGGCGCTCTGGCTCGCCAGCGGGCGCCCCTTGAAGGACGGTTGGCGTCTCGTCGGCGGATCCCGGCGCTCCCTGAAGAACGGTCGGGCCAGCGAGCGGATCCTCTCCGGTCGCGGAGGTCAGCGGCTGCCCACAGTGAGGACACGTGGCGGCGGCTGGGTCAGGCAGTGGTTGATGGCAATGAGGACAGTTCATATAATCTATGGTCCTTTCTGGGATGCCCCAATGCGAATGAAAGCGTGATACCTGGCGAACACCATCAGCCGCCCCAGTATAGCTGAGTCATGTGCCCTTGGTAAATGGGTGGAGTGTGACGCGCTACACGGTTACGCAATTTTCTTGAGGTCGGGACGACATCAGCGATCCGAAACACCCGCCTGGCGCTCAGGTGGCAGCAGCGCCAGGAGTGTCGAGAGCATGTGTCCGGTCAGACCCCAGATGCGATACGGGCCGTAGTCGTAAAAGTGGACTTCGCGCGCCGTTCCCCCACGCACCCAGGTTTCGGTATGAAAGATTGCTGGGTCGGCCAGCGCGGCGACAGGCGCCTCGATGATCTCCTCGACTTCATCGGGATTCGGCGTCAGCGGCGGCAGCCCACCGGCCAGCCAGCCGACAATCGGCGTTACCCAGAAGTTGCTGACGACGGTGAAGAGCGGGGGCAACGATCCCAGCATCTCAACGGCATCACTCCTCAGCTTGATTTCCTCCCACGCCTCGCGCAGCGCCGTCGCGGCAAGGCTGATATCAGGGGGATCTTGAGAGCCACCGGGGAACGAGATTTCGCCGCGATGCGCCCGCAAGCGGGAGGATCGGCGGGTGAAGAGCAGATAGGGAACGCCGTCGCGCGGGTAGAGCAACGCCAGCACGGCGGCAATGCGCGCGGTCGGAGGGTCGGGCGCTATCGGCGCCGTCGTGGGCGCCAGCGGCGGAGTGAGCTGCGTCCGCAGCCAGTCGACCAGCACGGCGGCGTCGGCCAGCGCCAGCGCGCGTGTGGGTGGATCGCCTGTTGTGGCCTGACCGGTGGCCTCGCTATCAGAATGCGCTCCCATGATGACATCGTCCTCAAGAAAGTGAATTGCGCGCCCAATTTCAGCAATGCCGCTGGATTTCTCTTGCGCTTCTCAATATCCTCTGCTATACTATCGTGAGAAGTGGGGGCATGCAACGCGACACATGCGGGATATGAGCAACTGAATCCGAGATCACTCCTGGAGGGATAGAAGCCTCCTGGGGTGCTTTTGTGTTTCAAGTGACCGCGCCACCCGGTAGACCATTGTAGGCAAGAACTTGTAGGTTTGCGGGCGTTCACGATTCAGGCGATACACAAAAACAACTCCGGATACTTACGCCACCGTTCTGGCGTACCTCAACCTCTCGCTCCCCGCCGTGCGTGGTTCCCTCTCACTTCGCCGCTGACCGCAGGCCCGTTTCTTGCAGTCTTGTGCGCCGACATTCGCGACGGACGTGCCCCCTCGTACGTGTCGCGCACTCAACAGCCTGAAATGCCAGTGTCAGCAGACTTTTGCACAGGGGGGCTTCTCTCCACACCAGCGCGACAACTGACGCACGCAGCGATTGCGGACCGCGGAAGGGCCGTTCAACCGACCAACCGTCACCGTGGGCAATCGCCGATAGCCGATAGCAGACATTCGCACCGGTCACGCTGGCGGACAGGATTCTTTGGAAGGGATAGCCGTGAGCGTCTGCGCGCGCCGTGGAGAACGACGGGACGGCGCGGACGGAGCCAGCGATTACGCCAGAGAATCAGGTGTGTAGCGGGTGTCAGGCCGCGCAGCAGGCAGAAATGACGACGCAAGCATGTCGCCATGCGCTTTCCGACCCGCACGACACACAACACACGCAGCACACGCAGCACATGCAATGCGTGCAGCGCCGGTTTCTCACGGGCAAACTCTGGGCACAACATTGCTCGCCAGGATGGCGCGGCGTCTCCGGCACAGGCCGGCAACTTCCGGGAGTCATCCCGGACACAGCGTCGCAGGTAGAGCCTACCACGGCTCTCCATGGAGCAGCGACGACACAATCATGCTAGGGAAAGGGGAGACGTCTCACCGCAGGGACCAGCTACGGATGAGATGTCGTAAGTAGTTCGATGCGTCCAGACGACAACGCAACCGCACCTGCCACAATTGGGCACAACAACGGGTATGAGGAGGCCGAAACAATGGCCGACGACACCAACATCGACGGCATGGACACCGTGGCCAGCACGTCCGCACCCGCCGCTACGAGTGAGAGCGAGAGCGAGACGGACCACGCCGTGCCAGCGGTCGATCCAGAAGAACACGATATGAGCGACCAGGACGACTCGCTACGCGACGATGCGGATGATGCGGACGGCGCCGATATGAGCGAGATGGCGCGGCTGCTCGATGAGCAGGACGTCCAGTTCAAGAGCATCAAGCGCGGCGATGTTGTCGAGGGGCAGATCGTCCACATCGACGCCGATGAGATTCTGGTGGACATTGGCCTCAAGAGTGAAGGCGTCCTCTCGATCAAGGAGCTGCCTGCCACTGGCTACGGCTCGCGCGAGGAGCTCAACGTCGGCGACAATGTGCTCGTCTACGTCGTGCAGCCCGAGACGCCTGAGGGCCACGCCATTGTCTCGATCAAGCGCGCGCGCCTGGAGCGCCAGTGGCGCATCGCCCAGGAGCAATCTGACCGCGGCGAGCTGCTCGAGGCCGAGGTGATTGACTTCAACAAAGGCGGCCTGATCGTCAACCTCGACGGCATTCGTGGCTTCGTGCCGATCAGCCAGATTCTCAATCTCAAGCGCGAAGACAACGCCGACAACGCCGAGACCCAGCAGAAGCTGCAAGCTATGGTCGGGCGCAAGCTCCAGCTCAAGATCATCGAGATCAACCGCAATCGCAACCGCCTGATTCTCTCCGAGCGCCTCGCGGTGCAGGAGTGGCGCGCGCGGCGGCGTGAGGAGCTGCTCAACGAGCTGGAGGTCGGCGAGGTGCGCACCGGGACGGTCAGCAACCTGGCCAACTTCGGCGCGTTCGTGGACCTTGGCGGCGCCGACGGGCTGGTGCATATCAGCCAGCTGGCCTGGAGCCGGGTCAATCATCCGAGCGAAGTCTTGAAGGTCGGCCAGAAGGTCGAGGTCCAGGTGCTCTCGGTGGATAAAGAGAAGAAGAAGATCGCTCTCTCCATCAAGCGCGCCGAGGTGGACCCCTGGACGACGGTCGAGACTCGCTACGCGGTGGGCCAGACCGTCACCGGCACGATCACCAAGATCGCGCCCTTTGGGGCCTTCGCGCGGATCGAGGATGGCGTCGAGGGGCTGATTCACCTCTCCGAGCTGCCGAGCGGCGTCTCTGACCCGAAGCAGGTGTTGCATGAGGGCGAAGAGGTGACCGTGCGTATCCTGCGCATTGACCCGGAGCGCCGCCGTCTGGGCCTCTCGATGCGCCAGGCGGGCGAAGAGGGCGCCGTCGAGGAGGCTGCGATGGCTGAGGCTGCCAATGGAGCAGCAGTGGCTGTGGCAGGCGAGGCGGCGGAAGCGTCGTCCGCCGAGGCAGCGACCTCCGCTGAGGAGGCCACCGCCGCAGCGGCGCCACGCCAGCGCCCGCAGCCCGCGCGTAGCGAGGAGCCGCCAACCACCGCGATGGCCGCTGCCTTCGCCGCAGCCCGCCGCGATCAGACTCCGTCGGCCTCAGAGGCTCCGGCGGCTGAAGCGGCTGAGGCGGCTGAGACGACGTTGCCCACCGAGGCCGCCGAGGCTGAGGCGCCAGCGCCTCAGCAGGCGCTGGCGGACATCGCTCATGAGGCGACCGCTCATGAGGCGACCGCTGAGACGCAGACGCTGGAGCCTGAGACGCCAACGCCTGAGACGCCCGCCGATGCGGTTCCGCCCGACGCGAGTGAGGTAGAGGCTGCCGAGGCTGGCGCGGCAAAAGCCGAAGAGGCTGAAGCTGAAGCTGCGTCCACCGAGCAGGTTGCCGCTGAGGAAGCTACAACCGCACCGGCGGAAAGCGCCGACGCTCCGGCTGAGGGCGCGGCTGACATCGGGCCAGAGGCCGCCGCGACGGCGACGGATGCGACGGATGATACCGCCCATACACCCGAAGGCGCATCCGAGGACTGATTGCTCGGCCACGCCGGAAACCATGCTGGACCGCTACTGCGTCTGTTGCAGTGGCGGTCTCGCTGTTCTCTACACACCAGCGGCGAAGAATGTCCCCGCGTGGCTGGCGCCCAACTGGATGTTCAGAAAGTAGCAGCCCGACGAGCGGAGGAAGAAGTTCATTGTCCATACCCGCCATCCGTCTGGCTGCGGTGAGGTTTGTGCAGGGGTGAGTATCAGTGGGCTTGTCGCCTGCTCCCAGCCATCCGTGCTGAACCATACGCTACTCTGCGCGTTGCCCATTCCGTTGGCGGCGAGAACGATCTGTTCTGTCACATCGGGCGCCGCCACAAGGATGACCTTATGTGGCCAGCCGTACGGTGTCTGCGGCACACCACTCGTGTAGCGCAACGTGGCGTGCGGCCCGTCGAAGCCGACCAGCCAGGCATCCAGCCCTACATCGAGGCCTGGGCCATATGCGGGCGAGAATGTCGCGAGGGGGTTCCCTGGCGGGCAGTCAGTGGGTACTTTGCCGAGCAGCACAGACGTCGGCTCCGGCGTGCTGGTGGCGGTCGGCTGGGGCAGCGCCCAGCCGGTGAGCGGCGTGCGTAGCGGCAGAAAGCCGCTGAAGATGGCCGCCAGCGCGACGGCAATAGCGGTTCCGATGATCACCGCACGCAACATGCGAGTGTGGTGGCGCGGGCGTGAGGTCTGCTGGGCAGTAGCGTCGGGTAGTGGGTGGAGCGGCGAGACTTCGAGTCGAAGCTCATCATCGATCTCATCCAGATTGTTATCGCTGTGCTCGCTCATCGACGTTTCCTCGCCTGCATGATATACGTCGGCGGTTTCATGCGGAGAAACAGCGCCTGCCACGACAATAGTACACCAGCTCGGTGAAATGTGGTATGCCTCTCCAGAAGGCGGGACGCTGGGTACTATATGGACAGCATTCCGAATGAGACGAGAACCAGTCGAAAGTCTGGTTCCAGATGTGGAACCCGTGCGTTAAAATAGAGTATAGAAGAATAGCGACGGGAATCGCGCCGGAGTGGCATGGCAAGACCCTTGCCGAATCCAGGGTTAGGAGCGTCACCGTCCGCTGTTCGCACTTTTCCACATCGAATATGCCAGCGGGATTCCGCCCCACACCGATCTGCCACCACGCAAGCCAGGATGTGCCCCGTGAACTCCCGCTGGACGAATGGACGCAAAAAGTGATTCGGGAAGTCTCGTAGAGCGCCTGATTCTTCCTGATTCCGGAATCATCTCCATATCCAAGGGAAGCTGGTGGCGCGAAACCTGCTTCTCTGACACATGTATTCGATATGGTGATTAGCGCATGAGCGCCTCAAGCGGCGCCGCATTCGGCGTGGACGTGCGGAATGTGATTGTAGGCATGGACGTGTTGTGGTGAAGGATCATCTGGGAATAGTTGTAGCTGTATCAGTTGTCATGAATGCAGGGCGGAGATGGAGGTCGCGCGGAGGGCGGCGCCATCAAAGGGGCAGATAGAGATCGAGATAGAGATCGGGCGGTGCGGCGAGAGATGCGAGAGATACCCGCAGGTCCAGCTGAGGCGTAATCACCGGGACATGTGGGAGGAAACCCGCTAATAAAGCGGGTTTCGACAGGTAGCAATCCTTGACGCCAGCCAGAGTTCTGGCGTATCATTGAAGCACATTTTACCTATCGCGGCGGGCCACTTCCGACCGTGGAAGGGGGGCAACAGGTGAACGATAAGTTCGAGAAGTTTACGGAACGAGCGCGCAAAGTGTTGAGCCTGGCGCAGGATGAGGCGCAGCGGTTCAACCACAACTACATTGGGACCGAGCACCTGTTGCTGGGATTGGTGCGCGAGGGCGACGGGGTGG
>DATBIB010000094.1:0-11254 GCA_036557205.1 Ktedonobacterales bacterium | reverse complement strand
TGCCGCCGGAGCGCGCGACCATATCGAGCGTCGTCATGACGAGGCCCGCGCCGTTGCCGATGATGCCGACGTCGCCGTCGAGCTTGACGTAGGTTAGCCCTTCAGATTTCGCCTCGAACTCCAGCGGATTCGCTTCTTCCGGCTCTGCCCAGCCCGCGTACTCTTTCTGCCGCGGCAGTCCGTTGTCGTCAATCAGGATTTTGCCGTCGGCGGCGAGCACCTGTCCATCGCTGGTGAGGGCGAGGGGATTGATCTCGGCGAGGGTGGCGTCGCTGCCCTCATAGGCGCGGGCCAGCGCGGCGAGGATCGCGCCGCCCTTGGCGACGACATTGGAGGGCATGCCCGCCCGGGCGAGCAGTTCGCGCGCCTGCCATGCGGGCAGTCCCCAGCGGACGTCGATAGTGTGCTTGATGATCTTTTCGGGCGTCGCCTCGGCAACCTCTTCGATATCCACGCCGCCCGCCGCGCTGACCATGACGACCGGGGCCTGGCTGGCGCGGTCGAGGACGATGCCGACGTAGTACTCGTCGCTGATGGCGATCTTGGGCGTGACCAGCACCTTTTCGACGGTCAGCCCTTTGATGTCCATCCCAAGCACACGGCTCGCGGCCTCGCGCGCCTGTTCGGGCGTATCGCCAAACTGGATGCCGCCCGCCTTGCCACGTCCACCGACGTAGACCTGCGCCTTGATGACGACCGGCTCGCCAAACTCGCGGGCGATCTCCTCGGCCTGTTCGGGCGTCGTGGCGATCTTGCCCGGCTGCACGGGGATGCCGTACCGGCGCATGATTTCTTTCGCCTGGTACTCATGAATCTTCAATGGTTCAGCTCCCTGAAATAAATGCTGGCGGCTGAAGCCGCGCCTAAGGGCTCCGCTCCGCCGCAAAGGCCGCCTGCGCGGGCTGGCAGAAGTGGTGTCATATGGCTCCGATGCCACATGCCATGATGTGTTGCCCTGCCAAATAGCTCTACTCAGAGATATTACCACGAGGGGTAGCGACTGGCTGCTCCATCGGCAAACACCTATCGCAACACATCATGCAGCATACGGGCTATCCATCCTAACCTCTCGCCTGGTATGTCATATAAAGAGGCAAGCGTGCCAAGCAGGAGGAATATCAGGTGAGCGAGCAACAGATAACAACCGCAATTCTAGACCGCATCCAGCGTCTAATCGACCGTGGTGAAGAGATACAGAAAACTGAAGTCTGGGACGGTCATTACGAGGAAGCTACCGTATCTTTTGATGGGGATTCGTTCGTAGGCTGGCGTGCTCAATGTATGACTTTTCTAGAAGGATTCTTTGGCGGTAGCCCCTACGTTAGCCATGCATCACTTTCACTAGCTGATAGTAGTGACGAGATAGAGATGATAACGAGCACTAGCAGAACTCTTGGTATTCTAAGAGCTCTTAAAGCAGACGTAGAAGCTGGCTATCTGACCACGCTCCGAGAACTCATCCACGCTGATATGTTTGGAGACTTCCTCGAAATGGCTGAATATCTGTTGACTGATGGCTTCAAAGATCCAGCTGCTGTACTCATCGGTGGTGTGCTGGAGCAGCACCTGCGCCAACTCTGCGTTAAGCATGGAGTGGACCTAAGCGAGCCACATGGGCAGCCGAAGAAGTCCGACAAAATGAATGCCGACTTAGTAAAGAAGTCTGTCTACACAGGATTAGAGCAAAAGCAGATTACGGCTTGGCTTGACCTTCGTAACAAGGCAGCGCATGGCAGATATTCCGAGTACAAAGCAGAGCAAGTATCTCTCATGCTTCAAGGCGTTCGTGACTTCGCAATACGACATCCTGCTTAGGGCGTCGGGATCCGGAATCGATCGTACTGTTTGCAGCCTTCGAGGCGTTCGCTGGCCTCGTTGTCGACGTATCCATCATCGTTACGCTCATCCAGCGGTTCTTTGCTCGGTGAGGTGTCTGGGAGGCCGCCTGCGCGGCCTTTACGGCGTAGCCCATAAGCGCGGCTTCAGCCGCCAGCCTCCATGTATGGTGCCTCAAGGGCGAGCAGATGGAAGGTAGCGCACGATGTCTTTGGGTTCGATGACTGGTACGGTTACGCCGTGAACAAAATCGCCCAGATTGCGAGTCACGATGAGGTCAATGTGGTATGTCAGTGTACATGCGATCTGAACATTATCCTCAAAGTCGCTGCCTGGTAGTGTGAGGGCGCTGCGAATCACTGTTTCGTCGATCGGCAACAACCCAAATGTGGCCACACACTTCTCAATCGCTTTCTTTGCGCCATCATTTCCTATAAGCTTGCGGAGTATATAGAAGATGTCCGTGAGAACTGACGTTGGCAGATAAAGTTCCGTCAGGCCAGTCTCACGACTCTCCCATAGAGACCTGGCCTCATCAACCCATGGCTTACGATCATTGAGCCAGTCTATGACAACATTGGTATCTACCAGCACCTTTATACTTGCCATCATCCAAAGCGCTCGTCACGGCTCTCATCGAGCAATTGCTGTTCATCAATTGGCTCGGCGGTGCGGGCAATACCTCGCAGATCCATAACGCTGCCGCCCTTTGGGGCAGGCGGTGGCTCGCGCCTCGTATCCTGCGCCAATGCCCGCATGATCTCCTGGGCAAGCGCTACTTGTTCTTCCGGCGGCAACTGATGCACAGCATCAAGGATTGCCTGACGTGATAGCTGAGGCATCATGTTCTCCTTTGTTTACGGTCGCCTTAAAAGGCATAAAATAGCCCTGATGGCTACCTGAAGTATAACTCAAGAGCCACCAGGGCGTTTACCACCATCGTCGCCATTCAGGCCCTCTCCCTGCAAGGGGGAGGGTGGCCGAAGGCCGGGAGAGGTCTACCCCACCGCATCCGGCGTGCGCTCAGTCGTCGTTGTCGTTGTCGTTACAGCGGTGCGGTCGCCGCGGCGGATCACCACGACCAGCAGCGCCACCAGGCCGAGGATGATCGCCACCAGCAGCGCCACCTGCGGTGTGCCGATGGGTAGCTGCGGCAGCCAGCCGGGTAGGCTGTGCTCGTTGCGCGCGGTCGTTGTCAGCGCCGTGCCAAAGGGCGAAAGCTGGATGACGCCCGCGTTGGTGAGCGAGAGATCGTAGGTTACCTGTGGCTCCGTCGCGTTCAGCGTCAGATACGTCAGCCAGGCGTCCGACGGCACCCAGCCCATATTGCGGTCGGTCGAGAGGTCATGGTAGAGCGAGGTGTTCATCTTCTCCTGGAAGGCAAGCTGGAAGCCCGTCGCGCCCGGCACCGCGCTACCGACCGGCGATTGCCCAATGGCCGCGCCCACCGCGCTGGTATTGACAGGCTTATCGGTCAGCAGATAGAGATCAGCGTTCACCTGCTGCCCCTCGACGGCGAGTACCTCCAACGGCACCCAGAGGCGCGGCGTCTTCATCGTGATGAGCACTGGCGCGCCATCGCCCTGCAACTGGCCGCGCGCACGAGCGGCGGAGGTGTCGTATTTCGCCGCCATGAAGATTGGGCTGCCGTGGGCATAGCCGAGCAGATGCGCCTTCGTCTCGTCATTCAGCTCGAAGCCATTGGTCGCGCACCACTGGATGACCTCTTGCCCGCTGCCCTTGAGGACGGTGATGTTGAGCGCCTCAACCTTCACCTGCTCGATCACCTGGGCCGCGCTCGGAGCCGCCGCGCCCACTGCTCTATCATCCAGTGAGAACGTCGGTTGCGGGTGCGTTTCGCGCTCCAGCCGCTGTAGGGTCCAGGCGCCGCCCTCCTGGATGCTGATCGGAATCGCGGGCAGCGGCACGATCCAGCCGACATCGTTGAAGTCGCCCTGATAGGTGAAACTTGTCAGATAGTGTTCGATGCCGTCGTGCCAGGCGACCAGCGTCGTGGCGCGCTCCAGCCGGACGGAGCCATTGGGGGCGACGAGGCCTCCGCAGGCGGCGGCGGTGGCTGCTTGGGTCACAAAGACGCCAAGGACGAAGAGGACGGGAACCAGCTTCCACAGTTTACGGATCATGCCGGGGTCTCCTTTCAGCGCCAGTGTCTGGAATGAATCTGCGCTCTGGTCTTTTAGAGATTGCCTGGCACTCTTGACGCTGGCGCGGAATGAAAGGTTCCCACGTGCGCGCAATGTGTGTCCAATTCCACACAATGCCCCGCTCAGGACAGATTGTGTCCGGATAGGCCGGTATGCTGGTTCTAGATGATAGTGCGCTGGCACTTGCCCAACGAGCGAATGAAGGAGCGATATGATGACGGAGACACCGATTGACACGAGCCTCGGACGCTATGGGAATATCGTGCCTGAAGGGTACACCTACTCGCAGAAGCTGGTCACCCCAGGCGACGACCTGCGTCTCCCGCACGCCTATCTCAAGTGGTACGACATCTACCCTCCCGAGCGGGAGATCGCGCCGGAACATGTGCGCGAGAGCCATGACTTTGTGGCAGCCGAGGTAGAGCGCTTGCGGCTGAGCGATGAGCTGGGGTTCGTGCTGCTGCACGCCTGTGGGCCAGCGCTGCTGCTGATGCTGATCACCTGGCGCAACACCAATGAGCTATGGGAATCGGTCTACGCGAAAGACCTGACGCAGCCAGGAGGTCGCTTCACGCCGACAACATTCGAGACGAGCCACCGGGGTACCTACTGCGTCTGGGAGCTTGGCCCGGTCTGGCATGAGCGCAACGCCTGGATGCGTTTCCTCTCATCCCCGCGTGATGAGGCGGCGAAGTAGGCCTATATCGCCGATCGGTTCTCTGGACTTGTCTAAAATATGCCACAGCTTCTGGAGTTGCCTGCGATGTGAACGTGCTGTGTCTCGTGGGGAAGTGATTGCAGTCATTCGTGCGTGCCACCGGAAATTCGCGGCGATGGCGTATGATACGGGCAGGGAATATGCCTGTATGTCGTTGCGAGTGCAATTCGATAGAGGGCCAGTGGAGGCGCGCATGAAGCTGTTCTACAGTCCCGACTATGTGCTCACCGAGTATGTATTCGATACGACGCGGAAGGCGCGCTGGGTGGCCGAGGCGCTTCAGGCGGAGCCGGTCGCAGGGATCGAGTTCGTCGCGCCGGAGCCGGTCTCCGAGGCGACGCTCTGTGAGCTACACGACCCAGCGTATGTGGAAGCGGTGCGTACCGGCGAGCCGCGCGCGCTGGCCGAGTCCCAGGGCTTCTGGTGGGACGCGCTGCTCTGGCCCAGTGTCCGCGCCTCGACCGGAGGGGCGATTGCCGCCGCCGAGGTGGCGCTCCGTGAGGGGTGCGCCGGATCGCTCTCCAGCGGACTGCACCATGCCTGGCGCTATCAGGGGAAGGGCTACTGCACCTTCAACGGGCTGGCGCTGGCGGCTTTCCATGCGCTGGCTGGCGGCGCGAACTCCGTGCTCATCCTCGACCTGGACGCCCACTGCGGCGGTGGCACGCACTCGCTGGTGGTGCAGGAGCCGCGTATTCGCCATGCCGATATCGCCGTCGATCCCTTCGACTTCTACACGCCCACAGCAGAAAACAGCTTCGAGCTGGTGAGCGATGCGGCGCGCTACCTACCCGCCGTGCGCGAGCTGCTAGAGCGCCTGGAAAGCAGCGGGAGCTACGACCTCTGCCTCTACAACGCGGGCATGGACCCGCATGAGGGCAGCGCCGAGGGTGGCCTGGCAGGTATCACCGAGGAGACCCTGGCCGAGCGCGAGCGGCTGGCCTTCGCGTGGTGTCGCGCACACGCGATCCCGGTGGCGTTTGTGCTGGCAGGCGGCTACGTTAGCCCTCGGCTCCCGCAAGAGCGGCTAGTCGCGCTGCATCGCCTGACGGTGGAGGCGGCGGCGGCCACGATGTGAGGGGCTGGCGACTGAAGTCGCGCCTGAACGGCCTACGGCCAGGAAGTCCGCCTGCGCGGACTGCCCAGACCCTGATCCAACGAAAATATCCGGTGGCGCGCGATTCTGTGAAACCCGCGCCGGGCAGCCGCGCGAGCCGAGAGACAATGGCACGAGGCGAGAAGCGCGCAAGGGCGCGCGGAGCGGCAGCGGCCCAACGGGCGGGTTTTGTGGCGGAGCGTGCACAGCAGGCGAGGCCGTTCAGGCGCGGTTTCAACCGCCAGCGCCAGCCATAAAGGGAGCGTATAATGCCAGCCACACGCCGCGTCGGGCTGATCGGCTATCCCGTTGGCCACTCGCGCTCGCCCGCGATGCAGCAGGCCGCGTTCGACGCGCTGGGCATCCCCGCCCACTATGTGCTCTGGGAGACGCCGCCAGAGACGCTGGCCGAGCGGGTCGCCAGTCTGCGCGCGCCGGATGTGCTGGGCGCGAACGTCACCATCCCGCATAAGACGGCGGTCGTGCCGCTGCTGGATGCGCTGGCGCCGAGCGCGCTGCAAGCCGGGGGCGCGGTCAACACCATTGTGCGCGGCGCGGATGGCCGCCTGACCGGCCACAACACCGACGTGACCGGGGTATTGCGCGTACTGGATGCGCACGGTGCGGGAGACGGCGGGCAATCGGCGTTGGCGCTGGCGCTGGGGGCGGGCGGCGCGGCGCGGGCAGCCTGGGCGGCGGCCCACGAGCGTGGGATGACGCTGCATGTGGCGGCGAGGAGTGTAGCGGCGGCGCGGGAGGCGCTGAGCGCGCTCGGTCTCTCCGAAGCGGAAACGATTGCCCTGGACGCGCCCGACAAGTTGGTAGAGGCGCTGAGGACAAGTAGCATCCTTATCAACGCGACATCCGTCGGCATGGGCGACCCGTTGGCGTCGCCGCTCTCCGCTGAGCTATTGGCGCACCTGCCGCCAACTGCGCTGGTCTTCGATATGGTCTACGCGCCACCGGAGACGGCGTTGCTGCGGATGGCTCGGGCGCGCGGACTGCGTGTGGCGACTGGACTTGAAATGCTGCTGGAGCAGGGCGCGGCGGCGTTTGAGCTTTGGACGGGATCGCCCGCGCCCATCGCGGTGATGCGGGCGGCGCTCGCGGCGCATGACGCGGAATAGAGACGGGTAGCGGAGTAAAGGAAAGAACGACAGGCCAGGCGTCGAGGGGGACGACGCCCGGCTATCGGTTGAGTGAAGGTTGTTCTACAATTGGCGGCACTACGCGCGTTTCCTATAATTCATAATTCGGCAAGGATGTCGAGCGCCTCAACCTGATCGCGCTCGAGTGTCTTGATGCTGATGTTGTGCAGATACTCGCAGACACGCTGACGCGGCCAACGCTCCTCCAGCGCCAGGCGCACGATCTGCCGCTGGCGCGGGCGCAGGCGGTCAATCGCCGTCGAAAGCTGGGCGCGGGTGAGCAGTCGCTGCTCGCCGTCGGGCCGGACGATCACCAGCGTCGTCTCGGTCTCCGAGCGTGGCACCGCCCGCAGAAACTCGCGGATGATCTGACGTGTATACGCTCGTTGCTGCCAGTCAGCGGAGGTCACATCCCCCAGTTCGGTATCAAGCTCGCCCTCGATCTCAGCGTCGGGCAGCTGCGGCCTACCATAGCCGCTCTGGCTGGTCCATCCCGCCTGTACATACCCCTGACCATTGCGATTCATCATCGTCGTCCCCCTTCTCGTACCACTACTACTGAACCCTGTTCCGTTCACCAGGCGGTATGCAGCGCGCACGCTGGTAGAGAGCAGGCTGCATCCTGACTCAATTAGAACAAATTTTCTAGAAAGAGTCAATAGCCCATTTGGTGCGGAAGGGAGGGGATGCCGGGATATGAGGGCACTTTCCCGTCTGCTCTCGCCTGTGCTACCGTGTGTGCTATCGTGTTCTATCGTGATGTCGCGGCTCGCCAGTCGCGAATGAAGATAAAGAGGCCCAGCACAGCGGCGGCGGAGATCAGGATGGTGGCGGGGGCAAGGTAGAAGCCCGCGCCCGAGATGGCGGGCATAGTGATCGCGATGATGAGGAAGGCGCAGGTCACCAGCACGCCGCAGGCGACGCTGCGATTGGATGGCTCGGCGGTGTGGTGCTGCCACCATGCGGCGAGTGTCGCCGCCAGGAAGAGCACGATAACGGTGCTGAGCACAAAGGCGACGCGCGCCGCCTGCTGCGCGAACTCGATGGAGCTGGGCGCGATGGGCTTGCAGAGCATGGTCTGGTTGGAGACGCCATAGCAAATCTCATGGGCGCCAAAGAGGCTGATGAGCAGGTAGGCGCTTGCCAGCACGCATAGGACGAACGAGACGAGGGCCAGAATGGTCTGGACACGGGCGATAGGCTCTAACTGGCTCAAGGAACGAAGCTGCTTCAACGGGCGCCCCTCTCAGGGAAATCATCAATGGCAAAAACATAGCGGCATCAGAAGAAGTATAACGCGCCCACGCCCTTCTACGCAGCAACCGCCAGCGTTTCTCCTACGCTGCGACCCCTGGCCCTCTCTGCCAGCCTGTGTCCGTATGTGTCCGCACAAGTCGAGATATGTCCGCGACGAGCCACTTGACAACTCGCCTGCCTGCATCCACTATTGCATCCATGCGAACAGTGCAGCGCGATTCGCCATGTTCGCCATGCAGGAGGTTCAGGTCATGAGCAACGATCCTAACGACATCAACCAGACCAGCGACACCAGCGACGCAAATGACGAACAGGCGTTGTTGCCGTTCGACGACGGGAGCATGGGACGACTCATTCGCCGACAATGGTATGAGGGACAGTGGTTTTTCAGCGTCATCGATGTAATTGCCGTACTGACTGACAGCGACGCGCCTAGTACCTATTGGGGCATGATGAAGCAACGTCTAGCCAAGGAGGAGGGCTTTACCGAAGTATTCACAAAATGTGAAAGGTTGAAAATGCGAGCGCTTGACGGCAAGATGCGCCCCACTGACGCCGCCGACGCGGAAACCATGCTGCGCATCGTGCAGAGCGTGCCTAGCCCGAAGGCCGAGCCGATCAAGCAATGGCTGGCACGGGAGGGCGCCAGGCGTCTGGAGGAGGTAGCCGCCGGACTTCCTGAGAATCAGAAGCGCCCGCTACTACGCTCTGAGATGGCCCATCGCAACCGCATTCTGGCGAATACCGCGACCACCGCTGGTGTCGCCACCAACCGCGACTTCGCCATCTTCCAGGATTTTGGCTATCGGGGGCTATATGGCGGCGAGACGGCTCGTGACATAGCTGCGCGCAAAGGGCTAGCAAAGGGCTAGCACATTCTGGACTGGATGGAGTCCGAAGAACTTGCTGACAACATCTTCCGAGCCGCGCAGACCGAGGCCAAGATACGTCGCGAGGAGATCGACAACAAGCACGATGCCAACACGGCGCACTACGTCGTCGGCAAGAAGGTGCGTGAGACTATTGCTGAGCTTGGCGGCACGATGCCCGAAGATCTCCCAACACCGGAGCAGTCCATCCAGCAGATCGCGCGCGCCGAGCAAGAGCGCATCGAGGCTGAACGCCAACCGGCGCTCTTCCCACCCAGCGCCGAACAATAAGCGACCCCTCTCATGGTATGAGAGGGGCTGTACGAGCGTGCCGGAGTAATACCAGGCATGGCTGGGCTAGCGGGTGCGCGTCTTGCCGCCGCTACGTGTCTTGGTGTGGCCGTTCGCGTGGCTGCTATGGCCGTTGCCGTTATGCCCGCTGTGGCCGTTGCTGGCGGCTTTGCCCGCGGCGACCGTATGCTCCACCTTAGCGTGGCTCTCCGCGTAGACCGGCGTGAGCCAGTCGCGGTATTCCGACCGCATGCCGCGCACCACCTCGTGATACGTCTGCTGCAAGGTCTCGGTCAGCGCCCCGATCTTGCCAGTTCCCACCGGGCGGTGATCCACCTCGATCACCGGGCAAATCTGCGCGCCGGTGCCGGTCAGGAAGATTTCGTCGGCGACGTATAGCTCAGTGCGGTCGATCTGGCGCTCGCGAGTGATGCGGTCCAGCTCGCGGCGGGCAAGCTGCATAATGGTCTCGCGGGTAATGCCGAGCAGGATGTTCTCGGAGGCGGAGGGCGTCACCAGCTCGCCGTTGACCAGCATGAAGATATTTTCGGCGCTGCCCTCGCTGACGTGGCCCTCGCTGGTCAGCATGATCGCCTCGTCGAAGCCGTTCATCAGCGCCTCAGACTTGGCGAAGGCGCTATTGACGTAGGCGCCGGAAATCTTGGCGCGGGCGGGGATCATGTTATCGTCCACCCGTCGCCACGACGAGACACCGCAGCGCAGGCCAGTAGTGGCGACATAGTCACCCATCGGCACGGTGTAGATGAGGAAGGCGTCGTCCAGGTCGTTGAGCCGGACACCAATGATCTCGTTGGACTTGTAGGCGAATGGGCGGATGTAGCAGTTCTCGCGCAGATTGTTGCGGCGCACCAGGTCGATGGTAATCGCGATCAATTCGTCAACGCTATAGGGTAGCTCGATATTGACGATACGGCAGGAGCGGTGCAGGCGCTCATAATGCTCGCGCAACCGGAAGATATAGAGTTCTTCGGTCTGGCCGTTCCAGTAAGCACGGATTCCCTCGAAGCAGCCAGTGCCATACGAGAGCGCATGGCTCATGACGCCGACATGCGCCTCATTGGCGGCCACAAACGCGCCATTCATGAAGACCGTCATATCGGTCCGCTGGGAAAGAGGAATAGACACGCTCACTCGCCTCCTCTGCCGCGGCCTCGTTGCCGCAACGTTATGTTCAGACCGCTACGCCAGATAGCGGCCAGCCCCATTTCACTCGAAGTCGTGGCGAACACGCGCCCCATACCATCAGACTACCCACATTGTCAAGACGAATCAGCAGGCCAGATACCTACACCTACAAAGACGCATTACCAGGACATGAGAGAACTCACAGGGTGCTCACAGGATGCGTTTGCCAGTGGCCGAGAGCGCGAGTTGCGCCGCGAGATCAGCCGTGCGGTTGCGTTCGTCCAGAATCGGGTTCACCTCGACCAGATCGAGGCTGAGCAGTTTGCCGGAACTGGCGGCCAGCTCCATCGCGAGATGGGCCTCGCGCCAGGTCATGCCTCCGGGAACCGGCGTGCCGACGCCAGGGGCGTCCTTAGGATCGACTCCATCAAGATCGAAGCTGACGTGGATGCCCGCGGCCCCTTCGGATGCCAGGGCAATCGCGTCGTGGGTGATGCGGTCCATCCCGTGACGGTCGATATCGGCCATGGTGAAGACGTGCGCGCCGGACCGCTTAAGCAACTCGCGCTCGCCGGGATCGATGTCGCGCGCGCCAACGATGACAACGCGGCGTGGGTCGATATGCGGGCCGCCACCAGCCACCTCAACCAGCGCCGGATCGCCCGCCGAGGGATCGCCATAGCCGCAGAGCGCGCCGAGGATCATGCCGTGAATATTGCCGGATGGGC
>DATBIB010000093.1:0-14035 GCA_036557205.1 Ktedonobacterales bacterium | reverse complement strand
TGTGGTGCGCGGGGGGAGTGGCAACGTCCTATTGTCCCACAGGGCTGCCCCTGCAGTATCGTGGGGGCTGGAGGGCTTAACGACCGTGTTCGGGATGGGAACGGGTGTGCCCCCTCCGCTCTAGTCACCAATCCCCCCGCGGCTCACAACTCGCGAGTGACAAGCTAGAGTATAACGGATGCCCCCGGACACTGTCAAGACCTTTAGCCGGTCTTGATCCCGCAATTACGTCCTTTACTGGCGCTGGGCGGCCCCTATGCCTTTCAACAGCCCTAGTGTGGCGGCTAATCCGGCGCTCACGTCTGGATCCTTGAGTGCGCGCAGGAGATCGAATACGCCGAGGGGCTTGGCAGGGGGCTTCGCGTTCGCGAACCCATGCACTCCACTGACCACCATACGCTGTGACGTAGCCAGCGTCTCCTCATCCAGCGCGGAGAGCGTCTGTGCCAGCATCAGGGCGTTCTTCGCGCCATTGCTATAGGCTGGTTGCGCCAGTGTATCCATCGCGATACCCAGCACATCATCGCCTTTCTGGAATAGTGCTGCCAGCGCTTCGAGTATTCCGCGCTGGTGCAGTGATTGAAGCAGCGCCAGCGCTTCGAGCAGCGCGGGCGAGTTGTCCGATGCCCCCTCCAGCAGCGCCTCCAGGGCCGTCGCACGTTCCTCCTCTGGCGTCTGCACCGGGCGGGCGATCACATTGGTTGGTTTAGCCATGCCGCGTCTCTCCGATCTTGAGAAGGTCGTATCTGCCGTATATTGGTCATTTGGTCACCAGAGGCACATAGTCCTTGCGCTCCCACTTCTGCTCCACGTTGACGCCGGGCTGCGGATTCGGATGGCCCAGCCGTGGGTTCCCGCGCTTGATGGGACTATCGCCTGTGGGAGACAAAATCTCCATGCGCACACTGATTTCCTTGTAGGCGGGGGTGTGGGTCGCGCGGTCGGAGTAGCTGCTCGTGAGGTAGTTGACCGCTTCGTCATCCGAGGCCGCGTTCATGGGAAGGTATAACTCATTCCCACGCACACGATCGGTAACGACCGCCCGCACTTTGACCGCGCCGTAGGGCGAGACCAGCCGCACCAGCGCGCCCGATTCGATGCCGCGCTCGCGCGCCAGCTCAGGCGAAACCTCCACGTAGGTCACGGGCACTTTGTCGCGAATGCCGGAGACACGATAGGTCAGCGTCCCCTCGTGGAAGTGTTCGAGCATGCGCCCGTTGTTCAGATGCAAATCATACTCCGCGGGCATCTCGACGGGTGGCGTCCACTCGACTGGGAAGAGATGCGCCTTGCCATCTGGCCGGGGGAACGAGTCAACATAGTGCAGCGGCGTGCTCGTGCCGTCCGGCAGAACTGGCCATTGCTGGCTGCGATACCCTTCGAGCCGTTCGTAGGAGACGCCTGCGAGAATTTCGGCGACGGTGGCGGCTTCAGCCAGGATTTCTCCGGGATTGGTATACGCCCAACGCGCGCCGAGCCGGTTGGCGAGATCCTGGATGATCTGCCAGTCCGGGCGAGAATCGCCCAGCGGCGGCAGCACCTGATACAGCCGCTGGATGCGCCGTTCGGTGCTGGTGAACGTGCCTTCTTTCTCCAGGCTGATCGAAGCGGGCAGGATGACGTCCGCATATTCGCAGGTCTTGCCAAAGAATGACTCGATCACCACGGTAAAGTCGAGTTTTTCCAGCGCCTGCTGCACATAGTGCGCGTTGGCGTCCACCAGGGCCATCTCCTCACCCTCGATGACCAACGCGCGAAGCGTCCCAGTGTGGATGGCGTCGACCATCGTATGATTGTCGAGCCCTTTGATGGTGGGCAACTCCACACCCCACGCGCTGGCATACTTCGCGCGCACGGCAGGTTCGTCCACGCGCTCGTAGCCCGGCATAAACGATGGGCTACAGCCAAAATCTCCGGCGCCCTGCACGTTATTGTGGCCGCGCAGCGGGTACGCGCCAGTGCCGGGACGGCCAACATTGCCCGTGACCAGCAGCAGATTGCAGAGTGCTGTGCAGGTATCGCTGCCGCCGACATGCTGCGTGACGCCCATTGCCCAGGCGATGCAGACGCGCGGCGAGCTGGCGATCATTTCGGCGACGCGAATCAGCTCGGCCATGGGAATGCCGGTGGCCTGTTCGGCGTATTCCAGCGTGAACTTGCCGAGAGACTGGCGGTATTCGTCCAGCCCGGTAACGCGGTTGGCGAGGAATGCCTTATTCTCCTTGCCCTGATCGAGGATATATTTCGTGACCGCGGAAATCCAGACCAGGTCGGAGCCTGGCTTCGGGTGCAGGAAGATGTCGGCGCGCGCTGCCATACCATTCTTGCGCAGATCGGCGACGATGAGCTTCTGACCGCGAAGCTTGTGCGCACGACGAATGCGCGTCGAGAGGACGGGATGCGATTCAGCGGGATTCGCGCCGACGATCACCACCAGATCAGCCTGCGCAAGATCGGAGATCGAGCCGGAGTCGCCGCCGTAGCCCATGGTGCGGCGCAGACCCTCGGTGGCAGGCGCCTGACAGTAGCGCGAGCAGTTGTCGATATTGTGTGTGTGCATGACGGCCCGCGCCAGCTTCTGCATCAGGTAGTTCTCTTCATTGGTGCACTTCGATGAAGAAATGAACCCGATAGCGTCGTCGCCACGCTCCTGACGGATCGTCAGCAGCCTGCGAGCGATGAAGTCAAGCGCTTCGTCCCAGGTGGCTGGCTGGAAGCCATCGCCCTGACGAATCAACGGTTGAACCAGGCGGTCGGGGCTGTTCACGTAGTCCCAGCCAAACTTGCCCTTGACGCAGGTGGATATCTGGTTGGCCGGGGCGTCCATGCTCGGCTCAACGCGGAGAATCTTGCGGCCTTTGGTCCACATATCGAAGCTGCAGCCCACGCCGCAATAGGTGCAGACGGTCTTCGTCCTCTTGATGCGCGCCTCACGCATTTTCGCTTCGACATTCGATAGGGCAATCGTCGGCCCGTAACTCGGCTCGACACGCTTGGTCACATCGATCATCTGTTTGAGCGTGTGTGAGCCGATGCCAGTGAGAAAGCCCGCCTCGCCCAGCATGGACGTTTCCATCAGCGCGTTGCATGGGCAGACGGTAACACAATGGCCGCATGAGACGCACGACGACTCATTAATAGGCACGTCCGCATCCCAGATGACGCGGGGTTGCGCGCGATCCCAGGCGATGGAGAGCACCTCGCTCACCTGCACATTCTGGCAGGCCTCCACGCAGCGACCGCAGAGGATGCATTGATCGGGATCATAGCGGTAGAAGGGGTTGGACGAATCAGTAGTATAGCCCTTCGACGCAAACGGGTACTTCTGGTGTTCGACCCGCATCAGCTCGGCGGTGTTGTGGATGACACAGTTTCCATTGTTGTTGTCACAGACCGTGCAGTAGAGATCATGGTTGCGCAAGATGCGGTTCATTGCTTCGTCTCGCGCCGCCGCACTCTGCCCACCACGGGTGCGAATCTTCATACCGGCTGAAATCTGCGTGGCGCAGGCGCGAACGAGCTGGCCATTCACCTCCATAATACAGGTGTCGCAGGTCTCAAGTGGACCGAGCGCTGGATGGTAGCAGACATGGGGGAATGCCTGCCCAGTATCGAGAATTGCCTGCAAAATGGTACTCGCGGAGGCGATAGTCACCGGTCGCCCATCAATCTCTATTTCAACGGCCTCGGTGGATGTAGCAGCAGGCTGTGTGGCCATAGGAAGATCTCCAATCCTTTTCTACCTACGAGGCAATGGGGAGGCTACCACAGTAGCCTCCCGGACACCATATAGCAAGCCTATAGCCACAGATGCATGTTGGGGACGCTCAGGTTGAGGACGACGGCGATGGTCATATACATCAACCAGATGCCTGTAAGCACCTGCCACAGCCCTACGAACCGGGCGGCGGTTGCCGACTTGAGGAATCGCGCCGGAATCTCGCTCAGGTAGATGAGACCCAGGCCAATAAACACGATGGCGACGGGGATGTCGTTAACCATGATGAATACGACCACACCAAGGATCGAGAGGATGAGGAAGGCAATAGCCATCCAGCCGTCGGCGTCCGCGCTGGAGCCAATATAGCGGCGATGCGCCATGGCGAACCAGTGGATGCCGTACGCGGTAAACGCAAGCGCCGCCATGTAGAGCGGCGCCGACTTGGCGAAAACCCCGAACCAGGTCATACCCACCATCAGGTAGACGCCGGTGATGAACTGCATAAAACCAGGCATCCAGAATCCCCACATGCCGATAGATTTGTTAACTTCGGGGGTCGCTCTGGGGATGCCGAAGAGCGCCTGCCCGCCCCAGATAAAATACCCCGTGCCCAGGCCGAAGAAACCAATTGCTATCGGCACGAACACAGACTGAGCAAACGTTACGTTCATAGCCAACGAACCTCTCTTGCTGTCAATCCTGACGCGAGGAAGACAAAGCAGTGACGATACCAACAAGGGATAGGAGCCGCTGTCCTCGCGGCAAAAGCGCCACATCGGCGCAGAGATGAGAAATAAAGCTGGCGGTAAGCCGCCGTGTTTCCTGGGTGTGGAGAGTGCGGGAGGGCTGCGAGCGCACTGTTCGGACAGCCGATAGGCGCAGGGAGTGGTGTCTGTAGGAATACGGAATGTACGTTTCATCACACATGTCCTGGACATAGTCGATCGATCCAGGCTTGTCTATGACCATGCGCGTAGAAAAGGCGGACATCCCCGCGAAGGCCAGAGGCCGCTTGGGGACTGCACTGTGCAGATACATCGTATTGCGATACATCAATGATACATGATTGGTTCGTCGCGTGCAAGGTCGCGTATTGGACTTGACGGGCCACAAAATTCGTGCTACGTTTCCGGTACGTGCGGTGAAAGTCGTACGTCAAGGTTGCGGTGGGGACGAGCGATGGAGAGTGGCTATGGATGATGACGAGTCCGCTGAGCGGAACGAGCCAGAGGTGCTTCCAGACAATGTGCCGGTACCTATGCCAGAGCTTCCGATTTCGCTCGACGTTGACACGCCGCGACAGATGAAGGCGCTGGCCGACCCGGTGCGACACCGCATCCTGGGCATCATTCAGAGCAGACCGGCGACGGCCAAGCAGATTGCGGACCGCCTGAAGATGCCGCCAGGCACCATTGGCCATCACTTACAGGTACTCGAGTCCGCCGGGCTGGCGCAGGTGGTTGCGCGGCGGCTGGTGCGTGGCATCGTCGCCAAGTACTACACCCGGACAGCTCGCATCTTCACTTATAACTTCCCCGATGTTGTCACAGGGAAAGTGCCCGCGTTGGTGCGATTTTTGACGGATGCCCGCGATGAGCTGGCGGAGACGCTGGCAGATGACGGCCCGGAGGCGCTGGTGAAGACGGCGTTTCCACACTCGCGCCTGACTGCGGAGCGCTATGCCTACTATGAGCGGCGAGTGATGGAGCTGGTTGAAGAGTTTATCGCTGAGCCAGCGACGGACGAGGGTACGGTATTTAGCCTGTCGGTCGCGTTGTTCCAGTCGCCTCCATACCTGCAGGATGGGTCAGTGACAGAACAAACGCATTCTGATGATGGCAGTGACGAGAGCAGCAAAGAGGACGATGTATGACCACATCCGCGATGCCAGCCGAGCAACCGCGTGCGACACGGCCCGAGCGGCTGTGGCGCAATCGTAGCTACATGCTGCTCTGGAGCGGCCAGGCTGTCTCTACCATAGGCACGGAGATATCGACCGTCGCCTTTCCGCTGCTGGTGCTGTTCGTGACGAACTCGCCTGCCCAGGCTGGACTGATGGGGGCCGTGCGCGCGCTGCCCTATCTGTTTTTCAGTCTGCCCGCTGGCGCGCTGGTGGATCGGTGGGACCGTAAGCGCGTGATGATCATCTGCGACACCGGACGCGCTATCGCGATGGGCAGCATTCCCGTTGCCCTGGCATTGAACCACCTCAGCCTGGCGCAGCTCTATATTGTCTCAGCGCTGGAGGGTTCGCTTTTCGTCTTCTTCAACATCGCAGAGGTAGCCTGCCTGCCGCGGGTCGTCTCAAAGGAGCAGCTTCCCGCGGCCACCGCACAGAATGCCGCGACCGACGGAACAGCCGCCCTGGTGGGGCCAGCGCTGGGCGGCGCGCTCTTCGGGCTGCACGCGCTCTTGCCATTCGTCGCCGACGCCGTGTCGTATGCTGTCTCGGTCGTGACGCTCTTCTTCATCCCTGCGCGTTTTCAAGGGGAGAGAAAAGCCGAGACCCGGCGTTCATTACGGAAAGAGATCGCCGAGGGGCTGGCCTGGCTCTGGCATCAGCCGCTCATTCGATTTATTGCCGTGCTGACCGGCGTCACCAACATCCCTGGACTCGTGCTCATCATCATTGTCGTCGCGCAGGAGCAGATGCATGCCTCGTCGCTGGTGGTCGGCCTGATATTCACGATTGGCGGCATTGGTGGCATCATTGGCGCGGTCATCGCGCCGTGGGTACAGAAGCGCGCGCGCTTCGCCACGGTGATCATTAGCATGATGTGGCTGTGGACACTGCTCTTCCCGCTCTATGCGTTGGCGCCCAACCCGGTCTGGCTGGGCGTCGTCGTGGCGACCGCATTCGTAAGCAGTCCGGTGTATAACGTCGTGCAGATGAGCTATCGCCTGGCGCTTATCCCTGATGAGCTACAGGGGCGCGTCAATAGTGTCTTTCGGCTGATCGCCTTCGCCGGGCAGCCAATCGGCCTCGCCGTGACAGGCTTCCTGCTCCAAGCGTTCAATCCGCTGGTGACGGTACTCGCATTTATGGCGCTTCAGGCGTTCGTGTCCATTCTCGCGACGGTCAATCCCCACGTGCGCAATGCGAAGCCGCTCGCCGAGGTCGAAGCGAAGGTGTAGCGCATTCCCGCGCGTGCGGACAGCTCACGGAAGATCGAAGTAGACAACCTGCCCACTGGAACCGCCAGGTTGGGTCCGCGTTGCCCAGATGCGGACACCTGTTGTTGTTGGGATCGTCTGCCAGAAGGACCCATCCGCCAGCGGGATAAGCGGTCGCCAGGCAGGCGCCGTGTCGTCAGGGCGTAGCAGAAATATTCCGGCGACGCTGCTATTGTTATCACCCGTGGTATGGAGGGTTCCCGTTTCTACTGAGCCATCTGGCAATACGGATGCGCCAAACACTCCTAGCGAACTGGGATCGAGGTAGCCGTTCTCGACACCAGCCAGCGTCGGCAGTTGCCGCCAGTGCGCGCCGCCGTCTGCCGAGTAGAATGCGACGTTGGTCGCGGCTGGCTGATTGGGCACACCAGCCGCTGTGCCTAGCGCGTAGGTGGTTGAGCCGTCGGCAGAGCGTGCGAAGGTGAGGTTGGAGAGATTGCTCACAGGCATCGGGAAGTTCGTCCAGGTGCGTCCGCCATCGGTTGACTGGTAGTAATAATTGGGCGATGGTGGCTGGCTGGAAAGTGGATCGTCTAGGCGTCGTCGGACTCCGCGCCAGTTGCTCACTGCCGCCGAGTAGCCGCATCCCTGCGCGCATGATGGCGAAGCCTCGACAACCAGCGCCGGGCCATCGAACCACAATTGCTCGCCCGCGTCTACGCTCGCGCCATTCACGACGATAGTGAGTGGCGCCCAGGATTGGCCGCCGTCATCACTGGCATAGAAGGAATGTGGGGGAACGCCTTCACCATTCATGCCGATCATGGCAATCAAACGCGATTGGACAACCGCCACCTGCATCACGATGATGCTCATATTTGCGATAGTTGGCTGATTGATAGCCTTCCAGGTCACGCCGCCGTCCTGACTGCGATAGAGTGGTAGCTGCCCGCGCAAGTCGCCAGCCGCCGCGAAGATGTCATTGGCATTGTTCTGGTCTATGAAGAGGTTACAGGCCGATTTGGCGTGCGCGGCAGAGCCTGAAACCGTATGCCACGACTGGCCGCCAGTGTTGGTAGCCACGACAAACGGGGGCGTTGCGGCAGAATTGTCGGCGGATGACGAGGAGACGCCACAGATATAGCCAGTCTGCGGTGATGATGGCGAAAAGATAAAGCTGCCGATTTGCGGTGGCAGGTGGGCGCCGTCGGGCGCAGGCAGCCATTGCTTGGGGAAAGTGTAAGGCAACGGGACGGGCGTGGGCGAGGGTGTTCCACTCATCGCGGATGGCGTGTTCAGCGCCTGCAAGCCTGCTCCTGCGCCATTGGTCGCCGGGGTGGTGGTCTGGCCGCACGCTGACAGCAGCAATATGAGCGAGAGCATTGCTACCGCTGCCAGCCAGCGCACCCGATGTCGTCTTACCATGCCTGCGATGCCCTTCCCTTGTCGTACGTCAAAAAGCCGATGAAATGTCGGACGATTGCTGGGTTATAGTACCAGACGTAGGGAAGGAGGAGAAGTGTGCATTACGCCAGATGTATATCATTCATGAGACGCCAGCTCGTCCACCAGCGCGCTGAGGAATAGCTCGACATCGGTGACGAGGCCCATGACCTGAGCGCTGCCCCGGTCGGCCAGCTTGGTGACGACAGCGGGATTGATATCGACCACGACGGTGCGCACCGAGGCGGGCAGCAGGTTGCCGGTGGCGATAGCGTGCAGCATCGAGGCGGCCATGATCGCGACCTCCACGCCTCGCGCCGCCTCGCGCATCCGCCCCTGGGCCGCCACGCTATCGGTGATGACGCCTGGCATCGGACCATCGTCGCGGATCGAGCCAGCCAGCACCAGCTCGACGCCGTGTTCCAGCGCGGCGGCGACGATGCCATCGCCGAGCAGATCCGCTGCCTGGGCGGCTTCGAGCGATCCGAGCGCGCGCACCTTGTTGATGGCGCGCAGATGGTTGCGGTGGCCATGCTCCACCGGCTCGCCGGTCTTGAGGTCTACCCCCAGCGAGGTGCCAAACATCGCGGCCTCCACATCGTGGGCGACGATGGCATTGCCGCCAAAGATCACCTGGACGTAGCCGCGCCGGATCAGCTCGGCGACCGAGCCGCGCGCCGCCGTGTGGACAATGGCAGGGCCAAGCACCCAGAGGATTTTGCCGCCGCGTCGCCGGGCGGCGATCATCGCCGAGGCCACGTCGCGGATGGCAAGCGCCTTGGCGCGTTCGGAAGAGACCGGGCTTTGCATGAAGCCAAACGCCTCGCGCTGGCGCGGACGTTCCTGCGCCTCGATGCGGACACCCTCGTAGCCGACCACCACCGCATCGCCAACGCGCACCTCATGCATCGGCGTGGTGTATGCTGATTTCGCGTCGCGGTCGATAGCGATGGCGACATCCATCTCGATGTTCGCGACGGGGAGCCATTCACCATCGATGCGCACCTCGGTCGGCAGATTGGTGGTGGAGTAGAAATCGTCGGGCAGCACGCCTGGCTGTGTCACCAGCGCCGTGCGCGCGTTCTGGACCTCCGCCAGGTCGGCGCCCAGGCGCTGCAGCTCGGGGATGAGGTCGTCGAGCATCTGCTGGCTCTCGGCAGAGACCTCGATACGGGCATAGCTCGTCTCGGTCTCGCTCTGGCCGATACGCATCTCGCGTACGTGGAAGTGCGCGCCCGCCTCCTCGATGGCGCCCCAGACGCGCGGCAGAATGAATGAATCGATGATGTGTCCCCGTAGCTCTATCTCCGCGCTGACCATACCCGCTCCTATCCGCCACGAGTCGCCAAACCCATGATGCGATGCCTGCGTTGTCCGTGGTTGAGCGCAATGAAATGCGCTCATCAAGTGTAGCACGCGGAAGGAGTGGACATTTTTCGTGGTTATTTCTAGCGCGAGCCGTGGTACAATAGCGTCCTGGAAGCATTAGGACATGAATGGACTGAGCGGAGGCAACATCGTGCAGCGGAAACGATCTGAGAGCAGCAACGGCGCGGCAATCAAGACAGATACCCCATCGGTGAAGCGGGCGCCGTCGAAAACGACGACAGCATCCAGAGCGCAGCGAAGCGATGGGACGACGACTGCTGTGCGCCAGCGACAGGCTGCCGAGCCACATTGCGACTTACTTGCGTGGCGCAAAGAGTTCCCGATTCTTCAGCGCAAGACCTACCTCAACAGTTGCTCGCTCGGCGCGCTCTCGACCCGCTCGATGGCGGGTATGGCCCGTTTCCAGGAGCTCTGGAACGAGTATGGAGCCTCCGCATGGTATAAGCTCTGGGTGGGCGAGATTGCCGAGGTGCGCGAGAAGTTCGCGCGGATAATCGGCGCGCAGCCGCATGAAGTCGCCATCGCGCCCAATGTCTCTGCCGCGCTCAGCGAAATCGCGACGGGGCTTGATCTGGGCGACCGCACTCGCATCGTCATGGCCGATCTCGATTTCCCGACGCTGGCGTATCAGTGGATGGCCAAGCAGCGGCTAGGCATCGAGGTGGACTTCGTCGAGAGTCCAGACCGCATGACCGTGCCCACCGAGCGCCTGATGGAGGCGATAGATAACCGGACCGGCCTCGTTGCCACATCGCGCGTCTTCTACCTCAGTGGCTACATCCAGGACATTGCGAAGTTAACTCACCACGCGCATCAACAGGGCGCGCTGGTTCTAATCGACGACTACCAGGGCACCGGGCAGATTCCGATTGATGTGAAGGCGCTGGATATCGATTTTCTGGTGACTGGTACGCTCAAATGGCTGATGGGCGGCCCTGGCCTGGCATTCATCTATGTGCGCGAAGACCTGATACAGAAGGTGCGTCCCAGCGTCACCGGTTGGTGGGGATCGCGCGATATGTTCGAGTTCCGCACGGGTGTCTTCGAGTACCGCGACGATGCGCAACGGCTGGAGGCAGGCACGCCCGCCGTGGCGCCGATATTCGCGGCGAACGCCTCGCTCGATATCGTGCTGGAGATTGGCGTTGAGCGTATCCGCGAGCGCACGCGCTGGCTGGCCGATGACCTCGTCCGGCGCATTCAGGAACGCGGCTGGAAGCTGCTCAGCCCGGCCGATGGCGCGGTGCGAAGCTCCATTGTGATGCTGAGTATGGAGCGCCCTGAAGAGCTGGTGAACAGCCTGGCGCAACGTGGCATCATTGTGGATTCGCGGCCGGGGCGGCTGCGCATCTCGCCGCACTTCTATAATACTGTCGAGGAAATTGAGTTGGTCGTCTCGGCGCTCGATGAGTTGCTGGCCAATCGCAATTAGGCTAGGCGGAGACTCCGATTCCCCCTCTCCCGTGGGAGAGGGGGCCAGGGGGTGAGGTCATGACACTAATCTTACGCGAGGCGGACGTGCGGGCGGTCCTGACCATGTCCGAGACGATGGGCGTGCTCGACGCTGCTTTCCGTCGCCAGGCGGCGGGTGAGGCGCGCAATCAGCCGCGGCGGCGCGTCGTGCTGCCCGAGGGGCGCGGCGTGTTGCATGTGTTGCCCGCCTATGTGCCAGGAACGCCAGGCCA
This sequence comes from Ktedonobacterales bacterium, assembly GCA_036557205.1. Taxonomy (GTDB): domain Bacteria; phylum Chloroflexota; class Ktedonobacteria; order Ktedonobacterales; family JADMIN01; genus DAHUXT01. Next base: position 2,683 of record DATBIB010000093.1, on the reverse strand, counting down.
CCCGGAGGCGGATGGTCCCGGCCTGGTTGGCCTGAAGGACTATAGCGCCGTCGCGGGGAAGGTGCGCTTTATCATCCAGCTCTTCTCGGCGGAGGATGGGCGACTGCTGGCGCTCATCGAGGCGGACCTGCTTGGCCAGATGCGGACCGGTGGGGCGTCTGGTGTGGCGACGCGCTTCATGGCGCGGCCAGATGCGCGAGTCGTCGGGCTGATTGGCGCTGGCGGGCAGGCGCATACACAGGCGCTGGCGATGCGTGAAGCGCGGCCCGTCGAAAAATTTCTCGTCTACGCGCGTTCTATAGAGCGGGCGCAAGCCTTCTGTGACATGCTGGCGGCGGAGATCGGTGTCACATGCTCCCCCATCGAACAGGCTGAACAGGCGGTGCGCGAGGCTGATATTGTCGTCACCGCGACGTCGGCGCACGATCCCGTGGTGCTGGGCGCGTGGCTGCAACCTGGCCAGCATCTCAATGTCATGGGATCGAACTGGGCGCATCGCCGCGAGGTAGACGGTGAGGCGGTCCGGCGGAGCGATGTTGTGGCGGTGGATGCCCGCGATCAGGCGGAAATCGAGGCAGGTGACCTGCTGCTGGCGGCGCAGTCTGGCGACTTCGCGATGGAGCGCGCGGTTGAATTGAGCGAGATCGTCGCGGGCAACGTGGCTGGCCGCCCAAATGTGGAGGCAATCACGCTCTTCAAGTCGCTCGGCATCGGGCTGGAGGATGTGGCGGTCGCGGGCTGGGTCTATGCGCTGGCGCGTGAGCGTGGGCTAGGCCAGGAGATCGAGCTATTGCCATAACAATCGTTCACAAATGACGCAGGTACTGACGAATTTGCGAGAACTGGGGATGAATGCATGAGACTGGGCCTGTCGCGGGTCGGCGTGTTTGGACTGATGGCCGTCTTGCTGATGCTTGGAGGGTGTGGGACGGCAGCAGCAAACCAGTGGCAGAACATCGGCCCGGCGAATGCGCAGATCAATACGCTGGCGTCCGATCCCCACATCCGTGGCATCATCTTCGCGGGCGGCAGCGACGGCACAACCTATCTGGCGCGCGGCGACAAGTCCGGCGTCTTTGTGACGAGCGTGCAAAGTCCCGGCCATGGCCCAGTCAACGTCATCTTCCCGAATCCCTACATTGAAGGGGCGGTCTATGCGGGTACCGCTGGCGGCTTCTATGCCAGCACTGACTATGGCAATAAGTACGCGGCACGCAATAGCGGGTTGCCCGCTGACGCGAGCGTGACCGCGATCACCACGGGCGCCGATGCCACAACTCTGTATATCAGCGTCGCGGGCAAGGGGTTCTATTCGAGCGTCGACGGCGGACAAAGCTGGAAAGCGGTCGTCCCGTCAACGGCGACCGCATCGTTGCCAGCGAATGCGGTGGTGCAGGCGCTGTTGTGGGATGGCGCATCGAAGGCGCTCTATGTGGCGATCTCCGGCACTGGCAATGGCGTCTACATTTCACACGATACCGGCGCAAGCTGGACCAGGGATGGTGACGGACTGCCCCCGAAGACCGATGTCTACGCCTTGCTGGAACTGACGGCTGGTGGTAGCGCTTCTTCGGGGCCAACGCTGTATGTCGGGACCTCGGCAGGTGTCTACGCTCGTGCGAACGTCACGGCGAGATGGAAGGCACTCAACACTGGCCTACCGACGGGAACGGTGTACTCGCTGGCGACCTACTTCTCCACGCCTGGGCTGCTCTATGCGGGGACGGCGCAGACAGTTTATACCAGCATGGATGGAGGCCAGCACTGGGCCAAGGTCGCGGGTGGTCTGGCGCATGCCATTCCTGCTATTGTCGTGGTGCCTGGTCAAAACACTCCCACGGTGACGTTCGTCGCGGCTGGGCAGATCGCGCGCTATCCCGCTGTGGCGGGCGGCGGCGGAGGCATCCTCAGCACGCTGGTGATCGTCGTGATCATTGTGGCAGCCGCCTGGTTTGTCCTAGCGCGTTACCGGATCGTGCCGGGCCTTTCCGCAATCCGCAGACGGCTCGGGCGGCGCGGGGAGAGTTAGTGCCGCAAGGAGTCGCGCGACTGGACGTTCCTTGTCCGAGGAGCCCATAGATTCGCTGAGAATGTTGATACGACTCTGGTTAGAAACTACATGCGGTCGAGTTGGCGTAGCGTCGAATTGATGCCGACGCGCAGGCTCTCGATGACGCCGCCGCCGTTGACTGCGACCGCCTCGAAACTGGGGCTGTGAAATGGATTGAGATACTGCTCCAGCACCGGCACAGGCAGTATATCCGGCAGATCGCGCTTATTCCATTGCATCACCAGCGGGAACTCGCCGGGACGTTTGCCCATTCGTCGCAGTTGCTCGCGCAGCTCGTTAAAGCTCTCGATGTTTTCCTGGAGCTTGTTCGCCTGCGAGTCGGCCACGAAGACGACGCAGTCCGCGCCTTTGAGCACGGAGATGCGCGTCTGCTGGTAAAGTACCTGGCCGGGGACTGTGTAGAGCTGAAAGCGGATGGTGAAGCCGTGAACTCGTCCAAGCTCTAGCGGCAGCAAGTCAAAGTAGAGCGTACGCTCGGTCTCGGTATCAATCGAGACCATCTCGCCGACATCCGCCGGGTTGACGGTCCGGTGAATGAAATGCAGGTTCGTGGTTTTGCCGCTCAGGCCGATGCCGTAATAGACAATCTTACAGTTGATCTCGCGTTTCGCC
>DATBIB010000092.1:0-65632 GCA_036557205.1 Ktedonobacterales bacterium | reverse complement strand
CCGAGCGCCTGCCGATAGCCCGCCGCATGCAGCGCCGCCAGCAGCTCCTTCGCGCCGGGGAGCGCTACCGCGTCTTCAGCCAGCAGTGCGCGGTAGATGGCCTCCTTGCGGTCGCCCAGCGCGGCGATGCGCTCCGGCGGGCCGGAGACGCCGAACATGCGCGGGAAGATGTCGCTGTTGCGCATGCCGAAGGTAGCCCAGAAGGCGGCGTCGCTATAGGGCAGGCTCTCCTCGCGCGCCAGTTGCTCCCAGGCGCGGCGGTGCTGCTCGCCGCTATCGATCAGGACGCCGTCAACATCCCACAGCACCGCATAGTCGCCACGATTGACCACCTGGACCATCTCTGCGTCCCCCCTCGCTCTGTCTCTGGCTCACTCTCTGGCCTGCTGCTTCTCGCCGCGCTCAGCCGTTCTACCTACGCACTGGGATTGTATCGCGTCAGGCACGCGTCATTCTCGGCCTGTTTCAAGGTGACCTGTCAAAAAGTAGCCGCCTCGTTCGATAGAAATACTGAGAGAGAAGGCAGACGCTTCTCGTCGTCTCGGCAGAAAGTAGTCTCTGTGGAGCTTGTGAGCAATCTCTCGCTCGACGCATTCACCGCGCTCGCGCGGCGCTACACCCAGCCGCTGCATGTGTTTCTCTGCGGCCTCGTGCATGATCCGGAGCTTGCGCGCGACCTGCTGCAAGACACATTCATCGCGGCGTGGAGCGCAGCGCTGCAGGGCGCTCCACCGCTGCTGGCCAACGGCGATGAGGCGGAAATACGGCGCTGGCTCTATCGTGTCGCCTACCGGCGGGCGGTGGATAGCCTGCGGCGTGGGCGGCTGATTCGCTGGGAATCGCTTCACGAGTTGCTGGACTTCGAGCGCCTCCCGATGGACGGAACATCTTACTCGTTCGAGGATCTGGTGGCTGAGAGCGAGGCGATGCAACGCGCGCTCGCCATCCTCAACCCAGAAGACAGCGCCTGCCTGCTGCTGATGGTCGTCCAGGGGTTCACCGCCCAGGAAGCCGCCGCAATCATCGGCTCATCCGCGACGGCGATGGGCAAGCGCATCGGCAGGGCCAAGCGCCGCCTGCTCTCCGCCTATCTGGCGCAAAACGCCTCTAACCCGGGAGGTCGGTCATGAACACCTCCAACATGCGCGGACCTGAATGCGCCAAGTACGCCGAGCTTCTGCCGCAGTTCCGGCAGGGGACGCTCACCCGTGCCGAAGAGATGTCTCTGCGCGCCCATCTCGCCACCTGCGGCTACTGCCAGGCGCAACTGGCGGCCTACGACCAGCTGGATGCCGCGCTTTACACCTACGTGGGCCGTTTCGCGCGGACCGCGCCCGCCGCCGATGACCTCCTGCGGCTCGCCGTCGCGCGCGTTCCATCGCCGCCCCCGGCGCAGATGAATCATCATCGGCCCCATGCGCAATGGGAAAGTCGGAGAGATTACTCCATGTTCAATGATCCGAACGAGACAACGTATGAGATGCCAACCCTGCCACGATCAGACCGGCGACCACAGCGGAATACGCAGAACACGCGCACGCGCCCGGTGCTGGCGACCATCGCTGCCCTGCTGCTGATCGGCCTGGCGGCGACGCTCTTCGCCGTCTTCGGGCGTCCATCCAGCAATCCTGCGAACGGCGGCGCGCCCACCGCGACGACGCAGCCCACCGCGACTATCCAGCCGACCGCGACGCCACAACCGACACAGGACACCACAATTGGCGTTGTCAACTCTGGCCACCCTTGCAGCAGCGACACCTCTGGCCGGACCAGCTACGTGTACATAGGCGACCTGAAGGTGAGTGCGGTCGGTTTCGCGAATGCCTATCCCGCGAATGAGCTTCCGGCCAATCTCGATCAGGCGAAGCCCTATCAACTGCCGGATAACCTGCCCAATCCGCCGAACCCGGCAGTCAACCCGACACCCTGGTACGATCTGACGGTCTGCAACACCTCGAACACAACCAGCCATGTGATCCGAGGTCTCACTGTCCGTATCGCGTCGTTCGCGGCCTATAGCGGACCTCTCAACAGCTTTTTATTCTGCGACGGATACTATCAGCCGCCAAACGGTGTTGGTGTGGGCGGCGGCTGTGGTGGAGGGCTCGGCGCCGATGAGTTTCTCCGGGCGGCCTTCGCGGCGAACGCGACAGCAGGGGCGCAGGTAACGGCGACCCTGGACAGCGCTGGAAGCGCGCCACCGTTGCCTGTTAGCCTCGGCCCCGGCCAGATGCTCTTTATGGCTCTCAGGATGACGTTGCCGACCGCACCGGGCACGTATACCTTTTCCTTTGGGCTGAACTACGATGCCGTGACGTCCGCGCACGTCTCCACGATGCAGCCGACCATCTTCGATAGCGACGCCGTGAAGTGGACTGGCAGCAACTGTACCAAACCGGCGCTGCTGAGCCAGATTCCGGCAAGCGATACGACGGGCAAATACGTCTGCGCGCCGTAGCAGTGGCAGCTAGAAGCAATATCCCAACACTCGTAGGGCTTATCAGGCGCGTGATCTCTCGATTGCGCCCGGTAAGCCCTCCGCTCTCTATTCGCTCTCTATTGGTCTACGTGCTATGTCGTGGAGATCAAGAGCATCCGCAAGGTGGCGAACCTGGCTATGATGTGTCCACCTACATGGCGTCCGAGCGATAGCGGGGTATAACCGGTTATACAGTGAAGAGTGCGTCACTCACGGGAGTCCCACATGCATGATGCCGTTGCCTCTGGTTCGCACCCCAGGGAAGCCTTCGCCTGGGCGCTCAGCTCCCTGCAATGGCCACTGGTGGGTTTCGTGCGGGGACTGATACGCGACGAGGAACAAGCGCGCGACATCGTCCAGGATGCCTTCGTGGATGCATGGAAACTCGCTCGCCAGGGACTACCGCCGTTCACGGGCGCCGTCGATAGTGAGGATGGCATACGGCGCTGGCTCTTCCATGTGGCCTATCGTCGCGCGGTCTCAGCGTTTCGGCGCAGAAAAATCATCAACTGGCAACCGCTTGAGCCGTCGATGGAGGCGCTGCTTCCCTGGGACGGCGAGCCGCAACCATTCGATGACCAGATCGTTGAGCGCGAAGTGTTGCGTGACGCGCTGCAACAGCTTTCGATTGAAGACGCCGCCTGTGTGCTGCTACATGCCGTAGGGGGGCTAACCTCTACCGAGATTGCCGTGATACTGGATATCTCGCTTGCGGCGGCGAAGAAGCGGCTGACCCGCGCCAAGCAGCGGCTGCGCATCTCCTATTTCGACCAGAGCCGCGCACAGGGGGAGGACCCGCGATGACTACTATAGAGCCCCAACCTGTTCTCCCAGGCCCGGACTGCGCAACCATCGCGCCGCTCCTCCCGCTGCTCGATTCATCTGATCTCAGCGCCGAAGAAGCCATCCGCGCTCGCGCCCACCTGGAGACCTGCGCGTGGTGCAAGCGAGAACACGCTGTCCACGCGATTGTGGATGCCGCGCTACGGCGTCAGTATGGCGAGCCGCCGGAGCGCGCGCTGCCATTCCTTACGATGGAGAGCTTTGTGAATACACCAGACACACGGGACAGGCCAGGTCAACTAGATACCACCTATCTCCACTCGCCGAGCGACACCGCCAGAACCGTTCCCAATTACCCGCGTCGTGGTCGTGGTCCTGGTCGGCTCACCGGAATCGCGGCGGTGGCGGCCGCGCTGCTGCTGGTGGGGCTGGCGACCACGCTCTTCGCCGTCATCTCACAGGGAGCGCATGGCCCCGCACAAAACAGCGCGCCAACCGCAACGGCGATTGCCCACCAGCCACTCGCGCCGCTGCATCTGCCAGCGGGAACTACCCTGCTAGGTCTCTCGATGGCTTCACCAACCGACGGCTGGGCGGTAGGTGTGACTGCCGATGGCCAGCGTATTCTCCTCTTGCGCTACCACGATGGGCAATGGGCTATCTGGCCTGGTACCCTACCCCAGTTGCAATTGTCATTGAGCGCCGATAGCCTCTCGATGGACTCGCCAACCGATGGCTGGATGACTGGCGAGGGCGGCATGCTGCACTATACCAACGGGCAGTGGGTGGCCGTCGCGGTACCCGGCGTGGGTGGGATCGACAAAGTACAAATGGTCTCGCCAACCGATGGCTGGGCGACAGCCTTCATCCAGTCCGCCGATAAGCAGAGTGGCGTATTTGGGATGCTGCGCTATACCGGGGGCGCATGGTCTGTCGTCCCGCTACCACCGTCCTTGCGGGAGATTAGCGATGAGACACAGCTCGATTTCTCTGTAACCACGTCAGGCGAATGCTGGTTGCTGTATCGCGTCGCTAGCAGTAATAGCACCGAGATTCTGCGCTATACAGGCGACTCCTTCCAGGTGGCCTATACGCTGCCCCACGTCCAGGAATACCATATCACCATGGGCGCATCGGAGAATGGCTGGCTGACCGGCATCAACGCCAACAACACTCCGTTCTATCACTTCGACGGTTCCGCCTGGACTAAGGTAGCGATTCCCGCCGGTTTCACCGGACCGTCCAGTAGCAACTATGCAGCGGTGATTTCGCCATCTGGCGTGGCGTGGCTATTTGGTATTGGCGACTCCGGACACAATGGCGCGGTCGCTCGCTACCTCAATGGCTCATGGGAAGCGGTGACAGCGCCTTCGACAATCTTTCCGAGTACCTTCAGGTTGGTGGCCGATGACGAAGGCTGGGCCATCGGCGCCGTTGGAGACCGCTCTGTGCTTTATCACTACCAGAACGGCCGTTGGACACCGTATCCGAACTGAGCCATAATCTCCAGTATTGAGAAGGGCTTGTCGGATGACTCTGGCGGGCCCTTTTGCATGGGCGGGACAATAGTACTCGTTTGCACGGATATGGCTGGTATGGCATCATCCACTGTGAGTGCAAAGGCTTTCCTGTCACACAGGAAATACTGCACTGGCACTACACAGGCCGGGCGCATGGCGGCAACGGGCGGCGTAGCCCATTGGTACCAGGCGGGCATGATAACACTGGCCTGTTGTCGCAAACGCAGGTATAGTGCTGGTGAACGTTACAAAGCACATTTGTTCTAGCTCTCGGTGGGCGAGGGGAGAACGAATGGTGAAGAGTCGCCACAGGGCGCTGGCAGGGTCGGCCGTTATCGGCTATCCAGGGGCCAACGCTGTGGAGTGGGTGGTGGATCGCCGCAGGATTGTCGGCGCGGTGTGGAGCGGATGGCGGGCGCAGGATCGCGCCTTTGCCGCCGGGGAGGGGAGACGCGGGTATGTTTGCATGCGCCCGTGACTTCCCTCTAAAAGGGAGGAACGGCTCTTGTTAGCAGCACAGATTCGACGGATGTCGCGCGGGCAACTGCTCTCGCTCGTTCTGCTGGGAGGCATAGCGTTTAGCGCGGGCGCCGCCAACGCCACGCCACAGGCGCACGCCGCGCCGCGCTCTACCTGGGTGAACTTCGATGGGCAGTGGTTCTGCCGGAGCTGGAGCGCCTCTGTTCCAGCCGTGAAGGTGATCCTGCCGGGGCTGGCGGCCAGCGCGGGCACGGGCCAGGCCATCTGGGACTACGATCTCGCCGATGGACACGCCTCTAACGTCACCGGGCAGACGCTGACCCAGTGCACGACCCACTGGCACGTCGATGCCTCGATGCGCCTGCTCTCCGATGATGGCAATTGGGCGCCGAATCCCACGGGTGAATGGCCGGTTGCCAGCGATCTGCTGGCCTTCGAGCAGACCACCCATCAGCATGTGCGGCCAGCGAATGCGCTGAAACCGGTGATGAAGCGCAAGACGACCACCAGGGCAACGAGCAGCGTCCACACGACGACGAACTCCTCTCATGGCACGACCGGTGGCTCCGCGCCCAGTGGCGGCTATAATCCCTGGTCGCCCGTGCCGGGTCACCCCACCTACAGCCTCAGGGACTTCGCGGGCGACCCCTATGCCAGCGCCTACGGCGTCTGCACGTGGTACGCATGGTATCGCCACCAGAGCGAGCCGCTGATGAAGCTTGGCGTCTCACACACCTGGCCCGCCAACGCGCCGAAGTACGGCCTCTCGGTTGGCAGCCAGCCCGCTGTCGGCGCGACGGTGATCTTCCAGCCAGGCGTCGAGGGCGCGGGCGGCACCGGGCATGCCGGGCATGTCGAGGCGGTGCTCGGCGGCGGCTGGTTCATCATCTCGGAGATGAACTTCTACTGGAACGGCGGCGGCTTTGGCAAAGTAGACTTCCGCTATGTCTACGTCCGCTCCGGCGTCAGCTTTATCTACTAGATCGACACAGGTTCTGTGGCGACTTGACGCCCAACCAACGCAGAGCCCGCTGGATTTCCAGCGGGCTTTTGTGTGCCCGCAAAACGCTGCACGATGGCGCGCGATATGGCATAGTGCGTACGTACGCCTCATTTCCGATGCAATGCCACAGTCGGGGATAGGCAGCATTGAGCACGATTGGCTAGAACTGGGTGGAGTTGGGCTGAGACGGACAGGGCAGGCTGGACTATGCGCGCGGATCGCTTACTCTCGATTCTGCTGCTGCTCCAGGTGCATCGCCAGATGACGGCGGGCGAGCTGGCGCGGCGGCTGGAGGTCTCGGAGCGCACCATCCACCGCGATATGGTGGCGCTGGGTATGGCAGGCATCCCCGTCACGGCGGAGCGCGGCGCTGGCGGTGGCTGGCGGCTGCTGGAGGAGTATCGCACCAACCTGACCGGCATGAACGCCGCCGAGATTCAGGCGCTCTTTCTGACTCGTCCCTCGCGGCTAATGGCCGATCTGGGGATGGAACGGGCGTCGGACGCGGCGCTCATCAAGCTGCTGGCGGCGCTGCCCGCGATCTCGCGCCAGAACGCCGAGGATATCCGCCAGCGTATCCACATCGACGTGGCGGGCTGGGGCCAACGCGACGATGCCGTGCCACTGCTGCCAATCATCCAGCAGGCGGTCTGGCAGCAACGGCGACTGCGCTTCACCTATGGCTACGAGGGGGAGGACGCGGGCGAGCGGCTGGGCGATCCGCTGGGGCTGGTGGCGAAGGGCAGCGTCTGGTATATGGTCGTGGCAATCGAGGGCCAGCCGCGCACCTACCGCGTCTCGCGCGTGCGCAGCGCCGAGCTGCTGGACGATCTCTTCGAGCGCCCGCCAGGCTTCGATCTGGCGACCCACTGGGAGGAGTCGTCGGCGCGTTTCAGCGAGCGCATTCCCCGCTTCCCGGCGACGTTGCGTGTGGAAGCTGGCGCGTTGGGCGCGGTGCGCGCCGGTGGTCGCTATACGCGGGTCGAGCGCGAGGAGCCGTCCGGCGCCGATGGCTGGGCGCGCGTGGTGGTGCTCTTCGAGGATGACCATAGCGCCCGCGAGTTCATCCTGAGCTATGGGCCGCAGGTCGAGGTGATCGCGCCAGAAGATCTGCGCGCTGCCGTTCTTGATGCCGCCCAGGCGACGGTCGCGCTCTATGAGCGGACGGACGACGAGAGGCCATGAGCATGAGATCGTTCACATGGGAGGCGACATGTCGGCGACGGCTTGCTCGCCAGCATCTGCTCGCGCCCGCGCCACCAGCCCAACTGGTCGAGACGGTGCGCGCGGTCGGCGGCATCCAGGCGCAGATCCTCTCCGCCGCCGAGCTTGCCATCGGCGCGCGTGTGGCCGAGATCACCCAGCGGGATGTGCAGGCGGCGCTCTGGGAGCGGCACGCGCTGGTCAAGACCTACGGCCCGCGCGGAACGCTGCACCTGCTCCCCGCGGATGAGCTGCCGCTCTGGATGGCGGCGCTGCAAGCCGCCGAGGCGTTCAGCGGACCGCCGTGGTACCAGCGCGCGGGCCTCGAACCGTCGAAGGCGGATGATCTGCTCGATGCCATTGGCGCCGCGCTGGATGGCAGCTGTCTCACTCGCAAGGAGCTTGCCGACGCGGTGACCAGCCAGGTGGGCGAGTGGGCGCGCGAGCGGTTGCTCTCCGCCTGGGGCGAGTTGCTCGCTCCCGCCGCGCTTGCGGGGAAGCTCTGTTTCGGTCCGGGCGCGGGAAATCAGGTGAGCTTCGTCCGGGCCGACCAGTGGATCGGTCACTGGGAGCAGCACGATCCCCGGGCGGCGCTCGTCGAGCTCTGCCGCCGCTATGTCGCAATGTATGGCCCCGCCACCCACCAGGATATCGCGCACTGGTTTCGGCTGAAGCCCGAGCAGGCACGCGCGCTGATGGAGTCGCTTGCCGCCGAGCTGGAGGAGGTCGAGTTCATCGGACGCCGCGCCTGGCTGCTGGCCAGTGACGGACAGGATGACCCGCAAGAGGCCGACGAGACCTCGCTCTGGCTGCTCCCGCAATACGACTGCTACCTGCTCGGCTGCGGCCCCCGCGAGCGCATCGTGCCTGAGGTGGCGCGCCCGCGTGTGAACACCTATGGGCGCGGGCGTTTCGAGAGCGCGACTGGACTGCCCGTGCTGCTGATCGACGGCGTCGTCGCGGGAATCTGGGAGCGTCGCAAGCAGGGGAAGGCGAACGAGCTGCGGGTAGAATCGTTCGTCGAGTTGTCCGCCCGACAGCACGAGCAGCTTGCGACTGAGGCTGCCCGTATCGGCGCGTTTCTTGGCGTCAACATGGCGCTCTCGCTCGGTGTCCTCGGCGCGTGAATGTGTTCCCGCTCCCACACCTGCCGCCATTGCTGGCCAGAGTCTCCCACCACCTTCAGCCGCGCAGCAAAAAAGCGGTCTTTTGCCCTTGTGGATTTAGACTATTTGTTCTATATTTTGGGATGCGGATAGCTCAGCAAGGACGGCTGGCGAGCGCACAGAAGGCCTAGCGGGTGGGCGTTTCATACGGTAATGGTGTCTGGTCACGGGTCACGGGGCAGGGAATCATGGGGGATATCGAGAAGGGGGAGCATGGCGAGAGCCACGAGGGCGAGCTGCGCTATGGCAGCCTGCGTATGCGTCTGCGTGGAGGGGCGCTGCGCCTCATCCTCTGGCTGGCCGGACACCAGACGCGCATCAACGAGACCGCGCCCGAGAGCGGCCAGATCTGGCTGACCTGGAAGGGCGAGGGGCCGCAATCGATTGACGGCGACATTCGCACGCGGCTATAGGCCGATTGTCTTGGTTTGCATGATCCGCATGGGTAAGCCGGAAGACGGCGCCCTGGCTTCCTGAGAAGGGGAGGCTGGGGCGCTGCTGTGTTTTTGGGGCTGTTGTGGGGCGGGGGCGGAGGCGGAAGCGGTCTGTGTGGGGCCTTTGGGCACGGGAGCGCAGGGGTGGGGGCGCTCAACCCTCTTGACATCGCGTGGAGGGGGGTAGAAATCATGGGGACTACTATGAAAAATGAGCCAATTGACAATCTGGACGAACTTGAGCATAGCCGCGAGGAGCGGGCGTTTACGCTCTACTGCCAGGGGATGCGCGTCGCCGAGATCGCGGTGACGCTGGCCGTCAGCGAGACGACCATCCGCCGCTGGCTGCGCGCCCGGCTGGAGACGCTCGCGCAGGAGGAGCGCGCCGAACGGGCCGAGCAGCTTTTGCGCGCCATCGAGAGCCAGCGTTCGATTGCCAGCGCCGCCTGGCGGGCCTACGAGCAGGTGCGCAACGACGCGGAGCCGGATCGCCACGAGGGCGCGCGCTACCTCTCCATTGCTCTCGCCGCTCAGCGCGAGGTGGCGCGGTTGCAGGGACTCTACTACCGCATCGGGCGCGAGCCAGCGCCAGCGCCGGTGGACGTCACGCTCACCCGCCGTCCTGAGGATGGCGCCGGGCCATCTGATGACCCCAGCGATGAGGCGCGCAAGCAACCATGAGCCAGTCGGAAAGACAGCAATTCGTCTGGACGCTCAACCCGGTGCAGTGGGACTTCGTACATTGCGCGAGCCGCTTCAGCTTCTACGTCGGCGGGCTGGGCGCGGGCAAGACGACGGCGGGCGCGATGCGGGCGATTCTGCGTGCCGTCGAGCATCCCGGCTCGCTCGGCGTCATCGGCGCGCCAACCTATCCGATGCTGCGCGACGCCACCGCCCGTACGTTCTTCGCGCTGCTGCCAGCCTCCCTCATCGCCAGCTACAACAAGACCGAGGGCCATCTTATCCTGCGCAACGGCAGCGAGGTGCTTTTCCGCTCGCTGGATGCGCCGGACCGGCTGCGCGGCCTCAATCTCGCCTGGTTCTGGCTGGATGAGGCGCCGCTCTGTGGCTACTACGCCTGGCAGGTGCTCAAGGGGCGGCTGCGCCAGCGCGGCTATGCGACGGCGGGCTGGGCGACGGGCACGCCGAAGGGACGCGACGGCTTCGCCCGCGACTTCGAGCTAGCTCAGCGGCCCGGCCACGTGCTCTTTCGCGCCTCCACCTGGACCAACGCCCACAATCTGCCGCCGGACTATATCAGCGAGCTGGGCTATAGCGGCGCGTTTGCGAAACAGGAGATCGAGGGGCTGTTCGTCGCCTTCGAGGGGCTGGTCTATACGCTGGACGCCAGCGCGAACGGGCATCTGGCCGAGCCGCCGGAGCGCGACCGCTGGCAGCGGGTCATCGGCGGCGTGGACTGGGGCTATACCAATCCCTCGGCGGCGGTCGTCTTCGCGCTGGATGGCGACGGCGGCGTCTGGCAGGTGGACGAGTTTTATCAGCGGCGCGCCGGGCTGGAGGAGACACTACTGCCCGCACTACTGGATCTGACCCGGCGCTATGGCGTCGAGACATGGTACTGCGGACCGGATGAGCCGGAGCATATCGACGCGCTTGCCGCCGCGCTGGCGCGTGAGGGGCTTTCCACGCGGGCCCAACGGGCCGATAACAGTGTGCGCGCGGGCATCCAGACGGTGACGAGCCTGCTGGCGCGCCGTCCCGATGGCGCCTACGGGCTGCATATCGCGCCGCGCTGCGTCCACACGATTGCCGAATACGGCAGTTATCAGTACGCCACCCGCGCCAGCGAGGGCCGCGATCCCTCGGAGCAGCCGCTCAAGCAGAACGATCACGCGCTCGACGCCAGCCGCTACGCGCTGCACACGGCGCTGGGTCGTGCCCGTGCCACCACCGCCTATCTGGAGGCCATGCGCAGGCGAGGTGGTGGGGAGGAACCTCGGCCCTGATGCTATTTAGCGCGTTGTTCAGGTAATCGGGGAGGTGCGTCTGTGTCTGGCTAGCCCGCGCAGGCGGGCTTTGCGGCCATAGCGCAGCGGAGGCCCATAGGCGCGGCTTCAGCCGCCAGCGCTGACATCGGCCAACTTCACATACTCGTGCGCGCCACGCAGCCCCAGCACGAACTTGATGAACGGTGGAAGCGCCTGCCGCGCCGTCTTCGCGTCGATGAACTCCGGCCTCTTGAAAACATATTCGCGTTTGTGCCAGCGCAGGCTCCCCTGGTCGGCGGCCTGAAGGTTGCGCAGCCAGTCGGTATTCGGGCCATAGGTCAGGACGATCACAAAGCCGTCCTTCATCCGCCAGACCATGATTGGTATCTCATACTGCTTCCCGCTGCGTCGGCCCACATGGCGCAACAGCGCGAAGGGGCCACGCGAAGAATGGGCGGCGTTGCGCAGCACCGGATTGATGACGTGTTTGACAAAGGTGCGCAGGCGCTTATTGTCTTTGGGCATATCGGTTTCCCCCAATCCTCCATCTATGGAGCCAACGCGCGCATGATGATCTCGACGACGGCGTCGGCGCGCTCGATCGGTACGGGTTGCTCTTCTTCCTGGGCAACCACCAGATTCACGAGAGCGAACGTCAAGAGTCCGCCGAGCAACGTGTGCGCTACCGCCTCCAGGTCAACATCGGCGATTAACCGCTGCTCCCGCGCCGATTGCAGCAGTCCCAGGATGAGCGAGAGGCCGCGCTGCGTGACGGTCGAGAAAAAGAGCGAACCGAGCTCTGGGAAGCGCGGCGACTCGGCGATCACCATCCGCACCAGCGGCAGATAGCCCGGCTGGTTCAACATGGTCAGGATCTCGCGGGCCAGCGCGGTCAGCGCCTGGTGGAGCGACTGGAGATCGTGCGGAGTGGGCAGCGCCGTGAGTCGCTCAGAAAAGCCCGGCTGTTCCATCGTCAGGTGGCTCAGGACATCGGCAAAGAGCGCCTCTTTATTGGCATAGTGGCGGTAGAGTGTTTCCTTCGAGGCGATGCCAGCCTCCGCCAGTATAGCGTCAACGCTGGTCGCCAGATAGCCCTGCCGCAGAAACAGCCGATGCGCGGCTGCCCTGAGCCGTTCACGCGTCTGCTGGGCGCGCTGGTTCGCTCGATCTTCCATAGCCCATCTCCAATTTCGTACCGTACTGTACGGTACGATTATAGCGCGGGAAGCTGGATAGGTCAAGGGCGCGGCGTTCACCCGCCGGGTCACGGGAAACTGAGGGTTGCAATGCCGCAGGCTGAAGCCCTGCGGCTAATCCTGGCTTGTGCGAACCCGCTCCCCATTCAAATGTTCTCGAACGGACGAGATTAGCCGCGGCATGAATGCTGCGATGCTGACCCTACACATATCCTGCCAATCGATACCTGTGCCCACGTGCATCGGCACAACGACCTCCTCGCACTTGGGCATAGCCTATCTGGGTAGCCACACAAATATTCCATCCATCCCGCTGTGTTTCTTGTCTAACGCCTCTCTGTCCGCCCGGATTCCGCGCTCGCTTGTCGCGAAACTCAGCCGCTCTTGGTCATACTCCCCTGTACGGGGTAGATGCGATTGGGAAGCAGGAGGGATGCTGTGGCAGGCCAGCACGACCGCGGACGCGAACCATCCGCTGGAGCAAGACCGGATGCCCAGTGGAGAGCGTGGGAGACGGGATGGGGAGCGGATACATCAGCCGCCAGACGACGCATGCGGGCGACGAACGCGCCAGGTGGCGCACCCAGTAACTCCACTAGCTCGCGACCGACCAACCTCATCCCGCGTGTGCGCCCCGACAAGCACGGGCCGGTAAGCCAGCCGCGACGCTCCGCCGCGCCACGGCTCACCAACATACCCCGCCTCACCAGCGATACCGAGACGCCCACCAGCTGCCCGCGCCAGACGAACGGTGGCCTGTGGGCCGCATCGGCAGCGCCCGAAGCGCCCTATGTGCCCACGAAGCCACATGGCTCGTCTGCGCCATGGATGGAGACGACACCAACATCCGACACTATCATCATCCCCACGCTGGCCGACGATGGGCCCACTAACCCCGCTGGTTCAGGCATTTACACCGGGCCGAATCGTCGACGGCGGCCATCTACCGCGCGACCGGTGCGCCCGGAAGATACCACACTGGTGAACCGCCAGACGATGATCTTGAACGCGCTGGAGGCCGTGATCGAGGATGCGCGTGTCGCCGCCGATCAGGCGCCCACCGTCTACCTGCCGACTGATCTGGCGGTTGTGGATGCCGATACAATGCCGCGTGTGCCCGTCACCATCGTGCCCGCTGGCGTGCTGGCGCCCACGCCGGTCTGGCTCCAGCCACGGAGGCGCGGACGGCGCAGCCTGGTCGCTGGATTCGTCGTCTGCCTGATGACGCTGGCTCTCGTCGTCGGCGTGCTCGTACAGGTCAATCCCCTTGCCTCAGCATCGCTCCCCTTTGGGCTGCTGGGCGCGCAGACCGCCAGCAACAACGCGACGGGCGATCCGAGCGGGCCGTGGGATACTCAGGCGGGCGCGGTACTTGGCCTTGGCGGTGGCGCTGGCCCTGGTGTCAAGGCGCCGGGAAGCGCCGGGCTGCCCGCCAAATCGTCGGGCGGCGGCGCGCCATCTGGCAGTTCGTCGCCCTCCTCGAATAGCGGCATCTCGCCCGCGCCGGTCCATCCCTGGCCGCCCAGGTGGGCCTACATGTACGTCCCTGGCCATCCATCCTTCAAGGTCAATCGCCCGAAGAATGGCTTCTACTGGTGGGCGTTCGGCCAGTGCACCTGGTGGGCGCAGTATAAGCGGCAGAATGAGAATCTGCGCCACATGGGCAACGCGCGCTACTGGGCAGCGGGCGCGGCGTCGCGCGGCTATCGGGTGGGGCATACGCCGCGCGCCGGGGCAACAGTCGTCTTCCAGCCAGGGGTCGAGGGTGCGGGGGGCGCGGGCCACGTCGCCCACGTCGAGAAGGTCTACCCTGGCGGCTGGTTCCTCGTCTCCGAGATGAACTTCTACTGGAATGGCGGCGGTTGGGGCCGGGTGAGTTACCGCTTCGCCTACGTCCGGTCCGGTGTCAGCTTCATCTATTGATGCGTGGCTGACCTCACCCCCTGCTGGACAAACGATGCGCCACACGGCTAGAATGTGGAACGGCAACCCAACGGCCCATTGCGCAACGGCGTGCATGGGCTAGTGCCCGGATGTTTCCCGGATGTTGCCCAGAAGGTAGCCGAGCAGCATGAGCGCAGATACATCTTCGACCGATGCCGCGACGCCGCGGCTCAAACGTACGCCGCTCTACGAGGAGCATCGCGCGTTGGGCGCGCGCCTCGTCGAGTTCAGCGGCTGGGAGATGCCCGTTCAGTATAGCGGCATTCTCGAAGAACACCGCGCCGTCCGCGAGCGAGCGGGCATTTTCGATGTCTCGCACATGGGCGAGTTTCGCATCGAGGGTCCGGGAGCGCTCGATTTCTTGCAGGGACTCGTCCCCAACAACGTCGCCCGGCTGACTGACGGGCAGGCGCTCTACACGCAAATCTGCGACGAGCAGGGCGGTACGCTGGACGATCTCACAATCTACCGCTTCGATAGCGAGCACTACATGGCCGTCGTCAACGCGGATACGACGGAGAAGGACTGGGGCTGGTTCACACAGCAGGCCGCCGGACGCGATGACGTCACGCTGACCAACATCTCTGACGAGACGGGGCTTCTCGCGCTGCAAGGCCCACGCGCCAGCGATATCCTGAGCTCCCTGACCGACACCGACCTCGACGCCGTCGCCTACTACCACTTTGCCGAAGGAACCGTCGCAGGCGTCTCCTGTCTGATCTTGCGTACCGGCTACACCGGCGAGGACGGCTTCGAGCTATGCTGTGGCAGTGGCGATGTGGTGGCGCTCTGGCGGGCGTTGCTGGCGGCGGGCGCCTCAGCGGGGCTGCTCCCAGCGGGTCTGGGCGCGCGCGATACGCTCCGGCTGGAGGCGGGCTTCTGTCTCTACGGCCACGAGCTCACTGAGCAGATCACGCCACTGGAGGCGGGCCTCGGCTGGTCGGTTAAGCTGGAGAAGGGCCACGACTTCATCGGGCGCGAGGCGCTGCTGGCGCAGAAGGAGCAGGGGCTGCCGCGCAAGCGTGTGGGCATCGAGCTGCGCGGTGGGGGCGTTCCGCGCGCCGGATATCCCATTCTGCGCGAGGGCGCGGTCATCGGCGAGCTGACCAGCGGCACCGTCGGCCCCACCGTCGGCAAGGCGATTGGCATGGGCTACGTCCCGCCGGAGCACGCCGCCCCCGGCACTGAGATTGCCATCGAGATTCGTGGCAAGGCGGTTCCCGCGGTCATCGTTGCGCTGCCTTTTTATAAGCGCGCGAAATAGCTCCTCCAGCCTCTCTCCGCGGGGGAGGGGCAGGGGAGGGGGCGGTTCACTTTGAGCAGGCGTGCAGGCGCCGGAGGAGTAGAAGCAAGATGGCCAGGACGGATCAGCCAGACGATCTCAAATATGCGGAAACGCATGAGTGGGTGCGCGTCGAAGGGGACGAGGCGACCATTGGCATCTCGGACTATGCCCAGGATGAGCTGGGCGATGTCGTCTACCTCGATCTTCCCTGGGATGACGCGGGCAGCCGCGACTTCAAGGCGAATGAGCACTTTGGCGATATCGAATCGGTCAAGGCGACCTCGGAGTTGTTCATCCCGGTGAGCGGAGCGCTCGTCGCCGTCAACAGCGCTCTGCAGACCACGCCGGAGCTGGTGAACAGCGAGCCGTACGGTGGTGGCTGGATGCTGCGCGTGCGGCTCTCTGACTCCGCCGAGCTCGATAAACTGATGGACGCCGCCGCCTACACCGAGTTCCTCAAAACGGCGGGGCACTAGACTGGCGGTTGAAACCGCGCCTGAACGGCCTCCCTACGGTCGGCCACGAAGTTCGCCTGCGCGGACTCTCCAGACGTAGCCCATCGTAACGTACGTCGGGCGAGTCTAGGAGAAACCTGCGCAGGGCAGCCGCGCGAGCCGTCAGGCTCGAAGCGTGCGTCAAGCACGCGGAGCGGCCCAACGGGCGGGTTTTGTGGCGGAGCGCGCGTAGCAGGCGAGGCCGTTCAGGCGCGACTTCAGTCGCCCGCGACCCCTCCTCGCCCGTTGGTCAGGTCGGTATAGCGCCACAGCGTATAATGATGGTACACAGGGGATCACTGCCGACCTCCTGAATGAACACCATTGCGTCCCGGCGATGCTGGCCATCTGAGCCAGGCCGACCATCGCGGGCTGGCGAGGAATCGAACGCATCATGAGCTATGTGCCAAACACCTCCGCCGAGCAGCAGGAGATGCTGCGTGCGGTTGGAGCCTCCTCCATCGAGGACCTGCTGACGCCTATCCCGGAGGCGGTGCGCCTCAAACGTCCATTGGAGCTTCCTCCGTCGCTGGCCGAGCCGGATCTGCGGCGGCTGATGCTGGGCATGGCCGAACAGAACGCCGACCTTGACCACTATATCTCCTTCCTGGGCGCGGGTACGTATGACCATTTCGTGCCGAGCCTCGTCCCCGCGCTGGTAAAGCGGAGCGAGTTCCTAACCTCCTATACGCCCTACCAGCCCGAGGTCAGCCAGGGGATGCTCCAGGCAATCTATGAGTACCAGACGATGGTCTGCCAGCTCACCAACATGGACGTTGCCAACGCCTCGCTCTACGATGGCTCGACGGCGGTGGTGGAGGGCGCGCTGATGGCGATTGGCCCCTCGGGGCGCGGCGAGGTGCTCGTCTCGCGGGCGCTCGATCCCCAGTATCGCGCCACCCTCCAGACCTACGCCAACGCGCGCGGCTTCACCATACGCGAGATTGGCCTGAAGGACGGCATCACCTCGGTGGCCGAGCTTGAGGCGGCGTTGACAGCCAATACCAAAGCGGTCATCATCCAGCAGCCGAACTTCCTCGGCGCGCTCGAAGATGTGCGCGGCATCGAGAAGGTGACGCATGCGGGCAAGGCGGCGTTCATCGTCGCCATCACCGAGCCTGCCTCGCTCGGCGTGCTGGCCGCGCCGGGTGACTACGGCGCCGATATCGTCGCGGCGGAGGGGCTGAGCCTGGGCAACCCGATGGGCTATGGCGGTCCGGCGCTCGGGCTCTTCGCCGCGCGCAACGAGTATCTGCGCAAGCTGCCGGGGCGGCTGGCGGGCAAGACGCTCGACTCGCGCGGCCAGGAGGCCTACGTGCTGACGCTCCAGACGCGCGAGCAGCAGATTCGCCGCGAACGCGCCACCTCGAATATCTGCACCAACCAATCGCTGCTGGCGGTCGCCGCGACCGTCTACCTCGCCGCGCTGGGCAAGCAGGGCTTCCGGGAGCTTGGCGAGCAGTGCCTGCAACGCGCCCACTACGCCCAGGAGCGCATCTGTTCGCTGCCGGGCTTCGAGCCGCTCTTCACGCGCCCGTTCTTCGACGAGTTCGCGGTGCGCTGCCCGCTCCCAGTGGAGCAGCTCAACGCCGGGCTGCGCGACGAGGGTATCAGCGGCGGCCTTGACCTGAGCCGTGACTATCCCGAACTGGGCAACGCGGCGCTCTTCTGTGTGACGGAGACCCGCACGCGCGAGGATATCGAGGCGCTGGTGGCGGCGATGGAAGAAGTGGCGGGTGAGAACCGATGAGCACTGAGAAGCTGATTTTCGAGATGGGCGCGCCCGGACGCCGCGCCGCCTTGCTGCCCGCGATGGACGTGCCGACGAAGCCGCTGGACCAGTTGGTTCCGCGCGATATGCTGCGCGCCGAGCCAGCGCCGCTGCCAGAGGTGAGCGAGATCGAGGTGGTGCGCCACTTCACTCATCTCTCGCAGCGCAACTTCGGCGTGGATACCGGCTTTTATCCGCTGGGGTCGTGCACGATGAAGTACAACCCCAAGGTGAACGAGGAGATGGCGGGCCTGCCTGGCTTCGCGCGGATTCATCCGCTGGAGCACGAGAGCATGACCCAGGGCGCGATCCAGCTACTCTATGAGCTGGAAGGCTATCTGGCTGAGATTGCCGGAATGGAGCGGGTCACGCTGCAGCCAGCGGCGGGCGCGCATGGTGAGATCACCGGCCTGATGATTATCAAGGCGTACCATGTGCATCGCGGCGAGGCGCACCGCGACGTCGTGCTCATCCCCGACGGCGCGCACGGCACCAATCCGGCGAGCGCGACGCTGGCCGACTATCGTACCGTCGAGCTGAAGTCGGATGCGCGCGGCGGCGTGGACGTGGAGCATCTCAAGCAGGTGCTCGCCCTGCACGAGGGCAAGATCGCCGCGCTGATGATGACCAACCCCAATACGCTCGGCGTCTTCGACGAGAACATCATCGAGATCGCCAAGCTCGTGCATGACGCGGGCGGTCAGCTCTACTACGACGGCGCGAACGCCAACGCGATTCTGGGCATCACGCGGCCCGGCGATATGGGCTTCGACGTCGTCCACCTGAATCTGCACAAGACCACCAGCACACCGCACGGTGGTGGTGGGCCGGGCGCTGGCCCCATCGGCGTCGCGAAGCATCTTGCGCCGTTCCTGCCGGGGCCACTCCCCGCGAAGGGTCGGCAGGGCTACTTCTGGGAGGATGCTGGCCCGCTCTCGATTGGCCGGGTGCGCGCCAACGCGGGCAACTTCCTCGTGCTGGTGCGCGCCTACACCTACATTCGCAGCAACGGGCCGGACGGGCTGCGCCACGTCAGCAATAGCGCCGTGCTGAATGCCAACTATATCATGCGCGCCTTGCAGGAATATTACGACCTGCCGTTCGACCGCACCTGCATGCATGAGTTCGTCTTCTCGGCCAACCGCCAGAAGGCGCTGGGCGTGCGGGCGCTGGATATCTCGAAGCGGCTGCTGGACTTCGGCGTCCACCCGCCGACGAACTACTTCCCGCTGATCGTGCCAGAGGCGCTGATGATCGAGCCAACCGAGACGGAGACCAAGGAGACGCTCGACGAGTTCATCGCTATGATGCGCCAGATCGCCGAGGAAGCGAAGCATCAGCCCGAGCTGGTGCTGGAGGCGCCCCACGTCACCGTCGTCGGGCGGCTGGATGAGGCGCTGGCGGCGCGCAAGCCCAACCTGCGCTGGCAGCCCGAAGCGGAAGCGGAACCCGCGGCGGCGAAGGCGTAACTCTCCAACATATCAGCGCAGAGCGCAGACTTTGCCCCGACTCCATCGCTGAAGTCGGGGCAAAGTCTGCGCTCTGCGCTCATTCTGCGGCTGATTCTACGAGTCATCGTGCGGATGCTCCGTGGCGTCTGCGGCCTGCTTCGGGCACACTACCAACAACCGCTGATGTCAGTCGGTTATGACCGTTGCGACTAGTGGGAGCCTCGAAAGGAAAGCCGCCATGACACTGCCAACATCCGCTCTGCCACCAACATCGCGCATGTCGTTGAAGCCTGATCCGTCTACCGACATGCCCACAGTCTGGACACAAATGCCCGGCGAGAACACCACACCTCCTGCTGACTCCGCCCGCAACGTGCTGGCGCTGGTCTCGCTGCTTGCCAGTCTGATTTTTCCGCTGAATGTCGCCCTTACTGCGTTGGGTGTTGTGGCAATGGATAACCATCTGATCCCAGAGAAGGCCATGTCTATCGTCCTTGCGGTTGGCGGCGTGGTGGGCACACTGGGTTTTCCCGCGATGCTCACTGCCATCGCGACGGGGCATGTTGCACTGGTGATCGCCAAACGCTACTCGCGCCGGGCTGCGCGCCGCTGGATGGCCATCGTCGGGCTGATCGTGGCCTATCTGTGCCTGTTAGCCTTCGGCAGCGTCATCGCGCTCTTCCTCATCGCCGGACTGAACGGGTTCTGAGAGCGACATTTGGGGCGAGCTCTCGCCATGTTCGGCACAATATGTTAGCCAGGGGTGAACACGCCAAGGGGAGGCCGCGCCATGTTTTATGAGGGATTCTTCGAGCTTCTCAACAACTTCCTCAACTTCATCCTCTCTTCCTCCGATCAACCCCAGAAGTTCTTGGCGTTTGCGGCGGCCATTCTTCTGGCCAATGTCTTGGTGGCTGTGATTGATTGGAAGTGGGGGCGCGGCATTGGCTTCACCGTTTTGGCGCTCCTTGCCGGAGCATTCTCCGTCTATGTCTCGGTGATATTGCTGCAATTGATGCGGCAGTACCTCGAAATGGAGCTGACGGAGCCGGACAGTTTTGCTTCGCTCGACGCATATATTGCAATGCTTTACTGGTACATTCTCGAATTGCCCATTGTCTTCAGCCTTGGCGTCGGCGCGGTGATCCTGGCGGCGCTCTCGCGCCAGCGTAGATGGATTATTGGCAACGCGGTCGCGCTGGCGCTCACCGTTTTGACGCCGCTACTGGCCACATGGATTATCCGAGGTATACAGACAGACACAGACATCTTCAATCCGCTCGCCGTCCATGATCGGGACGTGCGGATGTTCCAGGCGCATCTTGCGTTTGTGATTGCACTGCTCGCGATCCAACTCCTCTACCTCGCATACGGCGTCTGGCGTATCTGGCGCGCCAGAGGATCGGGAAGCCGGTCACATGTGGCCACTCCGCTTCCTTCGGTACAATCCTGAGCTATTCATTGGCCGACGCGCCCCACCGGTATGCGCCTATGGTCGTACGTGCCGTGATCGGAGTGTGCTGTGGTTGATACGAGAACATCTCGACGTGTCATCATTGTCCTCAGCTTTTTCCTGTGTGTCGCTCCGGGCTTCATGGCGGGGTGCGGAACGACGACACACACCTCCAGCGTCTTCAACGCCCCCGCGCCGCTCCCCGCGGACATCACGATCCCATACGCGGTCGGTGGGTCCAATCCGCCAGCGACGCCGGGGCTGACTGGCCTGCGGGCGCGCGATGGCGCCTTTGTGTGGCACGCCGCCACGGGGGAGCCTGGCTCGCAGGATCCGCCAGTTGAAGTCAATGGTGTCATCTATGCCGAAGGGGACTCCGTTCCGGGACCACAGGGCTCGGTAGATCAAACGGGCGCCGTGGCCGCGGTCCGCGCCACGGATGGTCGCATTCTCTGGCAGGCGCCACTGCCTACCGGAGCGGGAACCGGCGACCGGGATTTCCGCATCGCGACCGACGGCATGACGGTGCTGGTCAGCGATCCAACGGCGGGACTCTACGCGCTCGCCGCGGCGACGGGCGCTGTGCGTTGGCGCCTGGATGAGCCAGCGACATGGCCACTCGCCGTCAGGGATGGCGTCGCCGTCGCAACGCTGCCTGATTCTCAGGGCGACACGACGCATGTGGTTGTCTATCAAGAAGACAATGGGCAAATGCTCTGGCAGGGAGAAGATTTTTCCTCTGGAAATAGAGATGATATCGGCACTATCGGTATCAACCATACCGCCGTGTACCTCACGGGTCAGACTGGGTTAACCGCCTATGCGGCCCGTACTGGCAGGCAGCTCTGGTGCCAGAATATGGCGGGCGGCATCGTCGGCGTCGATGACCACACCCTCACTCTCGGCATTCTTGGCGGCGTCCACAGCGTTGCCTGCCTCGACGCGGCAACAGGGAGCGTCATTTGGAGCGCGGACGGCCCCTTTGAGGGATGGAATAGTATGATACGGTCGCCGACAGCGCTGTATGTCACAGACACCGATGGTCAGCACCAGCATCTCATCGCGCTGAGCATGGCGAACGGGGCAAAGCTATGGCAAGTTGAGTTCCCTGGCTATCGCATCGATTCGATTACTCAGGAACAGGGTATCGTCTTCGTCAAGCTCTTTCAACCGCCCAATATGTTCGGGCCGAACGTGCCGGACCGCCTCGCTGCGCTCGATGGAGCGCGCGGCACAGTCTGTTGGGAGCGCGATCAGGACATGTATTCTCTCGTCAACATGCAGCAATGATGCGATGATGGAGGTGAGCCCAGGGCTATCGGTTGGATGTGGCCGCACTCACTCGGCTGAGCGGGAAGCGCAAACTCGTCGTGCTTATCGTGTCTCTCTACAAAAAGCCGAGCTCTCTAGCTTTCAGCGCCGCCTGCGTGCGGTCGCGCACACCCAGCTTGCCCATGATGTTGCTGAGGTGGTTTTTGACCGTGCCGCTGGCGATGTAGAGGGACTGGCTGATCTCGCGATTGGAGGCGCCGCGTGCCAGCAGCGATAGGATTTCTCGCTCCCGCTCAGTCAACGGCGCAAACACGCCCATGCCGACGGTCGCCGCAGCGGAGGGAGTGGTCGCGGCGAGCTCGCCCGGAGCCCGTGAGGCGGACGCGGAGGATGAGAGCGAGGCCAGGACGGCGCTAGCCACCTCGGGATGGAGGAGCACCTGTCCCTGGACAGCCGCTCGAATGACCGCGGCGAGCTGCTCGGCGCTGATATCTTTGAGCACGTAGCCCTGCGCGCCCGCTTGCAGACCCGCCTGGATGAGCTCGCGCTCGTCGAAGGTGGTCAGGATAACCACATGAATCTCGGGCCAGCGCTCCTTGACGATGCGCGTCGCCGTGATGCCATCCAGACGGGGCATGCGCACATCCATGAGGACGACATCGGGTGGAGTGTGGGCAGCCACGAGACGTTCGGTGATCGCGAGAGCTCCCTCGCCATCACCCGCCATGCCGACCACCTCCAGGTCTGGCTCCAGCTCGATCAACTTGCGAAAGCCCTCACAGAGGAGGCGCTGGTCGTCGACGATCAATACCCGCAACACGTGGGACACCTGGATCGGCTCGGTCATGACACTCCCTCATCCCTTGCTTCGTGCGTTGTTTCGTGCGTTGTTTCGTGCCTTGTATCATGCGTCGCCTCGTGCGTTGGCCTGGCGTGCGCCTCGATATGCTCTCGGTGCGCGACCGGAGGCGCGAGCGGAATCATCACCTCTACGCGCCAGCCCTGCGCTGGCCCAGGCCCGGCCATGACCTTGCCACCGAGTAGCGCAACCCGCTCCTGCATGCCCAGCAAGCCATAGCCCGCTGTCTGTGCTTCGTGCGCTGCGTGCGCTTCGTTGTGATTGGCGGCTCCCTGGCCGTTGTCCAGCACAGTCAACTCCACCAGACTCTCTGGCTCATCGCTCGTACATAAGGAGACCAGCACCTTGGTAGCGCGGGCATGCTTGCGAATATTGGTCAGCGCCTCCTGCGCGCAGCGATAGAGCGTCATGGAGATCTCTGGACCCAGGGGTCGCGTCGCCTCGTCGAGGTCGAGCTCGATAGCCATGTCACGGTGGGTCATGGCAGTTTCCGCGACCAGACTCCGCAGCCTGTCCTGAAGCGACCCAGCAGAGGCATTGTCGGGCCGCAGCGCCGCCACGGAGCGCCGCACGTCCGTCAGGCAGGCTTTCGCCACCCGCTGCGCCTCCCGCAGCTCCTTGCGCAGCCCCGGATCACCACGCGCCTCGAACTGTGTCGCGGTTTCCAGCTGGACAGCCAGTAAGGTCAGCGAGTGGCCAAGCGTATCGTGAATCTCGCGCGCAATGCGGTTGCGCTCGCGGATGGCCGCCATCTCCTCCATCTGGGCGCTATATGTCTGTAGTTGGCGGTGGGCCACGGCCAATGCGGCATTCGAGTCTGCCAGCGCCATGTGGGCGACCAGGAGCTCGCGGAACATCATGCTGAATCCCACGAAGGAGCCGAACGAGAGCAGCAGCGTCAGCTGGGCGTTAACATCCCAGCCATGCATGATGAGCGCGAACGCGAGACTGGAACTCAGCCAGAGGCCCCCAGCCGCCAGCAGGCTGAGGGCGCGTGAAGGGATCCCTGTCAGCAAGCACGCCGTCATCGTCGTTAGGATCGGCAGCCATGCCAGATTCGTCTCTGAGAGGGCAATGTATTGGGAAGCGCAGGCCAGGCCGAAGAGGCCAACGAACCACCACCAGTGCGGCGGGCGTTCATCGAGCCGCCCTCCCACATGGAAGACCACCAGCCAGGCGCCATATGTCATGGTGAGCAGCAGGAAGCTGACCAGGGTCAGTCGCTCGGTGGTCAAGACCCTGGAGAGATAGGCGATAGCGAAGACGAAGTAAACAATCCACCGACGGACACCCCAACGCGAGAATTGGAGCGCCGATGGCGTGGGAGTCGTGATCTTCTGAGCTTGCATTGAAGTCATGGGTCTACCTGTGTCGCGGAGACATGGACAAACGAGCGGATTTCCACTGGTTCGTGCTGTGAACATCCTGGACTGATGTCAGTATATGGTGTTGAGCTTCGTGCCCGCTAGTGCGTGCAGTCACGCTCTGGCCCCCATCGGCCTATGACCGCCGTCATAGGCTTCACTGCCACCCGCACGCTCCAAAATAGGCCGTGCGACGTGACTGTAGGGACCTGTGGCAGGCCCCTCCCGCCGCCTATACTCAGCGGCGTCGGGCTTGCCAGAGAGCAATGACCGACTCTGAACAGAAAGGATCTTCACATGACGACACGAAGCCTCACCGAAGCACGCCTGAATCATCTGCGGAGCCAGCAGGCGTTCCGCTCTGTAAGATTGCTGGTCAGCGGTTATCTCGGCATCAGCGTGCTCACCCTGGTGGCGATTATCCTGCTGCGCGACAACGCAGCGCTGGTGACCCCAGCCGTCTGGGTCCGAGGAACCATTGTCGCGGTCAGCGCCCTGCTCACGACCCTTTTTGCCGCGCAGATGGCGCGTGGCTCCAAGGGCGGGTATCTGCGGCTGCGGATCGTCTCTGCGGTCATGTTGGTGGCCATCGTGGTCATTATCGCGCTCCCCGATCCGTTTCCGCTGTGGCTGAAGATCGAACAGGGCATTTGTGGACTGCTCCTGCTCGGCGTCGTGGTGATCATCAACGGCAGGCGCATGCGCCTGCCGTTCGCCGCTAAGTAATAGCGCGTGCAAATGGGCGACACAACGAGGTCCAGGGATGGGTATTCCCTGGACCTCACTTTACTGCCTGGTTCTACCTTGTATTGTGCTGGAAACCGCGCCTCATTGCCTGTTCCACAACTATCACCGTTAGTAACAGACTCACGAGTACGATGCCGCCTGTCACATAGGTAAGTGCGTTGAGCAGCGTATCAAGATCGCCTATCTTGACTGGTCCTACCTGCGTTAGCCACTCGCTATAGGATGCATCGGTTGGCAGACCAGAATGCGTGAAGGGCAGGTAGTTAGTCCACGTGAATAATGCTACAGCGCCAGATACGAGCGCGAAAATGAACGCGCTTAACGCGATCTTGCGCTTCCATACTGGCACGGGGCTTTGCCGCGTAATAAGCAACGATCCCCCCGCGATCAGCAGCAGAATGCCTGTACACCCGGCTGTAATTGCGACTATGGTCGCCAGGCCAGCGGGAGTAGCCGGTAGAGTTACGATGTGCTGCGGAACATTCGGGTCGCACGAGACTTCGGTTGGCGGACAACCCGAGAAGGCACTCATAGATCGCATTCTCCCTACCACTGCCAAACGTTCACTCCCCAAATACCAGCACGCCGCGTCCCGTCGTTCCAGCACGCAGCGCGTCGAGCGCCTCGTTGACCGCGTCGAGTGGGTAGCGTTGCGCCACCAGTTCGTCCAGCTTGAGGCGGCCGCTGCGGTAGAGGCTAAGCGCGCGCGGCACGTCAACCCGCGGGATCGAGGAGCCGAAGATACAGCCCCTGAGCGTCTTCTCGCTCAGGAAGTCGGCGCGGAGCGGGACGGTCGCGTTCTGCGGCGTCAGCCCAACCGCGACAGCGGTCCCACCGGGCGCAAGACACTCCCACGCCTGGGCGACGGTCTCTGGCCTGCCAACCACCTCGAAGCTATAGTCTACTCCGCCGCCAGTCATCTGGCGCAGCGCCTTGGCCGGATTGCTGTTGGCCGGGTCGCTGGCGTCCACGGTATCGGTCGCGCCGAACTGGCGGGCCATTTCGAGCGCCGCCGGACGCATATCCACCGCGATGATGCGCGCCGCGCCGACCAATACCGACCCCTGGATGACATTGAGGCCGACGCCGCCCGCGCCGATGACGGCGACGACGCTGCCTGGCTCCACGCGCGCCGTGCGGGTGACCGCGCCGAGGCCCGTCAACACGCCACAGCCAATCAGCGAGGCGATTTCCAGCGGAATATCGGCGGCAATCGGGATGACGCCCTCCTCGCGCACCAGCACGTGCTCGGCGAACGCGCCCGCATCGAGCAGCTGGTGGATGCCTTCACCCTCGGCGTCATGCAATCTCCGCCGTATCGCGCCAGTGCCGCGCTCGACGCCCTGGCGATTGTTGCAGAGCGCGGGCCGTCCGGTGGCGCAGTAGCGACAGCGGCCGCAACTGGGAATCCAGGTGAGCACGACGTGATCGCCCGGCGCGACGCTCGTCACCTGCGGGCCAACGCGCTCGACGATACCGGCGCCCTCGTGGCCGAGCACGGCGGGCAGCGTCTCCTTGAAGACGGGGCTGATCATATGCAGGTCGGAGTGGCAGACGCCACAGGCCGCCAGCCGCACGACCACCTCACCCGGCTCCGGGTCGTCCAGCGCAATCTCTTCGACAGTCAATGGCGAATCGTAGTTGCGCAGCACCGCCGCGCGCGTCTGGATAGGCATTGGATTTACTCTTTCACTTCGCTGTGATTGCTCGAATATTGTGATGTCACGACCGGAACAGCCAGGGTGCCGCTATCGAGTAGTCAAGCTGAGCTTCAGACTCTGCCAGTTCGCGCATCGTCAAACCCAAGTTGAACAACCAATCATGCTTAGAAGAAGTTGGCCAATCACTCTCTGTAATGCTACGTTGCATGGCATCTACTCCGTAAATCTGCTGAGTGATTTCCAGCCGAGCCTTTTCCAGCCCCGTGAGCAGTTGATTACGAAAATCAGCCATCCCATCTCTGTGCTGGTGATGATGTGACTTCGTCATTCCATCGTCGACCTCTTGTTTCTCGGCTTGCGTTTCGCCATCTCCAATAGCATTGGCCAGTTCAGTGGTTAACGGGTAATGCGGCTGGTAGCGGCCCGCGTTGCTCAGGGACGATGGAACCGACAATCTGCGTTCCAGCCATTCCTCGAGGGATTCTGCGCCAAAGCTGTAACCTGTTGCATCCTCGGGAACCTCATCATTGAGATAAAGGCGCCCCGTAGAGCCTCCAGGTTGGCCCAAACATTGCAGCCGGTATGCACAAGTCGTAGAAAGCTATCTGGTAGATGTTCGGGACACACATATGCGCCGGGATGGGTGCGTAATGCCTCGACAGTCGCATCATCGAACAGGCGGCTTTGATTGCGTGAGGATACATGGTAACGAAGAAAGCTGTTATGTTGCTCGACGAGGTCGTCTGTGGTGGCAAAATCGTATCCTGGCCAGAAGTTACCACCGTTGGCAACGGCCTTGTAGATTTCGCGCAGCATCGGCGGCAATTTGAATCCCAGTTTCGCTTCACACACCTGGACCGATAGCTCGGAGGCAGGTGGGTACTCTAAATGACCTTCCCCAAAATCGGCTTCAGGGGTGTATTTCGCGTGCGCCCGCAGTCGCTCGCAGATGGTACTGTAACTGAGCGTCATGGTTCTACTTCTCGCCCGTCGCCCGCAGCACCGCCATCGCCGCGTTGCGCCCGTTGACCGCGATCACACTGCCGCCGGGATGGGTGCAGGCGCCGCAGAGGTAGACGCCCTCCATCGGCGTGCGATAGCGCAGCCGCTGGTCCCACATGTACTGCGGCAGGCAGTCGCCCTGGAAGATATGGCCGCCGGTCAGCCCCACCTCGCGCTCGATGTCTGGCGGGCCGAGCACCTCGACCTCCACCACCGCGTCGGGGAAGTTGCTGACGTAGCGCCCAATCGAGGCGATGCCAAGCTGCTTCACTTCTTCGCGGCGCGACTCCCAGGTTCCGTCGGTGAACTGGTAGGGCACGTACTGCGAGAAGACGCTCATCGTGTGCATGCCATCGGGTGCGACCGAGGGATCGTGCACCGTCTGGAAGTAGAGCTCCGTCCAGAGCTGCTCGGGAAGCTCGCCGCGCTCCATCGCCGCGTAGCCGTCGTGCCACTGCTGCTTCGAGAGCGGTGTGTTGATCTGCCCCGCGTGATGGGCCTCGTTCGTGCCGGGGCGGGCGGTGAAGTTGGGCAGTTCGCGCAGCAGCATATTGAACTTGACTGTGCAGCCCTGAATCGGCACGGACTCCACCTGCTGCCGCCACGCGCCATCCGCCTGCTCGCCAAGCAGCCGGAGCGTCACCCGTGGGTCGGCGTTGCTGACAACCACCGGCGCGTGAATCGTCGTGCCGTCGTCCAGCTGGACGCCCTCGCCGGGAAGAATCCGCGCCACCGGCACGCCCGCCGCGATGGTGGCTCCAAGCTCGCGGGCGATATCGCAGAGGATGAACGAGACGCGGCCCATTCCGCCGGTCACGTAGCCCCAGACGCTGGTGTAGCCATCCAGCCGCCCGGACGAGTGGTGGAAGTGGATGAAGGCGGTGCCTTTGTCGAACGGGGAGGCGTGCGTGCCAATGATGCCCTGGCCGTAGTAGGCAAGCTGCAGTCGCTCGTCTTCGAGATAGCGGTCGACGTATTCCGCGATGCTCCAGTCGAAGAGCAGCCCGCGCAGCTCCTCGTCGTGGCCGATACGGTCCTCCAGTTGCGCGCGGGTCGGCGGCTCGCCCAGCCAGGCGTCGTGCTCGTTGGCCGGGCGCACCGCGTCACGCAGCCGCGACATCACGCCCTGCATCGCCCGCCAGCCCTTCACATCGCGTGGCGAGAAGCGGCGAATCTCCTCCTCGCAGGCGGCGTCATCCTCCCAGAGCTGGACGCTGCTGCCGTCGTCGAACGGCACGAAGAGGCCATTGGTCGCGGGCGTCCACGAGAAGCCGTGCTCGCGCATCTTCAGCTCATCCACCACCAGCGGATGCAGCAGGCCGACGAGGTAGGCGCAGGGTGACATCTTGACGCCACCCCGACTTTCCCACAGCTCCTCCAGCGTGCAGGCGCCGCCGACCCGCTCGCGCGCCTCCAGCACGAGCACGCGCTTGCCCGCCTGCGCGAGATAGGCCGCGCAGGTCAGCCCGTTGTGGCCCGCGCCGACGACGATGGTGTCCCAGCGTTGCGCCGCCAGGTCACGGATCGGCGCGGGTAATCCAATCTTCCCAAGAACAGCGTCGGCGGGCAGGTTCGCGGCGTCATAGGCGGCCATAGGTATCTCCATTGATGTTGATGTATTCAGGCGTTTTTTTCGCGCGCGCGTCCACTCGTCGCGCAGTCCAGCCTATCATAGCATCCCGCGCCTACCTGAGACACTCACGACTCGCTCACGAGCCAGTTACTCCTTGCTGGCCGCTGTCGCTGGCTCATCCCCTTGATTCAAGGCGGCAAGTTGCTGGCGTAGCACCTCATTCTCCGCGCGTAAGGCCTCCATCTCCTCGCGCAGCCTGCGAATATAAAGGATTCCGGCCGCGTTGACTCCCTCGTTTGCCAGGTCACCAACCTCGGCAATCCGTGTCATATCGTCATCCGAATAGCGTCGCGTTTTTCCGTCCGTGCGTTGGGGAGTAATCAGCCCACTCTCTTCCATCCGACGTAGCTGCTGCTGGGGAACGCCGGAGAGATCGGAGGCCACGGCGATAGAGTATTTGGGAACGCTGTTGAGATTGTCACGTCGTCTGGGTCCATAAGGTTTGCGGGGCATAGCTTTTCGTCTCGCGATCTAATGGTAATTTCGGCCTTTAGAAACCATGCTCGCCGGAGTCACCAGGCTTCTCACAAGCATACATTCAGCCCGCTTTCGTTTCGCCCACTGGCTTCCCAAAAGGCCGAGGCACAGCCAGCCGGAGCAGTGATTTCCGGCCGACCATGCCTCGACGCTGGCGCCCTCTAACGGGGTAGCCTGCGACGCAAACAGCCGAGAGACGACGCTGGCTCACGGCTGTTTGCGTCGCTCCATGGCGACATATCACTTGCGACTATTCGCCCCAGCGTGTGAGACCTCGGATTCCTGCGATGACTCTGAGGCAGTTGGTTGCCCTTCCACGATCTGGCGCTTCGTCTGCGCATCGGCGCCCTCCTGGATTGTAATCCGCCGGGGCTGGGCATGCTCGGCGATAGGTATCTCTATTGTCAGGATGCCATTCGCATAGCGCGCCTGGACGCCATCGCCACGCACATCCTTCGGGAAGATGATCGAGCGGCTGAAATCGCCAGCGCCGAACTCGCGCAGCAGATATACCACTCCCTTTTGCTGCTCCTCGGTGATTGGCTCAGCGATCTTGCCTTTGAGGATGAGGGTGTTCTGGCGCACCGTCAGGTCAATATCTTGCAGGGAAGCGCCCGGCAGGAGCACCTGGCAGTAGTAGCTCTCTCCCGCCTCAAACACATTCATAGCGCCATAGGAGTTGCCGAGCGCCCCCCACCCGAAGCCAGGGCCCATAATGGCCCGCTCCATGAGCTGGTTTACCGCGTCGCGCAGGCTGGTCGTCTCGGGCATTGGATCCCAACGAGTGAGCGAAGACATAGCAGACTACCTCCTTGCTCAGAAGTTGAGCAATAACTGCCGCGGCGCCACTGAATGCCGCAGCACGATTCAACATTCAGGAAGATAAAACAACTTACGCCACATGTCAAGATATCCAACCTAATACTAACAAAAATCTAACAATTAATGCAAGATAATGTTCGTCATGATGGCGTAGACGTCATGACGGGGCGCTGGAACACCTGAGCGGCGAGCGTATGAGGCAAGCGTATGGTCGGAGACGATGATTGCTACTTGGAGGTCAGCACGACCGGGAGATTTGCTGGCTTTCGGTGTGCGTGGGGCTATCCCAATCCCAACAGGCTGCTCACACCGCTCCAGATGAAGAAGCCGCCTACAGCGAGGGAGGCCACGATCATGACGACACGCTCATGTTTCTCCAGCCAGTAGGCCCCGGCATCGAACCGCCCCGGCGAGTGGATTGAGAATATGATGGGTATTACCACCAGCGCTATCGTTCCCACGATGTAGATCAGATAGGTCAGGACACTCAGCGCCGGACCCAGATCCGCGCGCGTGATGATGCCAATGGCCGCCAGGGTAAAAAGCCATGAGCGCGACGATGTGGCAACGAGCGCCGTCCCCAGACCAAATGCCCTAAATGGCGTGATCGCGCTGACCATCCTGGTCCACACGGGTGGCGGACCATCAGGATCATCGCCCTGGACCAACAGCTTCAGCGCCGCCACCCACATGAACAGCCCGACGACTATCAGCAGCGTCGCGACAATGATCGCTTCGATCTCGCTGCGATGATGGTTCACATCATACGCGCCGAAGATTGCCCCGAAGATAAGCCCTTGCAAGAGCTTCACGACGATGATGCCGGAGACAAACGCGATGGCCTCATTAGGTCCGTGACCTTCTCTGAGCAACACGAGGACAAGCAGAACCCACGTTGGCATCATCACGCTGCCAATGACGAGGGGAATCAATTGGACGAGGACGCTTCCCACTCGGCTACCCTCCGTGCCGCCGCCATACCGCTCTCATACTGCCATCGTGTCGTATGGTCGTATGATCGAACGGCTGCGGCGGCAATTCGGTCAGTGTTCGGCGTCTCTGTCTCTATCGGTCCGCTGTGTCAGCGCAACGCACGCCCCGCACATACCTAAACACCGAAGCGCTCTACTGTCGGGCCATGACCACGCTCAGCTCGGCTTCGTCGTCTTTGATCAGATCGCCGCTGACGTCCACCGTTATTTCATAGATCGTGCCAGTGAACTTGAACGGCGACCGATACTCCGGTGTCACTGGCACACTCGGGTTGGCGCCACACGTCAGCCCGCCCGGGTTGAAAATCAGTGGTGTGGTGACGGGAATCTCAGCCGCTCCGACGAGCTTGCCATCCACATACAGCTGGCCGCGCCCTGATGCGCCTTTGCCGTGCGGAATGTCTGGCTGACCAGTCACCTCAAACTCGAAGCGCAGCTGATGACGGCCCTCCGGTACCGGCGCGTCTGACACCACCTTGTAGATCGCCCTGCCGAGATAGTTGTGAGCGTACTTGAGCAGGCCGTCTTTGATGTAAAGGGCATAGCCGCCCATCCCAGTGCCCTGGCATAGCAGCACACCTTCCGCGCCGCCTCTGGGGATCTCGACGTCAGCGGTGATGCTGTGGGGGCGGTTGAGCACGCGCACCGCGGCGAACGACGGGACCGTCTGCGTATCGGAGAAGTAGGTGTAGCGGGTACGCGCGCCCGTAATCTGCGGACGCTCCAGGGCAAGTCGCTGTAAAGCGCTCCCATCAACCGGCAGCACCCGGTATTTGCCCGCCTCAACATACCAGGTCGCGATCATCCCGATCACACGTTCGCGGTTCGCGGCCGCCACGTCGTGATTTTCGGCGATGTCTTCAGCGATGTGGTACAACTCCCAGTGGTGGGCATCCAGATCGGCCAGCGTCTCCGCCGTGATGGGCACGCCGAAGGGTTTGCCCGCCTCAGTAAACGATGGCCCTGGCCACGGACAGACCGCCCGCCAGCCGTCATGGTACAGCGAGCGGTGGCCGAACATCTCGAAGTACTGCGTGTTGTGCTTCGTAGGCGCTTTGGCGTCGTCGAAGGTATGGACAAAGCTCACACCCTCGATAGGCGACTGCGTAACGCCCTTGATCACCTCTGGCGCCTCGATCCCCAGTGCGTCCAGCACGGTTGGAACCATGTCAATCGCGTGGGCGTACTGTGTGCGGATCTCGCCCTTCGCCGCGATGCGCTGTGGCCAGTGCACGATGAACGGGTCGCTGCTCCCGCCGCGATACGTCTCGCGCTTCCAGCGACGGAACGGCGTATTGCCCGCCCAGGTCCAGCCCCAGGCATAGTGATTGAACGTCTCTGGCCCGCCCAGCTTATCCAGCTTCGCCAGACTCTCTTCGAGCGTCTCGGGCGCGTGGTTGTAGAATTGCGCCTCATTGGTCGTGCCAGTGGGGCCGCCCTCAGCGCTGGCGCCGTTATCCGAGATGACCATGATCAGCGTGTTCTCGAACTCGCCGATGGACTTGAGATAGTCGAGCACACGTCCGATGTGATGATCGGTATGCGAGAGGAAGCCAGCGAAGACCTCCATCATGCGCGTGTAGAGCCTCTTCTGGTCGGATGTGAGCGTACCCCATTCTGGCACATCGGGGTCATGACGCGAAAGCTCGGCTGTCTGCGGGACGATGCCCAACTCCTTCTGGCGGGCGATTACCTTCTCGCGATAGGCCTCCCAGCCATCGTCGAACGCTCCCTTGTATTTGTCGGCCCACTCTTTGGGGACGTGGTGCGGCGCGTGCGCGGCGCCCGGGCAGAAATGCAGGTAGAACGGCTTATTCGGCGCCACCTGCTTGGCATCGGAGATGAACTGGATCGCCTTGTCGGCCAGATCCTCAGTCAGATGGTACCCCTCTTCGGGTGTCCGGGGCGGCTCGACCTGATGGTTGTCGTAGACCAGGTCGGGATAGTACTGCGAGGTATCACCACCCAGGAAGCCGTAGAAGCGCTCGAAACCCCGCGCCAGCGGCCAGCGATCATAGGGGCCAGCGGCGGACTCCTGTTCAGACGGCAGCAAGTGATACTTCCCAATCATATAGGTGTTGTAGCCGTTCAGCAACAGCATCTCCGAGAGAAAGCCGTTCTCGAACGGGATGTGACTGTTGTAGCCGGGGTAGCCAGTGGCCAATTCGCTGACACACGCCATGCTGTTGGAGTGGTGGTTGCGCCCGCTGATG
Source organism: Ktedonobacterales bacterium (assembly GCA_036557205.1). Classification (GTDB taxonomy): domain Bacteria; phylum Chloroflexota; class Ktedonobacteria; order Ktedonobacterales; family JADMIN01; genus DAHUXT01. Next base: position 31,979 of record DATBIB010000092.1, on the reverse strand, counting down.
ATGCATGAGCGAGTGGGCGAGCAGAGCGCCGTGGTGTGCATGTTGCTGTAGCGCAGTCCATTCGCCGCCAGCGCGTCCAGGTTGGGTGTCTCGATGGGGCTACCAAAACAGCCAAGCTGGCCGTAGCCGGTGTCATCCAACACGATAAACAGGACGTTTGGCGCGCCATCCCGCGCGCGGAGTGGCTCGGGCCATGCCGGGCTGGACTGGTCCGTGGTCAGCCCAATCTCGCCGGAGAACGCTGTTCCAGGTTTGTATTCTTTGAGTGACATGCCACATCCCTCCCTTTCAGCGGAAGACTCTGAATCCCGGGCGCCACACAGGTAGCGCACGGGTAGCTTCAGCAGCATCAGTACGTTAGTAGCATGAGCGGAAGGTAGCAGCGAGGCGCTAGATAGCCCGCTCCTGGTGTATCCCTGTCCCTCTCCTGGCGACGCGAAGAGGGCAGGGTTGAGGGTCGGCGATCAGACTAGCGTCGCCTGGCGGGATCAACGATCTGGATGCGCCATCATGTCCACCGCTGCCGTCGCCGCCAGGATGACCACATCATTCTGGCCCGGCTCGATCTCGACACCATACGTGTCCGCCACTCGGAACCATTTCTTCGACACTTCGGCGACTTTGTGCCCGCCTGCCTCCATCTGATATTCGTGATCGACGATGTTGCCCTGGATCTCCAGGTCGGGACCGTTCCCCACTTTCACCGTCCAGCGGTCGCGGATCGGCGTGATAAGCGCCTTCTTGACCGTGGCGAGTGTCTCACCGTTCGGTCCTTCGATCTCCATCGTGTCTTTCACACGCAACATCCGCTCCTGAATTTTGCACAGCTCGCGGCCCTGGGGGTCTTCGAAGATGAGCGTGTTGCGAACGCGTAGCGCTTTGCCATCCACCTTGAACGCGCGCTCGCCATGATCGTTCTCGATGTTGTAGTCGTCCCCGATGGAGACGAGGCGCTGCCGCATCTGATAGCGTATCGCGTTGCCGCCTCGCCCAAAGGTCGCGCGCTCGTCACGGCGTTCTTCTCTGCGTCCACGAAACATGGTGTCTTCCCTCCCGATTCTGGATGTTCTCTACTTGTTGATGCTCATGTGATGTCACAGGGCCATAGGCGTAGCCAACGGAAGCGTAATCGAAGGAGGTCATGGGCGCCACGTACGCAGGGTGAGAACATATGGTGAGGTTACGTCTACCGCAAAAGGGGTAGTGCGCTGAGCGCCTCAATCGTCCGCGCCCTCCATGGTTGGGGTAGTTTCATCTCGCTCCTGGTGGGCAAAACGCTCGCGGTATGCCCGGACACCCGTCGTGACGGTCGGGAAGAAATGCTCGGGGCCGATGAGACTGGTCAGCCCGTTGCTGGTGAGCATGTCTCTCAGCGCGGTGTTCGCGCGGGCCATGACAAAGACGGCGCCCTGCTGCTGAAGCTCAAGAATTAATGTCCTGAGCATCTCAGCCGCCGTGGTGTCAAGCGTATGAATCCCTTCGGCGTCGAGCAGAAACCACTGCAACGGTGGCTCGGGCGCATGCGTCAGCGTCCGCACCTGGTGCAGAAAGTAGTCGGCATTACCAAAAAACAGCGGCGCGTCGAACCGGTACGCGATCAGCCCTGGCTCGGTCTGGTTATTGGAATCCGGGCTGATACCGTGGTAGCCATCGATGCCCTTGAAGACGCCCAGCACGGTGTCATGTGGGCGTGCGAGCATCCAGATGACGACGAGCAGGTCGAGGATGACCGCCGCCGCGAGGCCGGGCAGGATGCCCATGACCAGGACGCCGAGCATCGTTGCCAGCGCCAGATACGCCTCGATGGGCCGGATGCGGTAGAGGCGCCGTATCGATGCCACGTCGATCAGGCTGACCGCGGCGACCAGGATAATCGCCGCCAGTGTCACCTGCGGCAGATTTCGCAGCAGTGGCGAGAGAAAGAGCAGGAAGACCGCCACCAGGATCGCCGCGACGATGCCCGTCAGTTGGGTCTTACCCCCCGCCTGATCGTTGACCGCCGTCCGCGACTGGCTGGCCGAGCAGGTGAATCCCTGAAAGAACCCCGAGCTGATATTGGCGGCGCCAATCGCGATCAACTCGTGGCCAGCATCCAGCTCGTAGCCGTTCTTGGTGGCGAATGCCCGGCCAGTCAAAATCGTATCCGCGAAGGTGACCAGCGCCAGGCCGAAGGCTCCCGGCAGGAGCAGCCCAATGTCACCAAAGCTAATCCCTGGAAGTCTGGGAATCGGCAGCCCAGCCGGAATGGGGCCAAGTACGGTCACGCCATGCGCATCCAGCTGAAAGAAGGCTGAGGCGAGCGTCGCCAGGATCACCGCGATGAGCGCGGACGGCGCCTTTGGCACAAACCGCCGGAGCACGGCGATGAGCGCGATCAACATGACGCCAATCCCAAAGGTCAGCCATTGCGCCTGGTTGAGATGCGTAATCAGCTCCCACAGCGCCGGGAAGAAGTTCTGGCTCGTCAGCTTGATGCCGAAGAGCTTGCCCAGCTGGCTGGCGATGATGATGAGTGAGGCGCCATTGATGTAGCCGATGAGGATCGGCTTCGAGAGGAAATTGGCGATGAACGCCAGTCGGGCTATTCCGCCGATGAGGAGCAGCGTGCCCACCATCAGCGCGAGCATGGCCGCCAGCGCCACATAGCGTGATGGGTTCCCGGCAACCAGGGGCGCCAGGGTGGCCGCGACCAGGATGGCATTTCCCGATTCTGGGCCAACCATGAGCTGAGGCGAGCTGGCGAAGAACGCATAGGCGATCATAGCGGCAAACGCGGTATAGAGACCTGCCACCGGGGCGGCGCCAGCAAGCTCGCTATAGGCGATTCCCTGCGGGATCAGAATCGCGACGATAGTGACACCGGCAATCAGATCGGCCCGCAGCCACCGTCGCCGATAGCTACGGGCAACCTGAATCCCTGGGGTTGCCTGTTCGATGCGGCTGAGCGCGCCTCGTACGGTGACATGCATGCTGGCGAACTCCACTACTCGTGCTGGCCGCGCCACGACGACAGACCAGGCGCCGAAGGAGGGTCAGTACAGCATGTGGCGTCGCCCCCTTCGCCATTGGGTGATATAGGCCGTCAGGCGCTAGTATTCGTCCCGCTGCTCGCGCTCATATTGCTCGCGCTCGTACTGCTCATACGGCTCACGCTGCTGATACTGGTTGGGCTGTTCGGGTGGTTGTCCACCCTGGTACGGCTGCCCACCTTGATATGGTTGGCCGCCCTGATATGGTTGTCCACCCTGGTACGGCTGTCCACCTGGGTAGTTCGGTGGTGCGCCGGGCGGTGGCGTTTGCGGCCCCTGAGGATAGGTAGGTGGCATTCCTGGCGTCTCTGTGCGATAACGCTCGGTCTGCTCCCATTCGGCCTGCGTGCCTGGTGGGCCGGGTGGAGGGATCTGGCCAGGTGTCATTCCCTGTGTCATACCAGGCCCAGCCATTGCCGCGGGAGTGGCGCCCTGCTGCTGGGCGGCGGCGTGCTTGGCCGCGGAGTTCCGCGCGACTAGCCAGACGATGAGCCCGATCACCGCAAAGCAGAGCAGCAGAACGACGATGCTCAGGATGGCGAAGCGCGCGTCAGAATTCGTTGTGCCGGGGAAGATAATGATCCCACTGTTATTGGGGGTCGCCGTGGCCTGGGGCGTCGCCGTCGACTGCGGGGTTGCCGTCGCTTGCGGCGTGGCGGTTGGTTGTGGTGTGACGGTTGCTCGTGGTGTGTTGGTTGGTCGCGCTGTCGCTGTTGGCTCCGTGGTTGCGGTCTCGGCTGCCAGCGCCGCGGATCCAGTGTTGGCGAGCCGTGTTGTTGCCGACTGCGCCACCGACGAGAGCGGGCGAACCGTGCCCTCGACGCCTGTGCCTGAGCCAGACGCGCTGACGGTACACGCGACCAGCAAGCAGGAGACGGCCATCAGCGCTGCCAGAGCAATGAGATACCCTTGCCGACGCGACAGCCTCACCGTCCGCCGACCACCTGCACGTGCCCATTGGGGCAACCGGGCAAACATGGACAACACTCCTTCCCGACCTGACATAGCCTCCGGGGCGGGCTTCAATAGGTCTGTCTCACGTAAGGGGTTCGCTTGAATTCGCGCTCGTTGTGACGGAAGTGTAGGTTGCGTCTACGCCCGCTGCCACGTATTGCGGGCCGGTTTCGCTGGCTAGTGTCGCCATCCATCGCGGGGAGAGCGCATTGCTCACCTCACGGGCAGTCCGTATGGCCGCTGCCCCGCCCTCAGCTTGTCAGGATGAGATAGACCGCCAGCACGATGGCCGCCAGCACCAGCAGCAGACTCAGGCTAAATTCCAGGACAGGAGACCAGCGATACACATGCTGGTCGATAGCCTGCCCGGTGCGGAGATAGTCCACACCAGCAAGCAGGACTAGGATGCCGCCAATCACGACCAGCGCCGTGCCGAAGACGGTCGAGACTCCCTCAGGAAGATGGCGTGGCAATGTCACTTGTAGCTCGCGCAGCAGCAGGCCAAACCGCGCCACCACAAATCCCAGCGCCATCACCGCGATGCCGGTGCGCGCCCAGGCGAGCATGGTGCGCTTGTTGGCGAGATGGTCACGGACGAGGTCGCCGGGCGGGCGCTCAGTGGTGGTCGGCTCATCCATGCCCTTCTCACCCGCCATCTGGCTCCCCCATCACGAGTAGTGGTTCACGACTGCGAGCGCCGCCCCTGCAAATCACTCCAGAGATCGCCCAGATTGATATTGCCCGCGGTGAGGCTGTTGACCGCGGCGCCGATCAGCCAGCCGACGAGAGCCAGGACGCCGGTGAGCACCATGGCCCCGAATCCCAGCCACGCCCAGACAACTCCGAGCGCCAGACCGATCATGAGACCGCGTGTTTGAGCTGATGTCATGGTAGTGCTATCCTTCCTGGGCCTGGCGGCCTCTCTCATTCGCGTATTTGTCTGAAGCTACGCCACGCGCGGCGTCCGTCGGCGCTGGTCTTTGACGACCGGGGTCGTCTGAGCGGTGACGTGTACCTCGGCAACCGGCAGCCCGAGTTGCGTCTGCACGGAGTCTTTGACGCGCTCCTGAAGCTGTTGCCCGACGGCTGGCGCATCGGCATCCCAGGCCAGCGAGGCGCGCGTCGAGATACGGAGACCATCCGCGCCGTCCTTCACCTCTGGCTCGTCGGCGTGCACCACCCCCGGCACATCTTCGGCCACATGCTGCACGAGGTCGCGCACCATGGTGCGTCCAAGCGTCACCTGCCCCAGACTGTCCTGGCGGACGACGTACTGCTTCGGCTCGCGCCGCCGGAACAACCGACCCAGCGGCAATACCTCCAGGATGATGACCACCAGCCCAATGAGCGCCAGCAGCAGTGCGATGAGCACGGCGATATTGGTCGTCGCCCCGCGCAGCAGCGCGACCGCTCGCCATGCGCTATAGAGCGCAAGGATGGCGCGCAGGTACGAGTTCTCGGGCACGACGATGCCGGTGAGCAGGAGGAAAGTCGTGGCGCCGAACGCGAACACGATGATGGCCAGCACGAGCATGACGATGCGGTTGAAGATATTCATGATGCCTCTAACCTCCAGCGCGCCATCGTAGGCATCCGCGCACTATCAGCGCAGATCGTCGATGTACACGTCAACCCGCGCGAGTGGCAGCGAGGTCGTCCCACGCAGGCCACTAACCACCGCCTCACGGATGCGGTCGGCGATATCACCCAGGACGCTCTTCCCCTCTACCCTGCTCTTGCGCCTGTCCGACTCCGTCTCAGTGGCTGCTGACATCTCATTGCAGTAGGCTTCGCTCAGAACCACATGCGCCTCGAGCGCGATTTGGTCCGAGGTGAGGTGGTGAACGACGATACCGGCTATCCGCTTGCCTGAGCCATAGGTCGCCACGAGCGCGAAGACGCCTGGGCTGATATCCACGACCCCAGGCGCCGCGCGGATAGCCTGTGCGGCGGCGGTGGCGATGGTGAAGTCGCTCATCTGGTCCGGCGGGCTTTCTCGCGGGGCGACCTCGCTCGGCGCGGCTCCGACTCCGGCTGCGGATGACGTAGAGCGCGCCGCTGGCCGCGTGACGGTGGCGTGTGGCATGCGCTCCTCCGTTTCGGCGCTGTGATTGGCGTCATCGCGGTATCGGTATCGTCGAACATCTCTACGACGACTAGGCATCTACTGCACGCGCGGCTGCTCTGTCTCCGTGGCGAAGTGGAGGTCAGCCACGTTGACATTGATCTCTTTGACGATGAGGCCGGTCATCCCGCGCACGCGATCGGTGACGTTCTGGCGCACCGCATCGGCGACCTGTGGAATATTGACCCCATATTCGACGACCATATTCAGGTCTACAGCGGCCTCCCGCTGCCCAACCTCGACGCTGACCCCGGTGGACCGCTGATCGGCGCGCGTGATACGGCCCGCAAGCCCGGCAATCGTCGCGCCAGCGCCCATCGCGACAAGCTCATACACCCCGTCAATCTCACGCGCAGCCGCTCCGACGATCTTCGAGACAACGGTATCAGAGATAACCGTTTTCCCATTCTCCGATTGCAGCTGAACCGCTTCTCCGGGCTGTTTGCCAGTGACTTGTAACTGCATATCATCAGTAGTGGCCGCTCGTGATGTCGTCGCGGTGGGCGTGTTCGACCGTTTGGCATCTGGCTCCATGCGTGCTTCGGACATGATCGTCTCCTTCATGGGAGGGCGCGTAAACCGCGGATAGCCTCATCGGCGGCTGCTATCGCTCTGGTCTCGCTCTGGCAGGGCAACGCTGCACCAAGGGATATTCCGTTCGCATGCTGCCGGGCATGCTTTGCGCGGAAGGTGCTTCCAAGGCAGGTAAATGCAGTGCTTCTACTATAAGCGACGCCATGCGCCGACACCCCATGCGCAAGGAGCATTTCACGGGCTAGTTCGGCGCTCGTCCAGGTGGCGGTTGATGCCTAGCCTCAAGGCCAGTGTGCAAATTCCGCGCTACGCTGGGCCAATCTCTTGATAGTGGCATCGGGAGTGCGGCACACGAGTCCCCATTGGCGCTTTCACATCGCAGCGCTCGCCCCATGGCCAGATGAGCGCTACCCGGTGGGCGGATACCAAGACTGGCCTCAAAGATGCCCCCTGCGCTGGGCGAATCAACCACGTCTGTGCTCTACACTGACGGCAACACGGTGGTGTATGCATGTCCGCTCCCGTTGCCTCGCCATGGCGCCGGGAAGGCGTTTTTTCAGGTATCGTCGCGAATCTTCGAGAAAGTGAGGGCGATAGTGTGAGCAATGAAGAGACAAGACAACCGACACAACCGACGCAACCGACGCAACAAGCGTCCGGGCAAACGGGTGGGCAGCCGACAACCGCTGAGATAGCGGAGTTCTTCGACAAGGTGGCGGCGCTCGGCGTTCAGCCGCGGCTGCGGGCGGTCTCTGGCACGTGTGTATTCAACATCACCGATGCGGGGAGCTGGCGCGCAACCATCACGAATGGTCTGCCCACCATCATCCACGATGCGCCTGAAAACGAGCCTGCCGACTGCACGGTGGAATGCTCCGCGAATGACTTTCTGCGCATCATTCATCGCGAGGGCAACCTCAACGTCCTCGCGGCGTTCCTGCAGGGTCTGGTGAAGGTCACTGGCAATATTGGCTTCGCCACTTCCCTATTAGGAAGCGTGACCTTCGATCCCGTCGGCCTGCCCGGCGCTCAGCCGCGTTAGTTCCCGATGGTCCGCGTCGCGGATTGTCGTCGCGGGTTGTCGCGGATAGATGCACATGCATCCAAGGAGAAGGCTATGGCCGGTAACACCGTCAGCATCCTCGAAGGGAACACGTTCGTCGTCAGCGATCTGCGCGGCGATATCGACGCGACCCCTACCGACACGACTGGATTGTTCGCCTTTGACACGCGCTACCTCTCGCGCTGGCGTCTCACCATCAACGGCAAGACGCCGAACTCACTCTCGACCGACGACCTCCAGTATTTCTCGGCCCAGTTCTTTCTCGTGCCGGGAACGGGCACCATCTACGTGGACGCCGATCTCTCGATCATCCGCAAGCGCGCGGTTGGGAAGGGGTTCCACGAGGATCTGATCATCCTGAATCACAGTGCAAAAGCCGTGGACCTGGAGGTGAAGATCGAGGCTGGGTCGGATTTCGCGGACCTCTTTGAGGTCAAGGATAAGCTCGCGAAGCAAGGCGAGTTCTACACCAGCGTCAGCGAAGGCCGACTCGTGCTGGGCTATCGTCGCGAGACCTTCGAGCGTGAGACCTGGATTACCTCCAGCGTTCCAGCCGAGATCGCCAACACTGACACGGGAACGCCTACTCTGACCTATCACGTGCATATCGAGTCGCACGAGCAATGGAGCACCGGACTGGATGTTTCGCTTGGCAAGATCTTCAAGGGTATCGGATACCCAACGGCGAAATACCGTTCGGCGGACGATCATGCCCATCCCGATATGCAGAAGGATCTTGACGCCTGGATTGCCGATGCGCCGCGATTAGTCTGCGAGTGGGAGACGCTCACCGACACCTATAAGCGCAGCCTCGTGGACCTCGCGGCCTTGCGCTTTTATCCCATGGGAGTCCCTGGCGCGGCGCTTCCGGCGGCGGGGCTGCCCTGGTTCATGACGGTCTTCGGACGCGATAGTGTGCTGACGAGCTTGCAGGCGCTGCCATTCGCGCCGGATCTGGCGGAGTCGACGCTACGCACCCTCGCGGGACGCCAGGGCCGACGGGTTGATGACTTCCGCGACGAGGAGCCGGGCAAGATCATGCACGAGCAGCGCTTCGGCGAGATGACCGCGTTTCTCGAACGCCCGCACTCGCCCTACTATGGCTCCGCCGACGTGACGCCGCTCTTCCTCGTGCTCCTCGACGAATACGAGCGGTGGACCGGCGACATCGACCTGGTGCGGCGGCTCGAGCCGAACGCGCGCGCCGCCCTCGAATGGATCGACAACTACGGCGACCGCAACGGGGACGGCTATATCGAGTATGCGCGCCGTAATGAAGAGACCGGCCTGGACAACCAGTGCTGGAAGGATTCCTGGAACTCCATCGTCTTTGCCGATGGCACACTCTCCAAACTGCCACGCGCGACCTGCGAGATTCAGGGCTACGCCTACGATGCGAAGGTGCGCTGCGCCCGGCTCGCGCGCGAGATTTGGGGCGATCACGCGCTGGCGGACCGCCTGGACCGGGAAGCGGTCGAGCTGAAGCTGCGGTTCAATCGCGATTACTGGCTTCCCGAGCGCAAGTTTTTTGCCCTCGCTATAGATGGCGATGGGCGTCAGGTGGATTCGCTGACCTCGAACATTGGGCATCTGCTCTGGAGCGGGATTGCGGATGACGATAAGGCCGAGGCGTGCGTTCGGCATCTCATGAGCGACAGGCTCTACTCCGGCTGGGGCATACGGACGATGGCCGAGGGCGAAGGCGCCTACAACCCGATTGGATACCACGTCGGCGCCGTCTGGCCGTTCGACAACTCGTTCATAGCGCTGGGCCTGCGGCGCTACGGCTACCGTGACGAGGCGGCGCGCGTTGGCTACGGCATCCTGGAGGCGGCGCGGTTCTTCCGCGGGCGGCTGCCAGAAGCATTCGGGGGCTATCGTCGCGGGCGCACTCAGTTTCCCGTCGAATACCCGACCGCGTGCAGCCCACAGGCGTGGTCAACGGGCGCGCCGCTCCTCATTCTCCGCGTGCTGCTCGGCCTCGAACCGGTCGCGGATCGGCTGCTGGTAGATCCCGCGCTACCGACCCAGCTTGCGGAGATCCAGTTGCTCGACATTCCCGGCCGGTGGGGGCGGGTTGATGCGTTTGGCCGCGGGCGCATAGACCTGACAAAGCTCAAAACATCCGCGCCAGTGCCCGAAGAGACGCGCTTCGTCGTCGCCAGTCAGTGGTGATGCGCGTCGCGCGCGTCGTAGGTGTTATTGGCGTCTTCGTAGTCGGCCACAGATAGTTCTTTGGCCCACGGCAGCAGCAGGTGCTCATTGCCCAGCACCTGCTGATATACATTGAGGTATTTTGACGCCATCACGCGCGTATCGAACCGCCTCTGCGCATAGGCGCGGCATCCTCGACGTGAGATCCGGGAGACATGTTGCGCGGCGACCGCGAGGGTCTCAGGCTCCGTGCTGCTGTAACCTGTCACGCCGTCCTCCAGCAGCTCTGGCGCGGCGCCGGTGGGGCAGGTGAGTACGGGTGTGCCGCAGGCAAGCGCCTCAATGAAGACCATGCCAAACGGCTCGGGCCAGCCGATAGGCACGAGCAGCGCCAGGGCGTGCGCCATCAGGTCGCGCTTCGCCGCCTCATCGATCTCGCCCAGCCACTCGATGGATGGATGGTTGAGCAGCGGGCGGATCACTTCATCAAAGTACGGCATCTCGTGATGATCGAGTTTGGCGGCAAGCTTCAAAGGGATTCCGGCGCGCAGGGCGATCTCAATCGCGAGGTCGGGGCGCTTATCTGGCGACATGCGTCCGACGAAGGCGAGATACTCTCCTGGCTCGGCGACGAACGGGAAGCTCTGGACATCGACGCCGTGGTGAATCGTGGCGACATAGTGCAGGTCGGGCAGGCTGGCGCGCTGGGCGTTGCTGATCGAGACGTAGTTGGCGTTGGGATAGCGCGGGTATGCGCGCTGGGCGTTGAGCGTGGCAAGGTCGCCATGCAGTGTCAGCACCGTCGGCGTGGCGCTGCGGCGCGCGAAGGGCAGCGTGAGATAGTCCAGATGTGAATGGATGACATCGAAGCGGTCGGCGTCCCCATAGACATCCTCGAGCATGCCGATGTGGTATGCGGCGGTGTCCATCTCAGGATGGAAGTTGATCGCCCGCTCCAGCGTCGAGACGAGCCGGGCGCTGGTATGTGAATCGCCGGTGGCAAAGAGCGTCACCTCATGGCCAAGGTGGACAAGCGCTTCCGTCAGCTCATGCACCACACGCTCCGTGCCCCCATACCCGCGAGGAGGAACTGCGACCTGAAGCGGGGCGATTTGAGCGATGCGCATAACGACCTCCGGTGGGTTGTGGGCTGTGGGTCTGGCCGCCGATGAGCCGACGTTAGCGTAGGGGTCAAGAGCATAGGATGACACCGTAAGTTGGTTGAGTTCGCAGGATGAATACCTCTCTATACCCCTGGGCTAGCATGCGCCTTGCCTGGAGTGGAGTCCCATCTTCTGCCGATGATGCTGTATGGGGAGAGGGCATACTCTGCTTTTGGATAGCGCGGAACTGCGCCCATGGACTAACCCGACGTACGGCGCGGGTGAAGCGGACGTTGACTATGCTCAAGGTGCGTCCGGAGCGGGCGGCGGGTTGTCGTTTCATGCGCGTCATGATGTCGAGACGCCATGCGCTCAGAGGCGACAACGACCGGTTGAGACGTTGAAGCGCGTTGAAGCGCGTTGAAGCGCATTCAGGTACGTGCACGAACACGAAGGAGAAGGCAAGTGTCGCAAATGTCTCAGGCATTAGGGCGACGTCCCGGCCTCGTCACGTTCGCAGCAATCATGATGTTCCTGCTCGGTGGTTTCCAGCTCACCTTCGCGCTGGTGGAGTTTTGGCGGGCGACGTGGATTCTGTTCAGCCCGTATGGCTCGTTCGGCGGCTATCTCTGGCTATGGGGCATCCTCGACGGGATCTTCGCGCTGGTCGCGTTCTATGCGGGCGCCGATCTCCTGCGCGGCGGATCCTTCGGGCGTATCGTCGGTCTCCTGATCGCCGCGTTTAGCGCAATCCGCTGGTTCTTCTACCTGCCCGCGGCTCCCTGGATGGCGGCGGTTGTCATCGCGGTTGACATCCTGATCATCTACGGCCTCGTGGCGCATTCCGAGTATTTCGACGAGGCGAGCGCCGCTAGCGCGATGTAATCCCAGCGCACGGTGAATCACGGAAGGGGACAAGTAACATGCTCATGCGAAGACGAATGGGTCGCCGGGTGCTGGCGACGGCGGCGGTGGGTGGCGCAGCCTATATGGTGGGCAGCCACCACGCAAAGGCAGCCGCCGCGGATCAGCAGCAGGAAGATGCTCAGAACCAACAGATAGCCGATCTCCAGGCGCAACAGCAGGCGCAACAACAACAGCAACAGCCGCAACAGGCGGACGTGGCACAGCAGCAGTATGTGGCGCAACAGCAGCCGCCACCGCAACAGTATGCTCCCCCGCCACAGCAACAATACGCGCCACCACCGCAACAGTATGCTTCACCACCGCCCCAGGCGGCGCCTGAGCCGCCACCCGCGATGGATACAGCGCAAGATCCCCAGGCCGTGATGGATGAGCTTAAACAACTGGGCGAGCTGAAGGCGGCTGGCGTGCTGACGGATGAGGAGTTCGCGGCGAAGAAAGCGGAGCTGCTCAAGCAAATCTGACAGAGCCGGCAGAGCCGGATAGTGGCCACGTGGGAGGCGCCATATGACTATGGGACCGCTGGAATACGTTGTGATCGAGTTCGAGGGAAACCACTTTACCGGCGAGATTCTGCCGGAGCTGCGGGCGCTACGCAATCAGGGCGTCCTGCGGGTCGTTGACCTCGTCTTCATCCAGAAAGACGAGGCTGGGAATGTGATGGCGCGCGAGCTCAGCGACCTCAGCGAAGAGGAGGCGAAGCCGTTCGGCCCGATGGCTGGCGACATGCTCCGCCTGCTGACGCCGGAAGATATTGACGACGTCGCGGAGTCTGTGCCCAACAATAGCGCGGCGGCGGTTGCCCTGCTCGAACATATCTGGGCTATTCACCTGAAAGAGACCATTCAGAATGCGCGTGGCAGGGTGATTAGTGCGGGCATGATCCCGGCGGAAGACGTAGAGGTGCTGGCGGCGGAGCTGGCAGCGGAACAACAATCGGCAGTCCCGCAGTAGTCGATACCCATCCTGACGCATCCTGCGGCGGGCAAGTAGCGAGAGAAGCGAGAGGAGCAAAGCATGAGCAATCTGGTAGTCATCGCGTATCCCGACCAGTATCGGGCGGCAGAGGTGCTTGCGTCGCTGAGACGGTTAAACAAGGAGTATCTGATCGACTTTGACGATGCGTGCTACGTGACGAAAGACGCGTCTGGCAAGATCAAACTCCACCAGAACACCAGCCTTACCGGCGCGGCCGCTGCCTGGGGCGGCCTGTGGGGGATGCTCATCGGACTGCTGTTCTTTGTGCCATTCCTCGGACTGGCCATCGGCGCGGGCCTCGGGGCGCTCTCTGGCAAGCTCGCTGACTACGGCATCGACGACAAGTTCGCCAAGCAACTCACCGATACGTTGCAGCCGAACAGCTCGGCCATCTTCGTGCTGGTGCGCAAGGCCACCCCGGACAAAGTACTTCCTGAGGTCGCCAAGTACGGCGGCACCGTCCTGCAGACATCTCTGCCCAAGGAGACCGAAGAGAAGCTCCAGGCAGCCCTTAACCAGGGCGGCGGCGAGCAGGTCGCGCAGGCGCAGGCAGTCGCCGAGTCCCAGCCCGCTGCGGCCACCCAGGCGCCACCGCAACCCGGAGCCTCCGGCACAGCCCAATAACAGGTCCCGGCTGAATTACCGCGAAGTATTGCAACGGCCACAGGGGCTGCTTCTCCTGTGGCCGTTCTCATTTGCGCCACGAGGCGCGCAATCGTAACGGATCTGGCTTCAGCAGACAGCCGGAGGCGGCGATAGAGATGGAAGAGCACGCAACTGGCCCGGCGCCTCACAAGGTCGAACAGCGAATCCGCGGGCTTGCGCGCCCCGCCGATAGCTTTGGCATGGTTCTTCTTCTCCTCATCCTCGATTACATTGCCGTCTCGGCGATCACAAGCAATGCCTGGGGGAGAGTCGTCATCGTCGTCTTGCTGGGCGCCACCCTTCTTTTCGCATTGCGTACCTCACACGCGCGCCGTATCTGGCAGATTCTGGCGGCGATTTACCTCGTGGTAAGCACGCTGATCACAGTCGTCAGTATCCTGGCGCCGAGCGCGTCCGATTTTAGCCCGGAGACATCCCTGGTGGCCGGACTGCTGTTGCTCATTACGCCGGTTGCCATTTCGCGTCGCATCGTCGCGCACCGGTTTATTTCGACCGAGACGGTGCTGGGAGCGCTCTGTGTCTACCTGCTGATTGGGTTCTCGTTCTCATTTATTTACTCGGCGATTGCCTATGTCAGTGGCACGCCGTTTTTCGCGGGGCAGGCGCAGGCGACATCCAGTAATTACCTGTTCTTCAGCTATACCACGCTGACCACCGTCGGCTATGGCGATCTCGTCCCCGCCGGGAGCATTGGGCAGACGTTCGCCATGCTGGAGGCGCTCTTCGGACAGATTTATCTGGTCATTGTCGTCGCGCGGCTGGTCTCTCTCTGGGGCCAGGAGCGTCCCGCGCCACCGCCGAAGCGCGGACGGGACCTCGATATACCCCCCGATACGTCGCGGGAGCCTGACCCAAGCGCCCACGCTCCCTGACCGCCGCGATAAGTCGCCATGCTTCACCTTCTGGCGAGGCGCACCCACTCCGTTGGCCTGGGCGCTGACTACCCTCTCAGACATACCTTGGGCATGAGGACAAGCCGGACCGCACTCTATATGCTTCCCGTATGCCTAAATGCACGCGCCTTGCGCGAGGTTATGCGCCTGTTCACGTCTTGGCTAGCTGTGATTGGGGAGTATGAGGGGAAGCGCATCTATGGGAGATTCGAAGAGCACCGCGGCTGGGCAGCAACGGCGGTTTTCCTTGCCGAGCCTGCGCCTGATTGTCGGTATCGTTGCCGCGGCCTTCGCGGTCATGCTTGTGTTGCAGGCGATCACCATCGCCGCGCTCATGGTGGTGGATAGGCAGCGCAAGCGCCGAAGCGCCCCAGCGACCTTTCCGCATAACGAACTGCCCGAAGTCACCCTCGACGGTAGTTCTTTCCAGATCTACGTCTACGGGCGCGACCTCTACGATGCGATGCTTGCGGCCATCGACGAGGCGACCGACACCATCTACATGGAGACATTCATCTGGAAGGATGACGAGGCTGGCCAGGAATTCAAGGAGCATCTCGCGCGCAAGGCCGAGCAGGGAGTCGCGGTCTATGCGGTCTATGATGTCTTTGGCAACCTCGTGGTGCCGCGCGAATTCAAGCAGTTCCCTGCTGACATCCATCTGCTGCGCTACCGGCCCATTCATCGTCTGCGCCATCTGCTCATGCCGCGCCGCTATGCCCTCGACCACCGCAAGCTGTTGATCGTGGACGGCAAAGTCGCCTTTATCGGTGGCTACAACATCGGCAGCCTCTATGCCACTGAATGGCGCGACACCCACCTGCGCATCACCGGACCAGACGCCGCGTTTATCGCCCAGGCGTTCGTCGACTTCTGGAACCGGAACGCCCCGAGCTCCGATCTCATCGACAAACGCTACCCGCGCAACTACAAAGCCGCGATGGGTGTGCGCAGCAATGACGCGATGCGGCTGACCTTCCCCATTCGCGACATGTATCTCAACGGCATCGACGCCGCCGACCACGAGATCCGTCTCACCAGCGCCTATTTCATCCCTGACCACGTCTTGCTGAACTCGCTCAAGGCCGCGGCGGCCCGTGGGGTGGATGTGCAGGTGCTCGTGCCGTGGACATCGAACCATATCGTCGCCGACTGGGCCTCCCATGCCTACTTCACCGAATGTCTGCGCGCGGGCATCCGCATCTTTGGCTATGAGCACGCGATGATTCATGCCAAGACCTGCACCGTGGATGGCGAGCTCACGACCATCGGGACGGCGAATATCGACCGGCTCAGCTCCGTGGGCAACTACGAGATCAATGCGGTCATCGTCAACCCGGACGTCGCCAGACAGATGGAGCGCATCTTCGAGGCCGACAAGTCGAACGCCTTCGAGCTGAAGCTGGAGCAGTGGAACGCGCGCCCGTGGTATGTCAAGGTCAGCGAGCGGATCATCAAGCCGCTGCGGTTCGTTCTGTGAGGCGGCGGGGGAGATTCGCGTGACGCGCAGAAACGACTACACCGCCGATGAATGGGCGCTTCTCACCACCACCCCGGAACTCATCGGACTCAGGATGCTCACGGTCTCCCGAAGCGGCCCGATAGGCAAGCTGCGCGAGCTTGTCGCGCTCTCCGCCTGCCTGACGTCTCAAGCCGTCCCCGCGCGGTTCAGACGCAACGATCTGGTGTTGGCGCTGCTGGAAGACAGTGGATACCAGCCCGCCGCTGCTTTTTCGTGGAGCGGCATGCGTGGGGTGGCAAGTGCGATAGCGACCGCGCGGCTACGGGCGTTGCCTTCGTGTGAGCAAGTCGCCGCTCTGCTGATGGATAAGACGCCGTGGGCCGAGGCGGATGGCGTGAAGCGCTGGATGTTCTGGCTGGCCACATCGGTCGCGCAGGCGAGCAGCGATGGTTGGCTGGGGTTTGGACGGAGGGTGAGCGCGGAGGAAGAGGCGCTGCTTCAGCAGATCGCCACAGCGCTTCACCTGACGGTGAGCGACCCAGTGCCATCCATCGGCTATCTCGATCCGATACGCCATGCGCTACAGGATGCCGAGGATGTCCCTGGGGAGCGCAGGACATGAGCAGGCGCGGTAACTCGCTGCTATCTATCCTTGCGGAGGGGAACTGGAGGCGGAACTTCTGGATATGGGCAACGCCGCTGCTCTTCTTTGTGGGCGCGATTGCTTTTGCGCTTGTCACGCTGCAATGGGACCAGGCGGTAGCCACAGGCGAGCTGGTGTTGCCCGGATGGGCGGTGGGCAGTGACCCCGGCGACGCGCAATCTATCCTCTCGGTGGTCGCGGGCGCATCCATCAGCGCGCTCACGCTGGTCTTCTCGTCGGCGCTGGTTGTGCTGACGCTGGCGGCGGCGCAGTTCGGCTCATTTCTGTTGCATGATTTCATTCGCATGCGCATTGTGCGCCTGACCCTGAGCATGTTTGTCGCGACGTTCGTCTATAGCCTGATGATACTCGCGCGCGTGGGGAAGGGGACTTCCAAGGACTTCGTGCCTGAAATTTCAGCCAAAGTCGCCATGCTGCTCGCCTTTCTCAGCCTGGTGCTGCTGATTGGGTTCATCTACAGCATCTCGATCTCGATCCAGGCCCAGCAGGTGGCCGCAATGGTGGCTGCCGAGCTGCGCCGGGCTATCGACGAGCGCCAGCGCGCCATCGCCTCCGAGGGTGGAACCGACGCCACTGATACGCCTGTGCCAGCCAATCTGGCCGAGGCGACGCGTCGCCTGGCGGAGGGGGCGGCGCCGGTGCTCGCGACGAAGAGCGGCTACCTCCAGGAGCAAGTGTTTCGGAAACTGGTGCGTGCGGCCACACAGGCAGAGGCCGTTGTGCGCCTTATGTATCGTCCGGGGCAATATATACTGGCTGGCTCGGTGCTCGCCGAGGTCTGGCCACCACAGGCGGTTGATGCGGACTCGCGATTGGCGCCGATGATCCAGCGCGCCCATATCGTGGGATCGCAGCGCACGATGCGCCAGGATCTCGAGTTTGCCATCGACAAGCTCGAACAAATTGCGATGATCGCGCTCTCTGTTGCGATCAACAATACGTTCAATGCGCTGATCTGCATCGACTGGCTGGCAGACGGGCTGCGCATGCTTGCCGAGAAGCCCAGCGACTGGCTCGTCTACCATGATACGCGGGGCGCTGTCAGGGTCATCACCCAACCACTGCCGCTGACGAGCCTCATTGACGCCGCGTTCTCGAAGGTCCGCTATGCCAGCCGCGGCAACCCCGCCGTGGTAATCCACCTGCTGCGGGCCATTGGCCGCCTCGCCCCGTTTCTCCCCGCGCCAGAGCAGCGTGACGCGCTGGCGGCCCAGGCGAACGCGGCAGTCGAGCAGGCGCTGCACGTGCTTGCGCTGGAGTCGGACCGTTCGGCGGTCCTGGAGAGCTACACAAGCGCCTGCGCGATACTTGGGCGGCCAGCGCTCCTCTCCCCGTCGCAGACGCCGGTACGTTAGGGTCATCTCCCCAGGGTGACGCGAGTCGCACGCTAACACGTGCTAACACTTGAAGGTAGACTTCAACGAGTTAACTTTGCTCTGTGCCTGGGACACCTTGCTCTTGAAGTCCTGAAGCTTGGGGCCGACCTGACCCATTGTCGCGTCATCGGGCTGATCTTTGATTGCCGCCGCCAGTTGATCGTTGGCCTGCTGGAGGTCGCTGAACGCTGAGGAGCCGCTCAGTCCAGGGATCTTGCCGAGCACGCCGAGGGCGGTCGTAACTTTCTGCTGCATTGCCTTCACCTCGCCCACCGTCGTCTGATCGCCCACATTGGCAAGCTGGTTGAGTGGCTGTTCGACCGCCGCCAGGCTCTGGCATACCTTGTTCGTTACACCCGAAGTGGAGACGGACGTCGCATCGCAGCCCGCCAGCAGCAGGAGCGCGGCCAGCAGGATGATGGCTATACGTGAGCGATGCATGGTGGAACCTCCTGTGCTTGCTGTGCTTTCCTGGTGAACTGTCCCGTCACCAGGCGCCCTGCCTCTGCGCCGCGAGGAGACGCCTGGCATCTTCTCCTGCCTCAGCATAGCCGCCGCCCATGCCTGCTACCCCATCCGCAGGGTGAGTTTGCCGGGCGGGTTTCCCGCCATCTTTGTGGGAAGCCCTGTGGTGTTAGACTGGAGGCATAAGCAAGAGCGCAATTCGGGTCCATCCGGCGACAAGGTGGGCGAGAGGAGCCTGTGCGATGAGTTACGACTATGTGGTGGTAGGCGGCGGCGTCTATGGCTGCGCTACGGCGTGGGAGTTGGCGCGGCGTGGGGCGCGTGTGGTCGTGCTCGAAGCGCGAACCATTGCGTCCGGCGCGTCGGGCGGGCCTGGTAAGCGTGGTGTGCGGGCGTGCGGACGCGATCCGCGCGAGTTGCCTCTCATGCAACTGGCGTACGATCTGTGGCCCGCGCTGGCCGACGAGATCGGCGCGGACACCGGTTATGAGCGTCCTGGCGGACTCCACCTTTTCGAACGCGAACCGGACGGCCTCGATGGCGGCTGGGCGAGCGCTCCCGGCCGCGCCTGGGCGCAGAATCAGCGTGGCATCGCTACGGAAGTGTTAGAACACGACGCCGTGCGCGCGCTGGAGCCGGATGTGCGTGATGCGGTGAGCGGCGCGCTCTACTGCCCCAATGATGGCATCGCGGACCACACAGCTACCACGCGCGGCCTCGCCACGGCAGCAGCGCGCCTGGGCGCCGAGATCCGCGAGGGGACGGCGGTCGTCGGCCTGGAGCGCGCGGGCGACCGGGTGACGGCGGTGGTGACGGCCGCGGGCGAGCATATCGCGGTGGGCGAGGCCGTGCTGCTCCTCACCAATACGCACGTGTCCGGCTTCGTGCGCGAGGCGCTTGGCGTGACCCTGCCCGTCTGGCCCATGCTGCCACAGGTGGTGCTGACCGAGTCGCTTGACCCGCCGCCGATCCGTCACTTGATTGGCCACGAGCGCCGCACGCTGGCAATCAAGCCGCTTCCCGGAGGGCAGGTGATGATCTCGGGCGGGTGGCGCGGACGCTGGAACGCCCAGGCGGAGCGTGGCGAGGTCATCCCGGCGCAGGTGGAGGGCAACTTTGCCGAGGCCGCCGCCGTCTACCCCGCGCTCGTCGGCGTTCGTCTGGCCGAGCGCGACGCCGCCCGCCCGGAGTCGGTCTGCGTGGACGATATTCCGATTATCGACCGCCTCCCCGGCGCGACGAACCTCATCGTCGGCACTGGCTGGTCTGGGCATGGCTTCGCCATCTCGCTGGCGGTGGCGAAGCTGCTAGCCGACTGGGCCACAGGGTCGGAGCGGCCCGAACAGCTACGCCCATTCGCCTACGATCGCTTCCTGGCGTGACGCGGCGCGCGAATAGCTATGGTTACGTATCAGTTGGCCGACGCTGCGGCCTCTGTCTTCGCGCTTCTGGCCCGGCGCTGCGCCATCAGCCGCTTGAGGCGTTCGCCCACGATCAGTGCGACCAGGCTGGAGAGCACGAGGAGCGCAACCTCGTTCGCATCGGCGGTGCCGATCACCACTACTAGCAGGATTGATGTCAGCGGCGCACCCAGCGCCATCGTGAGGGTCGCCGCTTCGATGCATAGCACGAAGATCGAGACTGGCACACCCGGAAACAGCAGGCTCAGCGCGAGACCGAACATCGTGCAGGAGAACAGGATCGGGAACGTGGGGCCGCCCAGATAGCCACTTTTGAAGGAGAGCGCCAGCAGCAGCAGCTTGAGGACTCCCAGCCCCAGCAGCGCCAGGACGCCATAGCTCGCGGGATTGTCGATCATCGGGAAGATTTGTGTCTCGCCCGCGAACATCACCTCCGGGACGAAGAAGACGACGATGGCGATGATGACCGCGGCGGCGAGAATACGCAGGATGACCCGGTCGTGGAAGATGCGCTCGGTGAGCGCCTGGAAGAACCGAAACGAGAGCGCGACGAAGAGCGCCACCAGCACGCCGACGAATCCCAGCACGATAGCCCAGAGAACGTATGACACGGTCAACTGGTTGATCGGCGTGAAGGCGATATATTTGGCGAAGACTGGCAGGCCCAGCAGCGTATAGAAGAGGTAGCCGATGACGCCTGCCAGCAGGTTCCAGGCGAGGAGCGCCAGCGCATTCGCTCCGCCGACGCCCAGTTCGGTCGCGAGCACACCGGTGAAGAGCGGGCTGCCGATAAGGCCGTTATAGGCCGAGGCCAGCGCCGCCAGGTCGAATCCCTGCGCGGTGCTGCGTGCGATTCTCAGCTTGCCGCGGATCCATGCCGCGACATCGCCGACGAGGATACCGACGGGCGCCTCGGGTCCGACGCTTGCCCCAGAGAGCAACGAGGCGTATGCCGAGAGGAGCGCGCCGGGGAAGGTCGTGTAGTCCGACTCATCTTTCCCCTTGAACGCATTGACCACTCCGCCGTGGATGACGGTTGGCGCGCGCAGAAACTTCTGGGCAAGCCCGACAATGAGAGAGAAGATGAGAGCCCCGACCGGAATCGTCCACCGCCGGGTGGTGAAGAAATCATTGGGCCAGAAGGTCCTGGAGAGAAACCCGTTGATGCCAAGGAAAATCGCCGTGAAGATGATGGCGACCAGGGCGATGCCCACAATCTGCCAGAGTCTCGGCGCCTCCTCCCGCTCGGTCGCATCTGTTGGTGTTGCTGGCCCCGTCGCCTCTGGTGAGGTCTCGTGCGTATCGGTCATAGCTACGTGTCCTCCACCAGATCTTCAGGATGGCAAGCGGCAACAATTTCCACAGACACCAGCATGAACGGCGCATACGCTCGCTACCCCGTCCGCTGGGTGAGTCTGCCGGGTGGGTTTCTCGCCACTCCACGCTTCGCGAAGGAGCAGTATGTCGGCGGCGCGCATGCTGACTCCACCTATGGCCAGTCGAATACTATGCCTCTGATCCCCCCCGGCGCATGGGGTAACAGCGGCGTTTTCTGTCTACCGTGATTGCTGACAGCATGGCATTGGCCATGGTGGATGGAGTTGCTGCGCGCCGACGCTCCTTTCCTAGGAGGAGGATGGCCTGTGGTCTTCTGGCTGCCAGTGCTCTTCGTGTCCATCTTCTGGCTCCTTCCTGCCCTCTGGGTATTCATCTCCCATGTCCAGCGCCGCCGGAGACGGGCCACGTCTTCGGCGGAAAGCGCCCTCGCGGAGGCGCGTTCGCGCGCCCTGTTGCGTGATCTGCTGGATGAGCGCGAGGCCCAGCAGCTGACGGAGCATGGCTATCTGGACATTGCCAGCCCCAACTATGAGGACCGCGTCTATCGCATCCCTGGCTGCGCGGGTTGGGTCTGTGTCTACGAGAAAGGGCAGGCGCGGATGCATCTGTGCGTGCAGCCAGTTGATCCCCTGCCAGCCCACGATGTCATCGCGCTGCACAAGCTCATGATCGAGGGGAACGAACACGGCTACCTGGCGCGCGCCAATGAGATTCCGCTCTTCTTCCCGACCCGGAGCGACGACGAATAGTGGAGGATTTTCCTGAGAGGGGAACGCATCATGATGCTGGCAAACAAGGTGGCCATCGTAACAGGCGGCGACAGTGGCATCGGCCACGCGATCAGCGTGGGGCTGGCCCGCGAGGGCGCCGCGGTGACGATCAATTACCACCGCGACCAGGCGGCTGCCGAGGCAACGTTGCAACACATTCAGCAGGAAGGTGGCAAGGGCCAGGTCATCCAGGCCGATGTCTCCAATCCGGCGGATATTCAGAAGCTCGTCGATCAGACGGTGCAGGCGTTCGGGCGGCTGGATGTGATGGTCAACAACGCCGGGATGGAGACGCGCACCTCACTGCTCGATACCACGGAGCGGCAGTTCGATCTGGTCATCGGCGTTGACCTGAAGAGCGCCTTTTTCGGGACGCAGATGGCCGCCCGGCAGATGATCAAACAGGGCAGCGGTGGCCACATCATCAATATCTCGTCGGTCCACGAGGACTGGCCGATGCCGGGCAACATCGCCTACTGCTGCGCCAAAGGCGGGGTGCGCATGCTGACCCGGACCGCGGGCGTTGAGCTGGGGCCGAAGGGCATCACGGTGGTCAACGTCGGGCCGGGCGCGGTGGATACCCCCATCGACGCCAAGACGCTCGCCGATCCAGCGCAGAAAGCGAAGCTCGACGCCGCCATTCCCATTGGCCACGTCGCCGAGCCGAACGAGATCGCCAACCTGGTGGTCTGGCTGGCCTCCGACCAGGCGCGCTATGGGACCGCGACCACCTACTTCATCGACGGCGGCATCATGCAGGGCAGCGTCGGCCTCTAAGCCAAGCGCTGGTCTGCGGCGGGTAAGGATTTGGCTGCGGGCCTCGCCTGGCGCGAGGTATTCGCGCGCGCCTAACTCGCGTTCGGGGCCGCAGCCGATACTCATTCCATCGACTGAGCAGGCGCCAAAACAAGGGAGGGGTACATGACTACGCTGCCGACAGCCGTCGTCGTGGTCAATGGGTTTGGCCTACTGTTCGCGATATTGAATACCTTTGCCCTGGGCCTCAGGCTTCCGTTCGGGCGGCTGCTGGCACGGTTTTTTGCCCAGTGGCAGATTGCGGTGTGGGTACTGGTGATTAATTTCATCATCATCCCACTCCTGTTCATCGGCTACGTGCTGACGATTGCCTCATCCATTCCCAGCGAGATTAAGGTCGGATTCTGTGTCGCGGCCCTGTGCGCCGGGATGCCGTTCGCGCCCCTCCTCGCCCGCGTCGCCAGGGCGGATGTTGCTACCGCCACAAGTCTTTTGGTGGCCTTGACTGTGGTGACCGTTATTGTTGTCCCGCTTGGCCTACCCCTGGCCGTCGCGGCGGTTGACTCGCAGTTGAAGGTATCCATCTGGGATGTCGCCTGGCCGCTGCTCGTCTTTCTGCTGCTACCGCTGGTGTTGGGATGTCTCTTTCGCTTCCGATGGCCCGACCTGGCGCCGCACGTGAGACGGTGGGTGTCCCCGTTTGCCATCCTCTGTCTGCTCCTGAATCTGAATTTCACTTTCTACGCCTTTTGGAATCTGTTTGTCCAGACCTGGGAAACCCACAGCTATCTCGCCGCTATTGCCGACCCATTCATCGGCCTGGGGTGTGGCTTTCTCCTTGTCACCATCTTGCGCGTCAAGGACAGGCGAATCCGACATGCGACCGAGACGACCACCGCCATACGCAACATCGCCGCCATGCTCCTGGTGGTGATCTTCCCCTTTGGAGCCTACCCATTGGTGACTGTGTCGA
The DNA here is from genome assembly GCA_036557205.1 of Ktedonobacterales bacterium. Taxonomy (GTDB): domain Bacteria; phylum Chloroflexota; class Ktedonobacteria; order Ktedonobacterales; family JADMIN01; genus DAHUXT01. The sequence goes on along the minus strand of DATBIB010000092.1, from coordinate 8,331 downwards.
TAACGGCGCTCAACACGTTCGGCATCGTGGTGGTCTTGATATTCGCGCTCGAGTGGAGGCATGCGCTTTCGCCAACAGGCGCTCGCGCAAAAACCAAAGAGGAAACGCCGCCGGATACCGCAATGGGCGCCACCTCTGCAACGGGTTAAGGAAGCTGCCAAAAAGCAGTATCACCCATGCAGGGCAGCGTCGGCGTCTAACCCACTGCTCTAGAGAATCGCCAGCGGATTGACTGGTGAGCCTGTGCCGCCGGGGATACGTAGCGGAGCCGCGACAAAGAGAAACTCCCAGCGCCCGGCCTGCTCGCAGGCGGCGCGGAGGTCCTCTAGCTGCAAATAGTCTAACAGGTGGATACCCAGCGCGTTGATCGCCAGGACATGGATCGGGAAGCCAACGCCGTCGGTGGTGCTCGGCGCGGTATCGCTGTTCCCATCAGAACCCAGCGCGGCAACCCGGCGCTCGGCGATGAATGACATCGCGGTCGGATGCAGACCCGCCTTGAGCCGCGCCGTATCCCACGGCCCAAGCTCGTTGAGCCGCCGAACGTGGCCGGTCCGTATCAAGAGGATGTCGCCTTCGCCAACGACAATCCCCTGCGCGTGCTCCGCCGCCTCAAGATCGTCGCGAAAGATGTGCTCGCCTGGCTCAAGCCAGGGTACGCCGCGCAGGCGTGGAATATCGAGCAGGACACCACGACCGACGAGTCCGTCTTTCAGGATGTCAATCGTGTCGACCGATGCGCCGTCGGTTGTCACGGAGTCGTCCGGCTGTGCATTGTACAGGAGCCGCTGATAGTCAACGTGACAGAGCGCATCGATGTGTGTATGGCCATCATTGTGATAGTCCACGCCAATGTAATCCTTGACGAATTGGGGTGATTCCAAGCCGCTGTTGGCCTCACCGGACGCGATAACGTCTGGCAAGATCATACGGTGCACGGCAGGTTTGGGATTGTCGATCGCCGCCTCCGTATTCAGCGGCAGGCTCAGGCTGACGCTAACTCCGTCACGTACGAGCCGAGCGGAGGCGGCGACGCGCTGAGGGGTGAGAAAGTGCAGCGCCCCACGCTGGTCTTGCGTGCCCCAGCGGCCCCACCGCTTCATGTCCTGGAAGAGTGTGTCGAACTCGTCTGCGCTGAGATGCGCGTCGTCTGGGCGCTGCCGATGCCGGTCCATAGGGCGATCCCCCTTTCGCTCTCCACCTCTGCTCGAACTATGGCACATAAGCGCATTGGTCTGTGCCAGGACACATGGTGAGCCGATGATTGCGGCTGGGCGCGTTGACCTAGAGCTGGACGCGGCTCACGCGCCTGGCTCTCCTTTCGGGTAGGCGGAAAACTCGCCGCGCATCCTCCACCATCTACCGGGGCGCGCATGGACCAGCCGATACACGCTTAAACGGTGTCAGTTTAGGTATCTTCAACGATTTGCTCGCCGAGAATCGGTGCAAATTCGCGGTGTCAGCCCCGCGTTCAGCCTCCTCTCGGCCTCTAGCCAGGGAGCGGAAATCATGAAACGGATCGTGGTGCTCGGCGGCGGATTTGGTGGAGTCGCCGCCGCGCAACGCTTGGACCGCCAGTTTCGCCACGACGACGATGTTGAGATCGTCCTGGTGAGCAATACCAACTTCCTCGTCTACACCCCAATGCTGGCCGATGTCGCGGGCGGGACCATCGAGCCGCGCCACGCCGTGCCGCCCATCCGGGACTTCCTCAAGAAGGCCCACTTCCGCGAAGCATTCGTCAAGAGCATCGACGCCGCCAACCAGACGGTGCATGGGACGCTGATCAATGGAGACATCGTCGACGTGCAGTACGACTACCTCGTCGTCGCGCTGGGCGCTGTGACCAACTACCGCCACGCCACGGGGGCGGCCGAGTATGCGCTCGGCCTGAAAGACCTGTTCGACGCCTTCCGCCTGCGCAACCGCGCGCTGACCATGCTGGAATGGGCCAATACCACGCGCGATCCCGCGCTCCGCCGGGAGATTCTAACCTTTGTGATGGCGGGCGGCGGATTCTCCGGCGTCGAAGGCATCGCGGCGCTCGAGGATTTGCTGCGTGGGTCATTGCGTTACTACCACGAGATTAAGCCAGATGACCTGCGGCTGATCCTCGCGCCACACGGCGAGCGCCTGCTGCCGGAGGTGGATGAGCGCCTGGGCGCTTATGTGGTGGAGAAGTTCGCGCGGCGGACGATCGATGTGCGTCTCGGCGTCGGGGTGAATGCCGTGACCGAGCGCACCGCGACCCTCTCGACCGGCGAGGTTATCCCCACCCGCACGGTGATCTGGACCGGTGGCATCATGGTCAATCCCGTTTTGCATGACGCCGACCTGCCCAAGAGCAAGCACAACGCACTCCTGGTCAACAACCAGCTCCAGGTGCTCAATCATCCAGAAGTCTTCGCGCTGGGCGACTGTGCCGCCGTGCCAACGCCTGACCCGGATGGCCAGGGTTTCTATGCCCCAACCGCGCAGAACGCGATCCGCGAGGGCCCGGTCGCCGCGGCCAATGTCGCCGCCGCAATCCGCAAGACCGGGAAGACGAGGAGCTTTACCTACAAGCCCATCGGGAGTCTGGCGAGCCTGGGCCACCGCCAGGCCGTCGCGCAGATTGGCGGCGTCCGGCTCTCTGGTCTGCCAGCCTGGTTCGCCTGGCGCGGCATCTACCTCGCCAAGCTGCCGACCTTTCCGGACAAGGTACGGATCGGGCTGGACTGGATCACTGACCTGTTCGCGCCCGTCGATACGGTGCAACTGCCTGTCGTCCGCGAGAATGTGGCAACCGTTGGCGGCCTGGAAGCTCTTGCGGCGCCTCAGGCGACTACGCGGTCCGCGCCTGCCATCGGGAGATAGGCGCACGCTGGGCAAAATCTGCCCCAAGGGAAGAAGAGGAGAAGCGCCATGGCCTCAGACGACCAGTACGACGTGATTATCATTGGGACCGGCGCTGGTGGTGGCACGCTTGCCTACCATCTGGCGCCCTCGGGCAAGCGCATCTTGTTGCTGGAACGCGGCGACTACCTTCCGCGCGAGTTGGAGAACTGGGACGCCGAAGCCGTGTTCGTCAAGAACCGCTACATCTCGCCGGACACCTGGTACGATGCTAGCGGGAAATCGTTCCAGCCACAGGTGCACTATGTCGTCGGCGGGGCGACCAAAATGTATGGCGCGGCGCTCTACCGGCTGCGCAAGGAGGACTTCGGCGAGTTGCGTCACCAGAGCGGCGTCTCGCCTGCCTGGCCGATCAGCTACGATGACATGGAGCCGTACTACACCTACGCCGAGCAGCTCTATCAGGTGCATGGGCAGCATGGAGAAGACCCGACCGATCCGCCTGCCAGCGCACCCTATCCATGGCCAGCGGTTTCCAATGAGCCGCGCATGCAACAACTCTATGATGATTTAAAGAAGGCTGGTTATCATGCCTTCCACGCGCCCTGCGGCATCATGCTCGACGAGAAGCACCGCGCCGCCAGCACTTGCATCCGCTGCGAGACTTGCGACGGCTACCCCTGCCTGGTGCATGCCAAGTCGGATGCGGAAGTTATTGCTGTGCGCCCTTCGCTCGAATATCCCAACGTCACCTTGCGCACCAACGCACAGGTGGTGAAGCTGAACACCAGCTCTACCGGTCGCGAGGTCACCGAGGTGGTGGTCGAGCGAGACGGCGCGCGTGAGGTTTATCGGGGGAATATCGTCGTCGTCTCGTGCGGCGCGGCCAACTCGGCGAAGCTGCTGCTGATGTCGGCCAACGACAAGCATCCGCATGGGCTGGCCAATGGGTCGGATCAGGTCGGGCGCAACTATATGTTCCACAATAGCCGCGCGGTCCTGGCTGTCTCGACCGAACCCAACGACACTATCTTTCAGAAGACGGTCGGCTTGAACGACTTCTACCTGAAGGGTGTGGACGGATTCGACTATCCAATGGGCAATATCCAGATGACTGGCAAGTCGGTCGCGCCGCAGTATCGCGGCGAGAAGCCCAAGCTGACCATGCTGGCGCCTACCTGGTCGCTCAACGATGTCTCTCGCCATGCCGTCGACTTCTGGCTCTCCACCGAGGACCTCCCGAAGACGGAGAATCGCGTCACAGTGGATGCGCAAGGCAACATCAAGCTCACCTATACACCAAATAATCAGGCGGCCGCCGACAGGCTGTACGAACAACTCAAATCGATGCTGCCGCAGCTGGGGATGCATCCTCATCACCTCATTTCGCGTGACCTCTACCTGCAGACGGAGATTCCCATAGCCGGCGTTGGCCACCAGTCCGGCACGTGTCGCTTTGGCGCTGATCCCGCGACCTCGGTGCTGGATACCAACTGCCGCACGCATGAGGTGGACAATCTCTATGTGGTCGATACGAGCTTCTTCCCCAGCATCGGCGCGGTGAATCCAGCGCTGACGGCGATGGCGAACGCTGTGCGCGTGGGCGATCACATCCTGGAACGGCTCGGTGTGGCAACAACAACGCCCGCATTGACTGTGAGCGGGAGTCGCGTGCACTGAGGCAATAGGTCGCTTGATTCCGGCGCTCGCATGTGGGGGGTTAGAGTCACGTCCCACATGCGGGGCGCAGCGATCCGAGAGACTGGAGGAGCGCGCCTATGAGTTCGGACGTTGCCGCTCGCGCGTCACTGGCGTTATCGCTGGCCTTTCACATTGTCTTCGCCGCGCTCGGCATCGGCCTGCCGCTCATGTTCTGCATCGCCGAAGGCATTGGGCTGCGCAAGCGCGACGCCACCTGGTATGTCCTGGCGCGGCGCTGGAGCAGGGCGGCTGGCATCCTCTTCGTCGTCGGCGCGGTCTCCGGTACCGCGCTCTCGTTCGAGTTCGGACTACTCTGGCCGCGCTTCATGGCCTTTGGCTCGGGCATCTTTGGGCTGATGTTCACCTTCGAGGGTTTCTGCTTCTTCCTGGAGGCGATCTTTCTGGGCCTCTATCTTTTCGGCTGGGATCGCCTCTCGCCCCGCACCCATTGGCTCTGCGCGTTTCCAGTGGTGATCACGGGAGCGCTCGCCTCGCAGTTTATCCTGTCGGTCAACTCGTGGATGAACACGCCGACAGGCTTCACACTCACCAATGGCACAGCGACGAATATTGATCCGATTGCAGCGATGTTCAACCCCATGGCGCCCTCGCAGGCGATCCATATGCTCGTCGCGGCGTATCAGGTCACTGGCTTTACCATCGCTGCGGTATATGCCGCTGGCCTGCTCCGCGGTCGCAACAATAGCTATCACCGCCGGGGCGTGCTCCTTGGGATGATCGTCGCGGCGGTGATGATCATCCCGCAAGCGATTGCCGGAAGCTGGATTGGCGAGGCGCTCGCGCGCAACCAACCGGAGAAGCTGGCCAGCATCGAAGGCCTGTTTCAGACCACCGCAAATGCGCCTCTGGCGCTCTTCGGGTGGGTGGACACGGCGGCGCAGCAGATCTATTTTGCCATCAATATCCCGGACATGCTGAGCTTCCTCGCGTTCAATCACTTCGATGCCACCGTCACTGGCATGGATGCCTTTGCGGAAAATACGTGGCCCGGACCTGTGCTCGTGCCAATTGCCCACCTCGCCTTCGATACCATGGCGACGCTGGGTGGCCTATTTCTGCTCGTACCCCTCGTCTTCTGGTTCTTCTACTTTCGGCAGCACAAGACCGTGCCGACTGCGCGCTGGTTGATGTGGGTGCTGTTGATCTGCAGCCCGCTCACGTTTGTGGCCCTCGAGGCGGGTTGGGTGACGGCCGAGCTAGGGCGGCAGCCCTGGATCATTTACAACATCATGCGGACCAGCGACGGAGTCACGACCGCGGGCGGTGTCGCATTCTTCTTCTTTGTCTTTCTGGCTATTTATATCGCACTGGCGGTAGCAACCATCACGTTGCTGCGACGGCTCGCGCGCGAGCACAAGACGTTTGACCCGGACAAGAAAGTGGCCGACAGTGCAGAATAGCGCGTTGGCGCTCGTCTTCATGGGCAGGCGCGCCTGCCACAACAGGTTGCCCATGCGCTGGCAAATTCAAGAGCAGGCGGTGCTACATGTCACAAGCCACATTGGCCGCGTTGGCCGCAGCCCTCGCCTGGGTGGCGTTGATCGCCTATGCCGTGCTCGGTGGCGCGGATTTCGGCGGCGGGATCTGGGATTTGCTGGCGAGAGGACCGACAGCCGAGCGTCAGCGCGCGGTGATAGCGCGAGGCATGGGACCCGTCTGGGAGTCCAACAACGTCTGGCTCATCTTTGTGCTAGTGGTCACGTGGACGGCTTTCCCCACCGTCTACGCTGGGATCTCGACTGCCCTTTTCATCCCAATCACGCTGGCAGTCATCGGCATTGTGCTGCGCGGGGCTGCGTTCAGCTTTCGCTCGAACTATGGCCGGGAAGTTGGGTCAGGCGCGCGCTGGGGGTATGTCTTTAGCATCGCGAGCACGATCACGCCGTTTCTCTTCGGCACGATGGCTGGGGCGCTGGCGAGCGGTGACATTCGTGTCTCAACTGGACCCCCTTTGCAGGTGCAAGCCAACCCATGGACGACCTGGACAACCCCCTTCGCCCTCACCTGCGGCCTCTTTGCGGTCGCGCTCTGCTCGGTCCTTGCTGCGACCTACCTCACCATTGATGCCCGAAAGGCGGGAGACGCCGCAGTCGCCGAGACATTACGGCTGCGTGCGCTCATCGCTGGCGCTGTGACCGCAGCGCTAGGGGCGCTGGCGGCGGTGCTTGCGATCTCCGAAGCGCCCACCCTCTGGCACGGGCTGATCGGCAAGGCCCTGCCATTCGCCATCGCCGCAGTGGTGATTGGCCTGGCGACGGCCGCCGCGTTGCTGCGCCACCTCGAATACCTTGCCCGCGTCTTGGTGGCAGCGGAGACGGCGTGTGTCTTTCTGGCCTGGGGTGTTGCCCAATGGCCATATTTGATCGTGCCAGATGTGACGGTGGATAATGCTGCCAGTCCAGCCTCTGTGCTCGGACCGCTGTTGATTGTCTCCCTCCTTGGTCTGGTGGTGCTCTTCCCTTCGCTCTGGTATCTCTTCAGGGTCGTCAAGCGCACCCCAAGGCCCAGCACGCCTGCGGCTGGAACGCGCATTACGACGGCTGCCTTCGTCGCATCTCTCCCGCTCGCCGAGCCCGACGTGCAGCCACCCCGCACTGACCCGATGTCCGCGCAAGATTCGGCGGTCGTCTTGCCTGCGCTGCCGGGCGGCCCAACCATGCAACGGATTGCGCCGGTGCTCACCGCCTTATTCGCGATCGCCGCCGCTCCCCTCATTACCGGTCTGTTAGAAGGCATGGGACGTGGCATGAACCGTGGCATGCACCAGGGATTTGAGCGTATCCAGCGTCGGCGCCAACAACGGCATCGGAGTGCGCACGCACATTAACGACACCCATGACGAAAGGGGTCGTTCCTTGTCGGCAGCGGCTTGGGCCGATGTTATTGCCCGCGCTGTGGTATCTGCTCCGCATCTTCAAAGCGCGTCCGCGAGCGCGAACTCCCGAAACGACGGTGGCAGCCTTCGTCTCCACGCTGGAGCCTACCGAAGAGACCAGGTGATAGGCCTCTGATCGACGCCATCGTGCGCCACGGAGCCCAGCCCTCACCCTACGGTGAGATGACGGGCACTTTGGTAAGCGGAGACGAATTACGCCGCGCGAACTAGCCTTCGGGAGATGGTCTCAGCGCCTGCCCGTGCATACCATTATCATGAGGTGACCGCTAGCCAGGGAGCGTAAGAGCAATGGATTTAAGTACATTTGACCTCACCATCGCGATTGAGGTTTTCTTGTTGCTATTGATCGGTGTTGGCCCCAAGATTGCCCTGGTGCCTTTTCTCGAGGTGACGGCCAAGATGGACAACCAGACCAGGGAAAAGGTCGTGCGCAAGATGCTGACCACGGCGGCCATCACCGCCGTTCTGCTCATGCTCTTCGGCGGGCTGCTGACCAGGCTGCTCCATTTTTCTACAGGTGCGCTGGCCATCGCTGGCGGGATCATATTGCTCGTGATCTCGATGGCAATGATTCTCAGTCGCGGCGAGAGACAGACACAGCATGATGCGGCGGTCGCCAGCGATCCTATGAAGCTCGCCGTATTTCCACTCGCGATCCCCTACCTGCTCAATCCCGCAGGCATCGTGACGCTCGTCACGGTCTCGGCGGACGCTGGTTCGCTCGGCGTCTTCGCCATTGTCTTTGGCCTCCTTGTTCTGGTCCTCGCTATCGACGTTGCCGTATTCCGCTGGGCTGAACGAGTGAGCGCACACCTCGATGAGAGTCGCATGCTGGTGACCGAGAAAGTTTTTGGCTTCCTGCTGGCTGCGCTGGCGGT
>DATBIB010000091.1:0-8530 GCA_036557205.1 Ktedonobacterales bacterium | reverse complement strand
TCGCCGCACTCCTTATACTGACACTGGGCGCATTGTGTGTTAGAAGACGGTGGCCCAGTCGTCCTTCAGGCTGACCACCGTCCAGTCGTGCGTCTTCGCCCGATCCAGCGCGCGCTCGGCCCCCGCGACGTAGTCGAACTCGCGGTTGGCGTCGTTGTGCAGCAACAGCAGGCGCAGCGCGGGCTTGGTTGTCCCTCCGGCGAACTGGAGCATCTCGATGTCGCCGTTGGCGTTGCCCCCCGCCAGGATCGGTCGCCTGCCGACGCGGCTCCAAATGCGCACGGGCTTCTCCGGCCCGTCGTCGAAGAAGTCCATCCCTCCCTTGTAGAGCACGTTGCCGCCGCGCTCGTCCTCCTGGTACGAGAGCTCGAAGCTGCTCCCGATGATGCGCTCACGCGGGATGCCATAGAGCTCGTTCGCCATCGGGCGCATGAAATCGCGGTCGCCACCGGAGGCGATGTAGGTCGTGAAGCCGTTCGCATCGAGATAGCGCAGCAGCTCGACCATCGGCCGGAACGCGCATCTGATGTAGGCGCGACCAAGCGTTGGGTGCTGGGCGCTCTCCAGAAAGCCACTCACCTCCGCCTCGTACTCCTCGACGCTCATGCCCTCGAACGCCTTGATCACACCACCCATCAGCACCTTCAGGTCGCTGTTGTCGCCGTGATAGTGTTTGACCAGCGTATCCTTGAGCCAGTCGTAGTCCTTGTTGTAGGCGGACTTCCAGGGCTGGCGCTCGCGGAGCGCTGGATTCTGCTCGGCCATCGCGGCGAGGCGGCGCAGAATAAAGTCGGCTTGGACCGGCAGAGGCCGCTCGCACCAGAGAGTGCCGTCGTTGTCGAAGGCGGCGACCCGCTCCTGCGGCGGGACAAAGTCTGGCCCGCCCTCCCGCGTCACTGCAGCGACGAACTTCACGATGGCATCGCGCGTCGCGGTGTCATTCCACGAAGGCAAGGCATTCTCATGGTTAGTCATAGCGATCCTCCGCTCACTCAGCACTCCGCAACAGACTGGCGGCGTGAATTCGTCTTGTAGCAGCCTGCTTGTTGGGTTGGAAGATCCCAGCCACCGTCAGTCTATGCGCTGAAACCCTGTTTTTATCTCGCTTTGAGCCGCGACCACGAGGGCAGTCTTATCCGCGACCCTGGGCGAGAGGAGGCCTTCACCTTTGGGCTAGCCGTGCTGCGTCCGCCTATGACGCCGAAGCGTTGCCTGGCTGGCTCGCTGGTTGCGGGCGCACGATGCAGCGGAAGCCGATGTGGCACGTCGAGGTATCCACCATCTCGGGCGAGCGCGCGGCGGGACGATAGCGCAGGCAGTAGTTGGGCGCGCAGAGATACGAGCCGCCTTTGAGCACCTTGCGCGGGATGCGCACATCTGGCTGCGATGGGTCGTAGCTCTGCTCCACGGAGCCGCCGCGCGGGTTATGCGGCGTGCAACAGGCCTTGACCGGATCGCCCGCGTGGCGTGGCTGATACCAGTCGCTGGTCCATTCCCAGACGTTGCCTGCCATGTCGTAGAGTCCGTAGCCATTCGGCGCGAACGAGCCGACCGGCATCGCTTTGGGATGGCGTCCCATGCGGATGTTCTGCCAGGGGAACTCGCCGCGCCAGGTATTGGCCATCAGCTTGCCGCCAGGCATAAACTCATCCCCCCAGGGATAGACCTTGCTGTCCAGCCCACCGCGCGCGGCAAACTCCCACTCCGCCTCGCTTGGCAGCTCCTTGCCAGCCCAGGCGGCATAGGCCACGGCGTCTTCAAGGGCGACGTGAACCACCGGATGCTTCTCGCGCCCTTTGATCGCGCTGCCTGGCCCGTAGGGATGCCGCCAGTCGGCGCCCGGCACATAGGCCCACCACTGCGAAGGATCGTTCAGGTTCACAGGCCGGTCAGGCTGATGGAATACTAGCGATCCAGGCACTAACAGCTCAGGCGCCGCTCCTGGATAGTCCGCGGGGTTCAGAGGGCGCTCGGCCACAGTGACGTATCTGGTCTCGTGGACGAAGCGCGCGAATCGCTCGTTCGTCACGGCGTATGCGTCCATCCAGAAGCCGTCAACGGTGGCGCGATGGATAGGAGCCTCGTCGGGGTAAAAGTCGCTCGATCCCATCTGAAATGTGCCACCGGCTATCCAGACCATTCCTGCGTCTGGCGCGGCGGGTGGTATCGTATTTGCTATCTCTTGCTGGGGTGTCATGCTGCGTTCCTTCTGCAATGGATCGCGAACGCGTGTACAGCCGGAAGCTCTTTACAATGCGCTTTCAGTGCGGCTTTCGCGATCAGGACGGCGAGTAGAAGTGATCGAGATGTAACGAGCCTAGCGACAGGCCGCCCCGTATGCGCAGATAGCCCAGCGCAGCGGCAAAGAGCGCAATAGCCGGAACCGCGATGCCAGCGCTGGTCATCGGCAAGACAAGCAACGAGATTGCAAAGGTGATGGCAATCGCTCCGGCAAACAGGCATGCGCGCGCTGGTGGCAACGCAGAGCGGTGGGTAGTGGGCCGATTCGTTGGCAGCGCCCGGCCAAACCGGATGCCGATGTAGATCTCAGCGATGCCCATCACGCCAGCCCAGGCAATTATCGGGATCTCGGCGACGTGGATGTTGTGCGGCGCGGTGCGTATGTCGGAGAGGCTGACCGCCGCGACGGTCACGCCGACGAGACCCTCCGCCAGCAGTAACACGCCACACAGTCCCAGCCCCAGCGCGACCCCGCCGGTGAGCGCGACGATGCCATCGACGAGGATGTACGCGCCGAGGGCTGCCGTCACCATGGTCATCGAGGCATGCGATTGCAGGAGCACGATCAGGGCGATGGTTAAAGCGGCAACTCCGCGAATCATCGCGACCCACCAGGCATGAGTTAAGGCGATCATGGCTCATCCTCTCCGTTGACTTTGATGAGCGCCGATCAAATAGGAGCAGGCTGGCGACCGCCCGGGCGGCGGCGTGGCTGGCATGCGGCGAATGTCGTCATGTGCGTCGTGCGTGATGCATGCAAGTGTAACGAAGTGGTGGGATGCAGATGCATGGGCCAAAGGTCGCAACTCTCGGAGCGGCAACGCTATCCACACGTGCGCGCGTCCTCGCGTCATGGCTGACAGTTTCGTGACTGGAGGACCTTCGTAATGGAAATCAACGCCGCAATACGGATGCATCCTTTAGCGGATTTCGTGACGCGCTGGCATGACGCATGCTAAAGGGGGACGCGGGATGAGGGAGTACAAGAAACGCGAGGAGCAAGCTGTGTGATGTGATGTAAGGAAGGGCGAACGCCATGGTCACCAATGCTATGGTCACCGACGATGCTGTAACGATTGTGCAGCAAGACCCCATTCAACTCGTTCAAGCAAAAGTGCCGCTCGACTCGGCCGCGGATACATTCGCCACCCGAGACGCCTGGGGCCGCATACCAATCGCCATCGTACCGACCAGACTCAGTCACATCCGCAATGACCATATGATTGCGGCGATAGCCATCGCGATCCTGGCGGTGCTTGCACAGACGGCGTTATCTACCTGGTGGATTGTGCCGGTGATCATCCCATTCGCCCTCGCGCTCGTCATCTACGCGCTCTGGAGCTCCTTCTTCGTCTCCATCCCCGAAGGCGCGGCCGGACTCCTGAGTTGGGGTGGCAAATATCTGCGCACGATCAATAGCGGCATGCACATGGTTCCGCCGTGGGTGGTCGTCTCGCATCTGGTGACCCTGCGCGAGATCCCCTTCGATATCCCAGTGGTAGAGGCCCAGACCAAGGATAATGTCCGTGTGACCGTCAGTTCGCTGTGCACCTTCGCGATCAACGACCCCTATCGCTTCGTCTACGCGATTCCCGCCGACGACTTCAGCCAGGTGTTGCACGCCTCCTGCCAGGAAGAGCTGCGCGCGCTGATTCGCCAGGTCCGCGCTGAAGAGGTCGTTGACCTCGTGCGGGCGGAGCGGGAAAACCTTGTCGATGCCATCAGCGCGGATGTGGCGCAGTATGGCATCGAGATCGTGAAGATGAAGGTCACCTATGTCCAGCTCCCGGAGGAGTTCCTGCGGCTGCAGGAGCAGCGGCAACTGGCGCTGTGGCAGCGTGAGGAGCAGGCCGATTCGCATGCGCTCGCGCAGACACAGCAAGAGCATACGCACCTGCTGGCGCGCAAGGAGTTGAACGCGCGTCTCGACCGCGACCGCGATGCGCTCCAGCTGCAAATCCAGCAGGCCGAAGCCCTCAAGCAGATCTCGAAGCTCGAGGCGGAGGCTGAGGAGCTACGGATGGCCAAGCTCGATGAACGCCTGCGCACCTTCCCGCGCGCCGCGAAATACGACCAGGAAGTCGAGCGTCGCCGAGCATCCCACGCTCCCTCGACACCTGTAACACCGGTGAGCAGTAGCTTTCCGCGAATTCAGGGCGCCACTGTCGACTCCGACACTGATCCCAGCGCCAGCGACATCGCCCATCCGTTCGTGGCGCCGAATGCGCTTCAGCATCCCGCACTGCGCTCCTTTGGGGCCAGGAACATTTCCGGGTAGCGGCCAGGGACCTGGACTGGACGGGCTATAGCTGGTAGAGTTGGCGCGTCAGCCAGAAAGGATGCTGGAAATGGAGAGACAGCGCCGCTACCTGGCCTGGCTATTTGCGCTCGTCGCCGCCACCGCGCTGATGTTCGCCGGGATACGCGGCGCGCAGGTCGCGCTGGACGCCTTGAGGCAGCTCACGCTCTTCAAGGTGACGCCCTTCGCGACGGATATCCGTGATACGCTGCTGCTGGCGGGGATTGCGATTCTGGCTGGAACATGCGCCATTCTCATCGCTCCGCGGCGCGTGACCATGGTCTACCGGATCGTCTCCGACAAGCACGAGAAGGGGATTGCGGTTCGCGACGTGCAGCCGGGTCTCTCCAATATACGTTTCATGCGGATTGATGCTCGCACGCAGGCGCATGGGGACAACCCAGCCTTTCACGACCAGAGCGCACACGGGAAGCGTCCGGCGTAAGGAAGCGCGAGCAGTGGGTCAATCGGCGCCAGACTTTGGCAGAAGCCGCGTAAGCCACTCCGGCCTGCCCGCCAGATACGCTCCCAGCGCCACGACCAGACCAGCAAACAAGCCGACGACAAGCGTCCCCAGCAGATTTGCCTGCACCAGTCCCACCAGCGAAGCCACTATCTCGTGCGCCGGGTTTGCCGTCACCGCGGCAGGAATATTGCCCAATACGAGCTGCGTCACCAGCATCGCCACCAGGAAGAGCGCGGCCGTCACGCCTCCCAGCAACAGCAGCGTTCGCCGTCGATCCGCCACGAGCCAGAGCGTCAGGATCGCGAGCGCGAGCGTGATGAGGGGCAGGATGACTTGCAGCGCGTCCAGCACGGAGACGACGCGCTGGGCTGTCTTGAGGGTAGCGCTCTGCGCCAGCGTGATGACGCCAAAATCGGGCGCAAGTGTGACGCCCAACGCCTGCGCAAGCTCCTGCCGAGCCTGTTCGGGGGTCTGCGCGGCTGAAAGGTCGGGGATGGTGACGCCGAATGGAATGAGGCCCGGCGCCGCCTGCTGCAGACGGCTCAGCATCGCGGCGAGGAGTGGCAGCAGGTCCAACGTCAACACGCCATTCGCGCTCCCAATCGTGGAGGTCTGGCCCCGCAGCACCGCGACCAGCCCGGCGTGAACTCGGCGCACCTGGGCCTGCCAGAGCGCCTGGCCGCGGTCGCTGGTGAGAAAATCCGCTGTGCGTGTCTGGACGAAGTCGTGGATGACGCGCTCCAGCGGGCCGGTGAGAAACCGGCCGTCAAGTGGCAGCGCGTTGGTCGTCCGGTTCTGGATGTCGAGCGCGGTGACGACCTGATCGGCGGCGTACTGGCTGACGCTCTCGATGACCCGCGGATCGCTCCCAAGCGGCGCGACCAGCGCCACGAACCGATCCGTATTGAGCATGGTCGCTTCGACCCAGATCACCATCGTGCTCGCCAGCACGCCGATGCACGTCAGGACGACCAGGATGATCGACAGCCACGTTGGCAACGTACGACGGCTGGCCCGAGCTTGAGAGGCGCGTGGAGGCGCCGCCTGCCATTCCGGCTGATGCTCGCTCGCACTGGCCATGCCACACCTCCGGCGATGAGCCAGCGGAACGTCAGGCGCTCGTGGCGATTGCGGTAGTTGCCGTCCTCGCGATCATGGTTGCATAGCTGGCCCCGCCCCGGCCGATGGCGTGGCAGGGAGCGCGACGTCGGGCGCATAGGCGCCAGTCCGCTCGGGCCAATTCGGCTCCAGATTGTACCGCTCGGGGAGGAGTATCTGTACGGCGGCGCCGAATCCGGCGATTACCAGGAAGACCAGTCCCCAGAACCACGAATCGCGAATGAACGCGCCCACGACACCCCACTGTAGCGAGGCCAGCGGGATGCGCCCAAGCGCAAGCAGAATGCCTGTCAGGATCATGCTGGCGCCAAGCAGCGCGGTGAGCGCGATAACGACCAGTTGTGGCACATTGAGCAGAACGACCAGAACGCAGAGCCCTATTGCCACGACCAGCCCAACGATGAATAGCAGGAAGCCCGAAGTGACTCCCAACCCCGCCAGAAATCCGGTGACGAGCTCATAGGCAAAGGCTCCGGCCAGCACGACGACAGCCCCATAGTAGAAGAAGTAGGCGATCACCGCGCAGAAGACGCCGACGACGAAGCCGAACACCCAGCCGCTGACGGTGGCCAGGAAGCCCCCGCCAAACAGCTCTTGAATGGCCTGGGCGGTGACGACGAATCCACCGAAGAAGCCAATCAGCGGCAGCACCAGGACGAAGACCCGGAAGCCAGCGAAGCAGAGCGCCAGCCCGATGAGGATCTGCAACAGGGATGCGAAAACGATCTGGAAGAACATATCTCTCACCCTCCATATCAGGCATAAGGCGCGGGTGGCGTCCGCGCGCTGGCGCCCAGACACGCGGACTGCGCCATCATGACCTTGCCCATGACCTCACCAGGAGCTTCGCTAGTAGAGCGCGCCGCCCGTGAGCTGATGGACGACGGTTTTCATGCGATTCGAGGAGATGGCGAATCCGATGCCATTGGCGGCAACCCCGGTCGCAGGCTCGACCGCGGAGAGGGTCGGGATGCCGACGAGCTGCCCCTTCAGATTGACCAGGGCGCCGCCGCTATTGCCAGGGTTGATCGGCGCGCTCGTCTGGATAAGGCCGGTGATCGTGAATCGCTGATTATCCACCACCTCTGTCGCCTCACGGTTGAGCGCGCTGATGATGCCGGAGGTGGAAGATTGTTCGAGGCCCAGTGGGCTGCCCACCGCAAGGGCAAACTCGCCGACCACTACCTTGCTGGAATCACCAACCGCTATCGGCTTGAGGCCGGTCGCGCTGACTTTCAGCACCGCCAGGTCTTCAGAAGGCGCCTCGCCGATAAGCGTGGCGGGGATCTGCTGGCCATTTGCCAGGAGCACCGTATAGGTCGAGAGGCCGTGAACGACGTGGCTGTTGGTCACGATGTAGCCGTCAGATGTGAGGATCTCGCCCGACCCAACGCTTCCGCCCGTGAGGCCGCCGCGCCCCTGTATCTGCACGACCGATGGATCGACGTTATGGATGACGTTGATGGTGGCCGCCTCGATGTCCGTACCTGAGGGCGCCGAAGATGTGGATGCGCCGCTCGTCCTCCCGGCTAACGTCCCCGCCCCGAAGACGAGACCAAACAGCACCGCCGCGCCGAGGGCAATCCAGAGCGGTCGCCAGGACTGGCGATGTTCCGCGCGTTGGGTGGCCTGGGGTGGCGCTGCTGGCGCATATGGCGCTGTGGTCGGCGCTGTGCCCTGTGGCGTGGTCGGCGCCGTCTGGGGCGCGCCGGGTGGAGGGGTTGGAGGGGTGACACCATTGACTGGCATATTGTCGGAGACTGGCGAAGTAGGAACGTTAGAGGCGCGTGGATCTCCGGAATTGTCTTGCATATACTCGCTCCTGGCTTGACTCCTGGCCGGGACGTTCTGCAGCCTCCTCAGCGTTGCCTCACAGCGCGGACTCCAGAAAGCCCTGTCGAATGAACGTCTGTCGCCAGACATGATCAAGGTACCCAGACGCCTCATACATGATGGAGCATCACGCATGAGGCGTCGGGCAGATACGCAGACATCGCTGGTCATTAGTGTACAGGTTGGCCGCGTCTCTTCCACCGTCTGCTGGGTGAGTCTAAACGACGTGTTTTGAAGCTGTCCAAAGTAGCGACGCGCGCCTATCCCGAAGGCGAGCATTGGGTTGCTATCCCGTGGCGCTGCTACGACGCGGCGGACGCTCATGGGCGAGCATTGTGCTATCACCTCGCCCTGGAGGGAGATGGCGCCTCACCTCGATGTCTCGCCTCAGGCATGAAGTTGACGACGTATGCGCGCGCCTATATTTGGTTTATGCTGGCTGGACTCTGGGAAATTTCAGCGCCGAGTCCGCATCCATCAACGCTGGAATACTACCCCAGCATGTTGACTGAACTGCACTGAACTGTCATGTATGCCACGCCAAAGGAAGGAACGTCATGAGCGATCTGGTT
>DATBIB010000090.1:0-33087 GCA_036557205.1 Ktedonobacterales bacterium | reverse complement strand
GGGATTGCCCTACATGTAGGAGGCGTTTAGTCCTCCGTTTGTTTCTCCGTTTCGACGCGAGCGCTATGAGCGCCATTTGACCCATTGGCGCCGTTCGTCTGCCACTCGCCCTCGAAGTGGGTGAAGCTGACGAACTCGCCGTAGCGCGCCGCGATGGCATCCGGCGTCAGGGCGAGCAACCGCCCCACACTGAACTGCTCGCAGGCGTACGAGCCGAGAATATTGCCATGGATGAGCGCGCGATGGTAGTCGCCATGCGTCAACTCGCCCGCGCCGTTCTGTAGCCGCTGCGCCAGATAGCCCAGGAAGCCGCCCGCGAACGCATCGCCCGCCCCGGTGGGATCCTGCACGTCTTCCAGCGGGTAGGCGGGCGCGGCATGATAGCCGCCGTCACGGCTGAAGAGCAGCGCGCCGTATGACCCCTGCTTGATGACCAGTTGGCTCGGCCCCAGGCTCAGAATGTGGCGGACGGCGGCGCGCAGGCTCGGCGTCTCGGCGTACTGGCGCGCCTCTTCCTCGGCGATCAGCATGATGTCCACCTGGCGGATGACCTCGGTCAGCGCGTCGCGCTCGTTTTCGATCCACAGGTTCATCGTATCGAGGGCGCATAGCTTGCGCTGGCCGCTGCCCGCCATCTGCCGCAGCACGTCGAGCTGCAATTGGGGGTGGATGTTTGCCAGGAAGAGAACCGGCGAGTGGTGGTAGCTCGCGGGGATCTCTGGCGCGAAATCGGCGAAGACACCCAGTTCGGTGTAGAGCGTATCGCGCGTATTCATATCCAGGTGGTAGCGTCCACCCCAGCGAAACGTTTTGCCGGGAACGCTGCGCACCCCGGTGAGGTCAATCGGACGCGCACGCAGGATATCGAGATAGCGCGCCGGGAAGTCCTCGCCGATGACCGCGACCAGCTCAACCGGCGCGTAGAGCGACGCCGCCAGCGAGAAGTGCGAGGCTGCGCCGCCAAGCACGTCGTCCGCCCTGCCAAATGGCGTCTCAATCGAATCGAGCGCCACCGAGCCAACCACTACAATTGCCACATCCACTCCTTATTCGTGATTCGTGCAGGCGGTATTGGCGCTGGCAGTTGAAACCGCGCCTAAATGGCCTCGCTCCGCTCCGCCACAAAGTCCGCCTGCGCGGACTGCAGAACTTGTGTCCAACGACTACCTATTTTGCTTTTATCGGCGCCGTCTGCGCCGCAAGTGATTCTGTATATGGCGGGCGCGCGATGCCTGCCTCGGTGATGATTGCCGTGATATAGCGCGCGGGCGTCACGTCGAACGCTGGATTGGCGACACGCACACCCTCCGGCGCGAGAGCCACCCCGCGCACCTGCGTCACCTCGGTGGGCGCGCGCTCCTCGATGGGAATGCCGTCGCCGTTAGTCAGCGCGAGATCCACGGTCGAGCGCGGCGCGACGACATAGAACGGCGCTCCATGCGCCTGCGCCAGCACCGCCAGCCCATAGGTGCCAATCTTGTTGGCGGTGTCGCCATTGGCCGCGATACGGTCCGCGCCGACGAAGATTGCCTGGACGCCCACTGTGCGCAGGATGTGCGCTGACATGTTATCAGTTATGAGCGTCAACGGCACACCCGCGCGCTGAAGTTCCCATGCGGTCAATCGCGCGCCCTGCAACACTGGTCGCGTCTCATCCACATAGACATGCAGCCGTTTGCCCTGGCGCTGCGCCGTGTAGATTGGGGCGAGCGCCGTGCCGATGCCACAGGTAGCGAGCGCGCCCGCGTTGCAGTGGGTCAGCAGTGTGTCGCCATCGGCGATCAGGTCGCTGCCCAGCTCGCCCATCGTCCGGCAGGCGGCAGCGTCTTCGGCGGCGATGGCATGCGCCTCGGCCAACAGTCGCGCGGGCAGGTCGGCCACCGCCTCATCGGCGAGACAGTGGCGTTCGGCGACGGCCAGCAGCCGCTCCAGCGCCCACGCCAGATTCACCGCCGTCGGCCGGGTCGCGCGTAGCTCCGCCGCAATCGCGTTGAGCCGCGCCAGCGCCGTCTCAGATGGGATGATCTCGTCAGGCGGCAATGCTTCGCGTGCGCCAAGCGCCAGCCCGTAAGCCGCCGCCCCGCCAATCGCGGGCGCGCCACGCACCTGGAGCGTGCGGATCGCCTCGCCCACCTGCGCCGCTGTCGAACATGTCAGCACAACGCACTCGCCAGGCAGCAGCCGCTGGTCGAGCAGGCGCAGCGCCCGCGCCTCGTCACCCCACCAGAGCGCGCGCGGCACGCCATCGGCGGTGAATGGCGTCTGCTCCTGCGCGATGCGCTCGTCCTGCACGTCCACGGATCCCTCGATGTTCGATTGCCCTGGCGGCTGAAGCCGCGGCTAAGGGCTGCGCTACGCTCCGCCGCGAAGCCTGCCTGCGCGGGCTCCAGAGACAGGCGCACGTTTGCCGCACATTTCTTCAGGCCGCGTAGGCGGCCTTTGCGGCCATGCGAAGCATGGTCCCTAGCCGCCAGCCACACAACAAAAAGCGGCCCTTCCCAGACATCTCCAGGGAAGAAGCCGCATCAACCGCCAGACCCGCTGTGGGTCCGCTGAGAATGATGCTCATCTTTCAGGGAGATAATCTCCCTGCCGGAGTTGGCACCGCGTCAGATGATCTCGACCATCTGCCGGTTGCTGGGCGTCACAGGGCCGTTCCCTACGCCCGTCTGGATGAGCTGGCGCCATGCGCCATGTGCCGTGCAAAGCATAACACCACGCCGAATAGCGCGTCAAGCAACCATTTCCGCTTCAGCGCCCGCCCAACAACATGCAACCCACGTCGATGCAGTCCGGTTGTTGCGTGTTGTGTAACGATTGAGCGAGAACCGGGACTGAACAATACGTACCGGCCAGGCGTCTCTTCGGGGCTTCTCGCTGGCAAGCATCTTGATGCATATACGGTAGATGCGCCGCATGCGGAGCGTTTTGTTCTAACTTGTTCTAGTTCGCTCGTTTCTGTTACAATCCGACGCGCGCCACGTGACCAGAGCGATGGCGCAAGTGGAAGGCGCCATCATGGCAACGATTGAATTTCAGCATGTGACCAGAATATATCCCGACGCGGCGACACCCGCCGTGAATGATGTCAGCTTCACCGTGCCTGAGGGCGCGCTATGTATGCTCGTCGGTACCAGCGGCTCCGGCAAGACCACGCTGCTGCGCATGGTCAACCGCCTGATCGATCCTACCGCGGGCCAGATACTCATCGACGGCGTTCCGACCACGACCCAGGATCCCATTGCGCTGCGACGCGGCATCGGCTACGTCATTCAGCAGGTGGGGCTTTTCCCGCATATGACCGTCGAGGAGAACGTGCGCGTCGTGCCCTCGATCCTCGGCAAATCGGCGCGCGAGATGCGCGGACGGGTGGATGAGTTGCTCACCCTCGTCGGGCTCGACCCTGACGCATACCGCGCGCGCTATCCACGCCAGCTTTCCGGTGGTCAGCAGCAGCGGGTGGGCCTGGCGCGCGCGCTGGCGGCTGATCCCGACATTCTGCTGATGGATGAGCCATTCGGCGCGCTGGACGCCATCACCCGTGAGCGCTTGCAGGACGAGCTGCTGCGGATTCAGCGCGAGCTGCGCAAGACCGTCCTTTTTGTCTCCCACGATGTCGCCGAGGCCTTCCGTCTGGGCGACCAGGTGGTGGTGATGCACGACGGCAAGCTGGTGCAGGTGGGCACGCCGGTTGACCTGATCTCGCATCCCGCCGATGACTTCGTGCGGCAACTGGTCGGCGCGGATAGCACCCTCCGCCAGCTGGAATATCTGCCGGTGACCGCCGCGCTGGAACCACAGAACAGCGCGGGCGCGTTCCCGCTGAGTGGCGAGACACTATCCACGGATTCCACGCTGCTCACCGCGCTGCTGCTGCTGCTCAAGACGAATGCGGATAAGGCTCTCGTGATCGATCACGGCGAGACCAGTGGGCAGGTGTCGCTCAACGGTATCTATCGCGCGGTCCGCTCGTCGTCGGAGACCGTCGCGGCGGCCACGTCGGCGGGGAAACAGGACTAAGGGCTGTCAATAGGCCCGCAAGTAAGGTTGCGTGCATGAAATTTCTGCTTGACCCATCCAACTGGGATGTTACCTTCCCAAACAGCATTCCTAATTTGCTCTACTCCCATATCTCGCTGACGCTCATCAGTGTTGGGCTGGGGCTGCTGATCGCGTTTCCCATCGCGCTGCTAGTGGCGCGTGTGCGTCCGCTCTACGCTCCCGTCACGCTCACCGCCAGCATTCTCTACACGATTCCCAGCGTCGCGGCGATGGTACTGCTCATTCCGATCACCGGACTTGAGGCAACTACGGTCATCATCCCGCTGGTCGCGTATACGCAGATTGTGCTGATCCGTAACATCGTCGCGGCGATTCGCGCGGTGGACCCGGCGCTGGTCGAGGTTGGCCGGGCGATGGGCATGAACGCTGTCCAGCTTCAGACAAAGGTGGTCTTGCCACTGGCGTTGCCGGTCATCGTCGCCGGTATCCGCGTGGTGGTAGTGACGACTATCGGCATCGCGTCGATCTCCTTCATTGTGGGTATACCCAGTCTGGGAACGCTGGTATTTCAAGGGCAGACCTTCGCCTATAACGATGAGATTATCGCCGGAGGCATCTTGATTACCGCGCTGGCGGTCGGAGCCGATCTGCTGCTGCTTGGCGTGCAGCGGTTGCTGGGACGCGGCCAGGCCACGACGCTTGCGAGCGCAGGCTGAACGGAGGAGGCCGATCCATGTTCCTCGACGCAGCCCTGCCGCCAGCTCTCGCGACGTCCGCCAACTTTCTCGGCCAGGTCTGGGCCTTTATCCAGGATCCAGCCAATGCGTACGGCGAGCATCTGTGGACGACGATTCTGCTCAGCGTCTTTCCTATCGTGCTGGCATTCGTGATCGCGCTGCCATTGGGGATTCTGACGGCGCGGCGGCCCGTCGCGGCGTTCCTCAGCACGAACCTGAGCGGCGTCGCCCGTGCAATTCCCTCGATAGCCCTGCTGGCGTTGATGCTTCTCATTCCTGGAATACCTATCGGCTTTGTACCATCGGTGATCGCGCTGACGCTACTCGGCATCCCGCCCATCCTGCTCAACACCATCGCGGGTATGCAAAGTATCGATCCTGCGGCAATCGACGCTGCGCGTGGCATGGGCATGACTCGCCTGCAAATCTTGCAACGGGTGGAGGCGCCGCTGGCGCTGCCGGTTATTGCGGCGGGCGTGCGCATCGCGGCGGTGCAGATCGTAGCGACAACGCCGATCGCCTATCTCATCGGGGCATCTGGATTCGGCGAGTACATCGTGGGAGGCATGTATCTCGCCGACTATGCGCGGGCGACGGCTGGGGCGCTCGGCATCGTCCTGCTGGCGCTGCTGACCGAGGCGTTGTTCGGGCTGCTCCAGCGCGTGCTGACTCCTGCTGGCATCCGCGCAGGCGAAAAAGAGTCCGAAAAGCTGGCGGCGTAGAGCCGTCTTGAGAATGCACGCTCACCGCTCTGTCTCTTTGTCTCGTTCGCATTGCTGAAACCATTGAGGCGCAGAGCGGGTATGGATAAAGAGGAGGGGAAAGCAATGATGAGCGTGATTGGCCGCTTTCCCTTTTCAGGATGCGCAAACAGAAGAGTTTCCGCATCCGACCAATGATGGCATCTCATCGAGCGATGCCGCGCAAGTGAGTAGTCTGAAGGAGAGAACTCGTGACGTTTACACGCAGGTATTACAGGGCGTTTGGCGCCCTGCTGCTGGTGGCCCTGGTGGCCATCGCTGGCTGTGGCACCAGCGCCAGCACCAGTGGTAAGCCGGGAAGCGGCGTCAAAGTGATCGTCGGCAGCAAGAACGACGCCGACAGTCAGCTTCTCGGCTCGATGTACGCGCTTTTGCTCGAAAACGCGGGTTACACCGTTACTCAGAAGATTCCGCTCGGCCAGACGCCAGTGCTGGACGCCGCCATCAAGAGCGGCGCCATCGACATTTATCCAGAGTTCACGGGCACATCGCTCACCGTCTACAGGCTCCCACAAACGCAGGACCCACAGCAGGCATTTCAGTCGGTCTCCAGCTACTATGAGAGCAACTTCAAGCTCACATGGCTGAACGCCGCCTATGGGCTGAATGACAGCTATGGCATCTGCACCTCGCAGGACAACGCCGCCAAGTACCACCTCTCATCGCTGGATGATCTCGTCGCTCAGTCAGGCAAGCTGGTGCTGGCAACGCAGGACGACGGCGTGGCCGCTGCCGAGCAGCCTGTTGAGAAGGGCTATAACATTACCTTCAAGAGTGTGGTGAAGATCACCGAGCAGCTTTCCTTCGGCGCGGTCACCAAGGGTGACGCCGACCTGAACGTCTGCTATACGACTGACCCGAACATCGTCACCAACAACTTCGTCGTCCTTAAGGATACGAAGAACGTCTTCCCGGTCTATAACCCAGCGCCGGTCGTGCGCGACGCGCTGCTCTCGAAGTCGCCCGCCATCAAGACGACACTGAATCCGCTGGCCGCCAAGCTGACGACCGATGAGATCGTGAAGCTCATCAAGCAGGTCAGCGTTGACCACCAGCAGCCACTCGCGGTGGCCAAGACCTGGCTCCAGTCGCAGGGCCTGCTGCCGAAGTAGGGTTTTCTCCCGCGCTTATAGAAAGGTATCCCCTCCTCGCATCGTTCGGGGAGGGGATGTTTTTGTCTACATCGGCAGTATGAGGCTCCGGCACTCGTTTATCTACCAGGTACGTCGTAAAACAGCCCCCTACGCGTTTGGGTGGCTCGTGACTCATCAACCAACCTTCTGGGCTCGGACCCACCATCATCCACCACAAGGGAGACCAGGACGCTCACAATAGGGGCGAATACCAGGGAAAAATCGGCGGTTGTCTGCCACCCATGCATACACCTTGTCCTCCATGAACTTGAGGGCAGGGAGTCGATAGAGCGGCAGAAAAACGGGGAAGGGAACAAGGGCATCGAGAGCAGCGCTGACGGCTTGGGCGCCTTGGTATCCATGCCCATCGGCAGAGATCGCCCAAAGGGTCTGCTCACATTGAGCAACTGTCAATCCGTAGGATTGAGGAACAGCGGGTACTTGAAAAGGGAGGCAGTGGAGACCTTGTCGCCAATCCAGTAGGCGTAAGAGTTCGGCAGAGGCCGTGCAAAAGCGACAACTTCCATCGAAAAGCAGAACGACCCTCTGAGGCTGTTTCATGGTTTTTCCTGCTTTGTGAAACGCTTTCTAGTGTTTTGAGTACCTTCTCGCCATAAATGGCCGGAGTACATGGAGAAGGGGCTATCAGGGGCTATCTTGCCGCTAACGCGTGCTTTCAAGCCCTCTGCCCCCTCTACCTATGTTACTCCGGCCTTTCAACGCTGAGATAGTCCCACTATTTTGTAGATCGCTAGCTCCCGGACTGCCTGTGGCCGCCATAGTGGCGTTGCGTCTGCGTCGGCTGGTCCGCTCCGCTTTCGCCGCTCACTTCATCTTCGGGGAAGAGCGAGAGATGGACCACCGCGCCATCGTAGACCAGTCCCGCGCCTGAGACATGACTGCCGACCAGCCGCGCGTCCGCGCCCAGGCCCGGCGACGGATGCACCTGGATATCCGCCGCCAGCGCGTCGGCCAACAGTCGCGCCTCGCCGACGTTGGCCGTGTCATCAGCGTCGCTGCCACCGGATTCGGTGTCCAGCGCCTCGACGGCGTAGCTGCGCGCCAGCTTCTCCCAGTAGGCGGCGGCCAGCGCCTCATCGGTGAAGATTTCCGCGCCGAGCACGTTGGCGCCAACCACGGCGACGAACCCCAGCGCGCCCTCTGGCCGCTTCAGCGTCCCCATCGTCTCCGCCAGTTTGTTGGCGCGCTCCGGCGACTTATACAGCGTATCCATCGCGTCTGACGATGAATACGAGCCGGTGGACATCATCCGCGCGGAGACCTCACCCCAGACGGCGCCCTGATCCGACCGGTGGCCGCGGCCCGAGGAGAGCGACGCCGTCACCGCTTTGGAGTGCATCTTCCGCAGCGTCGCGTAACCCGCCTCGTCCGAGGTGAACGTACGCGCGTCGGTCTTTCGTCGCGGCGTGGGCGCCTGAGCGACGTTGGCGTCCATCGAGACCGGTGTATCGTCGTCGTCCGCAACATTCGCATAGCTGGCATAGGCGGCGGTATCGTGCCAGCGCCCCGCCTCCACACACGTCACCGGGATTGGCTGCGTCACGTGCGCCGCGACCAGGATCGTCGTATTCAGCACGCGATTCTGCAGCCCGCCGATCACCTGCTCGCCGCCCACCAGCACAACCGGCGTCTCCGCCGTGCTGGTCGCCATCAGCTCCGGCACCGTCGCCTGCGCCTGCTCGGTCACGGTCACCAGGCCGAGCTTCAGCGCTTCCTCCAGGGGCAGATAGCCGCTCTGCCGCTTCACCTGCTCCGTCGCGGGCAGCAGCGGGATGAGCGTCAGCCCGCCCGCGCGCAACGCCTCACCCGCGCGCACTCCTTCGATCAACTCACGCACCGCTGTGGCGACCGCGCCGCCCTCTTGCCCCGCGGCCACACTGGAAAGATCATCTGGCATGCCCTGCCAACCTTTCTCCCGACTTCGCACGCCGGGTAGCCCAATGCCACCGCGCCATCCTCCCGGACAGGGAGCCTGCGCATGCATGGGCTATGGCGGCTCAACCGAACGGAGACGGTCGCGGTACAAACGAACTACGTTCTGGCGCGATGCGGGTTGCAAGTGAGCGATGCCGTTGCCAGTGACGCCGCTTTGAATAGCCTTTACGTCCGGGCCAGTCCGCGCGAAGCGCCCATATGCAAGAGCATGGCCGTCGGCGTCATTCCGCGCGCGTTACTCTACGAGCGACGCAGCTCGGCGTTCAGGAAGGCGAGTGTACGATCCCACGCCAGCGCCGCGGCGGCGGCATCGTAGGCGGCCGAGCGATTTGGCTCGAAGAACCAGTGCGTGGTCCCTGGATAGGTATAGAAGATGACCTGTTTGCCCGCAGCCTGAAGTTCTCGCTCCAACTCCACCACCGACTCCGTCGGCTCAAACGGGTCATTCTCGGCGAAGTGGCCGAGATAGGCGGCCCGTGCGGCGGCAAAGTCCAGACCAGTATAGGTGGCATAGAAAATGACGACAGCGGCAATCTCCTCAGGCAGCGCGATGGAGGTATCGAGCGCGTAGGCGCCGCCCATTGAGAAGCCGATCACGCCGACCGCGCCGCGTCCGTTCGCCGGGCTGGTAGCGCCGTGCGCGTGCAGGAAGCGCAGCGCCCCGTGAATATCGCCGCGCACCCGCTCCTCCTCTTGATTCAGCGCCGAACTCAACGTCTCCGCCTCCTCGACCGACGCGGTCGTTTTGCCACGGTAGAGGTCAGGGGCAAGCGCGACGAAGCCTGCCGCCGCCAACCGGTCGCAGACCTGGCGGAACGGCGCCGTCAGCCCCCACCAGGCGTGCAGGACCAGCACGCCTGGCCCTCCCGAAGTATCTGTGCCCTCTGGTGTGGCCAGATAGCCCGGCGCGGTCGCTCCGTTGGCGTCGAACTCGATCATCTCTCCCGTCATGCTGTCCTCCTGTTCAACCCAATCTAAGGGCAAGATACCCGTTTGCTCGCACTTCTCATACGCATACGCGAAAGCGGAAAGCATAGACCATCTCGCGGATTTCCAATACCCCCTTGACAGCATCTCCTGTGCGCCATATACTATGTGCAACATACTGTATGTCACACAGTAGGTGAGACCGATGAACGAGGAACTGCTCGACAACTTGCGGCTGGAGCTACGACGTGGCTACCTGATCGTCGCGGTGCTTGCGCAGCTACGGACGGAGTACTACGGCTACGAGCTGCGCAAGGCGCTGGCAGACCAGGGCATGGAGATTGAGGAGAACACGCTCTATCCGCTGCTGCGGCGGCTGGAGACGCAGGGACTGCTGGAGAGTGTCTGGCGGGAGGAGAACAAGCGCAACAAGCGTTTCTATCGTCTCTCGCGCGAAGGTGAGGCAATCCTCGCGCAGTTGCTGGACGAGTGGCGCGCCATCGATGCGACACTGGAGCGTATCGTCGCCGGAGCGCCGCTGCCCAGCATCGAGGACTAAGGATTCAGATGATCGTGGAGGAGCAATCATGGACCTGATCGACCGCTACGTGCACAACGTCAAATCGTATCTGCCAAAGTCGCTCCCGGAGACCCAGCGGGACGACATCGTCAGCGAGCTTTCGGAGAACATCCAGGCGCGGATGGACGACCGCGAGGCCGAGCTGGGCCGACCGCTGACCGAGGACGAGCAGGAGGTCATTCTCCACGAGTATGGCCACCCGATGATCGCGGCGGGGCGCTACCAGACGAACCAGGAGGCGCGCGTTGTCTTCGGGCGACAGCTCATCGGTACGGCGCTTTTCCCGGTGTACCTGCGCGTCCTCTGGATTGTCATCGCGATCTCGCTGGCCATCTACACGGTCACAGTGGTCGCGCTGGCCATCAGCGGCGGCTCGATCACCGTCGGGGGCGTCATAAACGCGGTCGTGTTGCAGGTCTTCTGGCAGTTCGTCATCATTACCGGCATCTTCGCCGTGGCGGACCACTATCTGCCCACGATGGAGTGGAGCGCGAAGAGCCTGCCCGCGCCACGGACTCCAGCTCCCGCGCGCCAGGAAGCGCGCATTCCACGCATGGAATCGCTTGGCGAGATCGTCGGGATCGTCGTGCTGGTGGGCTGGTTCTGGTTCGCGTTCGACCGGCCGTTCCTGCTCTTTGGCCCGGCGCTCGCCGACTATCAGCTTGGGCCGGTCTGGCAGCGGGTGGCTATTCCGATGCTCGTGGTGCTGGCGGTGAGCGTCGCGCAGGCGGTGGTCAATCTCTTCCGCCCGGAGTGGGTGCGGATGAAGCGAGTAGAGCGCGTGCTGACGGATATCGCCGTGCTGGGCATCGTGGCCTATCTGCTCCAGGCGGGGGCGGGCCAGTGGGTCGTTGCCGCCAACGGCAGTAGCGTGAGCGCCAGCGCACTGAACAGCGTCAACGAGTTCGTCCGCTACGGGCTGCTGGCCACCGCGGCTGGCATCCTGATCGTGATCGGGATGGACGCCTGGCGGCTCATCCGTGGCGAGCAGCAACAGCGCAGGCAAGACCGGAAGCAGCCGCAGACCGCGTAAAGCCGCGGAGCAAAATCAGGCCGGGGTGAGGGCATCAGTGCTCTCGCTCCGGCCCGCCCGCGCTCAACAGAGTGATAATCTCTCAGCGACGCGGCTTGCGCGCATTGCCCTGTTCGTCCTTGTGGGTAACTGAGAGGTAGCCGACAAAGGCGATGATAATGACCGCCAGGATCAGGCTGATCCGTCCCGTCCCCACACCAATGCCGCCGAAGCCCTGGGGTCTGCCAAACCAGTCGGCGAACGACGCGCCGAGTGGCCGTGTCATGATATAGGCGAACCAGAAGGCGAAGACCCCATTCAGCCCAAAGAGCCAGTAGCCCACGGCAGGCAGGATGAATAGGATGGCGAAGAGCACGCCAGACATGAAGTAGCCCAGATGCCCGGTCGTTGTGCCCATACTGCCGATGGCAGGTAGAGTCGTCGCGGTCAGATCGCCGATGGCGGTGCCGAGCGCGAACGTGGTGACAATCGCGGTCCAGTAGAACAGCTCGCGACGGAGTGTGTAGATCGAGTGGATGGAGAGCGTCTTTTCGCTGGCGTACCAGACCATGAAGACGGCTGCCAGCGCGATCGAGAAGAAGATGACGGAGATGAGGTACGGGACGCCCAGGACAATGTGTATCGCATCGGCGACCATCGTCCCGAAGATGGCGACCATGACGACGGCCAGCCAGTAGATCCAGGGGACATAGCGCCGCGCCCGCAGTTGCAGGACGAGCGCGGCGAAGAAGCAGATCCCCGCGATGGCGACGGCGATCACCGGGTCCATCTGATGTACCAGGAAATCCGAGGTCGCCTCGCCCATCCCAGTCGTGAGCACCTTGATGATCCAGAAGAACACGGTGATCTCCGGGACCTTCATGGCGACATTGACGACGCGAGGCAGCGGTTGCGTTGGTTGTCCGTCCATATCGCGCATCGCGCGGGCGGCGATATCCGTATCCAGGCGGCGGCGCGGGATAGGTTGGCCCATGGTGTGCCTTCTCCAATGCGTATCGTTAGTTGTGCGGTGACAGGTGCGTCTGTGTCTTTCTGTGTCTTTCATAGTGCAGGAGAACCACGCGAATAGTCAATATCGCGTAGGTATTTTAGTGTATCTGACCCTGGCGCGTTTCGCCCCAACACGCTGTGCAGAGATACCGCTCCTGCCACGGTTTCGCCGTGGTATCGTGAGGGCCGAAGAATAGGCAGGGTGGCCAGCCACGGCCAACGCTGCCCTCAGGGAGAGAGTAATCTATGGATGAGGGTCCAATGCAGACGCCGCCCATCGGTCGGATCGCGGCGGGCGACGATTGCTTCGGCGAGGCGCGCGGGCTGGGCGTAAGCACGATCCAGTTCAAGGTGGCCGGGCAGGGCAGTGATGGCCTCTTCGTGCTCGAGAACACATTCCACGCGAAGGGCGGTCCGGCGCGGCACCTCCACTACGACCAGGACGAGTGGTTCTATGTCGTCGCGGGCGAGTTCTTGATGGAAGTGGGAAACGAGCGTTTCGCGCTCCATCCCGGTGACGCATTGCTCGCGCCGCAAAACGTGCCCCATGTCTGGGCGCACGTCGGCGATGCTACAGGCCGAATCCTGGTGACGTTTCGGCCCGCAGGGAAGATGGAGGCCTTCTTTCGCGAGGTGACAAAGGCCAACGCCATGCCGCCGCTCGACCCGGAACTCTGGCGCGCGCACGGCATGGAGCTGCTTGGGCCGCCGCTCTCCATTGCGTGACGCTCGCGGGCGAATTGCCGTATAGTACCTTCGTGTCGCCATTGCAGCTACTATTGGAGTGACCACCCATGGACGAGAAGCTTGCCATCGAGCGCATATCCGAGACCGAGAATCTCACCGACGGACTCGAAGACGACGACGCCAACTGGCTGCTCCAGTGGGGGGCGAGCCGCGTCGGCAAGTTGATCGCGGGCATCGCCGATGATGACGCGGCGGGCGAGAAGGTCAACCAGTTGATGGCCGTTATGCGCTCGCTCAACGCCATCGCCACCGACCGCGCCGCCGAGACCCCGGCGCACCTTGGCGAGAGCATCCAGACACTGCGCGACCAGTATAGCGCCGCATTTGGGAGCGTGGCGCCCCACAGCGAGGAGGAGGTCGCGCATCTCAGTGGCGCGCTCTCCACCATGACGGCGCGTGACGCGATGCAGCGGCTGCTCGATTTTCTGACGCCGCCGGAGACCCCTCAGGCTACGGCCACCGCCACAGACCAGGAGCACACCAATGATACAGACGGCAAGAGCGCCCCAGCATAGCAGACCGTCAACCGATGCATCGCCAGATGCGCCAGGCGGTTCGCGGCGGAGGGCGCTGCTGCGGAGCGTGCTCTGTAGCGTGATCCTTTTCGCTGCCGTCATGAGTGTGGCATGTAGCGCGCCCGATCTCTCGGTCGGTGGCCCCAGCACCGCGCCATCCTCATCGGGGTCTATCACCGCCTACTTCACGCAGCCATCCGACCAGACCACTGATGGCATCGACAAGGGGGTTGTCGCCGACCTCGACCAGGCGAAGAAAACGATTGATCTGGCCTCATTCGACTTCAATCTGCCAGACGTGACAGACGCACTGGCGCGGGCGGAGGGTCGCGGAGTGACGGTGCGTGTCGTGCTAGATGAGGTGAACGGCACGCAGATTCTCCCGGCAAGCGACGCGCCGGACAAGCAGAAGTACAACGCGCTCGACGCGCTCGCCGCCGCCCATATCCCGGTAGTGAATGGCGGGCGCTCCAGTGGGCTGATGCACGACAAGTTCATCTTGATCGACAGCGCGATCCTCTATGTTGGCTCGTGGAACATGTCCTTCAACGATACCTACCGCAACAATAACAATCTGCTGCGTATCCAGAACAGCACGCTGATCGCCAACTATCAGGCCAAGTTCAACGAGCTGTTCGTCGATCACCGTTTTGGTTCGAAGGCCACCGTCGGCGCGCAGACGCCCCAGCTCACTGTTGATGGGATAGCGGTCGAGAACTACTTCTCGCCGCCCGATGGCGTGATGGCGAAGCTGGTGGCGCTGGTGAATGCCGCGACGAAGTCGGTTCACTTCATGGCGTTCACCTATACCGACGACGATCTGGCCAACGCGATGATCGCGAAGCATAAGGCGGGCGTGGATGTGCAGGGGGTCATCGAGAACCGTGGCGCCTCACAGGGGGCGTTGCCCCATCTGTACTGCGCGGGCGTCGACGTGAAGACCGACGGCAATCCCTACACGATGCACCACAAGATCATCATTCTCGATGACCAGACCGTCATCACCGGCTCGTTCAACTTCACCGTGTCGGCTGACAAATACAATGACGACAATGTGATCATCCTGCACGACCACACACTCGCCATGCAATACGAGCAGGAGTTCGACCGCGTGATGTCTATTGCGAAGCAACCAGCGAACACATCATGCTAATCTCGCACCGGCCTGCGCCTCCTGCGCGGGCGTGACGCGCAGCCCAAAACAGCTGAGCAGCCGGAGCACGGGACAACACCCGTCCCTGAACTCCGGCCACTGCGCCATGGCTGAATCGCTCGTGACGCCAGAAATCACGTCTGAAAGCCAGGGTCTCTAACTGTGGCAGTAAGGTACCACGTTGACAATGATCGACGTTGACGCTGTGCCTCCCAGGTTGTTTTTAACCTTGGCGGTGAGAGTATGTTTGGTCGTGGCGCCGCAGTTCGTTCTGTGTTGCGAACTGAGCGTATGCGAGAGCGTTGTGCCTGTTCCCAACGTGCCGTCGATTGAATCGATCCAGGTGACGGTCACAGAACTGGCTCCTGAACCTGCCGACGCAGATGCTCTGAAGGTGATACTTGGAGATGCCGAGGAACTACCATCGACGGTGTACGCCATGTAATTGTTGGCGGGCGACGTGATGCTGACCGTCGGTGTTGGCGGCTTTGGCTTTGGCGTCGCTGTAGGCCGAGGAGCTGTGGTTGCCGTGGGTCGAGCCGCAGCTGTTGCCGTCGGAACAGCGGTTGCCGTCGGCGCAACGGCAGGTACGGTGGGCACGTCCACCGTCGGATTCGCCCCCAGCCCCGTCTGCCCAGTGGAGGCACTCCCACTGTCGCAACTGGTCAGCAGATTCGCCGTGACCGCGCCGCCGTGATAACCGCTCTGGCAGCCAAAGACGCCTTGCTTGTACGCGACGAAGCCACCCGCGCCGACCAGCAACAGGAGAAGGATGAATCCGATGATCCCCGCCTTTCGGAACGGGTGAGCCGACGTGCCACCCGTCAACAGGTCGGGGTTGCCGATGAGATCGGGATTGCCGATAAAGTCGGGGTTGCCAATGAAATCAGGATTGCCGATGACAGCATCGGTTGGCGCGCCCGCATGTTTCATCCATCCAGTGGTGTCCATATGTGGCTGCGCGCCTTCGACGTCCGAGCCGGGATTCATGCGAAAATCAATCGCCCGCTCAGCGCCTCCATCCATATGCGGCTGTGCGCCTTCTACCGTACCGCCTGGGTTCATATGCGGCTGCGCGCCTTCTACCGTGCTGCCAGGATCAGCGGGCGGCTGCCCCCCTGGCGTATCGGTGGGCGCGCCATGACCCTTGCTCGGGAAGTTGAACTGCTGCTTATCTATGCTAACCTCAGATGGGTCAAACCCCTGAGCAGCATCCGTGGCGCTCTCCACATGCTTGATGAACTCGCCACCGATTCCAGATATGGGATCGTTCGTACTCATCACACCCTCCCATTTTTCGTACGAGCGCATTCCTCAGAAAAACAAGCCGCGCTACACAAAACAACCTACAGGGACTGCTTCACCTATCGAGCTGAGCGACGACCACATGGTCGTCCCGGCCTGGCTGTCGTCCGAAGCGAAGATGCGCCGCCGGGAGCGCCTGGCGTAGCAGGGTCTCTACCGCGCCCCGTTGACCGGGCTGCAGCTCCATCACCAATGCCCCGCCTGGGCGTATCCGTCCTGGCGCCTGCGCTATGAAGCGCCGGAGCAGGCTCAGCCCATCAGGGCCGCCAAAGAGCGCGAGATGCGGCTCATACTGCCGCACACTTGGGGACATCTCTGGCATATCGTCGGGCAGATAGGGGAGATTTGCGATGATAACATCCACTGGCTCCGGCACTGGAGCGAGGAGATCGCCCGCCAGCCAGGCAATGCGCTCGCCCATTCGATAGCGCGCGCCATTGCGACGCGCCACCTCCAGCGCATCGGCGGAATAATCGGTGGCATAGATGCGGGTGAATCGCGGCTCCAGTGTGGTCAACGCCAGGGCGAGCGCGCCGCATCCCGTGCCGATATCAGCGGCCAGCAGTGTCACCTCCGGTCGAAGCCGCACCATCTCCAGAACGGTCTCCACGAGCACCACTGATCCGGGACGCACCAGTAATACACGGCGGTCCACCAGCAGGTCCAGCCCCATGAAGGCCTTGTGACCCGTGATATAGGCGACGGGCTCGCCAGCTGCCCGGCGAGCCACACACTGCGCATAGCATGCGACAAGCTCATCGGAGAGCACACGCTCCGGCTCTTCGATAATCGCGGCAGCGGGCACACCTACCATCCACATGAGCAGCACGAGCGCATCGAGCCGCGGCGACGGCGACCCAGCGGCAGCCAGAGTTGCGTCGGCCCACGCCACCTGCGCGCCCCAGGTTGGAGTGGCGGAACTATGCGGCAATGGCTACCTCCAAACACTCATCGCTCAATTTCCAATTAGCAAATCTCTGCCCGCAAGCTTTATCAATGCGTGAATATGCGTGAGGTCCGCGACCCCAACAGGAATGCGAAGGAAGATGCAGGCTATAGTCACGAGGGCAAACGAGCGCTAAAGGGAGAGGCCTCCTCATTGCGGCGCTAAACATTCAATTCGAGAGCAGGCATGGAGCGCGAAGCAAGGCGCAATGCAGTGGAATACGAGGGAAGACAGGGTATTATTCTCGTTCGCTGTTGTGACGAGTCTACACCAGTTACGCAAGATTAGCTATGCGGTAATTCACTAATTCGCTGTATATCCTATCGGCAAATGATGCGAGAAGCAGGTAGGCATCCCGTGCCATCCAATATGCTCATCGGTGAGACGAGCATTCTGATGACGATTATGCGGTACAGACATGCGCAAAGACAGGTTTGTTGATGAGATCACACTGTGTCCTTCAACACAGTGCGGGACCAGTCAGCCTGCTATGCTTCTGACAAGTCCTCGCGCAAGGCCCGATGCTCAATGCAGCGAGCGAGCCTCTGTTTGATTCTCCTGAATCACCCGAAAGGAACATGGCATGCGGCGACATTTCCTTCTTCACAGGGCTTCTATTGTTTGCGCCAGCGCGCTTCTACTCACGGCCTTAGCCGTCTCGTTTCCAGTAGCGCATGCCCAGTCGCGTATCGCCCGCATGGCGAATTACGCCGATGGCAACCTGCGAGCATTCATGCACAAGGCCACCGCCAGCAACTCATTCTACGACTACACCGTGCTCGACAATCCTTACACGAATAATCAACCGAATGCCATCGTGACCGTTACCCAGTTTTGGGACTATCCACAGGGGAGCACTGGCGTTTTCAACAACCATAACATC
Source organism: Ktedonobacterales bacterium (assembly GCA_036557205.1). Lineage (GTDB taxonomy): Bacteria > Chloroflexota > Ktedonobacteria > Ktedonobacterales > JADMIN01 > DAHUXT01. The sequence goes on along the minus strand of DATBIB010000090.1, from coordinate 15,419 downwards.
GGCGTCTGGTACGATGGCACTCAATGGACCATCTTCAATCAGGATGATACGCCCATTCCCGTCGGGGCAAGCTTCGCGGTGGTGGTGCAGTCGCCAAGCAACGGTATATTCGTCGCCACCGCGACCAGTCAGAACACGACGGGCGACACTTTGCTGCTGAGCAATTACTCGATCGACCACAATCCCAACGCGCTCATCCTGGTCACGCCAGTCTATGGTATCTACAACAACCATCCGATTGGTGTCTGGTATAACGGCAATCAATGGGGCATCTTCAATGAAGACATGGCTGCCATGCAACAGGGCGAGATCTTCAATGTCGTCATCACGATGTCGATAGGCTCTGTCTGCTATCAGCAGCACACGACCGCGAGTAATACCGCTGGCGATCACACAACGCTCGGCGACGGCTACTCGAATAACGGCGGACTCGTGTGGGAAACACATAACTGGGGAACCAATGGCACGTACATCAACCATCCCACTGGAGTCTACATTTATGGCTCGCCATGGGGTAGCGCCAACGCCCATGGCGCGATCTTCAACGAAGATGCTGCGACGATGCCTGTTGGCGCAACCTTCAACTACTGCGTGACGACGATATAACCACATCCTCACAGGGAATATCAGGCTGCATCACTCGGAGCGATGCAGCCTGACTGTGGACGCGGCTCTCATTGCGTCATTGCAGGCGCTTGTGGAAGTAGATTTCCTGATGGCCAAGAGGCCAGTCTTCGGCAAGGCCGCAGCGCACGTAACCCAACCTGGGATAGAAGTCGGGCGCCTGGAAGCTATGCGTATCGAGCACGGCCTGTCGGCAGCCACGCGCCACCGCTTCCCGCTCGGCAGCCTCTACGAGCCGCGAGCCGTAGCCCTGACCGCGCAGGTCATCATGCACCCAGAGAAGCTCGATCTTGAGCGTGCTACCCCAGGTGAAGCCCGTCAGCCCGGCGATGATCGCGCCCTGGTCGTCGCGGACGAAGAGGGCAAGCGGACGATAGTCATCGTAGCAGGTGGAGGCGACATTGTAGGCGATGATGCGTTCCTCGACGAAGCGGACGTCAGCCTCACTTGGGGCGTCTTCGGTAGTCAGGGCTAATACCTCGTTTCGAGCCTCATCTTGCTGGGACATGTTGCATCTTCCCGTCACAACTAGAAGCACACCATCCCTCGTGCGTGTATTATGTGCCAAATTAGAATCAATGTGGCATCAAGAATCTCCCATAAAACAGGTCGGAGCGAGAACCAACCCTCTCGCTCCGACCCGCTTCGATTCCGCGCTGGATGATCTGACAGCTACACCGACGGCGCTGGCTGCTCGACAGGGAGCTTGCGGCCGGGGAGCCACCAGTTCCAGCGGCCCAAGAGGCGCATCGTCGCGGGGACCAGCAGCGTGCGGATGATCGTCGCGTCGATCAGCACTGCCAGCGTCATCCCCAGGCCCGTCTCCTTCATGATGGTGATGCCCGTGAAGATGAACGAGCCCGCCACGATGATGAAGAGCAGCGCCGCGTTGGTAATCACGCCGCCCGTCTTCTCCAGTCCGCGCGCCACCGCATAGCGGTTGTTGTGCGTCCGCAGCCACTCCTCGCGGATGCGCGAGAGCAGGAACACCTCGTAGTCCATCGAGAGGCCGAACAATATACAGAACAGCAGGATCGGCACCGTGCTATCGATGAAGCCATTCGAGGTGAAGCCGAGCTGCGTGTCGAAGTGGCCCTGCTGGAAGATGAAGACCAGCACGCCATACGCCGCGCAGACCGAGAGCACGTTCATGACGACCGCCTTGAGCGGCAGCAGTATGGAACGGAACATCAGCAGCAGCAGGATGAACGTCGCCCCCAGGATGAAGGCGATGGACTTCGGGAAGTTGCCGTAGAGATAGCGGTTGAAGTCGAGGCTAATCGCCTGGAATCCGCCCACCTGCATCGTCAACCCCTCGGAAGCCTCGCCGTAGTGGCCGCGCAGATCGTCGATCAGCGCTTTGCCCTCGGCGCTATCCACCGGAGCGTTCGTGTTGACTGTGATTAGCGTGATGTCCTTGTCAGTGGTCGAGCCGACCAGCTGCGCCAGCGCCGGGTTCTGCGCGTAGGCGCCCGACGAGTAGAGCGCGATGAGCTGCTGGTTTGTCAGTGCCTGCCCGCCTGTGCCTGCCGTCTGCGGCAGCATCGTCAGGCTGGTCACACTGGTGACATGCGCGCGGCCCGCCAGCCAATGCGAGAGGCTGTCCAGCTTCGCCAGGTTGCCCTCCGTCAGCATGCTGGAGCCGTCGGGCGTCGTCGCGATGATATAGACCGGATTCTCGTTGGTGTTGGGGAACTGCGCGTTGATCAGCTCGATGCCCGTCCGTGCGGAGGCGCTCTTGGGCAGCGAGGTTGAGGTCGGCGTGCCGATGCTGATCGAGAGAATCGGCCAGCCCAGCACCACCAGCAGCGCGCAGACGCCGATGATAATCAGGATCGGGCGGCGCATCACCGCCAGCGCCCAGCCGTGCCAGAAGCCGCGCTCCTCGCCATTCGCGTCGATCTCGTGGCCGCGGCGGGTAACCAGCTTGCCAATCAGCGGGACACGCAGCGCGTTCACCCGGTGGCCGAGCACGCTCAGCAGCGCCGGGAGCAGCGTCAGCGCGGCCAGCACCGCCGCCCCCACCACGCACATGCCGCCCAGACCAATCGAGGTCATGAACTGCATGCCAATCAGCAGCATGCCCGCGAAGCCGATCATGACCGTCAGGCCGCTGAAGAGAATCGCCTCGCCCGCTGTCGAGACGGTCCAGGCGACGGCGTCCCGCACTGAGCGGCCACTGCCAAGCTCCTCGCGGAAGCGGCGGGTCATGAAGAGGCTGTAGTCTATCGAGATGCCCAGGCCTACAATCGTCGCTACGTTGAGGACGAAGACGCTCATCTCGTTGTGCGCCGCGATGGGATAGATGACCGCCATCGCCACCGGGACGGCTACCAGCGCCAGCGTCAGTGGCGTCAGCGCGGCCAGCAGCGAGCCAAAGACGATCAACAGCACCAGCAGCGCCACTGGCAGCGCGAACATCTCGGCACGCTCGGCGTCATGCTGGGTAATCGAGGTGAACTCGGCGTAGATCGCGGGGCTGCCGGTCAAGTAGACTGTCGCCGGGCCAGCGTCGGACCCGCTCGGCAGCATGTTTGTGATGTCGGGGATCTGCTGCTCGACGTAGTCGGAGGTTTTGTCGAAATTCACGGCGAGATAGGTGGTCTTGCCATCTTTGCCAGGGCCAGCATCGGTGACACTGGTCACATGCGGATAGTCGCGGAACTTGTCGGCGATTGTGTTGACCTGAGCCTGATAGGCTGGGTCTGTCACGGCGGTGTTGTCAGAATGGAAGGCGACGAGCAGCGTGGATGGCGGGGCATGCAGGCGGTCCACCAGGGTATTGCTGACGCCCACCGACTCGCTGTTGTTGATCGAATACCCGCCGCCGGTCAGCTTGGAGGTCAGTTGCGCGGCGAAGGGCAGGCTGACCGCCAACCCAACGGCCCAGAGCGCGATTACCACCCAGCGCAGCCGATAGATCGCCCGTCCATAGTTGAAGCCAAGCCGATAAAGCCCGTGGGTATGGAGTGTCCCATCGCTCTCCGCGCCCGCGGACTCGCCAGCGGCGACGCCCGCGTCGCGGGGTTTCTCTTGCAGTTGCATCGTCAGTCAGCCCTCCCGAAAACAGCCCAGAGGCTTGTGCTGCTATCCGCCTATTCACCTATTCGCCAGGTCGGCTCCAACCGTCCAACCGTCTGGCCATCCATGTATCGTCGTCCTGTCGTCGTTCTATTTGAGAATCCCGTGAAGCGATCGCTATCGTCCTTCGGTCTGCTATGTCTACGTATGCGTCCAGAGAGCGCCAACGCCCGACACAATCCACACAAGAGCATGCATCCTGCTTGCGCAGCGGATGAGTTCGACAGGTAAGCCCGACAGATTATACGAACACAGCCGTGGAGAAACCCTCCATCCTTTGGAGTATTTCTTACGAGATTTGTGTCACAGACTTTTCTCTGTAACGGATTGTCTGTTGCGCAAAATGAACAGTTGCCAGGCGCTCAGCAGTTGCTTATACTGGGGACACCTGCCCCCGAAGGCGCGGAAGGGAGATGGGCAGGACAGCGTATAGGCGTAGACAGGTGGAGAGTGGCATGGCGGTAGCCGCGAAGGACTATATTGGCCGCGTGCTCAGCGGCTATCGGCTGGTGGCGCTGCTCGGCGCGGGTGGCGCGGGGGCGGTCTTCCTGGCCGAGCGTGTTGACGACCCCTCGATCCAGCGCGCCATCAAGATCCTGTTGCCCGATGATGACCTGCCCGCCCCCGAGCTCACATCCTTTCAGACGCGCTTTCTCCGCGAGGCGCAGGCGGTCAGCCAGTTGCACCACGCGCACATTCTCCCCATCCTCAGCTACCACGCCGAGGCCAACGGGCTGAGCTACATGGAGCTACCGCTGATGTCTGGCGGCACGCTGGCGGGCAAGATGGCCGCTGGCCCGCTGCCACTGGAGGATGTCGCCAGCTACCTGCGCCAGATTGCCAGCGCGCTCGACTATGCGCACAGGCAGGGCGTGATTCACCGCGACGTGAAGGGTGCCAATGTGCTGCTGGACCGCGACGGCACGCCGCTGCTGGCGGACTTCGGCATTGCCCGCATCTTCGAGCGTGGCGCCTCACAGCCGCTCGACACGACCAGCGCCAGGGCAGTCACCCGCACCGGGCAGGTCATCGGGACGCCCGCCTGCATGGCGCCGGAGCAGCTCACTGGCGGCGCGATCACGCCGCAGTTGGATATCTACGCGCTGGGCGTGCTGGCGTGGCAGTTGGTGACGGGTGCGCTGCCCTTCACCGCCAGCGATCCGCTGCAACTAGCGCTGCAACACCTGAATAACCCACCGCCGTCGGCGTGCGCGCTCCGGCCGGAGCTTCCGGAGCCGGCCGAGGCGGCGCTGCGCAGGGCACTCGCCAAACGTCCCGAAGATCGCTTCGAGAGCGCGGGAATCTTCGCCGCCGCCTTCGAGGATGGACTCCGCGGCGACTGGCATCCCGCGCTTAGTCTGCCAGCGGCCGCCAACCATGCGCTCGATACAACACTGAGCGATGCGGCGAGCGCGCTGGACGAGCATGAGGTGTCGAACGGAGCCTATGGCGATCCGCGCACGCGGGTCGCGTCGCACAAGCTCCCTGAAAGTCGGCAATCCCGTGAGAAGGGGGCAGGTAACGCTGGAGTTGGAACGCAGTGGCGTCTTCCTCGCGCCATGCGTATGGCTATCCTCGTGCTAGCGCTGATGGTGATCGTGCTTGGCGGGATACTCTCGGCCCCACGTCTTCTGCCAGCCCTGTCTGGTCTCGGCGCTCCGGCGACCCCGGTAGCCACCGCGCTGTCCTCGCCAACGGTCAGCGCCTTCAAACCACTGGTGGCCGCAGGCAAGACGCTCTACACAACCAGCGCTCCCGGCCAGTGCGATACGCGGGGCGCCGAGTGGTTTACCAACGTCGAGGGCCAGCAGCAGCACTGTCTGAGCGGCGGCACCGTGCTCACCGGGGCGAATTGCGCCTGCCCGCTGGCGCTGGCCAAGCTGGAAAGCGTGCCCAACGGCGCGTTCCCACAGAACTACATCATCCAGGCGCAGATACAGTCTATTGGCATCAGCCGCACCGATTATTTCGGCTTCAAGTTCCGCGAGCAGGCGGCGACGCCTGAAGCGGTTACCTTCGGCGGCTATGGCTTTCTGGTAGACGCCAACGGCCAGTGGGAGTTCAATATCTACAATCCGGTAGATGGCCACAAAACGACGCTTCAAGACGGTGAATTGCCGACGACGCTGGATCAGCCGCATATTTACGATCTCATTGTCAACGGCAGCACGTTCAGCTTCGCTATAGACGGCAAAATCGTCGCCACGGTGGGCGACACCACCTATTCCGGTGGCATCCTCGACTTCGCCGCCGAGCCGCGCTGCGTCATCTTCATCACCAACGTCGCCCTCTATGCGCTGGCGTAACACGTCCTCGAATCACGCCGCTGGCATGTCACGATCACAGCCTCTCAAGGTATGGAATAAGTGAGGGGCACGAGACGGCAAGCAGTTGATGATCGGTCAGGAGACGCGCGCATGAGCGAGCCACTTTCCCGCGACGGACCGCCTGAGACTGTGTTCGAGGACGTGCTCGCACAGTCGCAGGTGTCGCTCATCAACTTCGCGCGCGGGCTGGTAGGTGACTGGGAGCTGGCGCGTGACATCACCCAGGACACGTTCGTCGCCGCCTGGCGCAGTTTGGTGCGGAACACGCCGCCGTTTGACACGCTCGACGATCTGGTGGGTATTCGCCGCTGGCTGTTCACGGTCGCCTATCGCCAGGCCATCAAGCATCTGCGCCGACGCCGCGTCATCGCCTGGGAGCCGCTCGACGACTCCATCGCGGTGGATACCAGTCTCGATGCGAAGCCATCTTTCGAGGATGCTGTAGCCGACGCCGAGACACTGCGCCTGGCGCTGCTGAGTATCGGCCCGGAGGATGCTGCCTGCTTTTTACTTCAGGCGGCGCATGGATTCAGCGCCGCCGAGGTTGCGGCGATCCTCGAAATCCGTACCGATACCCTGCGCAAGCGGCTCTCGCGCGCCAGACAACGCCTGCGCGAGGCCTGGAACGCCCAGCAGCAGCCTCATCCTCAGGCGCTGTCTGACACAGACATTTCGGTGCGGGAGCCATCTAAAGGGAGGCGACGATGAACCACTCGAAGCCAGCGCCCCACTGCGCCGCCTATGAGTCGCTGTTGCCATTGCTCACGACGGGCCTGCTGACGGACGAGGAGTCCCGCGCTCTGCTGGCCCATGCGGCAACGTGCGTCCACTGCCGCGCGCAGCTCGACGAGCACGCCGCGCTCGAAACTGCTGGCCGCCGCTACTATGGCCCAGACGCGCCGCTATGGGTCTCCGTGGCTGCGCCACTGACGCTGGACGATATCATCTATGCCACCGCATCTGACCACCCATTCGAGGAGGCGGCTGCTGTACCTGTCCCCTCAACGCCGCACCGGCCACGTTCGCATCGTCGCGTGTGGTTGCACATTCTGCCTGAAATTGCCGCCGCGCTGATCGTGGCGCTGCTGGCCACGACGCTACTGGTCAATCGTCCCAGCGCATCCGATACGTCAATCGGCATCCTTCCAGCGGGCGGCAATGCAGTGGTCTTTGTCCATACCGTGCCCTGGGGCAGACTCACGATCGATGGGCAGCCAGTAGATATCTCGGCGCATACCGCCGATGGTCAACCGCCAACGCTGAACCCGCTCTATCTGCCCCATACGCGCAATACGATCACCTATACCGCGGCGCCGTTTCCCACGTTTACTTGCACGATCAACGCTCCCAGATCGCCGAGTGATACCTGTCCGCTCGGGAGTGTAACTCCCAACTTCAATACCGATGGCACGCCTGTAGATGCGGCTGGCAATCCAACTCGACCCTGGGAAGGCCGCGCGATTGATCTGCGGGCGATTCCAGACCGATTGCCGGCGGATTCGCTCAACGCGCTCATCGCGGCCACTCAACATGTGCTGGATAGCTATACATCCAGCGTTCAGGTGCTCCCAGGCGACCATTACATCACCGCCAGCGGCAAGGCGGCAACGGCTACACATGCATTCAAGGTAACGCTTAGTTTTCACGTACCAGTGAGCCAGGGCGAACGCATCGGGAACGAGCAGTGCGCGCCGTTCTGCGGCGGCTCTATATCTGTGTTGGAGGGATCTGGGCCTGGGGCGCATTGGACGCTGATCCCGGTCGTCCGCTGGCAATATACTCTGCCCAATGGTCAGCCTGTCACCGTTGATACGGAGCAAGCTGATGGCATTTCGCCGGTGGATATGGCCGCAAACTGGACAGGCGCATGGCAGGTGGATGTTGCGCAGACGCTACAGTCCGATACCTTTGAGGCTATCATTCTGTCGAAGTTGGCTCCGCTCGCGTCCGCCTATGGCATTGGCATCCGTGCCGACAGTGGACGGTTCGCGACAGCGCCAGCCGACGGCTATCTTCTGGCTGTAATGTATGCGAAGACCGGAGACATTGCCTCCGGCCAGACCGCCAATGTGCTCTACCGCGCGGGCGCCCTGGTCGCGCTGGACGACTCAGCGCATCAGGCGCTCCCATGGATTCCTGTAGCCAGCGCGCACGAGTCGGCGATAGCGCGCCAATTGGGCTGGAAGTAACCGCATTCTCCGATACATCGAGTTGTCCATAGGACACAGCGACCAAGAGCCGCGACGCAACTTCCGCCACCGCGCCAGTAACACCGCACGTGCTGGGTAGCCTATACTGGTCTCCAGAGAGTACGAGTCCAGAAGGAGGCTACCTCATGAGCGACCTGGATACGCGCGAGAAGTATGCGCGCTACGTCACCACCACCTTCACCGCCATCGAGCCGGTCGTCGTCCAAAGCGGCGAAGGCGCGCGCATCACCGACGCCAGCGGCCAGGAGTACATCGACTGCTTCGCGGGCATCTCGGTCGTCAACGCGGGCCACGGGCATCCTGCCGTGCGCGAGGCGGCCAAGGCGCAGATTGACCGGCTCACCCATGCGGGCAGCTACACCTACTACGTCGAGCCGATGGCCGATTTTGCCGAGGCGCTGGCCGAGGCGACGCCGGGACGGCTGCAAAAGACGTTCTTCTCCAATAGTGGCGCGGAGGGCATCGAGGCGGCGCTCCGGCTGGCGAAGGTCTACACCGGCAAGCGTGAGATCATCGCGCTGGAACGCAGCTTCCACGGGCGCTCGTATGGGACGCTCAGCATCACCGGCAACATGACGCGCAAGACGCGCGGCGGCCCCTACGCGGGTGGTGTCGCCTTCGCGCCCGCGCCCTACACCTATCGCTCACTCTACGGCGACGATCCCGAGGTGGTGGCGGAGAAGTGCGCCCAGGCGCTCGAAGAGACGATCCGCTTCCATACCAGCGGCGATGTCGCGGCGTTTATCATCGAGCCGGTGATGGGCGAGGGTGGACTGATCGTGCCGCCAGTCTCCTACATGACGCGCGTCAAGGAGATTCTGGACCGCTACGACATCCTGCTGATCGCCGACGAGGTGCAGAGCGGCTTCGGGCGCACCGGCAAGCTCTTCGCCATCGAGCACTTTGGCATCGAGCCAGATATCATGGTGATGGCGAAGGGTATCGCCGACGGCTTCCCACTGGCGGCAACGATTGCCCGCGCGGAGATCGCCGATTCGTTTCACATCGGCGAGCACCTCTCGACCTTCGGCGGCAACCCAGTCTCGTGCGCGGCGGGGCTGGCGAACCTGCGTGTGATGCAGCAGGAAGATTTGCCGGGCCAGGCGGCGCGCAAGGGCGAGACAGCGCTGGCGACAATGCGCAACTGGCAGGAGAAGCTGCCCGCCATCGGCGAGGTACGCGGCCTGGGTCTGATGGTTGGCATCGAGCTGGTCTCCGACCGGGCGACCAGGGCGCCGGACGCCGCGCTGGCGAAGGCGGTGCGCGCCTACTGCCGCGAGCATGGCGTGCTGGTGGGCGTCGGAGGCTCGGAGGGCAACGTCGTGCGGGTGCAGCCGCCGCTGGTTATCTCTGACGACGACCTAGCCCACGCGCTCGACGTGATCGCCGCTGGAATCGGCGCGCATGCCAGCGTGGCAGCGGGAGCGTAGGGGCAGACCTCACCTCCCAACCCCTCTCCCACAGAGAGGGGAGCCAGAATCTGGCCCAACAGCACGGATGTTCACCAACGCCCTCCCCTACAAAGGGAGGGTCGCCGAAGGCCGGGAGCGTTTCTGGGTAGCCCGCGCAGGCGGGCTTTGCGGTTGCGAAGCAACCCTTAGGCGCGGCTTCAGCCGCCAGCCGGTCTGGCCGCGAGGTCATCCACCCTCCACCACAGCGAAAGGACCATCCACACCATGGCGGTTGCCGATATGCTGGCGCGCTCGAGCGCCCACCAACTCTACATCAATGGCAGCTGGGGCGACGCCAGCGGGGGCGCGCTGATCCCGGTGGTGAACCCGGCGACGGGGGCGCAGATTGCCGAGGTGGCCGCTGCCAGCGCCGCCGATGTGGATGCCGCCGTCTCCGCCGCCAACGCCGCCTACAACGATGGCCGCTGGAGCCGCCTCTCACCCGGACAACGCAGCGAGACCCTGGCCCGGCTGGCCGACCTGATGGCGGCGGAGGCCGAGCCGCTGGCGCGGATGGAGAGCGCCAACACCGGCAAGCCAATCACCATGGCGCGCGACTTCGACGTCGCCTTCTCCATCGACAACGCCCGCTACTTCGCCGGAGCCTGCCGCGTGATGCATACGCTCGGCCAGGGCGAGTATCTCCCCGGCTACCAGAGCACTATCCGCCGCGAGCCAATTGGCGTCGTCGCCTCGATTGCGCCCTGGAACTATCCGCTCAACATGGCCATCTGGAAGATCATGCCCGCGCTGGCCGCTGGCAACACCGTCGTCCTCAAGCCCGCCACCGTCACGCCGCTGACCGCGCTGGCGCTGGCCGACCTGGGCGAGCAGGCCGGGCTACCGCCGGGCGTCCTCAATGTGATTACCGGGCGCGGCGAGGAGATTGGCCCGGCGCTGTGCGGGCATCCCCTGGTGCGGATGATCTCGGTCACCGGTGACACCGCGACCGGCAAGGAGATCATGCGCGTGGCGGCGGGGACGGTGAAGCGGCTGCACCTGGAGCTGGGCGGCAAGGCGCCGTTCGTTCTCTTCGAGGATGCCAATCTGGATGCGGCGGCCCACGGCGCGGTGATGGGCGCCTACATCAACTCCGGCCAGGACTGCACCGCTGCGACGCGCGTCTACTGCCAGCGGTCGGTGATGGATGACTTTATCGAGCGGCTCGTCGCGCTGGTGAAGAGCATTCGCGTCGGCCTGCCCGACGACCCGGCGACCGAGATGGGGCCAGTGATCTCGGCCAGACAGCGTGAGCGGGTCGAGGGATTCGTCGAGCGGGCGCGTGCAGCGGGCGCGCAGGTGCTGGCGGGCGGCTCGCGTCCCACCGACGCGGCGCTCGCGGATGGCTACTACTATGCGCCGACGGTGCTGTTGCCCCAGAGCCAGCAGGATGAGGTGGTGCAGCAGGAGGTCTTCGGCCCGGTGCTCTGCGTGCTGCCGTTCGAGACGGAGGCCGAGGCGCTGACGCTGGCCAACGATACCGACTATGGGTTGGCGGCGTCGGTGTGGACGCGCGATGTCTTCTGCGCCAACCGGATGGCGGCGGGCATCCAGGCGGGGACGGTCTGGGTGAACGAGCATATCGCCATCGCGTCGGAGATGCCCCACGGCGGCTACAAGCAGAGCGGCTTCGGCAAAGACATGTCGTTCTACGCGCTCGAAGACTATACCCAGATCAAGCACGTGATGCACGGCCTGACCGACGAACCGGTCAAGCCTTGGTACTTCATCGCGCGAGGGGAATGATGGTCGAGACGACGGTTAGTGGCATGACAGTTCATGCGATATACAGCAGGTGCCATTGATAGAGCCAGTTCGCCACGACAGTGGGCAAGTAGGAGTTGCATCAAGTAGGAGTTGCATAAGGAGTCATGCATGGCTGCGTCTATCCCCAGTTTCAGAGAGCTTTTCGGTAGTATCAGCATCTATGAGGGGCTGAATCGAGAGGGGTTAAGCATCTATGACAATACGCTCCTACCTTGGCAGTCTCAAGCGCTAGAGGCCATGAGCGTGCTGAAATCTTACGGGAGTGTCGAGGCAATCTATTGGACTAAGGATCAACCCGATGCGTGCAGTGGAGGAGATTACCAAAATCACTACACCTGCCTTGAGCATCTCTACGCACTCTCTCGCGTGAGTGATTTGTTGCTGCTAGCGTTCGAGCCCGTGCGGAATCCCTGGTCCAACTATGGCGAACCGGAAGCTGTTTGGATGCCACCTATTCGCCTTGAGGAGCGCAACGAGTGGCTGCGTTCGCTTGGTATGCAGCAGGCTGACCAGCCAACATTCCACCCTTTCTACCATGAAATCGTTGAAGTAGAACAGGCACCTGATCCTGACGAGCCAATCAGCCTTGTCGAGACACTGTGGCCGGGTTTTCTGCTCGGCCACATGCTCTTCTGCCGTGCTGGAGTTCGTGTACGCGGTGGCAAGCACTTCATTCGCAAAGATATCGCAGAGAATTCACGGATGTACTGGGCCTATGCCCGGCACAATCGCAAGGCCATCGATGCCTCGCATGGCTGGGGACACAACTCGCAATGGGGAACGGACTTCCGGCGCGACTATGCTACCAGGGAGGCGTACTACTACAACGTGGATGGCGAGGACGATATCCACGAAGATGATAAGTTCGCTGAAACCGACACCTACGGCCTTGGGCCTGAGTTCCACAACCCTGATCTCACGCTGCCGCAGCGCATCGAGCTGCTGACCAACCGCTGCTTCATCATCACGCCAGAGCGCCGATTCGATGAATTTCTCGACAACGCTCGATATAGAGAGTTGCGATAAGGCCAGAATCGCACGTTCTCTATCAGCAAAGGTACTGAGCGAACAGGATTAGCCGCAGATTTTCGGCCTGCGGCTTGCCCTCATTTTCCTCCCGCCACATACACCTGCGCGTCGCGGGCAAGCACCAGCCACTGCGGGGCGTGTTCCGCAGGCACGACGACCCACTCTTTCATCGGGCGGCCACCCATTGGGTCGAAGAGCTGGGATCCAGTGAGTCCGAGCGCACGGGCATGCGCCGCGCCGCCGAGCTTGAAGACCATCGCGCCCTTGTAATAGCCAGCGAATGCCTTGCCGCCCTGTTTCAGGCTGGGCATGCCAAACATCATTCCACGCACCGCCGATGATGTCGCCGTCAACTCATCGACCACCGCATCGAATTCTATCTGTGAGTCGATATCCATAGACTTACTCCCTACCCTCGGATACAGCCTACACCGCTATTCCGTTACTGTTCCGCCGCCAGCGGCGCGGCGATCTCATCCGCCATGCGATGCACGATGCCCTCGGGATAGGGCGCGCGCAGGCTGAGGATGATATGGTTCGCGCCTGCGGCGATGAATGGGCGGATCACATCACAACTCGCGGCCAGGTCGTCGGGCGATACCAGTATCTGAATCGAACGCTCGATTGTCGCCGGATCGCGGCCAATCTCCTGGCAGTAGCTATCCAGCAGCGCGCTCTTATGGGCGAACGTTTCCACTGTGCCGCCAGAGAAGTTCCAGATGTCGGCGCAGCGCGCCACCACCCGTAGTGTCAACTGCTCGCCACTGCCGCCGATGACGAACGGTGGATAAGGCTTCTGGATCGGCTTCGGCTCGCAGCGCGCCTCTTTCAACTGATAGTAGCGGCCCTCATAGGTCACCGTCTCCTCGGTCCAGAGCCGCCGGATCAACTCGCACGCCTCACCCAGCCGCCGGATGCGCTCACCGGGCGGCGGCAGCGGAATGCCGTACGCCTCGTGCTCCAGCTCGTTCCAGCCCGCGCCGATGCCAAAATCGAGTCGTCCATGCGAGATATGGTCGAGCGTCGCGCCGATATTGGCCAGGACAGCAGGGTGACGGTAGGTGTTGCCGGTCACCATCAGCCCGACGCGCAGCCGCTCCGTCCGCGCGGCATAGGCCGCCAGCAGCGACCAGCCTTCCAGACAGGGGCCGGTCGGATCGGCGCCGAGCGGCATGAAGTGATCGAAGAGCCAGGCGTGTTCGATGATCGCGACCGTATCGGCCTCCAGCCAGACGCGCAGCATATCATCATAGGTCGTGTGCTGAGGCGCGGTCTTCACGCCGAAGCGCAGGTTCGCCATCTGTCCCATTTCCTTCCACCAAATACCTGAAAATACGCAGGGGATATCGCCCATATCATCCAGTGTGACACAATTTGTCTAGCCCGTGATGCTACTGTGATGACAGAATGGAGGGGAAGGTGGTAAAATCGCCGCGACCTCTGCTTATACATGAGGTCAGGTGTCCGCGACGATGCGGATTATTCGTGCGCAATCATGACACAATCAATCATGACGCAGACGTGAAACTGTTGGCCCGATGGCGCTCTCTAACATGAGTCAGTCGGAGCGTTCTGGGTGGCGCTGACGGCACTCATTGGCAAATCTGATATAGTTTCAGTATAGCGCGCACTTCAGCCATGGGCTGCGGCAGGCGGCGCTCACACGGCAGAGATGACCAGGAAGAGGGGACATAGCGTGGCGATTGAGGCAACAGATAACGCCTTTGCGGTTGCGCCTGAAGAAGTAGAGGCTGCACGGATAGACGCCGGAAACATCAGCGCAAAGACCGCGGAAGGCATGAAACGCTTCTACGGGCTCGCCAAGCGGCAGGCGTGGGATGTCCGACAGCTCTCGTGGGGTAAGATTCCTGGCGTCCCTGAGGGGCGAGGCTCCGCCGAGAAACAGGAGCGCCGCCTGGCGATGTGGCGCTCGGTCGTGACCCAGCAGCTTCAGGCGGACATGATCGCCGCTCAGCTTTCGGTGCAGCTTCTCGCCGACGCCTCCGACGCGGAGGCCAAGCTCTACTATTCGACGATGGCGCAGGATGAGGCGCGCCACTTCGAGGCGTGGCTCCAGCTCTCCGATTCCGTCGGCGGCACCTGCGAGCCTGACCCATTCCTGGAAAAGCTCTCCAGACTGACGATGGAAGTGGATACCATCGAAGAGAAAATCTGGCTGCTCCAGGTCGCCTATGAAGGTCTCGTCATCCCGCGCTTCCACCAGATTGCCAACGCCGCCCCCGGCACCATCCTCGCCGAAATCTGCACGCGGCTTGCCATAGACGACGGCATCCACCACGGCGCGGGCGTCTGCTACGAGAAGCTGCTGCTCAATCGCGCGACCCAGAAGACGAAGCGCATGGTGGAGAAGATCACGCTGAGCATGTGGCCGATGTTTGTCGAGCACCTGCTCTGGCGTCCACGCGAGCGCGCCTGGGCCAGCACCGCGATGCACGCCCGCGACCAGCAACTGGTGGAGTCGCACCGCCTCGAAGTGCTCAAGATGGGCAGCGACGTCGGCCTCGACCTCGACCTGCGCTACTAGCCACCCATTTTCCCCGTACCATCGAGCCGTAGCCTGAAGGCTACGGCTAATTTTGTTCCCAAGGTATTCTCGTCTACAGCGGAAAGATACTGGCGCAGGATTAGCCGCGGCATTCATGCCGCGAACGCGGCATATCACACATCTCGCCCATTTTAGGAGCGGCGCACGCCGATTTTCTGTAACACAAACGCTATCCATTTGCGCTCTTTCCACCGCCGACATTTCCGGTAATAGCCCCTCTGTCTGCCCCAAATCACCCCCTCGGCGCGTGGTACCTTTGGGCGTGCTGGCAAGCGTTTTCGCGCGGTAACAGCCGCCCTGTGCTATGCTACGCTCGATTCAGGAACACGGCTTGCTGCCTGGGCTGGCGACAAATGTTCCAATT
>DATBIB010000089.1:0-41235 GCA_036557205.1 Ktedonobacterales bacterium | reverse complement strand
GTGTCCAATGCTGAGACTGGCATGGGACGTGTCACGGTGAAATCACACTCGAACGGACGCGCGAGACGCCACGCGGTCGGCGCGCGGCGAAAAGGAGCGAGCTTCGATGGCTGATATGTCTGAAACCACTACCGCCCTGGTAACGCTGACGCCTGACGCGGCGGTGAAGGTGCGCGAGCTGCTTGAGGCTGAGGGTAACCCCGACCTGGGACTCCGCTTGTTTGTCGCGGGCGGCGGCTGTTCGGGTATGCAATATGGCATGACGCTGGATGAGTTCCAGGAAGGCGATGAGGTGCTCGAGGTCGAGGGCGTGAAGATGCTGCTCGATGAGATGAGCGCCGCCTATGTCTCTGGCAGTGTCGTCGATTACGTCGATAGCCTGATGGGCGCTGGCTTCACGGTGAACAACCCGAACGCCGTCTCCACCTGCGGCTGCGGGCATAGCTTCCGCACGGCGGGCGATACGGGCGACGCGCGCTCCTGCGGCTGCGGCCACTAAATCGCCGGGCCTCACGCTGAGTTTTGGAGGCGGCGATGGAGCAAGACTTTCTGAACCTGCCCGCCGATCTCTTGCCCGCTGACCCGGCTGATCGCAGCGTCTATCGCGAGGCGTATCAGGCGGGCTACACGCGGACGCTCCGCGAGCTTGACTGGGCGCGTGAGCAGGGATGGCATCCAACGGAGCGCCAGATTGTGCGCGCGCTGATGCAGGCAATGCGTGTCTTTAGCGCCGTGCGAAGCGGCAAGCCCATTGGCGGGAAACACCCCGCCTGGCTGCGCGGGCGGGCCGACGCGCTACGTACGCTGCTGCATGATGGCGTTGGCTTCGATCCCTCCGACTCTTCGGACACCTGAGGGCCAGCGCATCAATCAGCGCCGGATACTTTCTCATTCAGGGTGAGTATCCGGCGTTTGTATTTTGGAGCAGCTGGCGGCTGAAGCCTCGCCTAAGGGTTGCGCGCGCTTACGCGCAACCCTTAGGCGAGGCTTCAGCCGCCAGCGCTCTGGATCATGTTACGAAACACTATTACCCCCAGCCTCCGAAGGAGTGTTTTCGATGCCACGAAGCGCCACGAAGACGAAGAAGCCCGCTTCCCCGGCGACGCTGGAGGCGCGGCTGACGGAGACGCTGATTGCGCTCGCGGGAATACCCAGCGTCTCGGGCCAGGAGGGAGCCGTCCGCGCGTGGATCACTGGGAAGCTGGAGGCGCACGGCCTGACTCCCATCACCGATGACGCGGGCAACCTGATCGCGCGCGTCCCCGCCCAGCCAGCCACGCGCGACGCCGAGCCGCCGCTGCTGCTCAACGCCCATATGGATCGCGTGCCGCCGGGATTGGCGCATCAGCCTGTTCTGGCTGACGGCATCCTGCGGAGCGATGGCGCGACCAACCTTGGCGCGGACGACAGCGCGGGTATCGCCATTATCCTGCATACACTGGACGAGTTACGCACGCGGCGCCTCGATCATCCGCCGCTACTGCTGCTCTTCACCGTCGGTGAGGAGGTCGGCCTGATTGGCGCGAAGGCGTTTGATCCAGCGCCCTGGCGCGCGCGCGCGGGCATCGTCTTCGATAACGCTGGTGAGGCGGGCGTCGTCGTTACCCACGCCGCCACCTATATTGCCTTCGACGTGCTGCTGCGTGGCAGCGGTGGGCATCCGGGCAAGCGCCTGGAGGGGACAGCCAGCGCCATCGAGATGTTCCACCGGGCGACGTATCCCGTCGGCGTGCTAGATGGCGATACCAGTCGCGTCTCCATTGGCCGCATCGAGGGTGGCAGCGCCCGCAACGCCGTCCCGCGCGAGCTACGGGCGCTCGGCGAGGCGCGCACGCTGCTCGAAGGGGCCGACCGCGCGCGGCTGCTGGCGGAGATCGAGTCGGCGTTTACCGATGCGGCACGAGCGCTCGGCGGCGAGGCGACCGTCACCTTCGATCCCCACTGCGACGGCTACACCGTGGATGAGAGCGAGCCACTGCTGCGCGCCTGGATGCGGACGCAGGCCGCGCTTGGCATCACCCCGCGCACGATGACCACATTCATCGGCAGTGACGCCAGCGCCTTGCGGGCGCACGCCCGCGTCTTCACCGTCTCCACCGGCGCGATGGACGAACACACGACCGAGGAGTGGATTGCGGTGGCGCCGCTGGCCACACTGGTCGAGACGGCGGTGGCGCTCTTGAGCGACTATTCAGGATGAAGGGTGAGGGTAGTATAGCAAGAGACCCTCCCCAAGACGGGGAGGGTCAGCATCAATCGTTCGTGGTCGCAGTGGGTCTTGTAACTCTAGCCGCACCCACGACCACTCAATAGACAGCGATCAGGAGGTGGGGTTGGGGTTGTCACCGCCACCGCCGAACATACCCCCGATGGCCTGCCCAGCCTGGCCCATGATGCCGCCAGAGCTGCTCTGCCCCTGCCCGCCAAGAACACCGTCGAGCTGCGAGGCAACGGGCGCGGGAAGTTTGTTCTTTAGGTAACCGATCACGGTCTGAACCGCCTGAGTGGCCTGGTCCTGGCTGATACCGGTCTTCTGCACCACCTGATTCACCAGTTCATCCACGTCGCTCTCTCCTTTCCGCGGATAATCAATCATCCGCATCTGAGGCAAGGGTGCGCCGTTTCTTGCGCACCACCCGTCATACACCACACTTCCCAGCGCCGCGCAAGAGTGTAAGCACAATTGGCGGCATAGCACCCTGCCACGGTGGAGATATCTTCCTCCCTCCAGGCATAGGAGTGATGTGTGATGGTGTCTAAAAGAGGTCTGATTTCGCGCAGATATCTCCCTTGCAACCAAGTTTTCATTCGATTACCATATGCTGGTGTCCCACAAAGAACATGGTTGTTATTGGGTTATTTCTCCCACTCACAACCACTACCCAATCGGGACACACCACCGCAATACCACATCAGGAGGGAATCAGTGGCCAGCCGAGAGTTTACCGTCGCCGATGAGTATGTCTACAATCGCGCCGGAGCGGTGCGCTGGGTCGTCTCCCATGTGCTCCGCTACAAGCGATTTCTGCTCGGAGCGGTGTCCTCGATGACCATTTCGATTATCATGCTCGCCGCGGTTCCACGGCTGACGGGTACCGCCTTCAATGTCGTCTTACAGCCACATCCAGATCAGTCGCAACTGGCGCTGGTGGCGCTGGCGATCCTCGCATGCGTGCTGGTGGGCGGAGTCTTCGACATGACGGCGCGTTTCAGCTCGGAGATTCTGGCGCAGCGACTGGAGCGAGACTCGCGTGACGAGCTGTATCTGAGCCTGCTGGGCAAAAGCCAGACCTTCCACAATCGCCAGCAGGTCGGCGATATCATGGCGCGCGCAACCAACGATGTGCGCCAGCTCAACCCGATGATCAATCCAGGCATCGACCTGATCTTCGACTCGCTGCTCAACCTCGTCGTCCCAATGGTCTTCATCGCGTTTCTCTCGCCACAGTTGCTGCTGGCGCCGCTGCTCTTCACCGTCGGCTTCTTCTTCGCCATCCGCGACTACACCCGACGGCTCAACCCCGTCTCGAACGCAATGCGGCAGCAGTTCGGCACGATGAACGCCGGGCTGGAAGAGACGATCACCGGCATCGAGGTGGTAAAGTCCACCGCGCAGGAGCCGCAGGAGCGCGCGAAGTTTGGCCGCAACGCGGGCGGCTACCGCCATTACTTCGTCCGTGAGGGGCAGATTCAGGCGTGGTACCTCCCGCCGCTAATCCTGGTCGTTGCGTTGGTGCTCGCCTTCCTGCACGGCGTCTTCCTGCTAACGCACGGCCAGTTGACGATTGGCGGGCTGGTCGCCTATCTGGGACTGATGGGTATGCTACGCGGGCCAGCCTACCTCTCCATCTTCACCTTTTCGCTCGTCCAGCTTGGTATCGCGGGAGCCAACCGCATTCTGGCGCTGATGCGTGAGGAGACTGAACTGGACGAGAACGAGGCGGGCCATCGCGGCGAGGTGCGCGGCGAGATCGTCTTCGACCATGTCAGCTTCAGCTATGGCGAGACGCCGATCCTTCGTGACATCTCGTTCCGCGCGGCTCCTGGTGAGACTATAGCCATCGTCGGCCAGACTGGATCTGGCAAGAGCACGCTGACGCGGCTGGTCAATCGCACCTACGACGTGACGAGCGGGCGCATTTTGATCGATGGTGTAGACGTGCGCGACTGGAATCTGGACTCCCTGCGCTCGCAGATATCGTCCATCGAGCAGGATGTCTTTCTCTTCTCGCGTAGCATCGCCGAGAATATCGGCTTCAGCACTGGCCAGCGAGCCGACCGCGCCGATATCGAGCGCGCCGCGCGGGACGCCCAGGCCGACGGCTTCGTGCGCGCGCTGCACGAGGGCTACGAGACGGTAATTGGCGAGCGTGGCGTGACACTCTCTGGCGGTCAGCGCCAGCGACTGGCGATTGCGCGCGCCCTGCTGACCGATCCGCGCATCCTGATGCTCGACGACTCGACCAGCGCGATTGATAGCGCGACTGAGGACGAGATTCAGAAGGCAATTCGGCGGCTGCTGGAAGGGCGCACGACGCTGCTGATTACGCACCGGCTCTCGCAGATTCGCTGGGCCGACCGGATTTTGGTGCTGCGCAAGGGTGAGCTGGTGGATAGCGGCACGCATGAGGAGCTGCTGGACCGCTGCGACCTCTACCGCCGCATCTTTGCCCGCTACGATAGTGCGCTTCCAGCGACGACCGCATGAACGCACGGGGCGCACGCCGTGGCCTGAAGACCAGGGCTAATCTCAGGGCGAGCGAACAGCTTTCTGGCAGGCGGGTACGGTTCGGACAGGATTAGCCGCGGCATTCATGCCGTGAACTTGATTTTAGCAACATCTCGCCATCATCGACGATAGACAACAGCACACGACACGGAGAATCAACACTATGGGCTTCCTCATGGATGGGCTGGACGCCGACGCCTACGACCGGACGTATTCCGACCGCAAGCTGATCGCACGCATCGCGCGGTACTTCCGCCCCCGCGCGCGGATGATGCTGCTGGTGACGGCGATGATCGTGCTCGGCTCACTGGCCGATACCGTGCTGCCGCTCTTGCTGGCGCATGGCGTCGACATCCTGACGCAATCGCACACCACGGCGACGATTGCCGGGCTGATGGCGGCGATTCTAATCGCGGGCATCCTCTCGTGGTGCTTCAGCTTCGTGCGCCAGTGGTATACGGCCAAGGCCGTCGGCGATGTCGTGCTGCAACTGCGGCTGGACGCCTTCTCCGCCGTCCTGGCGCGCGACATGTCGTTCTACGATGAGAACCCGTCGGGCAAGATCGTCAGCCGCGTCACCTCTGATACGGAGGACTTCTCGACGGTGGTGACGCTGGTGCTCAACCTCTTGAGCCAGGCGCTGCTGGTCATCTTGATCGCCATCGTGCTCTTCATTATCAACCCAGTGCTGGCGTTGCTGGCGCTGGGCATCACGCCGTTCATCGTTGCGGTGGCGCTCGCCTTCCGGCGCATCGCGCGGACGACCGTGCGCAACTCGCAGCGGGCGCGGGCGCGTGTCAACAACACGATCCAGGAGACGATCAGCGGCATCGCCATCGCCAAGAACTTCCGCCAGGAGCAGACGATCTACGGCGAGTTTGGCGAGGTCAACCGGCAGGCGTATCAGGTCAACTGGCGCACCGGCTTCGTCTTCAACGGCGTCTTCCCCATCCTCAACACCGTCGCGGGGCTAGGCGCCGTCGTCATCATCTGGTTCGGCGGCCTGAACGTGCTGCATGGGAGTGTCTCGGCGGGCACGTGGTACCTTTTCGTCCAGAGCATCGCGATCTTCTGGTTCCCGCTGACCAGCATCGCCTCGTTCTGGAGCCAGTTCCAGCAGGGGCTATCGGCCAGCGAGCGGGTCTTCGCGCTAATCGACGCCGAGCCGCGGGTGGAGCAGACCGACGCGCAACCCGTGCCGTCGCTCGAAGGGCGGATCGAGTTCCGCGACTTCTACTTCGGCTACAACGCCGAGCATACGGTCCTGCCGGGGCTGAACCTGACGATTCCCGCCGGGCAGACGGTCGCGATTGTTGGGCATACCGGCGCGGGCAAATCGAGCCTGGCGCGGTTGGTGGCGCGGTTCTACGAGTTCCAGGGCGGCGAGTTGCTGATCGACGGGCGTGACATCCGCAACTTCGATCTACGCGACTACCGGCGACACCTGGGCATCGTGCCGCAGACGCCGTTCCTCTTCGATGGCACAGTGGCCGAGAACATCCGCTATGCTCGCCCGGAGGCCACGGACGAGGAGGTGGCGGCGGTCGCCCAGCAGATTGGCGGCGGCGACTGGCTCGACGGCCTCGCTCTCGGGTTGGAGACGCCGGTGGGCGAGATGGGGCGCGGCCTCTCGATGGGCCAGCGGCAACTGGTCGCGTTGGCGCGGGTGCTCTTGCAGAATCCGGCCATCCTGGTGCTGGACGAGGCGACGGCGAGCGTCGATCCGCTGACCGAGGCGCAGATTCAGGAGGGCCTGGAGACGGTGCTGGAGCATCGGACGGCGATAGTCATCGCGCACCGGCTCTCGACCATCCGCGACGCCGACCGCATCCTGGTGCTGGATCGCGGGCGCATCATGGAGGAAGGCACGCACGATGAGCTATTGCGGCGCGGCGGCTCCTACGCTTCACTCTACAATACCTACTTCCGCCACCAGAGCGCCGACTACGTCCCCGGCAGCGGCTATGTGGCGGTATCCGTGACTGAGGGTGAGGGCGAGCGCGCGGGGTGAGGGGCGGCGAGCGAGTCGTAGGTCGCGACAGTAGACTCACTCTCCTGCTTGCCCTCTTGCTCGGTTTAGCCGACGCGCTCCACCAGCGCTTCATCTTCCTGTTCCTGCGCGTCTGCTTGAGGCGCGGCTGCGGGAGCCACCATTTGTTGCACGGTCTTCACGGACCGGCGCGTCAGCAGGGTTGGTGGGATGCGGTAGACCTCGCGGGCCAGGTGCAGGCGCTCCAGCGTCCAGATGAGGTAGCCAGAGAAGTCGAACTGCCACCAGTGGAGTCCGTGGAACGCCGAACGCGGGAAGGCGTGGTGATTGTTGTGCCAACCCTCGCCAAACGCCAGCATGCCGACGACCCACTCATTGCGGCTGCGGTCTGTCGTCTCGAACTCCCGCTTGCCAAAGGTGTGGCAGACGGAGTTCACGCTCCAGGTGACGTGATGCGTCAAGAACATGCGAACCAGCCCGCCCCAGAGTAGGCCGCTCAAGGCGAGTGACCATCCACCCATGAGCCAGCCGATGGCGAACGGGATCGCGAGCGATAACGCCGCCCAGAGCAGGAAGGTCTTGCTGACGAAAGCCACGATGCGGTCATTCAGCAGATGGCGGCAGTACACCTTCGGGTCGGCGTCGCCATCGCGGAAGATCCAGCCAAGGTGGGCATGAAAGAAGCCCTCGACGGGGCTGTGCGGGTCTCCCTCGCGGTCGGCGCGCGCATGATGCTTGGTATGAGTCGCCGCCCACTCGGTAGCCGGACCTTCGAAGGCCATCGAGCCGAGAATCAGCAGCAGCAATTTGATCGCCGGATGCGCGCGGAAGCTGCGGTGGGTCAGCATCCGATGGTAGCCGACGGTGACGCCAAACGCGACGAGTGCATACATCACCGCGAGTAAGATGAGATCTGGCACATGGACGGCCCGCTGCCAGAGCAGCCCAATTGCGAGAACGGTGGCTAGTAAGGGGATGAGCACGACGAGGAGGACGGTAATTTTGTAAACGACCCTGTAGACAGGATGCAACGGCGCGTACGCCGGGTTGGATGCCACGCAATCTCCTAGTGTTGGGTTGGCAATGTTGGCGCCCCACGAATTTTGTGGGGCAGAGGTGAGAGTACATTTCCTGCGCCATTGTTTCATATGTTATGGCGCTAGGCCTGTAAGTAAGCCTGAATAGCTGGCGTTACGGCCCATGGGCGGCTGATTTAGAGTCACGATGAGAGCCACGACACAGGTCAAAAGCCTAACGCTCGGGCTTGCGTCACGATACAGCCTTCATCGTGCTTGCCGCTATATCCATAGTCTCCGCCGCGCTTGAGCGTGCAGTAGGGGCAGGACTCGATCATGGTGGCCATATCCCGGCACATGCGTGCCTCGGCCACTCGTAGCAGGATTGGGCGTATGGCCGCGATCTCGGTTTCTAACCTCTGTATGCGCAGGCGCAATGTTTCGACGGATTCGGAGGTTTCAATAGGCTCAGCCTGTGGCGTGTCTTGCATGGTATTCTCCTGCTGCCGTAGCTGCGAGGCGTAACTTTGAGCATCGGCAGAGATAATTGCGATGATGGTCACGCGAACGCGGGAGTGGCCAGCGCAATATACCTCTCGGCTAACTGCCGGGCAACATCCTCTTGCGAAGTGTCGGTGAGAGCGCTATTGCCCCTGGCATTTTGGAAGCTATCGGGAGTATGCCTCCCGCCAGTCCGCAGCTCGGCGGAGAGTCCGTTTCCACCCGCCCAGAGGGTGTAGTCAAATTCCTCTTTGCCCGCGTGTTCAGAGACTATGCGCATATTTGAGTCGCCCAGACGCAGCCGTATATGACGTCCATGTTCCTTCAAGACACCCCCGAACTCCTCAAATGCTGGTACGACCACTGTAGCCATGAACTCCTCTATAGCGGTTGGCTCGTCGGACACCTGCGCGTGATCGTGATCGCGCTGTTGTTGCGTTTCATGCTGCTCGCGACGCTGGAAGTATGCGTCGAGTTCAGCTTTCCAGTCTTTCACCAGTCGCCTCCAAAGTGCTGTCGATGACGGCGTAGGCCGCTAGTCGTTAGTCAGCCTCTGCGAAACCAGCCTCGATCCGCTTGAGCAGGATATCCATCGCGTGGAGTGTCGCCTCCAGTTGATTGCGCGCTTCAGCAAAGGGAACAATGCGTGGGTCTCGCAGCATGCGACGCAGTTCCGCGGTCACTGTCTGCCACATCTGGCGCAATGCATCGCGCTGGATGAAGGCTTCTTGCGCGTCGAATGCTGAGCCGGTGATGAGCGCTTCGACCTCTTCTGGCTGCAAGGCGCCCGCGCGATACTGGCTGATAATATCGTCCATGGTCTCGCTTCGTGCGCGGCTCGACGTCACTATATGGTCGAGAAACTCCTGTACGTCCATGTGATGGCTTCCTTCTTCAGCGCCTGCTTACACGTGCGAATGCACTTTGCAATCACACGCTATTTGTTGTACGGACAAACGAGCGAACAAAGTCCTTTTACTTTGCCCAAAGACCGGTTTACCGGTGTCGCGTCGCTGGTAGAGCGAGCGCCTGCCGTCCTTACGGCGCGCCAATCCCACCATATGGACATGCTTCAGGACAGGCTGTTAATGGGTACGCGAAGGCGCCAGCCGTGGAACTGGTTTTCTGCTGCAATGTGGGCACAGTGTGTAGGTCTCGGTGCGTACGGGCAGCCGATCTGTCGCACTCGTTCCGGGAGGGCGCTTTTCCTCTCGCCACGTGATCGAGACGTGACGAATATGGGCAGGGCAGCAAAAACGACCGCAGCGCATACAGTGCGCGGTTGCCGCCTGCCCGCAGTTCTTGACATGGCAGCACCCATCATATGGTCGTGTTACCATCGTCGCCTCCGATTCAACTCTGTCGAGACCATGTTGGCGGAATTGTAAGTGTCCACGCGGCTGACACGTGCAAACGTTCGACTGAGCATCGGCGGGGAAACCGGAAGGATTCTGATAGGCTTGTGCCGCTACGCCGACAGGAGCTCCCAGGTTCCAGAGCTAGGAAACATACAAAATCGCATGCCATGGAAAGTAGTAGGTGTCTCTGGAGTCCTTTACGAGGATTCCAAACATGTCATACGCAAGTAGCTGCCATCGCTGAGAGGCTGGCGAGCCGACCCCTTCAACGAATTGCAGCGTTACCAGATATGGAGCGTCTTCGTGTTGCCTGGCTCTGGCCTGGCCTTTGAGAAATTGCTCAAACACCATCATCTCACTGGTCGCCATGTCGACCCTGGCTTTTCTATGCTGTATTTATCGTCGTGCAACGACACGGGTACCGACTCATGGAGAGCACTGGCCAAGGCATGTTTACCCTGGCCAGAGTCATGCAACTGAGGCTCGATTCGGCGCGCCGACTACCAGTCGCGCGAGCGGCTGCGCCCATAGCGATCCTGGCGTCCGTCGAAGTCGTTCGATCCACCGCCGTAGGAATCGCGACGCCCACCGCGCCCGCCACCCGCGGAACGCTCCTGACGCGGCTGGGCCTCGCTCACGCGAAGCGTCCGGTTGTCAAGGGTAGTCCCGTTGAGGGATGCGATGGCGGTATGCGCGGCGTCTTCTGCCATCTCGACGAAGCCAAAGCCCTTGCTCTGGCCGCTGTCGCGGTCCATCACGACCGTGGCCTCAGTGACTTCGCCATAAGCGCTAAAAATCTGAGCAAGCTGCTCATTACCAATAGTGTAGGGCAGGTTGCCCACGTAAATTCGGGTGGCCATGTGGCCCCTCCTTCGAGCATAGCAATGCGGGTCTCTCTAAAGACCGTGCGGAACCATACACACCGACCCATTCCAGGCTTCGGCGCAAACTCCACGACAAGTCAATCCGTGCGGCGTACGCAGACTCAGTGGAGTTCTATGCTGAGGAGGGAAAAATCTCGATCAGATAGAGACCATCAAGACGAAATGCATCAACGGGGAAGCAAAGATGACGCATCATGCGGTCGCGATCAACTACGCGCGCAGTATAGCACATCTGGTGGGGTGATGACGTTCTCTGCCACCAGAGCGCCGACTACGTCCCCGGCAGCGGCTATGTGGCGGTATCCGTGGCTGAGGGCGCGCGCGCGGGGTGAGTATTTAGCGTTATGCCTTGTCTCTGCGTACTTCTGAGTCGAGTTCTCTCGTGCCGAGTATCTCGCATGATGTGCATTTGGCTTCCAATGTGGCCTGTTTTAAGATTGCCAGCATGTTTTTTTCAGCCGTGTACACCGCACCAGGGCAGCATGCTCGTGAAATGGATTTCATCTACATCAAAGCCATCATCCCGTGGCCCAGCTCGAGGATCATGCTCGATGTGGATATACCAGGAAGGCAAGGGAGGTAATTCGTCGAGCGCGCATGTGCGACAGCCTGCTGAGAGAGTGGTTAGAATCACGTAAGCTCGTAATAAGTGTGCTACCTCCAGGCAGGACATTACGCGGTTTATCACGCCCCATCGGTCCTACTCTGGAGGTATCGTCATCAGTATACCCGACCTGAGGCCGTTTTGTTTTATTCGTTGGACACCTTCTGGCGGGTGGTTCAACCGCGCTGAGAGCTTGAGCTCCTGGCAACGGGCAAATGCCGTCGACAGCGAGTGACCTAACCTTGATGCGCCAGCGGCCACAGACGACCATTTCGCGCGCTCGTCCGGCAGCATGGTAGTTGAAAGTGTTCACATATGTGATTGACGCCAGGTTATAGCTATGGTATATTGCAGCAAACTTCTCGCAAAGCATTCCATTCACACTCAATGGTGGTCACAGTCTGCACATGGTGCATGCATGCGGACTTGGAGACAGAATGTATTGACTGAGAAGTGCCATACCATTTCGGCGTTCCACGGCTTGTGATGTCTTCTGTCAATTGTAGGCCGTCATTTATGCTAACCCATCACTCACGGGTGGGGCAGTCGTCGGAATGTACCACGCGCTCTGGGGTACATTCCTTCTCAGTGGAGGGAACACGAGATGGCGACAAAGGCCATCGCCGTTCAGGCGGCGAATCCGCAAGACCTGGAAACCATGACAATGCAGTACATCGCGCAGGGGTATGTCATAGCCAATAAGAGTCCGGTGCAGGTATCGCTAATCAAGCACAAGAAGATCAATATGACCTGGCTGATCATTGATCTCGCGTGCATCCTTATCTTTGGCTTCGGCTTGCTGATGCTCCTCATCACGTTCATTTTCTACGCGCTTGATAATGACAAGATGGTCACGATTACGGTCGCAGGCGTGGGCGCCTCTCCAACGTCAGGACAACTGGAGCCGCAGACGGGTGGTGGTTACACGCCTTACTAGCAGCTCTTGAAGTGTACTTGAAAACCTGGACAGGGCGCGGCGCGCGTTGGGAAGGTACAGCTTTCCCAACGCGTTGTTCGATGGGTAATCATGAGATTCAGAGGTGTCATGATGACGACGTTTCCACCAGACTATCCTTCATCATCCGGGGCCGGGTCATATCGACCTGATCCACAACAACCTCCTGGCTATACAGTGCCGACGGTGCCTGGACAACCGAGTTATCCTGCCCCTGGCTACGCTCCGACGGGACTTGTTCCCGGTTACGCACCTGTAGGCATCGCTCCAATTCAGGCAAATAGCGGTTGGGCGATGGCCAGCTTTGTGTTTGGCATACTAGGGTTATGCTCGGGATTTGGAGCGATATTTGCCGTTATTTTCGGGCATATCGCGCTAAGAAGTATCGACAGCTCCGCGGGGCAGCTAAAAGGAAGAGGTCTGGCAGTCGCTGGACTTGTGATGGGCTATCTCGTGGTCGCTGCGGCGGTAGTAGGGTTGTTTGTAGCAGGAATCTCAAGTTTGGCGGGCAACCATTAGGAGGAACCAGAGAACCAGGCCTGAGAAGTATTGAAAAGAGAGCGTCGTTCGCTGGGTAAGCGCGACCGCCTGGCGATAATGCTGCTTGCGGACGGCATGCAGTGCCAAGCGGGTCTTGCTGTCGTCGGCTGCCCGATTATGGTCAGCGAACGCACATCCTCACGCTGTAGCGGGGCGCAGACAGTGGCTATCTCCTGCGCTCGCCCGATCAATGAACCTGGTGGAACAGGATAGGGAACGGCTGACCACATCCGGGCGCTGACCAGGCAACTTAGGCGGCGGCTTCCGCGCCTCTGATCCTCGCAGCTACGCGGAGATGAAACAGCTATTAAGAGTGAGCAGTCACTCAAGATAGGCAAGGACGTCTTAGGCGAGGCCTTCATGGGCGGCTGCCGCAACGAAGTGGATCATGTCACATCTATGAAGCGCTGACCATGTGGCGCTGTGCATCCCCCATTTCCCACAGAGCGCCGAATACCTCCCCAGCAGCGGCTCTGTCGCGGTATCAGAAGCCGAAGCCGAGGGTGCGCGGGGTGAGCGCCTTGACTCGCATCGTCCACCGCGCTATTTCGAAGGCCAGGCATCCAGGCTGATCTGGCGGCGCATCTCTACACTCGGCTGCGGAAGATGCGGCCAGAAATCACATAAAAGGCAACCCTAGCAGCGAAGCGATCACTGCCTCCTCCGAGCATATCAGGCAGACGTAGTAACCGTCTGCGTATTCGTTCACGAGGAGGAGATGAAACTATGCAGTGTCCTTCGTGCGGTCTTCTGATCGAACAGCCGAATACCGATCGATGTCCCCGGTGTGGGTACCAGCTTACGAATGCATCAGGGCAGCCTGGGCAGGGTGGCGCATTCACCGCTGGCTACGGTGGCAACGCGCCGACGTCTGGGTATGGCGCACCGCAGAATCCATATGGCACAAGTTCCTATACCCCGCCGAGTGGCTATGGACAGCAGTCCGGGCAGTACGCGCCTCCAACCTATCCGCCGACGCAGGGTAATCCACCCTATGGCTATCCGCAGCAGACGCCCCCGCCGAAAAAGAGTCGAACCGGGCTGGTTGTCGGCATTGTCGTGGCAGTGGTTGTCGTCCTGGCAGCGTGTACTGGCGTCTCCATCTTCGCCATCAACGCGCTGGGCACCTCGACTGGACCCGGAACAACAGGCGCAATCGCCACTCCCACACCGGCTGAGACGGTGCTCTACCAGAACACGTTCAAGTCAACCGCCGACGACTGGACCCAGGACGATCACTGCCAGTCGAAGACCGATGGCTACCACATTGCCGACGGCTTCATCTGCTATGCGCCGATTGGGGCTCAATCCGACATGAACGCTACGGTAGATGTACAACAGGTGAGTGGTCCGACCACAACTGGTTACGGGATTGTCTTCAGGCGTGTCAGCGTCGGGAACTACTACCGATTCTTGATCGACAGCAATGGCAAGTGGTTCTTCGATAAGTGTGTGGACGGCGCATGCACGACGCTCACGGACTTTACCGCCAATGCGGCGATCAAAGGCGGGCTCAATACGAAGAACACGTTAAAGGTTGAGGCAAAGGGATCGCACTTCGATCTCTTCGTCAATGGGACGCAGGTAGGGACTCAAGACGATTCGACCTTTACATCTGGCGAGATTGGAATCGAAGGCGGCGATTCGCTCGATTGCGTCTTCACGAATCTGCTGATCGCTCGCCCGAATTGATCTCACGTCCCATGACGACAAACGGCTGCTGGCCCGGCGTGAAGACCAGGCCGGGATGGAGATAGCGCCAGCCGTTGCGTTCATAGAGTCGGCGCGCGCCCGCGTTCGCGACCTCGGTAGAGAGGAGCGCGCGCGGGCAGGGCTGGCGCACAAGCAGTGTCTTCAGGAGCGCTCCGCCGATGCCTTGACTGCGATATGCCGAACGCACCGCCAGATCGACCAGCACCCAGGCGTCCTGGAGCGCGAGATGGTCCGCGCCAATCGCTGCCGCGACGCGGTCATGCCACCATTGCCCTGGCAGCGAGCGCGTACCAAAGCCCATCGCGGCTACGTGCGTGCCAACCAGGGCGACGTAGCCGCGCCAATCGGGCAGCGTCGTGGCATAGCGCGCGATGAACTCGCGAATCACGTCTTCCTCCCCGCCAAACGTCTCCAGATAGATGTGCACAACCTCATCGAAATAGGGAGATGATGTGTTGAATGGTTCGAGTATATAGCCACTTGATACAGACATGGGAGAATCCATGTAACCTCTTATCATGAGCGAGATCAGCGCTCGTTTCCGCAGTGGCAGGCGCCATAGGGAAAGAGATAGCAGATGGCCGTACCCATCATCAACCTGGCTATGCCCTTGTGGTGAACTCCCCAATGTGGTATGCTAACAGTCAGGGCGGGGCACGCTGGCGGATGCGCTGACGCACCCCGCCCAATGCTTTTGTGAGGATTATTCGCATGGAACTGACCTGGCTGGGGCATTCATGCTTCCGCCTGCGAGGAAAAGACGCAACGCTCGTTACCGACCCGCCCGCACCTGCAACGGGTTACTCCATCGGTCGCCCCTCCGCCGACATTATCACCATCAGTCACGACCACCCCGGGCATAGCTATGTCAAGGGGGTGAGTGGCGATGTGAAGAAAGTCGTCACGGGTCCAGGCGAATACGAGATTCAGCAGATTCTCATCACCGGCGTGGCGACCTGGCACGACCAGGAGCGCGGCAAGGCGCATGGGCGCAACACCGCCTACCTCATTACGATGGATGATGTTCATATCTGCCATCTGGGTGATCTGGGCGACACTCTGGATGATCGCGCGCAGGAGGCGCTCAACGGCGTGGATGTCGTGCTGGTGCCGGTGGGCGGCGGATTCGCGCTGAACGCCGAGAAGGCAGCCGAAGTGATCACGCAGCTCGAGCCACGGCTGATTATCCCAATGCATTACGCGACGCCAGCCTATAAGCCAAATGGTGCCGCGCTCGATCCCCTTGACAAGTTCTTACGTGAAATGGGGGTGGAAGCGGTCGAACCGCTTCCCAAACTTGTCATCACGCCTGCGAGTCTCCCGGCAGAACCGCAGGTGGTCGTCCTGAACTACCGGGGAGGTTAACTGAAGATGAGGGGCCAGCTCCACAAACGGAGGTGCTGGCCCCTCTCTCTATGTGGCGATTGCTGTTTTCCGGCGCGCAATCACCTGAAGTAGCCTGTGTCGAATGTGCAATGAATAGGCGCCGGATGGCCCTTTATTGTGCAGCGTTAGAAGCCTTATTCCAATGGTCATCGCGAGTCTCGTGTGTCAGGTGTGTCGTGTGAAGGCGCGTATCGACAGCAGCGCGCAAGGGAGCAGAGTGGTATGCCAAAGTTTCTATTTGTCACGGGTGGGGTCGTCTCGTCGGTTGGTAAGGGCATTACCGTTGCATCGCTGGGTCGTCTTTTCAAGAGCCGTGGATTGTCGGTCGCCATCATGAAGCTGGATCCCTACATCAATGTGGATCCCGGCACCATGTCGCCCTATCAGCATGGCGAGGTCTTCGTCACCGATGATGGCGCGGAGACGGACCTCGACCTGGGCCATTACGAGCGTTTCACCGATGAGCCAGCCAGTCAGGCCAGCAACGTCACGACGGGGCAGGTCTATAACGCAGTCATCGGCAAAGAGCGCGCCGGGGGCTATCTCGGCGGCACCATTCAGGTGGTTCCCCATATCACCAACGAGATCAAGCAGCGCATCCACACACTGGCGGAGCAGACCAGCGCTGATGTGGTGATTGTGGAGGTTGGCGGCACGGTAGGCGATATCGAGGGTGAGCCGTTCCTCGAAGCGATTCGTCAGATGCGCAACGACGTGGGTCGTGATGATGCGCTCTACCTCCACGTCACGCTGCTGCCCTTCATCGGCGCGACGCACGAGCTGAAGACCAAGCCAACACAGCACAGCGTCAAGGAATTGCTGCGCGCGGGCATCCAGCCCGACGTGATCCTCTGCCGGTCGGACTTCCCGGTCGCCGACGAGATACGCGACAAGATTGCGCTCTTCTGCAATATCGAGCGCCGCGCAGTCATTCCGGTCGAGACGGCCAGCAGCATCTATGAGGTGCCGCTGATGCTCGAAGATCTGGGGCTGGGCGATTTCCTGGTTGAGAAGATGGCGTTGCAGCAGAAGCAGCCAACGGATTTGCGCGAATGGCGCGGCCTGGTCGCGCGCATCGGGGCGGAGAAGCCGACGGTGCGCATCGCGTTGGTCGGTAAGTATGTGGCGCTGCATGACGCCTATCTCTCGGTGGCGGAGTCGCTGACGCACGCGGGCTGGGCGCATGGAGTGGACGTGCAGATTGACTGGGTGGATTCCGAGAAACTGGATAAAGAGTGGGAGCTGCACGAGGAGCGGCTGGCGCACGCGGCGGGCATCATCGTGCCGGGCGGCTTCGGCCACCGCGGCATCGAGGGCAAGATCAAAGCCGTCGAATACGCGCGGACGCACAGTATCCCCTACTTCGGGCTGTGCCTGGGATTGCAGGTCGCGGTCGTCGAGTTCGCGCGCAACGTGCTTAAATTGGAGGAGGCGAATAGCGCCGAGTTCGACCCTGAGTCGCCCGATAAGGTGATTGACCTGATGCCCAATCAGCGCCAGATATCTGATAAGGGCGGCACGATGCGGCTGGGCCAGTGGGTCTGCTGCCTGACGCCGGGCAGCAAGGCTGAGGCGGCCTATGGCGAGCCGATCATCTTCGAGCGCCACCGCCACCGCTACGAGTTCAACAACTCCTATCGCCGCCGTGTCGAGGCGAAAGGCATGCTGGTGAGCGGCCGCTCCGCCGATAACAAGCTGGTGGAGATCATCGAGCTGAAAGAGCATCCGTGGTTCCTGGCGACGCAGTTCCATCCAGAGTTCAAGAGCCGCCCAACCCGCCCGCATCCGCTGTTCTTCGCGTTTGTCGGCGCGGCCAAACAGCAGGCGGGCATCGTCGCCGAGGTCAATGGCCACAGCACG
Organism: Ktedonobacterales bacterium; assembly: GCA_036557205.1. Taxonomy (GTDB): domain Bacteria; phylum Chloroflexota; class Ktedonobacteria; order Ktedonobacterales; family JADMIN01; genus DAHUXT01. Next base: position 23,699 of record DATBIB010000089.1, on the reverse strand, counting down.
AAGCAGACAGCGCACGCGGTCCGTCAGGGCGCGCTGGAGCAATAGATTGCACCTCTCGTTGTAGCCCCTTCCCGCGATGGGAGGGGGCTACTTCTTTTGTGCTGTTTCAATCTAGCCCCTGGCAAGGAAATTGCTAACGCTTCGGATAGTACCTATCGGCAATTCTTAACCCACCTCGATGTTGTCTTGTGTCGGCAGGTAAGGATGTGGTGTGGTAGCGCACTGTGTGTCCGTCATCCGGGACGCACGCGAGACACTCGAGGGAAAGCAGACAGCAGGGAATCACTACACGCTATGACAATGTTACCAAAACCTGCCCACACGCAGAGTGCCGAGATGGATGTTAGCGCGCGCTCTGCATTTGCAATGTCAGCCATGAGTACAGAGCTCGAGCACACTTCGCCGACGCGCAGCCAATGGCCAGCGGCGCCTGAGCATACCGTCCAGTTCTACGCTGACGATGATTTCCTGGTGAAGCAGATTAGCCATTATGTGTCTGAAGGTCTCACCACGGGCGGGGCCTGCGTTGTCATTGCCACGGAGAATCATCGCGAGCGTCTGGAGCAACGTCTCGTTCGTGAAGGGCTGGACCTGATTGCCGCGTCTGAGGAGGGTACGTACATCGCACTCGACGCTGCCCTGACGCTGGCACAGTTCATGACTGAGGGATCGCTGGACGACGAGATGTTTAGGCGGGTCGTCGGTGGCATCATTGCGCAGGCGGCGTACAGTTATGGAAAGGACTCCCGGCCACGACATGTGCGCGCCTTTGGAGAGATGGTGGCGCTGCTCTGGGCAGCAGACGACCACGCCGGAGCTATCCGCCTGGAAGATATGTGGAACGAGCTGCGCGAGAGCGATGCATCACCACCGTTTTCCCTCTGCTGCGCCTATCCGATGTCGGACTTTGCGAGCGAAGCGCATGAGCAGGCATTCAGAGAGATATGCGCGACCCATACCCAGGTGATCCCCGATGAGCGCTACTCCGCACTGACTGACCCGGAGGAACGCCTGCGCGCCGTCACACTGTTGCAACAGCAGGCAAGCTCACTTGCTGGCGAAACCGCAGGGCGCAAGGCAGCCGAGGAGCGGGTCCGCATCTCGGAGCATCTCTATCGCCATCTATTTGAGGCCTCCACCGAGGGGATTCTGGTGGTGGATCCAGCTACACATGCCATCATCGAGGCAAATCAGGTCGTTGCTGATCTGCTTAGCTCGACACCAGCGCAACTGATAGGGCGGAATCTCCTGCGGATGGGCTTGTTTCCTGATCACGAGAGCGCCGAGGCAGTCTGGCAGGAGATGGAAGAGCAACACATTGCTCGCCGTGAGTCGCTGGAGCTTCACATCGGGGATGGACCATTGCGCTATGTCGAATTCGTCGGCAACCGTTTCCGGGTCAACAGCCATGAGATTATCCAGTGCCACCTGTGTGATATCACCGAGCGCAAACGAGAGGAAGAAGCGCAACGGCGACTGGAAGCGCACAAAGACGCTTTCATCAGCATGGCTAGCCACGAGCTGAGAACGCCAGTCACCAGTCTCAAGGCGTTCACACAGGTCTTGCAGCGGCGCCTGCGCCAGCAGCCCGATACGGATGCGCAGGTGTTGCGGGTGCTGGACCGGATCGATGAGCAAATTAACCGACAGGCGCGCCTCATTCGCGACCTGCTCGATCTCTCCAAGATGGAGACCGGCTACCTTGCCTTACATGAAACGTGGTTCGATCTCGATGATCTGGTACGCGAGACGCTCGATATGGTGCAGCCGACAACCCAGACGCATACCCTGCGTCTGGAGGGCGCGACCAACGCACAGGTCTACGGCGACCAGGAACGTCTGGGCCAGGTGTTCATCAATCTACTCACGAACGCCATCAAGTATTCACCGAGGGCCGATTCGGTGCTCGTGACGTTGCGAAGCGATCGCGAGTGGGCTGAGGTAGCTGTACACGATTTCGGCATCGGCATCGCTCCAAAGCATCACAAGCACATCTTCGAGCGGTTTTATCAGGTGGATGACCCGCGGACGAGCACCTATCCCGGTCTGGGTATTGGCCTCTATATCGCGCGGACCATTATGGAGCGACACGGCGGGCGTTTGTGGATAGAAAGTAGCGCCGGGAAGGGCAGCACATTTCATTTTGGCCTCTCGTTGCTTCGCCCGAACAGCCTTCTTGAAAGCGACTCGCATCATGCAAACCTCCAGCCAGGGAGTGCTGAGGTGTCATGAGCGACAGTAGAAAGACGATCATCGTTGTTGATGATGAGCCAGATATCGAGTTTGCGCTGACGCTCATGCTGGGGGATGCGGGCTATCACGTGGAGGCAAGGAGTCAGGCCGACGAATTGATACAACGTCTCCGCACTGAAAAGGCGCCAGATCTCATCCTTCTGGATATGCTGCTGGCAGGGCGTGATGGCCGCGAGATTGTCAGGGACTTGAAGGCCGATCCATCCACGCGCTCCATTCCCGTCCTGATGATCTCGGCCCACCCCCGGGCAGCCCAGGAAGCCGCGGATGCGGGCGCGGACGGATTTCTGGCCAAGCCATTTGAGCTCGAGACGCTGGTGGCGAAGGTGGCGGCATTGCTGCACTGACGGCAAATCATCCGGGCGGCTCTTGCCAGGTATACTGGATGCTGTCGAGTATTATGGGCGGGCCAGCCCAACGTTTTGACCAGCGGTATAGGCGCGCACCCGGTCGCTATAGAGACGCAGCATCTGGCTGACACGCGCGTTGATCGTGCCTTCCAGGTAGCGATTATCGCGGTCGGGCCTGCCCGCGGGAATACCGGTGAGCAGCTCGATCCCTTCATCCACCGAGCCGATGGCGTAGATATGGAACTTACCCGCCTTGACGGCTGCCACGATCTCTTCGCGTACCATCAGATTGCGAATGTTGGCTCGTGGGATCAGCACCCCCTGATGGCCATCCAGCCCACGCAGCTCGCAGAGCCGGAAGAACGACTCAACCTTGGCCGTCACCGCGCCAACTGCCTGAATCTCGCCGCGCTGGTTGACGGAGCCAGTGACGGCGAGCGACTGGCGGATTGGTACGCCGGAGAGGCCGGAGAGCAATGCGTAGAGCTCCGCCGAGGAGGCGCTATCGCCATCGATTGGCTCGTAGTTTTGCTCGAAGCAGATGCTGGCGGAGAGGCTCAGCGGGAAATCCTGGGCGAATCGCCCGGCGAGGAAACCGCTGAGAATGAGGACGCCTTTGCTATGGCTTGGCCCGCTCATCGCCGTCTCGCGCTCGATGTCGGTGACGCCCGCCACGCCCGGTGAGGTGCGCGCGGTGATGCGCATCGGCACGCCATAAAAGTGATCAGTGGAGATACGCACCGAGAGGCCGTTGACCTGCCCCACGACCTCGCCGGATGTCTCGATGACAAGCTGTCCCTCGTCGATGAGCTCGTTATACTTGTCCTCAGACAGACTCGTCCGTCGCTCGCGTGCGGTAATCGCCCGGCTGACATGCGCCGCCGATGTCGTCTCGGCCTTCTCTTTCTTCGCCCAGTAGCATGCCTCCAGCGTGAGATCGCGCAGGCTGCCAAACTCGGTCGAGAGGCGCTCCTGGTCCTCCGCCCAGCGGCACCCTTCTTCGATCAGCCTGGCCACCGCGTCCGCAGCCAGAGCCGGGCCGCCGTTGGTGCGGGCGACATTGCCGCTGAAGCGGGCATACGCCTGTTCGGCGTCGGGCGTACGGCGCATCTCGTCGGCGAAGTCCGCCCGCACCTTGAAGAGCAACCGGAACTCCGGGTCCTGCTCCATAAACATGCGATAGGTGGAGAGATCGCCAATCAGGATGGCCTTCACATTCGCGGGAATCGGCTCCGGCCGGAGGGTCGCGCCGGGAGGGGCGCCCTGCGGCTCGCCGCCGCTATCCATGCCAATCATGCCGAAGCGCAGCACCCGTCTGAGGGTGTCCCAGGCGTGCGAGGCGATGAGGTCATGCGCCTGCACAATCAGGAAGCCGCCATTCGCCCGATGCAGCGCGCCCGCGCGAATCATCAGATGGTCGGTAAATGGCAGGCCGCGTTTGGTGCCCGATTCGATGCGGCCGAGCAAATTGGTGCGCGTCGGGTTCATCTCGATCACAATTGGCGCGACATCGTCGGGCTTGTGCGAGACCAGCACGTTGACCCGGTAGCGCCGGAGGAGCACAGGCAGACTCACCCGGCCCTCGCTGCCATCCATCCCCTGGTCATCCTCGTCGCCATTCTCCGCGTCGCTGGCCGACCCACCCTCGTCGCCCTCGCCGCGCAGCACATCGACATGTGTGACCATATCGCCAGCCAACTGCCGCAGAAAATCTACCGCGTCGGCAGAAATGGTGTACTGCTCAACCAGCGGCTCGATGCTGTGCGTGAGTACCTCCTCAGCGGTCGCGGTGGTCAACGCGCGGATTCGTGCGGCCATCTCATCTTCAAGAGTGGTGATCTCCGGCAGCCCGCGCTTGAGCAGCGTCTCCGCCTGTTCGTGTTTCGCGCGCAGCTGATTACGCGCTGCCAACGGCAGCGCGTCAATCTCCTCTCGCGAGAGAATCAGTGGCTCATCCGCATCCTCGGCATCGGGCGCATCGCTTTCTCCAACGCTGGAATGCGACAAATCCCGCGAGCCGCCTGGTGGGCGAAGGGGCAGAATCGCGATGCCCAACTCGGTCGTTCGGACCAGGAAGCCGAGCGCCTGTATCTGTTCGCGCAGCGTGTTCCAGAGAGCGGTGTGCTCTGGCTCGACATCGCTCAGCAGCTCCTTACGTTTGGCGGCGTAGGTATCGCTGGAAAATGCCTGTCGCAACTCGCGCCGTGCTGACTGGACGAAGGTGGCGACATCATGAGCGAAGGCGCGGCCCATGCCTGGGGGCAGCGCCACGGCGTGCGGCTCCTCTGGCTGGTCGAAATGATAGACGTAGCACCAATCTTTGGCAGCGGGTCGACTCTTCGCGATAGCTTCGACCGCGGTAGACACGGCAATACGCCGCCCTGTGCCTGGATCGCCATTGACGAACAAATTGTACCGGCTGTCGTTCATCTCCAGCGCGAAATCTATCGACTCCTGCGCGCGCTCCTGGCCAACCATACCTGTGGGAGCGAGTAGATCCGCTGTGGTCGCAAAGCCGAGACTGGCCGGATCGGTTTGCCGTCGCAGCGCGGCAGGCGCTAATTCCAGTGTCTGACGTCCATCCTCCATGATTGCTCCTCAAACGCGCTCCATATACCCACCAGGAAGATAGCATGCTCGCTGTGGGATGATTGCAGTGATAAGCAGTGTAACATGCGAAGCGACCGTTGCACAGGCTTTACAGCGGGTCCGCCGCGTGATATGCTGAATGTCGTACGAATAGTTATGGCGTAGAGCGGGACGAGTAGCAGGCGTCTTCCGACAGCGACAGATGGCCAACGGCTGAGAGCCATCTCCGGCAACGATCACTGCGAATACCACCCGTTAGCCCGACACCGACCCGCCTTTACTGGCGGCAGGCTGTCGCGGAGGGCATCCGTTATCGGCCAGCAATGAAGCACGCGACGCGCAGATGATTGCATGCGCCGCGTGGAATGTGGGTGGAACCACGGAAGGCATGTTGCCCTTTCGTCCCAGGTGGGATGAAAGGGTTTTTTTGTGGCGTTTTGTGGTGACATGCGTAACGCATGCGCCGCGCCAGTAGCAATCGAAGAAGACAAAGCCATGCGCGCTGTAGGCCATCTAGCTCAAAAGGTGATCGGGATCCGTCGGCAACCAGCCGACGGTGTGACCGTGGCTGCCTCAAGTCGTGCGGCGTCCGGCCGTGGCGACTCAACCTGCCATGTCACAACGATTCCGACCCTGAGGAGGTCTCACGATGGTGTACAGATTCTGCGTGTCGTCAGACGCGCAAAGCGATGACCCATACGCTGATTTTGAGAATAGTCTGATCTATGCCGCGTACCTGCGGGAGCGCGATCCCGAGGCGGCGGCGCTATTAGTCGATAGGATGCTGCCCGCGATGGTTGAGGGCTGGTATGCGCAACGTGGCGAGTATCCGCCCGTGCGCGATCAACTCCTTCGCGATCTGGCGGAGCGCGCGCCCGATATCGCCGAAGTGCTGCGCCAGGCGCTCCATATGCCAGATGTCCGCGCGCGACTGCGTGCAGCGCAACGGCTGCTTGCCAGGCTCCGCGGAGAGCTTGAGGCAGCCGCGGGGTGATATGACCGTGGATGACCTCACCCCCTAACCCCCTCTCCCCCAGGAGAGGGGGAACCAGAGCATTCCGACCGCCCAGCGAGAGGTGGCGGCCAGGTGAGAGGTCTTGCAGCCGGAATGTGGACAAACGTACAAACTCACACGAAAGGAACGATAACATGTCCGTTGAACAGGAGCTTGAGGCGGCGGTCGCGTATTCGCCGATTCAGCGGATGCGCCATAGCGCCGCGCACGTGATGGCGGAGGCGGTGCAGGAGCTATTTCCGGGCGCGCGCTTCGCCATCGGCCCGGCCATCGAGGATGGCTTCTACTACGATATGGAGCTGCCGCGTCCGGTGACGCCGGAGGACCTCCCCGCCATCGAGGAGCGCATGCGCGCCAGTATCGCGGCGAACCATCCCTTCGTCCACAGCCAGTGGCCGCGCAAGAAGGCCATGAAATACTTCCAGGAGCACGATCAACCCTACAAGATAGAGCTGATCGAGAACCTGCCAGGCGAGACGGTCGGCATCGAAGAGCAGGGGCCGTTCCTGGACCTCTGCCGGGGCCAGCACGTCGCAAGCACGGGCGAGATTGGCCCATTCAAGCTGATGCGCGTCGCGGGCGCCTACTGGCGTGGCGACGAGAAACGCCCAATGCTCCAGCGCATCTACGGCACGGCGTGGTTCACGCAGGAAGACCTGGACGCCTATCTCGAACGACTAGAAGAGGCGAAGCGGCGCGACCATCGCAAGCTCGGGAAAGACCTCGAACTCTTCATGATTAGCGAGGATGTCGGCGCGGGGCTGCCGCTCTGGCTGCCGCGTGGCGCGACAGTACGCCGTCTGCTGGAGGAGTACATCCTCGACCTGGAGCGAAGGCAAGGCTACCAGCACGTCTACACGCCGAATCTGGCCAAGCTGGACCTCTACAAAACGTCGGGCCACTGGGAGCATTACCACGAGTCCATGTATCCACCGATGGAGATGGAGAGCGGCGAGGAGCTGGTCTTGCGGCCAATGAACTGCCCGCACCACATCCAGATCTATCGCCAGAAGATGCGTTCGTACCGCGATCTGCCGGTCCGCATCGCCGAACTGGGCACGATGTATCGGCTGGAGCGTTCGGGTGAGCTGTCGGGTCTCTCGCGCGTGCGGGCGATGACGCTCAACGACGCGCATATCTTCTGCACGCCGGAGCAGATTCTGCCAGAGTTCAAGCGGGCGGTGCGGCTTATCCAGCAAATCTACCGCGACATGGGATTCGAGCAGTACAACTATCGGCTCTCGCTACGCGATCCCAACGACAAAGAGAAGTTCGTCGACAACGACCAGATGTGGGAGCAGTCGGAGGGGGCGTTGCGTCAGGCGCTCAAAGAGCTGGAGATAGAGTATTACATAGGCGTCGGCGACGCAGCCTTCTACGGTCCCAAGCTCGATGTGCAGGTGGCGAACGTGCTCGGCAAGGATGAGACGATCTCGACGGTGCAGATCGACTTCACGCTGCCGGAGCGCTTCGGCCTCGAATACATCGGCGAGGACGGCCAGCCACACCAGCCGGTGATGATTCATCGCGGCGGCATCTCGACGCTGGAGCGCTTCATGGCGTTCCTGATCGAGAACTACGCGGGCGCCTTCCCGCTCTGGCTCGCGCCGGTGCAGGCGGTCGTGATTCCGATCTCGGACGAGAAGCACGGCGCGTATGCCGAACAGGTGGCGGAGCGGCTGCGCGAGGCGGGCTTGCGCGCGGAGGTGGATGCGCGCCACGAGCGTATGAATGCCAAGGTGCGCGACGCCCAGTTGCAGAAGGTTCCGTACATGCTGGTGGTGGGCGACAAAGAGGCGGCAGCGGACGCCGTTGCGGTGCGTCTGCGCTCGAACGAGAATCTCGGCGCCGTGCCGATAGCCGATTTCATTCGTCAGGCGAAGCAGATCGTGGCCGACCGCAGCCAGGAACTCTGGTCTGCGACACAGTCTGCAGAGTAGCGACCATCTCGGGCCATCTGTCCTTTCTATGGGGTAGGTGGCCTGATGTTGCGCAGAGCAGTCGCCTCATCGGGTGTCTCGCGAAACCATCGCGGAATCCTCCGACGTCTCTATTGAGAGGTCAGCCCACTCCATGAGGCTGGAAGGCTATCCACGGCTCATTTTCCAGCGCGTATTGGGGCGCTGCTGGTGGCAAACGCCGTCGCAGTGGTGTATCCTGAAAGGATAGGCCGCTCCCCACATTGCGCAAAACGACGCGCAATGGCCCGACGAAGCTCAAGCGGCGCGATTGGAGTTCAACGATGACAACCGCAGATGGAGTGTCGATGGCCGTCGACGCCGATATACCAGCCAGAAGCAGAGCACGTGCGCGACCGACCGAGCACGCAGCCGCAGAGTCGGCGCGCAATCCCGGCATGCCGCTGGATCTGGACCGCGTCGATGCCGTGCGAGTGAACCGGAGCGCTGTCGAGCGCCGCGCCGCCACGATCTCCACTCGACGCACGGTGAAGAAGGAATGGCAGGCGGCCTGGCTGCTGCGCGCCATCACCTGTATCGATCTCACCACGCTCTCTGGTGACGACACGCCTGGTACAGTGCGCCGCCTCTGCGCCAAAGCGCGCCAGCCGTTGCGCGCCGATCTGGTGGATGCGCTCGATGTGGGCGCGCTGCATCTGCATACCGGCGCCGTCTGTGTCTACCACAACCTCGTGCCCGTCGCCGTCGAAGCGCTCGCCGGGACGGATATCCCGGTCGCTGCCGTCTCCACTGGCTTCCCCGCTGGGCAGAATCCCTTCGCGCTCAAGGTCGAGGAGATTCGCGCCTCGGTGGCGGCTGGCGCGCGTGAGATTGATATCGTCATCTCGCGCGCCCATGTGCTCACCGGCAACTGGCAGGCGCTCTATGACGAGGTGCGCGCCTTTCGCGAGGCCTGCGGCGACGCCCACATGAAGACGATCCTGGCGGTGGGCGAGCTAGGCACATTGCGTAACGTGGCGCGCGCCAGCTGGGTCTGCATGATGGCCGGAGCCGATTTCATCAAGACCTCCACCGGCAAAGAGACCGTCAACGCGACGCTGCCCAACAGCCTGGTGATGGTGCGCGCGATTCGCGAGTATGAGGAAGCCACAGGCTATCGCGTCGGCTTTAAGCCCGCGGGCGGCATCCGCACGGCCAAGCAATCGCTCGACTGGCTTATCCTGATGAAAGAAGAGCTGGGCGATGCCTGGCTGAACGCCGGTCTCTTCCGCCTCGGCGCGAGCAGCCTGCTCAACGACATCGAGCGCCAGATCGAATACTTCGTCACCGGTCGCTACTCGGCTGGATATCATCACCCGATGGCGTAAGGCAAAAGGAGCGTAGCGAGATGGCAGACACCAAAGTCAGCGTCGCCGATATTTACGAGTCGATGAGCTACGGTCCCGCGCCTGAGTCGGACTCGCCTGCCCAGGCCTGGCTGGCCGACCATGCGCCCCACCTGCGCCTCTTCATCGGCGGGGAGTGGCGCGAGCCGAGCAGTGGCGAGTACTTCCCGACGGTCAACCCGGCGACGGCAACCCCGTTGATCGATATCGCCCAGGGAACGGCCAAAGACGTGGATGCCGCCGTGCGCGCCGCCCGTGAGGCGTTTCCGGCGTGGAGCGGCCTCTCTGGCCACGCCCGCGCGCGCTATCTCTACGCGCTCGCCCGCCAGATTCAGAAGCACTCGCGCCTGCTCGCCGTGCTGGAGACAATGGACAACGGTAAGCCCATCCGCGAGACGCGCGACCTGGATATCCCGCTCGTCGCGCGCCACTTCTATCACCATGCTGGTTGGGCGCAGTTGCTCAGCAGTGAGATGCCGGAGATGGGTCCAGTGGGCGTCGTTGGCCAGATCATCCCCTGGAACTTCCCGCTGCTGATGCTCGCCTGGAAGATCGCACCCGCGCTCGCCGCTGGCAACACCGTCGTGCTCAAGCCCGCCGAGTTCACACCGATCACGGCTATCGTCTTCGCCGAGCTATGCCAGTCCGTCGGGCTGCCTGCTGGCGTCGTGAACATCGTCACCGGTGACGGCCGGACCGGCGAGGCGCTGGTGCGTCATCCCGATGTGAACAAGATTGCCTTCACTGGCTCGACCGAGGTTGGCCGCATCATCCGCCGCGCCACGGCTGGCAGCGGCAAGCGTCTCTCGCTGGAGCTGGGCGGCAAGTCTCCCTTCGTCGTCTTCGACGACGCTGACCTCGATTCTGTGGTCGAGGGCGTGGTGGACGCCATCTGGTTCAATCAGGGGCAGGTCTGCTGTGCTGGTTCGCGTCTGCTCGTGCAGGAGAGCGTTGCCGACCGGCTGCTCGCAAAGCTGCGCGCGCGCATGGAGAAGCTGCGTGTCGGCGACCCGCTAGACAAGGCGGTCGATATCGGCGCCATCATCGCGCCGGTGCAGCTGGAGAAGATCACGCGCCTGGTGCGGCAGGGTGTGGACGAGGGCGCGCGCATGTGGCAGCCTTCGTGGTCCTGCCCGACCGACGGCTATTTCTTCCCGCCGACGCTCTTCACTGAGGTCGCGCCGTCCTCCACCATCGCTCAGGTGGAGATCTTCGGCCCGGTGCTCGTCGCCATGACCTTCCGCACGCCCGTCGAGGCGGTGGCGCTGGCCAACAACACCAACTATGGCCTCGCCGCCAGTGTCTGGAGCGAGAACATCAACCTCGCGCTCTCCATCGCCGGGCAGATTCAGGCTGGGACCGTCTGGATCAACTGCACCAACGTCTTCGACGCCGCATCCGGCTTTGGTGGCTATCGCGAGAGCGGGTATGGCCGCGAGGGTGGCCGCGAGGGCCTCTACGAATATCTCAGGCCGACGTGGGAAGCCGAGGCGGACGATGCCGGATCGCAGGCCGTGAAGGCCAACGGCAGCAACCGCTCGCGCCGCCGCGCCACACTCGCCAACGAGGCCGCGCTCGCCACGAATGGAGCGCATGCTGAGCCAAACGGACACGCGCGCAGCGGCCACGACGGCCTCGGTGGATTCGCCGCAACAGGCTTCGGCGCGCCGCCCGTTGACCGCACGGCCAAGCTCTTCATCGGCGGCAAGCAGGCACGGCCAGATTCCGGCTACAGCCGCGAGATTTACGGTCCGAGTGGGGAAGCATTGGGCGAGGTCGGCGAGGGCAACCGCAAAGACATCCGCAATGCCGTCGAGGCGGCGCACAAGGCCAGCCCAGGATGGGCCAGCGCCACCGCGCACAACCGCGCCCAGATCCTCTATTACATCGCCGAGAACCTGGCTGTGCGTGCCGAAGAGTTCGCCGCGCGCCTCGTCGCGATGATCGGCTGCACGCAGGAGGAGGCGGACCGCGAGGTTGAGGCCTCCATCGAGCGGCTCTTTAGCTACGGCGCCTGGGCCGACAAGTTCGATGGCGCGATCCATCGCACGCCGCTGCCCGGCATGACGCTGGCGGAGAATGAGCCTATCGGCGTGATGGCCCTCGTCTGCCCAGAGGAGCGCCCGCTGCTGGGTTTCGTCTCGCTAGTGGCTCCGACCATCGCGATGGGCAACGCGGTGATCGCGATCCCCTCCGAGCGTCACCCCCTCAGCGCGACGGACTTCTACTCTGTGCTGGAGACCTCGGACGTACCTGCTGGCGTGGTCAACATCGTTACCGGCCCGCGCGACTCCCTGGCGAAGGTGCTGGCCCAGCACGACGATGTGGACGCGATCTGGCACTTCGGCTCCGCTGAGGGCGCCCGCGCCATAGAGGATGCCTCCGCAGGCAACATGAAGCGCACCTGGGTCTCATACGGCCACTCACGCGACTGGTTGGACGCCGCACAGGGCGAGGGCCGCGAGTTCCTACGCGAGTCCACCCACGTCAAGAACATCTGGATACCCAGCGGCGAGTAGCGTTACGGAAAAATGCTGGTGTGACCAGAGTCGGCATAAACGCTAAATGCAGCGTTCTCGACACGATTCGCGCACAAAGCGCAGCGCACCATCAGGAGGCAACCTGACCATGTTCACGAAGTCCGCGCAAATTTATGATGCGGTCTATAGCGCGAAAGACTACGCGGGCGAGGCCCAGCGGTTGAAGGCCTTCATTGCCGAGCATAAGCGCGCAGCGGGCAATACGCTGCTCGATATCGCCTGTGGAACCGGCGGCCACGTTACATTCTTGCGCGACGAGTATACCTACGAAGGTCTCGATCTTGACCCTCAGATGCTGGCCATCGCGCGAGAGCGCAATCCTGGAATCGCCTTTCACCAGGGAGATATGTGCGATTTCGATCTGGGACGCCAGTTCGATGTGGTCACCTGTCTCTTTAGCTCGATTGGCTATGCGAGAGTTGTAGCGAAACTGGAGCAGGCGGTTGCCACCATGGCGCGCCATCTGCTTCCCGGCGGCGTTCTCCTGGTTGGGCCGTTCTTCCCGCCCGAAGCATGGCAGGTCGGGCAGCCGCACGCCATTTTTGTCGACCAGCCGAATCTCAAGATTGCGCGGATGAATGTCAGCGGGCAGCGCGACAACGTCGCTCTGCTCGACTTCCACTATCTAGTTGCCACGCCTGAAGGTATCGAGCATTTCACCGAGCATCACGAGCTTGGCCTCTTCACCGATGCAGAGTACCAACACGCATTCATCAACGCGGGACTTGATGTGGCTCACGACGCCGAAGGGCTGATCGGTCGCGGCCTCTACATAGGCACACGCCCGCTTGGCTGATTTCCCGTGTATCGCTACTCCTCCGGGTTGGATACCAGGATGACGGGCAGCAGCGAGCGATCAATCTCGCCAAGGCGCTCCGGGCCAAGGGCGACGATTTCGGCATGCAGGCGGCGCGCGTCCGCGATGAGCAGCGCGACCTCCACCCGGCGACAGCGCGGCGCGAACGGCTCCAGATAGTCGGCCCCTGAGGCGAGCTTGAGCAGCGCGCCGCGGTGATTGCCGCGCAGCAGATGGTAGCAGCCGACACCGACCTGCAAGATACCCTTCGCCAGCACGCGGATCGTCCCCGGCTCATGGTTCCAAAGCGCTTCGAGTGTCTCGTGGCACTCGAAATACTCGCGCTGGTTGAACTGCTCGATGCCATGCAGCAGCTCAGGCGGGGGAGGATCAGAGCAGCGTGCGATCAGGTCGGCGTCACGTGGCGGAGGTGTGCGCGCGTTATAGGGACGCTGTGCCCGCGGCTCGCCAGATGATGTCTCGCTCATAGCCAAAGCATTCCCTGATGCCAGGAACAGCAGAGGGCGACTGTCGCCAGCCGCCCCCAGATGATGAGATATGACGTCGCTGCCGTCACGACGCGCCCTGATCGAGCTCCTTGTGCCGCAGCCGTCGGCTCAGGATGGCCAGCAGCTTGATGGCAATTTCCGGCTGTTCGCGTAATGCCGCCCGGAAGTCCCAGACGGGGATGGCAATAGCCTGTGAGGGCTCGAGGGCAACGGCGGTCGCCGTGCGGGGCAGGTCGTCGAGCAGTGACATCTCGCCGAGCACCGCGCCGCGCTCGAAGGTGCCCAGGTCGCGGACGCTGCCGTCGGGCGCCTGCTGGGTGATCTGCACCTTGCCGTTGGTAATGATAAATAGCCCGATGCCTGTCTCGCCCTGACGCAACAGCGTGGCTCCGGTCGGGTAGTCCCGTTCACGGCAGTTGACGGAGAGCACCTGAAGCTCATGCTTTGTCAGATCGTGAAAGAGTGGTACCTGGGCAAGTATGTCTTCGTACATCTGCGCTGGCTGCCTTTCTCCGAACCTACAGCCGCGTGCGCGCCGCGCTCAACGAAAGCCGCGTGCGACCGCAAGGGCTGTAGTCATTGTACCGTACAGGATACATGACGTCTATTGTGGCCTGGATATTACCCGCGCGAATCTGTCAGGGTCTGTTGGCTAGCGCCTGCCGCCGTCATCGCCATCCGGGCCGTACGGGTCACGCCGCCAGTTGTTGTTGAACTGCGAGTTGCCGCCACCGCGTGACATACCACGAGACTGCGGTCCGCGCTGTGGGGGCTGGTTATCGCCGAACTGCATCCGTCCCATCGGCGGGCCAGGTGGCAGCTGATTCTGGCCGGGCTGTGGCATCGCGGGCATGGGCGGCATACGCCAGTCCTGTCCGCCGCCATTCATCGGCGGCATCATCTGGCCCTCGTTGCCACCGCCATAACCGCCATTGTAGCCGTCATATTCGCCGTAGCCACCACCGTAGCCGCCGCCATATCCACCGTTGCCGCCATAGCCGCCGTAGCCGTTACCCATGCCAGCGCCCGCCATGCCACGCCGGTCCGTATTTGGCCCCATCGGCATCCCACCTGGGGGCATCATACCGGGCTGGCCCATCGGGCGAATCGAACGCATGCCCTGCGGACTCATTGCGCCATTCGGCATCATCATGCCGCCGTCCATGCCGTTCATGCCGCCCATGCCCATACCGGCGCCGACCATAGCCCCGTCGTCGTGACCAGAGGTAGTTAGCTTACGTGGGGCGCGGCGCGCGCCGACGAGCTGTTGCAGCTGGCGCACAATCAGTTCGAGACGCTCAGCGCTTTCGGCGGTCTGCTGTGAGTTGCCCGCGACCTGCTCGGCGATCTCGATAACCGCCTGCATCGCGCCGCCCATCCGGTCGTACTGCGCCGACTGCTGGCGGCTCGACTGGCTGATATCGCGCACCGAGCGGGTCATATAGGCGATGAGCGACTCAAACTGGCCCGGCGGCATCTCGCCACGGCGCTGGATGACCTGATTACCCATCTGGGCAAGTTGGTCGGAGCGGCGGGAGATATCCTGTGCCGCCTCGGTAAAGTTCTGTAGCGCCTTGTTGATGGCGTTGACCGCCCAGACCTGCTGTGCCGCGCCGTCCGCCTGCTGAGTGGCGATGCTGCCAATGCGCTCAGACGCATGGCTGACCGATGCCGCCGCGCGTTGCAGGGTATTGACGATCACTCCGGCAAGCAGCAGCGCCAGAATGACGCCAGCGATCATGATGATGATGCCCAGCAGCAGCAGCTCGACTGTCGTGCTGCGCTCGAAGGCGGTGACAGTGTCGAGTGGAACGGCGGTTGAGATGACGCCAATGAGCTGGCCCTGTGGGTTCAGCATCGGGCTATAGTCGGCATAATACTGCTGGCCGTTAATATCGTCGATGCCGAGCCACTCACTCGGGTTGGACTGGAGCTTCATATGGCCGCCGACGCTCGTCGGCAACTGGACGCTGGTGTCGCGCGGAGCCGATACATCGCCGGACGAACCGGGCTTGGGCAGCGTTGTCGAGACACGCACGCAGGGGGTGAAGTCGCCCTTGGCGTTGGCGCACTGATACACTGAAACGGTGCCACCAATCAGCTGCTTCACGCTATCCACGTAGTCGGTGTCGTCGTTGAGCGCGTACTTGCCGAAGTTGACGTCGGTCGGGCCGCCGAAGTTCTTCCCTGAAGATGGAGAGTCCACCACCAGATGGTTGTCCGCGGATATCGAATAATTCTCGCCATACTGGGTCTGTAGCACCAGCACAGCGATCTTCATATTATCCTGCTCCTGGCTCTGCGCCTGTTGCAGGGCATAATTGCGAATGGCATTATCCGCGATGAAAAGCGTTGCCGCTGTACTCAAAACGGCGCTCAAGAGCACAATCAGTGTCAATTGAGCGCGAATACCGAGTCGCGACCGTCTTTGAAGCATTGCCCTTTAACCCTCCTGCACCCGGCTGGGTCCGGTGTCGCCACATCCCTCGCCACCTGTCACACAGACCATGCCTCTCATGCACTCCCTAATGCGAGATAACGGATAGATATACGCATATGGCTTCACTGTCTGCAAAAATCCTACCATTTGTCTGGTTTGCGCGTCTTGCTGATTAGCCCATGAATACCTCATCTCGTCCCAATCTCGTCCCATCGTCAGCGACGAAATTGAATCAATCCCAGGAGCGCCAGATGTTGCAGCACCGCATAAATCTCGCGTTCGCTGCGATGTGTCAGCCGTACAAGGTCCAGCATACTGCGCTGCCCGTTGATCAGCAGCAGTATCATGCGTTCACGGCGGTCAAGCGGAAGCTGCTCGATAGGCTCGGCGATGCCGGTCTGGTAGGGTATTGACTCGAGCAGATCTGGACGATATCCATTTGATCCGGGCAGGTTCGACGCCGTGGGATTTGGCGGTGTCTGCCGATAATAGGGATCATTGGGATTCGGCGCGCCGCCTCCGGGGTAGCCGGTGTTCGGCGACTGTTGCGGATAGCCTGTAATGGGTGCCTGCTGTGGATAGCCGGTGTTGGGCGCTGGCTGTGAATACCCAGAACCGTACGGCGGGTAGGGTGATGGCGGCCCGGGATTTTGCGGGTACTGTGGGGGAGCCGACGGGGCATAGCCTGGGCTAGAAGGATAGCCGCCGTACGATGGCCACGAGCCAGTGCCCGAAGGCAGCGGCGTCGTCCCATATTGGGCGCCATCGCTCGACGAGTAATAGCCATCGGGTTCAGCGCCATCTGAGGCGATCTCGTCGAACGAATACATGCACTCGCCCCATCCCATCAGGGCGTTCAGGGCATTTTCACCAACCATCTGCCCAAATAATACTGACACCGCCTGGCCATTCACGAAGCGAATCTGGCCCATCTGGCGCGCGGAGTCTTGTCCGCGAATCGCGCGCAGAATGCCACTCTGGCGGGAGAGCGTG
Organism: Ktedonobacterales bacterium; assembly: GCA_036557205.1. Taxonomy (GTDB): domain Bacteria; phylum Chloroflexota; class Ktedonobacteria; order Ktedonobacterales; family JADMIN01; genus DAHUXT01. The sequence continues at coordinate 6,910 of DATBIB010000089.1, read as the reverse complement.
ATCATCTGGATGATATTGCTCAAGCGCATCGTGGGGACAAATCGTGCTGCCATTCTCCATGCTCCTTATACCGCGATGATACTTTCGTCATCAGGAAGAGTATCGTACGCGGCAAGGGCTGCCGCCCCGGCTCATCCACTAGCGGCAACAGGAGCGCGTAGCATCGTTGCTGACATTGCTCCCGCAGCACATAACCCATCACCCTACTCGAGCCACACCACCTCAGACGACAATGGCAGAGTCTTTGCTTTCCGTCAGGTTCTAGATTTTCCACACCATACACGATTGTTGGATGCTATTCGTTGGGACCAGAACGGGCCGTATTCGTTGGCGCTCCACGTGGCTACGATGTCGCAGGCTCACCGTTCGCAACGACTGGCGTTGTCCCAGGAGCGTCGAGCGCCTGTTCATCGGTCGCCTCGAGCTCCGCCAGTCGCTGGCGCAATTGTTCCGCCAGATCGTGATATTCCACTGCGCGTTGGTCGTCCCACTTCGGCATCTTGGCGTCGTGAGCGCCACTCACAACCGCGCGGTCAATCAGCCCGGCATAAAATTCATATGCCTGGATCTGCAGTTTGATGAGCTCGCGCTCGCTTAATGGCTCTGACATCTCACATCCCCTACCAGACCAGCCACTTTCCCCGCCCGCACTGTGTATCGAGGTAACAGTATACCCCCTAATCTCGCATAGCGTAACACAGCCCATGCAATGGGTCAAGAATCCCGCGCTGGATGCACTATGGCATCACCCAGTACGCGCGTAGTAGTCGGCGAGCGTATAGAAGGCCCGCTTCGGCTCCCAGGGCATGTCTGGATAGACGTTTCCGGTCGCGTCGCCCAAGACCTTCACGACTCCATAGGCGGCGCAATCGAGATCATGCGGCGGGTCGGCGTGATAGGGATAGCTGTAGGATGCGAAGGTGAACCAGAATGCGCCAGCTACACACTCTTCGTCGAGGGTAGTCAGCACGTCCAGCAGCTCATCGGCCTGCGCCTGTTCATCGCGAACCACCGCTTCGGTTAACCGTGGCGGTTGTGTGGAGCGATCCACAATAGTCCAACCCAGCGAGCCGCGGTCCGCCGCGCCGCGAAAGGTGCAGCAACCGAACTCGGTAATTGCCACTGGCCGCTCATGGGCGAAGTAGGCGCGCACCTGATCGCGATACGATGCCCGGTTGCTTGCGTCCCGGTAGAGATCAACGCCGACGATGTCGAACGGAGCCCAGTCCACCATTTCCCATGGCCCTGAGGCGTATGTGATCGGGCCGTGAAAGTGTCCTCGAACGGCGGTGGCAGACAGGCGAAGAAAGTCATTGAATTGGCGTATCAGCTCGTCGGGAGAAACGGATAGCTGAGCCAGAGCCTGCGGATTCATCATGGCCCGCATGCGTTCGCCATAGGTCGCGCCTGGTACGAAGCCGTGGTTGAATAGCGACATCTCGCAGCCGAGCACGAAGACGACTCGTTGTGTGTCTCTATGTTGGCGTACCTGCTCCGCACGCTGGGCAGCCTCCGCGAAGTAGCGCGTCAGTTCATCGGGGGTCATATCAGCGGGAAATGGCGAGAACCATGCCTCCAGTCCCTGCTCCAACGCAAAGTCGGCGGCGAGAGCGATACGCGCCGGATCGCTGCCCGAGATGCGTACCGCGTTGCAGTGTAGGTCGCGCGCGATAATCTCCATCTCGCGGCGTACCTGGGTCGGTATGAAGGCCCCACGGGATGGCGGCGCGCCAATCCGCGTGAAGCCCGTATCGTAGTTGATTCCTTTCCGCTGCATACGTATTCCTTTCTTGTCTCGCCCGCGCTAGCTATGCCTGCTACACCTTTCCTCGGCGGACGGCGACGATCTGCGCCAGGATGGCCAGCGCGATCTCTTCGGGCGTGCGTGCGCCGATGTTGATGCCGATGGGGCCGTGGATGCGCCCGATCTGTTCGTCGGTTACGCCCGCCTCGCGCAGCCGACGGTCGCGGCGCTCGCGGGTGCCCCGGCTGCCAATCGCGCCGACATAGCTTGCGGGGGAGTTCAGCGCCGCCTTGAGCGCTGGCACGTCGAACTTGTCGTCGTGGGTCAGCACGGCAACGGCCGTCGCGCTCGACACCGGCAGATGCGCGATGGCCTCGTCGGGCCACTCCAGCAGTAAATCGTCGGCGTCGGGGATGCGCTCGCGGGTGGCAAACGCCTCGCGCGGGTCTATCACCGTCACGCGATAGTCCAGCGTCTTCGCCAGGCGCGTCAGCGGGATCGTAATGTGGCCCGCGCCGACGATGACCAGCGTCGGTTCCGGCGGGTAGACCGCGAAGAAGACCTGGGCGGCATTCTCGGCAATCTCCACCGTCGCCATTGCCGACTCACCGTCGCGCAGCAGGTCGCGTGCCTTCGCCGCCACAGCGTCGTCCAGGGCGGGGTCGCCAGAGCCGCCTATCAGTTCTCCCTGCGCCGGGACCAGCATACTGGCGCCCGGCGTGGCCTTGCCCGCCTCTGGCGCGCTGATGACAACGGCGCGGACGATGGGCTGCTGTGCCTTGAGGGCCGCCGCCAGCCGTTCCAGGTTGGCGAGGCGCTCGACGAAGACCTCGATCTGGCCGCCGCAGGAGAGGCCGATCTGCTCGACATTCTGCTCCTCGGTGATGCCATATGAGAGAAGCTTCGGCTGGCCGGTACGGAGCGTTTTGAGTCCCACCTCGATCACCGCGGGCTCCACGCACCCGCCGCTGACCGAGCCCGCGATATCGCCCGCCGCGGTGAGCGCCAGGGTGGCGCCGACGCCGCGTGGCGCCGAACCGACAATCGATATCACACTGGCAATGGCAATCGGCTTGCCCTCATGATGCCAGCGCTCAAGCTCAGGCAATACATCGCGCATCGTCGCCCTCACTTTCTCCCCGTGTGCGAAACGCGCCTAGCGGTCGCGGTCTATCGTCGCCTGTTCCACTCCATCATCTTCGCTAATTGCAGTCTCAGCGGTCTCTTTCTGTGCCGCTCCACGCTGATAGGCCGCGCGCAGCTCTCTCATCATATCTTCGCGGCGGGTATACAGCTCGCGGCGCGGCCGTGGCTTGGCCCGGCTGACGGCATAGGCGGCGATCAGCGGGAATGCGATGGTTGTATCGGCGTAGACAACCACCGACTCGTCCAGCTGCTCTGGCTTGATCTTTCCCCACGAGACCGCTTCGGATGGCGTCGCGCCAGACAGCCCGCCCCAATGTGGAGCGTCCTGCGTGATCTGGATGAAGTAGTCGTGGCCGCCTTTGTTAATGCCCAGCACCTCCCACAGTTGCGGCTGCGTCTGGAGGTAGAAGTTCTTGGGCGAGCCGCCGCCAAGGATGATGACGCCGTTGCGCGTCGCTGCCTGAACGATGGCGGTCGTCTCATGCACATCGAAGAGCGGATCGATGGTTAGCGCGTTGCCATCCAGCTGGTGGCGGGCGAGGTTCATGCCGATGGAGGAATCGCCCGGCGACGAAGTGTAGATGGGCACATTCCATTTGGCCGCCATCGCCAGCACCGAGTGTTCCGGGTCAACGCCAAGCTCCAGCAGCCGCTGGCCGATGAGGTGATGCAGCTCGGCGGTGGACATGGGCCGCTGCGGGAAGGTCTTGAAGATTTCGCGCAGAAAGCGGTCGGTATCCAGCAAAACTTCGTCGAGGAAGAGTACATCATAAATGCGGATGACGCCCGCCTCATGCAGCTCCGGGTCGCTCAGCTTGAAGCTGCCCCGGTGCAGCGCGTAGTTGAGCGCGTGGTGGATGTCGTGATAGAGATTGGCGCCCGTGCTGACCATGAAGTCTATCGCGCCTCGCTCCATCAGGGTGATGATGCTGCCGCCGACCCCGGCGGGCGTCATCGCTCCGGCGATGGTGAGACAGACGGTAACATCCTGCTCCGGGTCGAGCATCTGCTGGGCATAAAGGCGCGCGGCCTCGTTGATACGACCGGCGTTATACGCCTGAAACGAGCTATCCAGCAGATCGGCGACTGAGATGTCGGGTGCGAGCCGATGTGGCACGATTCGCTCACCGGTCAGGTATTCATCGGCGGATAGCGCCGCCTGCTCGTCCTCGTGGTCATAGTCTTGGGCGTTGTCGTGGCCATCTGAGGCTGGTCCGTCATGCATGCGATGGGGCACGGAATCCTCTCTCTCGCTTCACCTGGCTTGTGGAGGCGCTGGTGGCATACGCCGCGCTCGATACTTGAGTATATCACTGCTGCCTGGATGTGAGGCGATTGAGAGGATTATTACCAATTTCGTCTCGGTTGCTGTCTTTTGTCTACGGGCCGAGCCTGGCGAATCCAGGGCTTGAGTCGGCCCATCGACGACATCCCATGCGAAAGTGGTATCAGTACATGCTAGAGTGGTTTCCTTGCCACCGTTAAATGGTGGCAGCGCTCACCCTCCTGACAGGAAGAGTAGACCAAGCCAGACAGCGGCGACGAGCCAGGGAAGCGGATAGGTTAGCAGCCATGTCGAAGAGAAAGGAGGCCTGCCGCGCACAATGGCGCCCAGTGTGTACTCGGGGAACAAGGCCCTTGTGCGGGCCTTTAGCGCATCAAGGCCACGCTTGTGGCGGCCTTGAATATACGCCCACAGAAGTGTAACCAACAGACCGAACACGGCAAAACCTTCGAGTGCGGAGCCAGTTGCCGCCGAATGACTCGTGATCGCGCCAATGCCGACACCAAGCAAGACAGATTCAAACACCAGAAGGAAATTGAGGCGGTCATTGAACATGTTGTCGTCGTGCATGACCTGATCCCACATGCGTTGCTTCTGTTGCTCGCTCAAGTCCGCCGCCACCTTCTCCCAGTCCGGTGGGTTCCGAGGCTTGACACGCACAGATGAGAGTACATTTGCCAGTGAGATCCCCACCGTGATCAGCAGCAGAATGACAAAGAGGCTGTGTGTCGCGACTAGGTTGTTTACCTTCTCCATAATGTCCATAACGGCGTCTTCCTCTGCTGACCGCCACTACCGCTCATGCGCCCACCATCTGAATAGTGCACGATGTGGTTAATGGCGCATTACTTGCTAGTATTGCGCGAACTTCTTGGCGAGAGCGCATACGTCGCATCCATGATCGGGCTCTTGAACAGTTCGACAAAGTGCGCAGATTCAGCGGCCAGCCTCCTTGTCCCAGTCTTCCACATCACCGCGTGCTACACCGTCGTAACACAGTCTCAGGGGACAAAAGAGTGCGGCCACTATAGCATAGGCGAGCAAAGGCCACAAGTTAATTGCATTGGAGGCTAGACAGCCTCGGCCCATGGCCAAATGACAACGGCCGAGACGAAATTAGTATGAGAGGATTGAGAGGAAAGGTGACTCTTAGAGGCCATCCTGGGTAAGCGGTGGGGTGGCCTCTCTCCGCGCCCGGCGCCAGGGCCACTCGCCATTGATCTCGACTTCCAGCGACCAGCTCAGGAAAGTCCGTACGAGGACGATGAGGCCGAGCACGCCGATGCTCTGAAATGTTGGCTCTATCGTCACCGTGCGGATAATATCGGCTGCGATGAATAGTTCCAGGCCGACGAGGATTGCCCGTCCCAGCCCTTGCCGGAGGTTTCGGTATGCCACGCTCTGCGCGCCCAGGTGTGGAATAACACGGAGCAGATACATGACAAGCGCGGCGACTGTGCCAATCAGCAGTGCGGCGAGTCCAACGATATCGAAGATTCTGGCGAGCAGCTCGACGAGCGTGGAGAAGTTCATATCCGTGCTCGCTAGAGAACGCCGGGCATGGCCGTTCTATGGATACCGCTCGTCTCTAGGATGCGTCCGGTGATGACCTCCTCGAAGCGCTCGCTCGCGGTGATGGCGTCATCGTCATCATCGTCTTCGTCTAGCAACACCTCAGCCAGCGAGCCAGTGATGATCGGCGCGCGCACGACTGGCGATGGGCTGACGAACGCCTTGCGCAGCGCGATGACGTAGTCGGGCGGCTCGATGACCCATGGGTCTCCCGCGGTATCGTCGCCACAGGCGGCGCTGGCGTCCGCCTGTGGTGGGACATCGACGAGATGGAGGCGCGGCGTGCTACGGGAGAAGCGTCGCGGTCGGGCGGCCTGGAGGTCGGGCGCGGTGTCACCCCAGTCCTCAAGGGTTGTGGCGGTCTCGAATCCCGCCGCGACCGCATGGGCGCGCAGCCAGGCGTCGCCGCCGATAATGACAGCTACTTTGCCAAGCCGATGGCAGCGGGCATAGAGCGCATCGAGCAGCGTCGTCTCGTGCAGGCAGGTACGCTCGTTGACCGGAAACACCAGCGCCACCCGCCGACCCTTCGTCAGCGCCAGCGCCGCGGAGACTGTCGCATATGTGGATTGCGGTTTCAGCCGCACGATATCATCCATCTCTGACCACCTCATCGCGATCTCAGGCGCCGGGCAGCTCCCCGAAGTGTCACATCTCGGTCACACCTGCCTGAAAGTAGTACGACGCCCAACGCTCCCTGTTCATTCAGACGCAACAAAAGTACCAGCCTGTGCGCGGTACTTTGTCACATTTGCCACTGAGTGGTTCTTTCGCAAGAAAAAAGCCACGACCATAGGGATAACCCCATGAACGTGGCAGTGGTTGCGCTGAACGTGAATACTTAGGCAGCATCGCGCTATGCGATGAGCGCGCCCGCCGCGGCGATGGTTGCCCGCAGGTTGCGCGTGTCGTTGCTGCCGCCCTGGGCAGAGTTAGGGCGTCCGCCGCCCCGGCCGCCCAGTCGCTCGGCCACCGCCGCGGCGATCTTGCCCGCGTTCAGGCCGCGCTTCGTCAGGGCGTCGTCGATCGTCACGATGAACTGGGCCTGGCCGTCGTTCTCCGTGGCCAGCAGAATCACGCCCGACCCGAGGCGGCTGCGAATGCCGTCGCTCATCTCGCCGAGCGTCTTGACGTCCGGCGCCGAAACGACCGCCGCCACCAGC
>DATBIB010000088.1:0-8846 GCA_036557205.1 Ktedonobacterales bacterium | reverse complement strand
CTACATCCGCACCACCGATGTCACCGGGGCGATTGGCTTGCCCGCAGGCGTCGAGATGGTGATTCCGGGGGATAATGTGACGATGACGGTGGAGCTGCATGACCCGGTGGCGCTGGAGGAGGGCAGCCGCTTCGCCATCCGCGAGGGCGGCCGCACCGTCGGCGCGGGCGCCGTCACCAAGGTCACCGCGTAAGAAATCAGTAGGGCCTCGTTCCCCAGGGAACGGGGCCATTCGTCTGGAATAAGTGGCTCTGCGTCCGAATTGCCAGGACTGAGACACGGAGAAAGTGAGTAGAGATGGCTACCGCAACGAAGCAGCGGATCCGCATCCGGCTCAAGGCGTATGACCACCGGATTCTGGACCAGTCCGCGGCCCAGATCGTCGAGACGGCGCAGAATACGGGCGCGCGGGTCTCGGGTCCGGTGCCACTACCGACGGAGATTGCGAAGTACACGGTGCTGCGCTCCCCGTTCATCGACAAGGACTCGCGCGAGCAGTTCGAGATCCGCACCCACAAGCGGCTGATTGATATCGTCGAGCCGACGCCGAAGACGGTCGAGGCGCTGACACGGCTCAATCTCCCAGCCGGTGTGGATATCGAGATCAAGTTGTAGCAGGAGACTGCTCTAGTTGCCGATAGCAGTGTCGGCACGCGGGACAAGACGCTCGGAAGGCGCACGGTGTGCGCCGCGTGTCTGGAGCGCTTCGATTGCGAACGCGATTCCCCGGACACGTCGTCCACTGGCTGTAGCGCATTGCTTGCCAGCGGACGCAACCAGCATCTGGCGCCTCGTGAAGGACGCTGCATGGAGAATCACCATGTTGAGTGGAATGCTCGGCCGCAAGGTGGGGATGACTCAGATCTTTGGCGCGAACGGCGCCATCATCCCGGTCACCATCATCGAGGCCGGACCCTGCACGGTCACGCAGGTCAAGACGGAAGCCAGAGACGGCTATGAGGCTGTCCAGCTAGGCTTCGACACTATCGAGGTCAAGCGCGCGACGCGCCCGATGCTCGGCCATCTGGGCCACGAGTTGAAGGCCACTGAGCGCCAGCGCCGCGAAGAGCAGCGAACAGCAGCGAAAGCTCGCCAGGAGAAGCGGCAGAAGAAACAGGCCACCGAGGCAGAGGCCGATCAGGCCGAAGCTGCCGAGGCTGCTGAGGCTGCTGAGGCAGGCGCGACGACGACGGCTCCCGCGAAGCGCGGCGCGAAGCGGCGTGGCGGCGCTGGCAAGGCGCTCGGCCCGTTCAAGGCGCTGCGCGAGGTGAAGGTCGTTGGCGACCTTCCGGCGGTTGGCGATGAGGTCACGGTAGAGATGTTTGCCGAGGGCGAAGAGGTCGATATCATCGGCACGTCCAAGGGCAAAGGGTTTGCTGGTGTCATGAAGCGCCATGGATTCGGCGGCGGCCAGCGGACGCATGGCCAGTCCGACCGCGCCCGCGCCCCAGGCTCCATCGGCCCTGGCACCACGCCGGGTCGTGTCTACAAAGGGACGCGCATGGCTGGCCGGATGGGGAACGAGCGCGTCACGGTGAAGGCGCTCCGAATCGTCCAGGCGGACTCGGAGCGGAACCTGCTCGTTGTGCAAGGATCAGTGCCGGGCGCGAATGGCGGCCTGCTGATGATCCGTAAGACCGCCGTGCAGATGGCAGTCGCCGCGCGGCAGCGTGGCTAAGCGGGATTGAGGAGACAGAGATGCCATCCGCGAATGTCTATGATATGGACGGCCAGATCGTCCGAGAAGAACATCTGGATAACTATGTGTTTGGGGCGCCGATCAATACAGCCGTGCTGCACCAGGTGGTGACGGCGCAGCTAGTGAATCGGCGGCAGGGGACGGCCTCGACCAAGACCCGCGCTGAGGTAAGCGGCGGCAGCAAGAAGCCCTATCGTCAGAAGGGCACAGGCCGCGCGCGTCAGGGTTCCACCCGCGCGCCACACTGGCGTGGCGGTGGCACGGTCTTTGGCCCGCGCCCGCATGCCTATGAGCGCGCGATCCCGCGCAAAATGAAGCGTATCGCCATCCGGTCGGCGCTTTCGGATAAGGCGGCGAATGGGCGCATCCTGCTGATGGAGCGAATCGAGATCGACGCGCCGCGGACCAAAGACATGGAGGCGCTGCTCAGCAACTTGCCCGTTACCCGTACGGTGCTGCTGCTGCTGCCAGAGCATGACGACAACATTATTCTCTCGGCGCGCAATATTCCGGCGATCAGGCTTGGGCATGTCGATTCCACGAACGTGGTCGAGCTGCTCAAGTACGACCACTTGCTGATGCCGCTTGAGACGGCGCGCATCCTGGTCAAGAAATTTGGTCGCGACGCCGATGACCGCCTGCAAATGAAGCGGCATCCGAACGTGGTGCTGCGGCGGAGGGCGCGCGCAGCCCACGAAGCGGCGAAGGCTGGGGCAACTGCCAAGCCTGCCCGGACAACCCGGACCGCGAAGGCGGCGGCAACGGCAGACGAGAAGGCGCCGAAAGCCCCCCGGGCGACGAAGGCCGCGACAACGACGACCAAGGCTGACGCTGGGGCGAGCGCAACCGCCGAGAAGGCTCCAAAGACCACCCGCAAGCGCGCCACCGAGAAGGCTGAGAAGGGCGGGGAGGAATAAACGATGGAGATTACCGAGGTTATTCGTCGCGGTATTCTGACCGAGAAAACGTCTGCCCTACAGCAACTGGACAACGGACGCGGCAAGGTCATCCCACAGTACACCTTCGAGGTGGCAATCGGCGCGAACAAGTTCCAGATCAAGCAGGCCGTCGAGGCCATGTTCAATGTGAAGGTTGTCCGCGTCAATACGATGCGTATGCCCGGAAAAGCGCGCCAGATTCGGACGCGCAAGGGCATTTATCGCGCTGAGGCTCACCCCTGGAAGAAGGCCATCGTCACGCTGGCCGAGGGCGAGAGCATCGCGCAGTTGCAGCCATAGGCGACGTTCTGGGAGGACGCAAACATGCCAATTCGTGTGTATAAGCCGACATCACCAGGACGACGCGCCATGTCGGTCTCGACCTTTGATGAGATCACCCGCTCCCGCCCGGAGCGCTCACTGGTCGCGAAGAAGAACAGCCGTGCTGGCCGCAACAACCAGGGGCGCATCACGGCCCGGCATCGTGGCGGCGGGGTGAAGCAGCGCTATCGCGTCATTGATTTCAAGCGCAACAAGTTCGGCATTCCGGCGAAGGTCTTCTCGATTGAGTATGACCCGAACCGCTCGGCGCGTATCGCGCTGCTGCACTATGTTGACGGCGAGAAGCGCTACATCCTCGCGCCGAACGGCCTGAAGGTGGGCGACCATGTGATGAGCGGCCCAGAGGCCGATATCCGCGTGGGCAACGCATTGCCCTTGCGCAATATCCCGACCGGCACCGTCATCCACAACATCGAGCTGCACAAAGGGCGCGGCGGGCAGATCGTCCGTAGCGCGGGCACGTCGGCGCAGCTGATGGCGAAGGAAGGCGATTACGCCGTCGTGCGTCTGCCTTCCGGCGAGCAGCGCACCGTCCATCTCGACTGCATCGCGACGGTGGGCCAGGTGGGCAATCTCGATCATGAGAACGTGCGCATCGGCAAGGCCGGACGCTCGCGCTACCTGGGGCGCCGCCCGCATGTGCGCGGCTCGGTGATGAATCCAGTGGACCACCCGCATGGTGGTGGTGAGGGACGCGCGCCAATCGGCGGCCAGCCACAGACACCCTGGGGCAAGCCAGCGATGGGCTTCAGAACCCGCCATAACAAGCGGACCGATAAGTTTATTCTGCGACGTCGTAACGCCGGCAGGGGCCGGTAGTCGGAACGGAAAGAGGATTCTATGTCGCGTTCGACCAAGAAAGGCCCCTACATCCATCCGTCCCTGCTCAAGAAGGTGCAGGGGATGGCGCGGGGCGGCGACAAGCGCGTTATCAAGACGTGGTCACGCGCTTCGACGATTCTGCCGATGATGGTCGGCCTGACCATCGCGGTTCATAACGGCAAGACGCATGTGCCGGTGTACGTCACCGAAAACATGGTCGGCCACAAGCTCGGCGAGTTCGCCCCCACCCGCAAATTTCACGGGCATGCTGGCGACCGGAACGAGAAAACTGGGCGTGTGCGCTAGCGGGGGGATTGTATGCAGACACGGGCAATTGCCAAAAACGTGGGTCATCCGCCCCGCAAGGTGCGGCGCGTGACCGACGCCATCAAAGGGCGCCGCGTAAGTGAGGCGCTCGCGATTCTCAAGTTCTTGCCGAATATGCCGGCGCGCGATGTCTATAAAGTCGTCGCCTCGGCGGCAGCGAACGCCGAAAACAACTATAGCATGGATCCAGACGAGCTCTGGGTGGTGAATGCGCTGGCCGATGAAGGCATGAAGCTCAAGCGCATGCGTGCCCGGCCGCATGGGCGCTTCTCGCGCATCCTGCGCCGCAGCACCCACATCACCGTCTACATCTCGGATGATCCAAATGACGTGCCTCGCAAGGCGCGTGCGAATACTCGTCGGCGGTAGGCTGCGGCAGAGGAGGCTCACGATTGGGGCATAAAGTTCATCCCACCGGCTTCCGGTTGGGCATCATCAAAGGTTGGGACTCGCGCTGGTACGCCGACAAGACGTACAGAGACCTGCTTGCCGAAGATCGCAAGCTGCGCGACATCATCCGCAAGCGGCTGGCTAACGCGGGCATCTCGCGCATCGAGATCGAGCGGGTGGCCGGGACGCAGATCGCCGTCACCATCCATACCGCCAAGCCAGGCATCGTCATCGGCAAGAGCGGCGAGAGTGTCGAGCGGCTGCGCCAGGATCTGGAGCGCCAGACGAAGAAAAAGGTCCGCCTGAGCATCGTCGAGATACGCACGCCCGAGCTGGACGCGTATCTGGTGGCACGCAGCATTGCCGATCAGCTCGAGAAGCGCGTCTCGTTCCGCCGGGCGATGAAACAGGGCGTCCAGAAGACGATGCGCGCGGGCGCGAAGGGCATCAAGGTCGTGATGGGCGGGCGGCTCGGCGGCGCTGAGATTGCGCGGGTCGAGAAGGAGTCTGAGGGCAGTGTGCCGTTGCAGACGCTCCGCGCCGACATCGACTATGGCCTGGCTGAGGCGCACACGACCTACGGTGTCATCGGCATCAAGGTCTGGATCTATCACGGCGATGTGCTGCCAGAGCGCCAGGGCGAGCGGGTCAGCCAGGGTGTCTCGGCGCCAGCGACCGGGCGCCCGGAACACGGCGAGCGCCGTGGCGGCCGTGGTGGCGAGCGGAGCGAACGCGGTGATCGCGGTGATCGTGGTGGCCCACGCGGCGAGCGCGGTCCACGCGCAGGCGGTGAGCGCGGCGGCCCACGAACGGGTGGCACAGGTGGCTCACGGACCGGCGGAGCACGAACGGGTGGCTCGCGGACCGGCGCGACGGGTGGCGCTCCTCGCGCCCCACGGACAGCGCGCCCGGCAACGGGTGGCGCGCAGACCGGGGCTGAGGGTGGCGCGTCGGCCAGCCAGCCTGTACCGCCGACACCCGAGGCGACGGATTCCGCCGCTAACAATTCCAATCATCCGCCGACGGACTCCGCTTCGACGCCAGAGACCAACGAATCTGACTCGTAGCTACTGAAATCGGCGTCCATCTGTCGCATAGTTGTGGCCGCACGCGCATCGCCACCGTACCAATACTTCGGGCGAGATGGCGGCGGCCGGCGAACTGGAGCATCTGCCATGTTACTGGCGCCATCGAGAACCAAATATCGTAAACAACACCGCGGGCGCATGCGGGGCAAAGCCTATCGTGGCAGCACCATCGCCTTTGGTGAGTTCGCCTTGCAGGCGCTGGAGCCGGTCTGGCTGGAGGCGCGTCAGATCGAGGCCGCGCGTATCGCCATGACCCGTTTCATCAAGCGCGGCGGGAAGGTCTGGATTCGCGTCTTCCCCGATAAGCCGGTGACCTCCAAGCCAGCCGAGACCCGCATGGGTTCCGGCAAGGGCGCGCCCGACCACTGGGTTGCCGTGGTCAAGCCAGGACGCATTCTCTTCGAGCTTGGCGGCGTCCGCGAGGAGATCGCCAAAGAGGCCATGCGGCTGGCGGCGAACAAGCTGCCCATTCAGACGAAGTTTATCGTCCGGCAGGAGGCGGAAAGTGTCGAAGCTTAATGATCGCCGCCGAGAAATTCGGGCGATGAACATGCATGACGCACAGCAGGAGCTGAACGACCTGCGGCGCCATCTCTTCGAGCTGCGCATCCGTAAGGATCGCGGCGAGGTCAAGAATAATCGCGAATTCGCACAGGTCAGGGCAGATATCGCTCGGCTGATGTTCCATCTCAGCGAGCTGCAGAACGCTGCCGTGTTAGAGGCACAGGGTGCGCTGGATGACGCGGCTGTTGCCAGTGAGGAGAAGTAGGCAATGGCGAAAAAGACTCCAGGCGAGTCGGCTCCGGTCGCCAAGCCCAAGCCGCAGCCAGAGCCACAAGCTCAGGCACAAGCTCAGGCACAAGCTCAGGCGCAGCCGAAGCCACATCGGCGCCAACGCAAGCAGGGACGTGTCGCCAGCGACAAGATGCAGAAGACCATCGTCGTCGCGGTGGAGGAGCTGAAGCGACATCGGGTCTACAAGCGCACCTATCGCTATACGACGCGGTTCAAGGCGCACGATGAGTATAACGAGGCCCGCATCGGCGATATCGTGGTGATCGAGGAGACACGCCCGCTCAGCAAAGAGAAGCGATGGAAGCTGGTGAAGATCCTCAATCGCGCGGTGCAGACTATGCCGGTGGAGGAAGCCGTTGCCCAGCTCGCGCCCGACCTACCTGAGCCTGGCGCGACCGACGAGGCCGAGACGGAAGACGAGGAGTAGAGCGACATGATTATGCCGCAGACACGGCTCAAGGTGGCCGATAACACCGGCGCCAAAGAGATCATGTGCATCCGCGTCATGACGCCCAACAAGCGCTGGGCCAGTGTCGGTGATCTGATCAAGGCGTCGGTCAAAGAGGCGCAGCCTAACGGCGCGGTCAAGAAGGGCGAGGTCGTCACGGCGGTGGTCGTGCGCGTCGCCAAAGAGTATGGCCGCCCCGATGGCAGCTATATCAAGTTCGACGAGAACGCGGCGGTGATTATCTCCGCGGGCAACAATCCGCGTGGCACCCGCATCTTTGGGCCGGTCGCCCGCGAGCTGCGCGAACGCAATTTTATGAAGATTATCTCACTCGCGCCGGAAGTGCTCTAAAGAGAAGAGCGCATCGGATGGGCGTGAGTGAGGTGAGGGTCGAGGCCAAAGGGCAAGGGAGAGGCGAAGAAGTAGATGGCGACAACTCAGAAACATGAGAAAAAGCCCCTGCACCTGGCCAAGCTGCATGTGCACAAAGGCGACACCGTTCTGGTGCTGACAGGCAAAGACCGCGGCAAGCGCGGAACGGTGCAGCGTGCGATGCCCCGCGAGAACAAGGTGATCGTGGAGGGCGTCAATATCGCCAAGAAGCATATGAAGGCGGGCCGGGGCATGGCGGCGGGCATCATCGAGAAGGCGATGCCGCTGCATGCGTCCAATGTCATGGTCATCTGCACGGAGTGTGGCAAGCCAACACGCATTGGCCATGAGCACGTGCCGGGGACGAGTGAGAACGAGAAGGAGCGGGTGCGCCGGGTGTGCAAGCAGTGCGGCCAGCTTATTCAGGAACATACGAGGGATTAAGCCATGGCGACATCAAAGGCAACACCAAAGGCGGCATCAACGACGCCACGCCTGAAAGAGCGCTATCGCAAGGAGATCGTTCCGGCGCTCATGAAAGAATTCAGTTACTCGAACATCATGCAGGCGCCCGCCGTCCATAAGATCGTAATCAATATCGGCATGGGCGAGGCGATCCAGACGCCGAAGGCGATGGAAAACGCGGTGCGCGATCTGAGCGATATCACGGGCCAGCGGCCGGTGGTCACCAGGGCGAAGCGCTCGGTGGCGTCGTTCAAGCTGCGCGAGGGTATGCCCATCGGCTGCACCGTGACGCTCCGCGGCAACCACATGTACGATTTTCTGGATAAGCTGGTGAGTGTGGCGCTGCCACGCCTGCGCGACTTCCAGGGTGTCTCTCGCGACTCCTTCGATGGGCGCGGCAACTATACCCTGGGAATCCGCGAGCAGTTGGTCTTCCCGGAGATCAATTACGACAAAATCGATAAGGTGCGCGGGATGGAGATCACCATCGTGACTACCGCCCACACCGACGAAGAGGGACGCCGTCTGCTCCAACTGGTGGGCATGCCGTTCAAGCATCAGCAGGCATAGCAGGCATAGCCGTTTTGTGTTCAGTGTTTTTTGATTGAGTACCGCGATTACGCGGGACTAAGGGCCCGGAAACCGGTGTGAATCATTGCATCGTTCCACCGAAGCCCGGTCCCTCGCCCTGGAGGGGGCAACGATGGCAAAGACTTCAATGATCGTCAAGTCCCAGCGCAAGCCCAAGTTCAAAGTTCGCCAGCACAACCGCTGTGGCAACTGTGGTCGGCCACGCGCCTACATGCGCAAGTTTGGCCTGTGCCGCATCTGCTTCCGCGAGCGCGCCCTGCGGGGTGAGTTGCCCGGCGTCACCAAGTCGAGCTGGTAGGGCTGCGAGGAGGGCTTGTATCTATGAACATGACCGATCCCATCGCGGATATGCTGACACGCATCCGCAATGCGATCATGGCACGGCACACACGAGTGTTGATCCCTGCCTCGAAGATGAAGCTGAGCATTGCGCGCATCCTGAAAGAAGAAGGCTACATTAAGGATTTCGATATTATCAAGGATAACCCTCAGGGGACGATTCGTATCACCTTGAAGTATGTCGATAAGCGGCCCGTGCTGACGCAGTTGAAGCGAGTCAGCCGGCCAGG
>DATBIB010000087.1:0-7454 GCA_036557205.1 Ktedonobacterales bacterium | reverse complement strand
TGGCGGCAGGGTCCAGGCCCAGGAAGATGTCGCCGCCCGGCTCGTAGCCCGCCACCTCGATGGCGGCGACGATCACCTCCAGCGCGTCACGATTCGAGCCTAGCGACGGCGCGAAGCCGCCCTCATCGCCCACGTTGGTATTGAGCTTGCGGTCGTGCAGCACCTTCTTGAGCGCGTGGTAGACCTCGGAGCACCAGCGCACCGCCTCGGCGAAGGACTCCGCGCCGACGGGCAGGATCATGAACTCTTGCAGGTCGGTCGAGTTTTCAGCGTGCTTGCCGCCGTTGAGGATGTTCATCATCGGCACAGGCAGCGTGCGGGCGGACGTTCCGCCGATGTAGCGATAGAGCGGGACCTTAGTGGCGGCGGCTCCCGCATGGGCCAGCGCCAGCGAGACGCCAAGAATCGCGTTGGCGCCCAGTGTGCCCTTGTTCTCGGAGCCGTCCAGCTCGATCATCCGCTCGTCCAGCGCGACCTGATCCAGCGCGTCGAGGCCGGTGAGGGCATCCTGTATCGTCTCGTTGACATTCTGGACGGCCTTCAAAACACCCTTGCCGCCGTAGCGGTCGGCGTCGCCATCGCGTAGCTCCACCGCTTCGTGCGCGCCGGTAGATGCGCCCGACGGCACCATCGCCGTTCCCGTCGCGCCGCCGAGCAGCGTCACCGTCACCTCGACGGTTGGGTTGCCGCGTGAATCGAGCACCTCGCGCCCGGTAATCGCCTCGATGATCGTCTCGTCGCCCAGCATCGTCATGCCCGTGCCTCTCCTCTCGCGGCGCATAGGGATACGCGGTTGTATCGTTGAGATCCCCATTGATGCAATGATACAACGCTCCGCGCCGATTATAGAGAGCGGGGACAGCAAGCGTCAAGGAGCGCGGGCTAGCTGACGAGCGGATACATCAGCGCATTGGTGTAGGTCGTCTCGCCCTGAGGCGTCACGCAGAGCGCCATCCACCCTCTGGAGTAGGACGGATCGGTGACAGTCGGCAGGGCGATGCCGTTGATATAGGGCGTGATCTGGTTGCCCTGATAGAGCACACCAACCGCGAAATGCGCGGCCAGAGCGCTGCTCAGCGTGCCCGTACCGTTGGACACTACGGATGAATTGCCATCGGCGTCAATCTTGAAGATGGTATAGGACTTGCCAGTGGGATCGACCTGGAAGTAATAGCCGGTAATATTCGTCAGGCCACCGCTGCCAGTGCTATTCCCTTCGCCCTGGCGGAATCCCAGCACGACCGATCCCGATCCAGGCTGGGCGATGGCGGTCACGAAGCCATTCTCCTGTATGACAGCCTTGCGCTGGATGCAGCCGAGGTTGGTCGCGGATGTCGCTGTAAGGTCGGCGCCGTTACCGCCACCGCCAGGACAGGCAACGGCCACATTGCTGCTCTTCTCCCACGGCGTCGTCGGCTGCTTGTTCTGGGGGCAGAACGGCGATGGGTCCGAGATCAACGTGTGGTTGGCGTCAACGCC
The DNA here is from genome assembly GCA_036557205.1 of Ktedonobacterales bacterium. Taxonomy (GTDB): domain Bacteria; phylum Chloroflexota; class Ktedonobacteria; order Ktedonobacterales; family JADMIN01; genus DAHUXT01. Next base: position 5,975 of record DATBIB010000087.1, on the reverse strand, counting down.
GTCTGGTGGCGGGGGTGGCGTCGTAACGTCCTGGCCAATGCCCGTCGGCGTGCCGGTTGGTGAGGGAATCGGCGTAATTTGGGCAGTTGCCGTCTGCGCGGCTACGGTCTGCGCGGCACTTGCCGATGCGGTCTGTGCCGCTGATGTCCTCTGAGCCTGCGCGCCTGCGGTCTTCTGGGCCGTGCGCGTTTGTTGCGCGTGCTGCGCATCTTGCTGTCGGACAATATAGCCACCCGCGCCGACGATAGCCACGAGCAGGACGATTGCCGCGAGTAGCGCCAACCAGGCGCGTCCCAGCCCCGGCTGGCGTGGGGTTTTTTGCTTGCCCACTGGCCATTTGGGCGCTGGCCCCTGCGAGACTGTTCCGCCAGCGGCGGGCGCGGGTGCCGGAGCCACAGGCGCGACCACATCGCCAGCGGCCGACTTCTGCGCGAGCGCCTCTTGCAGCGCCGCCGCGTAGTCGGCGACGGATGGGTAGCGCAGCGTCGGGTCTTTGGTCAGCGCGCGACTGAGCACGCCATCGAGCTTCGCGGGCAGCGCCGCGTTATACGAGCGCACCGAGGGTGGCGTCCCGTAGAGATGCCCCTGCGTCAGCGTCGCCATATCGCCCTCGTAGGGCGTATGCCCGGTGAGCAGCTGATAGGTCATCACCGCCAGAGCGTACTGGTCGCTGGCGGGCGAGAATTCGCCTTTGAATTGCTCAGGCGCCATGTAGGCGAGCGTGCCCGAGACTTTGGTGCGGTGAGTGCTGGCGTCGGCGCCGCGCGCGATGCCAAAGTCGGCCAGCAGCGCGTGCCAGCGGCCATTCGGCTCCAGCTGCAACAGCACGTTGCCGGGCTTCACGTCGCGATGGACGACGCCGCGATCATGGGTATACTGGAGGGCAGCGGCCACCTGGCCAATGAGGTCGGCGACGAAGGCTGGCGAGGCGGGCAGCGCCAGCGGATGCGCCGTCCGGCCTTTGATGGCGTCGGCCAGCGAGCCATCGGGCGCATACTGCATGACGAGGTAGAGCAGGTCGCCCTGGACGCCGCTATCATGCACCGGCAGAATGTTGGGGTGCGAAAAATTGCCGAGCAGCGCCGCCTCGCGCTGGAACCGCCGCGCGATATCCGCGATCTGCGCGCTATCGCCCTCGCCATCTTCGTCGGCCTGCACGATCTTGACGGCGACGGCGCGATTCCCGACGCGGATCTGCTCGCCGAGGTAGACCTCGCCCATGCCGCCCTCGCCGATTTTGCGCACGAGCTTGCAGCCGCCTACCTCACGTCCTTCCAGATGCAACATCGCGCCCTCCAGCGTATCGTCTATCTGCCAGCCAGCTCTTCATTCGCGGTAGCTCGTCCGCAGTATACCAGAGCGGCGGTAGCTCTCCAAGGTAATACGTTGCACGCTCGTTGGAAGTTCACAACCAGCGGGCGTTGAAGTCGAATCTCATCCTGGGTATAGGTCAGCGATTGGAGGGCTGCGTTGCGTACGCTGGGCGGCGCTCGCGGCGGATGACGAAGCGCGTGCCATACTCTTCATCCGAAAATGACGCGCCCTTGTTATCGACCAGGTCGGTCTGAAGTGCGGCAGTCTGCATCGTCTCCCAGGTGAGCGTCACGCCGCGCTGGCGGGCAACCGGCTTCTTCAGCAGCATCACCCAGATTGCGCCGTCGGGCATGATGCGCCACTGGAGCGCGGCGAATCGCTCGGCCAGTCCATCGGCGGCCTGGAGCCACAAGAAGATGAGGTCAAAGCGAGTCTCGCCGTCGTCGGCGTCAGTCACGGTCACGCCGGGCGGGCAGGCGTCCCGTAGCAGCGCAGCGGAGGGCGCGGGAGCGTCCAGCAGCAGGATCGAGCCGCCGGGTACGATGCCGAGTTTGCGGGTGAGGTTCGATGTGTCCGACATACAGTGCCTCTGAGTGGCTTGCGTGAATTACGTCGTTTTGGGCTTGCGTCCGCCATACGCAAGGTTTTTCAGCAATCGGCCCTCGGCGGAATCCTGGATGAGGGTGGCGAGCCGCCGCTGGCGTGTCGCCTCGGTCTTCGCGCTCATCACCCACCAGAGGGCGGTCCGCTGATACGAAGGTATCTGTGCCTGAAAGAACGCCCAGGCGGGCGCGTTCGCGCGGAACGCCGCCTCGCCCGCTTCGTCGAGCGATTGCGGATGGTTCTCGAAGGAGTATCGGCCCGCCTGGCGCGGATCGCGTCCGGTGAAGGTTTTGAGGCCCGCTGGCTCCATACGCCCTTGCGCGATAAGTAGCTCGGCTCGACGGATGTTGACCGCGCTCCAGATGCTGTGCGGCGTGCGTGGCGTGAAGCGGGCGGTGTAGCGATTCTCGTCGAGCGCGCGCACGTGGCCATCGATCCAGCCGAAGCAGAGCGCCTCATCCACCGCCTGCGCCTGGGTGAAGCCGGTCACACCGGAGCGCTTCTTGTAGAAGCCGAGCAGTAGTTCCTGTTCGCTGGCGTGATGCTCCCGCAGCCAGGCGCGAAACTCCTCCGGCGCGCGAAAAAAGGTCGGCTCCATCGTTCTCCCCTGGCTATCCTCTTTTGTCATGATGCCACTATTGTGTATTGCTATTCTAGCAAACAAGTGTTCTACTGGCCAGCCCGCACAAGTAACGCGGATGGTTGCCTTTGGCCTCTCTCCCTGGTAGTGATACACTGCTGGATGTATAGCGAATCACTATTTGTCCGTTCAAAGGCAGAAAGCGCAAATCCATGCAAGAGATTACTATTCCACTCGATGAGCAGAGTGTTGCGCGCCTCAAAGATCTGGCGCGCCAGCGGGGTGAGACGGTAGAGCAAACTGCGCAAGCCTTGCTGCGCTCGACACTCCCTCCGCCCCCTGCTCCCTTCGCGCCTGATGATCCAGATGGTTCCAAGGCCATTCTCGCTCTATCAGGAACGGCCCAGTATCCTGGCATCGTCGGCAAGGTCAATACTACCAATGAAGAGATTGACAGACTTATCGCAGAGGAGGCTATGAATCCTCATGAGGACGAATAGCCTCTTCGTCGATACCTCAGGCTGGATGGCGCAGTTGTCCCCAAATGAGACGTATCACGGTCAGGCAGATGCGGAACTGCGCCAGGCTGTCTCGAACCCACAGATTACCATCTTTACGACCGATCATGTGCTCGCAGAACTCGTGGCGCTCATGACCACCCGCCGTTTCCCGCGCCAGCAGATTCTGGACGATGTAGGTACCATCTTCCGCGGATCGCGTATCACCAAGCTCTATACCGATCAGCCTCTTTTTCTGGAAGCCTGGACTCTGTTGACTGATCGTCCAGACAAGGGGTGGTCCCTGGCCGATGCCATTTCGATTTTGCGCATGCAACAGCTTGGCGTGACCGAAGTACTCACCAATGATCACCATTTCGAGCAGGCTGGGTTCGTGCGCCTGCTTGCCTAACCAGAAGTGGAATGACGTGTTCGCCATTGGTGAGCGCCCGCGAGAACTTCTACCAGCCCTAGCACGAGTATTCCATCTACGCCGGGCGCTCGCTGCCCGCGTCCAGCGGCGGGATGGCGGGCGAGTTCAGGCCCAGGCTGATGCGTGCTCGCGCCGAGCGGATCACCTGGCGGATGCGTCCGCGCCGCGCCGGGTTCATCTCGTGGCGTAGCATGGGCCGCCCCAGCAGTGGAAAGATCACCGAACTGAGGATGGCCACCGCCAGCACCGCGCCGTACGTCGCCGGCTGAAGCTGCTTGAGGTTGATGCCGATCTGCGCTATCGCGACAATTAGCGTCAGCGGCGCGCTCAGCAGCAGCACCGCGCCGGTGGTCGAGCGCCAGGAGACACCCGCGAAGAGCAGCAGCGGTGTCGCCAGCAGCCGCAACAGGAGCAACCCCGCCAGCAGCCCGCCGATCAGCAGCAGCGAGTCGCCATTCAAGAGCACGCTCAGCCGCAGACTCATCCCGACCGAGATGAAGAATAGCGGGATGAAGAATCCCTGCCCCATCGTGCTGAGCTTGCGACCGACGCTATTGTGTCCGCGAAACGCGAAGCTGCACACCGCGCCCGCGATGAACGCCGCCAGGATCTGCTCGACCTCGAGCAGCACCGCAATCGCCGCGAACATCAGCATGAACGCGAGAGCGGCGCGCACACCCAGCTCCGCCGTGTCGCGCGCGTGGAAGAGCCGCATGAATCGTCCGGGCGAACTGGCGACAGAGGTATTGAGCCAGCGGAGAACGAGGTAGCCGAGGACGAGCAGCGTCACCAGCTTCAGCACTGCCAGCGCCAGCGGCAGTCCCACGCCGTAGCGGCTGACGAGGTCGTAGGTCGTCACCTCGAGAATCGTCAGGAATTCGCCCAGCGCGCCGACAATCAAAATGGTCTGGCCAAAGCTGCTCTGCGCGAGATGCAGCTCTTTGAGCACGACCAGCAGCAGGCTAATGGAGACGGCCCCCAGCAGCAGAATGTAGATCGGGGGCAGGCGCAGATAGATGCCCAACGCCAGCACCAGCGCCTGCAAGCCAAGCGCGGCGCACCCGGCGCGGAGCAGCATCCCTGTGCCACGCCGACGCAGCATCGTGAAGTCGATTTCGAGTCCAGCCAGGAACATCAGCAGCAGAAAGCCAAACTGCGCCAGTGTCGTGATGAAGATGCCGGGATCGTGCATCCAGGGGAGCAGGTTGGCCGCCAGAATACCGTAGACCATCTCGCAGGGTGCGGTAAACCAGCCAATACGCTCGCTCACAATCGGCACGATGAACGCGCCCGCCGTCACCACCAGCAACATCAGCGCCTGTCTGGAATCCATAGCCGATCCCTTCTCGATTTGGCCGCATATTCCAGCGCGGTCTCCACCGACAGTCGCAGGTTCGATGCCGAGACTATACCCAGCCTGCCTGAGACCAGGCTGAGGGCAAGCTGAAAGAACGTCGGAGGCTTGGAGAAACTTTGAGCCGCAGCGTGTTAGTATGGAGGTAGTCAGCGCAGACCGATGCGCGAGAGAACGCAAGACCGCTTCAGTGGAGAATAAAGACGTGACATTTCGACCATCTCAAGGCGCATCGCTGCCCGAAATGACGGTGCGCGAGGCCGCCAGCCATCTGGCCGAGCCTGATACAACCGCGATCCTGCTCGACGTGCGCGAGCCGTACGAATACGTGCCGCGCCACGCGCAGGGCGCCGTGAACATCCCCATGAGTCAGTTCGTCGCCCGGATCGTCGTGGTTCCCAAGGACCGGGAGGTGCTGGTGATTTGCGAGCACGGCTCGCGCAGCCAGGATGTCGTGCGCTATCTGATGCGCCAGGGCTATACCCAGGCCATCAATGTGGATGGCGGCACCGAGATGTGGGAGGCGGCGGGTCTGCCGATGGAATATCCCGGCAAGTAGCGGCTTCTCGCCATATCGCCTTTCCCCCCTTCACCATAGCCGCCAACAGGCGTATAGTGGCAGGTACGCGGCTGGCTGGCTATACGCGCGCCATGTGAGCGATGCGTGGCGCCGGGCGCTGAAAGGGGCGAGTCGTTATGGGTATCATCGGCAACGTGATCAAATTCTTCTTTCGCGCATTCTTTCGTATTGTCTTCTCGTCGCTGCTCTTCGCCATCATCGGCGCCGGTCTGGCGCTGCTCATCTCCTTCCTCGTCACCAACACCTGGCCGCCGACGACGCTGACCATCGCGGCGTCTGCCGTGATCGCGGTGCTCGCCGCCTATGCCGTGGGTATGACTGTGCTGGTCGGTGAGGCGATTGCCGCCGTGCGCGATGCCGAGCAGGAGGTGGCTAAAGGAGTGGGCGAGCTGGAGGGCAAGAAATAGCCGTCTCCAGCCTTGACTGGAATACGAATAGGGAACAAATCACTTCCTTCCGCAACACCAACCGCATAGTATCCTTTGGGATGGACACGAATGCCCATCGTACTTGGTTCGCCTTATTGAAGGGCAGGCTGACCACAACAGCCACTACTTCCTAGCCGCACCTGCGGCGGGGAAGCTGCTTGCTCCTGTCCTGACGACGATCCGGCA
>DATBIB010000086.1:0-6708 GCA_036557205.1 Ktedonobacterales bacterium | reverse complement strand
AGCCACAACTGGCTGGTGCAGATGCGCGTGAAGACGCCATCCAGCGACCCGCAAATTCCGTCGCTCGTCAGCGTCTACTCATCCGCCAACTGGCTCGAGCGAGAGACCTACGACCTCTTTGGCATTCGCTTTGGTGGCCATCCTGACTTGCGGCGCATGCTGCTCGAAGACGACTTCGAGGGGCATCCGCTGCTCAAGAGCTTCAGGACGACCCCGGCGGTGGTGCATGATCGCGCGACGACGCAGGTGGATGCGATTCGGGCGGTCTCTGGCGAGCAGCAGCGCAAGCAGGAGCGCGTTGTCCTCAAGCGGCTGGGCCAGGGACAGCAGGAGCGCATTCATCCCGGTATGACGACCTTCGGCAATGAGGCGGTTTTCCTCGAAACGGGCCAGGGAGTAGGCTCCGACGCCAATGCGATGCACGGCTACACCATTGACGAACAATACCTCGATCCCGCATCGAAGCCGCAGGAGGAATAACGCATGGCCACCGATACGCCCGCGGACACGGCTCGCTACTTCGAAGACGCCAGCGGTTTGCGCAGCGAGGAAATGATTCTCAACATGGGGCCGCAGCACCCCTCGACGAGCGGCGTCTTGCGTCTGGTGCTGACGCTGGATGGCGAGACCGTCATCCAGTGCACGCCGGTCATCGGCTACCTGCACCGTGGGATGGAGAAGATTTTCGAGAACCGTCCCTACATCCACGGCGCGCGCTACATCGACAATGCCGACTACCTCAACCCGATGATCAACGAGACGGCCTACGTCGGCGCCATCGAAGCGATTATGGGCATCGAGCCGCCGCGCCGCGCGCAGTACATCCGCCTGCTGGTCAGTGAGATGGCCCGTATCGCCAGCCACCTGGTCGCGATTGGCACATACGGGCTGGACCTGGGCGCGTTCACGCCGATTCTCTGGTGCTTCCGCGACCGCGAGGGACTGATGGACATGTTCGAGTCCCTGAGCGGGCACCGCTTTACACATAACTATATGCGACCCGGCGGCGTGGTGCATGACTTTCCGCGCGGCTGGATGCAGCAATGTGAGGCATGGCTCGATCGCTTCGAGAAGGTCAGTCTCCCCGAGTTGCATGAACTGCTGACAGGCAACGAAATCTTCGACGCGCGCACCCAGGGTGTGGGCTATATCGACCCACAGCAGGGAGTCTCATTTGGGGTGACTGGCCCGAATCTGCGCGCCTCCGGTGTCGTCTTCGACCTGCGCGTCGCGCGGCCCTATGGCGCGTACCGTGAAATCGCTGTACGGCCCCAGGTGCGGCAGGAGGGCGATTGTTTCGCGCGGTACATGGTGCGGATGCAGGAGATGGCTGAGAGTGTGCGCTTGTGCCGCATCGCGCTGGAAAAGATGCCGGGCGGCTCGATCTCGCAGCGCGTGCCGCTGGCGCTCCGCCCGCCGCGTGGTGAGGCATACTATGCCGTCGAGACGGGCCGCGGCGAGCTGGGCATCTATATGATCAGCGACGGCTCGGAATATCCCTGGCGCGCGAAGATTCGGTCGCCTTCATTTACGAACCTACAAATTTTGCCAGAGCTGCTGCGCGGCAACAAGATTGGCGATGTCATCGCAATTCTCGGCAGCATTGATATTGATCTCGGCGACGTGGATCGCTAATACGGCTGATACGGAGGGCGTATGAACGACGTCGTACAGAACATCATCCACTTCGTCGTCACCTTTCTCTTTTCGCTTATCTTCCTGATGGCGGCGGCGACGATCATGGTCTACTGGGAGCGCAAGCTCATGGCGCTCATGCAGGACCGTGTCGGGCCGCTCCACTATGGGCCGCAGGGCACGCTTCAGACCATCTTCGACGTGATCAAGCTCATGTTCAAAGAGGATGTCAAGTCGACCAAGACGGACTTCATTGTCTTCCGTCTCGCGCCGATGATCTTCTTTGCGCCTGTGATTACCGCGTTTGTGGTGCTGCCGTTCTCGCCCTATCTGACGGCTGGCGCGCTTGCCACTGGTCTCATCTACTATGTCGCGCTCAGCTCGATTGATGTGATCGGCGTCTTCATGGCGGGCTGGGGCTCGAACAATAAGTATGCGCTGATTGGCGGTCTGCGGTCGGCGGCGCAGATGATCTCGTATGAGTTACCGCTGGTGCTCTCCATCGTGCCGGTGGTCATGCTGACGAGCGTCCTCACGCCCGGTTGCATTGGTCCCTCGCCGGATCTCAACGTCTGTGGCGTCGGCTCGATCTCCTTCACGCAGATTATCGCGGCGCAGATGCGGCCCGAATCCCCCTGGCTCTGGTTTGTGCTGCTCCAGCCGCTGGGGCTGCTCATCTACTACACCTGCGGGCTGGCCGAGACGAACCGCTCACCATTCGATCTGCCGGAGGCGGAATCTGAACTGGTCGCGGGCTATCTCACGGAATATAGCGGCCTGCGCTGGGCGATGTTCTTCCTGGGCGAGTATGGCAATATGGCCATCGTCTCGGCGGTGGCGACTGCGCTTTTTCTCGGTGGGTGGTCTGGCCCCGGCGCGGCGATTGGCTTCTGGACGGGTCTGCTTGGCAGCTTCTGGGGACAGGTGGTCTTCAACATCATCTGTGTCTTCTGGTTCGTCTTCAAGATGGGCGCTTTGCTGACACTCTTTGTCTGGATTCGCGCGACCCTGCCGCGCCTGCGCGCCGACCAGCTGATGCGGTTCGCGTGGCTCTTCCTGATCCCACTGACGCTCTTCAACATCCTGCTGACGGGCGCGCTGCTGCTGCTGCCGGTGGGTGATGTCGCGCGCATTGCTATCTCGGCGGTCGCCAACTGGCTGCTGATGTTTATCTTCATCTTCACCTTCCGCCGCGTGACCGGTGTGAATCCGCTGGGGCGGCTTCCCGGCTGGTTGCGTGGGCGCACTCCCGCGGCACGCGCCAATCGCCCGGCAACCGCGGAGGCAAAGGCGAAGGGCGTGCTGGCGGAGACGCATCGGTAAGGGTGCGGGCTGGCTGTCCTGATAATTGCCAGCCAGACGGATATGGCATATACTGGCGGGCTGGCTGTCCTGATAATTGCCAGCCAGACGGATATGGCATATACTGAATGAGTGTGTTTGCAACTGGCGATGACCAGGAGGAGTAGGCGGGTACGCGCCACAAGAGACGGGAAGCCACTGGCTGAGAGCTTCCCCTGGCTGCGCGCCCGCGCGAAGTGACCTGCGAGCCGGTGCGGTGAAGGGTTCCAAGAGAATCCTAGCCGTACATGGGATGCGCCCAGTATCGCGCGATTGAGGCGAGCTTGTCTCTGCATAGTAGCAGGCGGCAACTCGCGAAAAAGGGTGGTACCACGAGTCTTCTCGTCCTTTTCAGGGAGAAGGCTCGTTTTATTTTCCAATGCTGCGTCGCGAGGCGGATGAAAGGGTAGAAACATGACGGTGGACAAAACGGAGTCGCGGCGGCTCGATCAGATTCCGAAGGCGTACGAGCCCCAGGCGGTCGAGCAGCGGCTCTATCGCTGGTGGGAAGAGAACGGCTACTTCAAGCCGCGCGAAAACAAGGCCGAACCCTGGCGCAGGCCGTTCGTCATCAGCATGCCGCCGCCCAATGTGACCGGCGCGCTGCATCTCGGCCACGCGATCACCGCGACGCTCGAAGATATCATGATCCGCTATCATCGCATGCTCGGCGACCCGACGCTCTGGGTGCCCGGCGAAGATCACGCGGGCATCGCCACCCAGGCCGTCGTCGAGCGACAGGTCGCGCGCGAAGGCTCCGACCGCCACACGCTGGGCCGCGAGCGCTTTGTCGAGCGCGTCTGGGAATGGGTGGGCCAGTACAAACACCGCATCCAGGACCAGCACCGCCGCCTGGGCGCGTCGTGCGACTGGGAGCGCGAGCGCTTCACGCTGGATGAAGGGCTGAGCCGCGCCGTGCGCGAGGTCTTCGTCCGCCTCTACGAAGAAGGGCTGATCTATCGCGGCGAGCGCATCATCAACTGGTGCCCCAAAGACACCAGCTCAATCTCGGACCTGGAGGTTGAGGTCGAGGAGACGCCCGGCGCGCTCTACTACGTTCGCTATCCGCTGGAGCCGTTGCCCGGCGAGCCCAAGAATAAGACGCGCTACATCACCGTCGCCACGACGCGGCCCGAGACGATTCTCGGCGATACTGGCGTCGCGGTCAATCCCGCCGACGACCGTTACCGCGATCTGGTGGGCCGCTTCGTCATTTTGCCTATCATGAATCGGCGCATCCCCATCGTTGCCGATAACTCTGTCGATAAGGACTTTGGGACGGGCGCGGTCAAGATGACCCCGGCGCATGACCCAACCGACTTCGAGATTGGCAACAGGCATGGGCTGGAGCGGATTCAGGTCATCGGCTTCGATGCGAAGATGACCGAGGCGGCGGGCGAGTTCGCGGGAATGGACCGTTTTGAGGCGCGCGAGGGCGTTGTGGAGGCGCTGCGCAAGCTGGGGCTGCTCGAGAAGGCGGAGCCATATACGATTCCGCTGGGCCACTGTTCGCGCTGTGGCACGGTGATCGAGCCGCTGATCTCGATGCAATGGTGGGTCAAGATGACGCCGCTGGCGACGGGAGCGCTCGGCGCGCTCAAATACAGACAGCTGCGCATCGTGCCGGAGCGCTTCAACAAGACGTACACCGACTGGCTAGAGAACATCCGCGACTGGAATATCTCGCGCCAGCTCTGGTGGGGCCACCGCATCCCCGCGTGGTATTGCCAGGACTGTGGCGAAATCATCGTCGCGCGCGAGGCTCCCACTGCCTGCCCAAACTGTGACGGTACGCGGCTGGAGCAGGACCCCGACGTGCTGGATACCTGGTTCAGCTCGTGGCTCTGGCCATTCAGCACGCTCGGCTGGCCGGATGATACGCCTGACCTGCGGACATACTACCCCACCAGCGTCCTTGAGACCGGCTACGACATCCTCTTCTTCTGGGTGGCGCGGATGGTCATGTCGGGCATCCATTTCCTTGGCGTCGTGCCGTTCCACACGATCTATCTGCACGGCCTGGTGCGCGATGAGCAGGGCCGCAAGATGAGCAAGTCGCTCGGCAATGTCATCGACCCCATCGAGGTCATGGACGAGTACGGCACTGATGCGCTACGCTTCACGCTGGCCACCAGCAGCACGCCGGGCAACGATATGAAGCTCTCTCCGCAACGTATCGTCGGCAACCGCAACTTCGCCAACAAGATCTGGAACGCCGCGCGCTTTGTCATCGGGCAGACAGAATCGCTCGGCGGCGGCATCCCGGCGCTGGAGGCGGCGCAGCCAAAATCGCTGGTCGACCGCTGGATCGTCAGCCGGGCGCAGCGTCTGACTGTTGAGGTCACGCGGCTGATGGAGGAGTATCAGTTTGGCGAGGCAGGCCGCCAGATCTACGACTTCATCTGGTCGGAGTACTGCGACTGGTATCTGGAAATCGCCAAAGTTCAGCTCCGCGACGAGGCGCAGGCGCAGCGGACGGCGCTTATTCTGCGGGCGGCGCTGGATCGGGCGTTGCGGCTGCTGCATCCGTTCATGCCGTTCGTCACCGAGGAGGTCTGGCAGCATCTCTATGCTGATATTCCCGAGGGCGAGCGCCCAGCGTCCGCGCTCATCGTGGCGCCGTGGCCACCGGTGAGCGATTCCGCCACGCGCCAACAGGACAGTCGCGCCGAGGGTGATATGGCGCTCATCCAGGAGATTGTTACCGCCATCCGCAACGCACGCAATGAGGCGGAGGTCGAGGCGAAGCGCTATATCAAGGTGATTCTGGCGGGCGGCGACAAGACGACCCTGCTGCGCCAGCAGGCGGCCTTGATCGAGCAGCTGGCACGCACGGAGCCGCCGCGCATCGAACGCAGGCTCGCGGCGAAGCCGGAGCAGTCGATGGCGCTAGTGGCGGGTGGCGTCGAAATCTATCTGCCGCTGGCGGGGCTGCTCGATCTCGCGAAAGAGGTGGAGCGGCTGGATGGCGAGATCGTGAAGGCGGAGGCGGCCGTCGAGCGCTCGAAGAAGGTGCTCGAGAATCCCAACTTCGTTGCGCGGGCAAAGCCAGAGATTGTCCAGCGCGAGCGCGATGCGTTGGTCCTGGCTGAGGATACGCTGGCCCGGCTGCGTGCGCGGCGACGGGAGTTGGCGGGTTAGCGCTCTCGCATCTGCTTGCCGCCTTGTCCAGACCAGCGCCGGGTCGTCTGGATTGCGCGCGCCATTGTTCCCACTGAGGATGTCGCCATGACGGCATCGTCCACGGGCCTGTGCGCGCCGACGGAGGCAGCTTAGCAGGCAGGCAACATGGGAGAGATGGGCTAATGTCTCAGCGTCAGGTTGTACGATAGCCCATGTTCAGGATGGCATGGATGGTCGTGGGTTCGTGGGTTCGTGGCAGCGAGGAGTCGAAGGCCGATGGATCGAAAGGCGCCCCGGCGGCGTATGACGTGGTTTGGGAAGGAGCATCCCAGTACCGTTGGCGCATTCTGGCAGCGGACGCCTGAGAGCGGCAAAGAGCCGGATGCCTCAATGGCTTCGCCGACGCACGGGCAGGCAAAGCCGAAAGCGAAGGGTTCACGTTGGCCAGTATTGCCGAAATGGCCGCCCTTGCGCGATGGTCAGGCGGGAGCAGTCCGTGATGATGCTTCGGCTGCGCCGGACGCGACGCAGCAGACAGAGCCGCGGTTGGCTCCACCGTGGGAGCAGCCTGCCTCCAATCAGGCCGAGCATGGGCCTCCGCCGATAACG
>DATBIB010000085.1:0-3564 GCA_036557205.1 Ktedonobacterales bacterium | reverse complement strand
AGCACCTGCGCGGCGAAGGCCTCGTTGACCTCGATCAGGTCGAAGTCGCTCATCTTCTGGCCGGTGCGCTCCAGCAGACGATGCACGGCGCGTGGCGGGCAGGCGAAGATGTACTTCGGCTCGATGGCCGCCGCCGCATAGCCGGTGATGCGCGCCAGAATCGGCAGATCGTGCGCGCGGGCGTAGGCCTCGCTGGCGACCACCGTCGCCGATGCGCCATCGCTCAGGCCGGGCGCATTGCCCGCCGTGACAGTGCCGCCCTGCTTGCGGAACGCCGGGCCGAGCTTGCCGAGCGCCTCCAGCGTGGTATCGGGGCGAATCGGCTCGTCGCGGTCCACGGTGACGCTGCCCTTCCGGTCGGCAATCTCGATGGGCACGATCTCGTCGGCGAAGCGTCCGGACTCGGTGGCCGCCTGAGCCTTCATGTGGCTCTCGTAGGCCAGCCGGTCCTGCGCCTCACGCGAGATGTCGAACTTGTCGGCGATGATCTCGGCCTCTTCGCCCATGTGGATATGCTCAAAGGCGCACCACAGCCCGTCGTTGACGACGGCGTCGATAATCTCGCCATTGCCCATGCGGTAGCCGGTGCGGCCCTTCGGCAGCAGGTACGGCGCATTGCTCATGCTTTCCATGCCGCCCGCGATGTAGAGATTGCCGTCGCCCGCCTTGATGGCCTGGGAGGCGAGCATCACCGCTTTGAGGCCCGATCCGCAGACCTTGTTGACGGTGACGGCGGGAATATCCACCGGAACGCCACCGCCGATCCCTGCCTGGCGCGCGGGAGCCTGTCCCTCGCCCGCGGTGACGACGTTGCCCATGATGACTTCGTCGATCTCGCTTACGGGGAAATCGCCCGCGCGCTCGATGGCCGCGCGAATCGCCCGCGCGCCAAGCTCGGTGGCCTGAAGGCTAGCGAGCCCCCCGAGGAAACGGCCTGTGGGGGTGCGTACCGCGCTGACCAGAACGGGATCCCTGTCGCTCATAACGATGGCTCCTTTGTGCGCATTCCGGAGCCAGCGAAAGGGTGCGTCTCCGGGTGTATGGTTCTACGGATGATGTATCACAAGGCCGCGCCATTCATTATAAGCTATCGCGGGCATGTGCGCGAATAGCGCCGCGCGGGCGGCGCGAGTAGCAGACTAGCCCAAATGGTGGGGATCCAGGAAAACGCAGACGCGCGTGTGCGGATCCTCAAAAAGCGCGTGGCCTTTGCAGGATGCGCACTCAATACCAGGTCGTTTGTTGCAAGCCAGGTGTGCAGGGCGGTTGTGGAAAACTCACAGTAGACAAGCGCGGAAACATCAGTTACACTGCTCGTGAGCCTCGGCTCTCGCCTTGGGGCATCATGGCGTGGGATTCGATCCCTGAAAGCTCCCGGTTTCAGCCGGGATAGATGTCACTCTTGACACACAAGGTAAACCTTGTGTGGTGAATCTGCTGGCCAGACCAGACCTTCAGTTGAAGTGGACACACGGTCAACGATACCGCACTCGTCCATTTGTCGCTTTCGGCCTGTGTTTGCGTTCGGTCCTGGCCACTCTTGATGGCTTGTTTTAGCGTAGCGGAGGGGAAAGCTCCACTAGGAAGGGAACACATCACATGGGTGATCAGCCACCGTATGGGCAGCCGCCAATGCAGTCACAGAGCGCTGGGGCCAAGTGGGGCGCAACCTCGATGGGAATGGAGTCGCATATCGCAGCGGGCCTGAGTTACCTCACGCCGATTGCGGGGCTGATCTTCTTCCTCATGGAGAAGACGAACAAGTTCGTGCGATTCCACGCGATGCAGTCCATCATTCTTGGCGTTGGCTACGTTGTATGGTTCTTCCTGGTCTTCATTGTCCAAATAGCCATTTCTGGTGCGACTACCGTTGCCACAAACGGTGCTTCCACGGGATTCGGGCTTGGGTGCATCGTTGGGTGCATTGGGTGGCTTGGCGGACTGGCCTTCTTCGCAGGCTGGCTCTGGGGCATCATCTCCGCCTTCATGGGCAGGTACCAAAAGCTGCCAGTTATTGGAGACCTCGCCGAGAAGTGGGCCGGCGGCCCGGCGCAGCCAGCATTCTAGGCCGGATCCGTCTTCTCGTCGCCGCTTGGCGATATCCGCGCGCTGGATGACACACGTCGTCCGGCGCGTTTTGTTATGGGCCGGAGCAGGCTGGCGGTTAAAACCGCGCCTGAACGGCCTCGCCTGTCCGCACGCTCGGCCACCAAGTCCGCCTTCGCGGACTTCCCAGACTGTTCCCCAATAGGAGACTCGTCGGTGAGCGGATCGGTGAAACCCGCGAAGGCGGGTTTTGTGGCCGCAGGCCCTTCAGGCGCGGTTTTAACCGCCTGCGTTCACGCGCCAGGCATCCCTAGCAGATGTGCGGCGATGCGCGATACAATGGCAGCAGCCGCGATTGGTTCCCCTCTCCCTATGGGGGGCGGATGCGCGAGCCGTCAGACGAGAGGCGCGCGTCAAGCGCGCGGAGCAACCGCGGGCCGTAGGCCGGGGTTAGGGGAGGGGGCCGCCATGCTGGTCGATGGATGCCTTGCCTGCGATGTGCTTGCCGGGAAGGTTACACCGCCCGGTGGCGTCATCTACGACGACCAGTATTGGCGCGTAGATCACTCGACCAGCCCGATTGTGCTGCCAGGCTTCCTCATCATCAAGCCGCGCCGCCACGTCGAACACATTGCCCTGCTGACGGCTGAGGAGATGGCCGCCTTTGGGCCGCTGCTGCGCAACACCTGCCGCGCGCTGGCCCATGTGCTGCACCCCGCCAAAATCTACGCGACCTCATTTGGGGAGGCGGTTGCGCACGTCCACTGGTATGTGCTCCCGCGCATGCCAGATATGCCCGCCAATGGCATCGAGGTGCTCAGCCGTCTCTTCGGCGAGAAGCCCTGGGCGGGCAGCGACGAGGAGGCCGCTGCCATCGCAGATCAGGTCCGGCCACTCCTCACCGAGATGATGCGCCAGGACATCGCGCGTGGCATGGAGCGCCAGTGACAGGATGAGCCTGCCAGGAGGTAAATCGCTGGTGCGCCGCACGTCGTGAGTGACAACGACGACAGCAGAGAGGGAGCGGCAGCGTGAGCGACTCGGCCCAGCGGCGGCCTTCCTGGCGAATGGCATTGATTCTCCTGGCGTTTGCGGTGGTGCTGGCGAGCGTAGGTGCGTTTGTCACCATGCGCCTGCGCCAGCCAGATAGAGCGCAACTACCTATTGCCAGGACGACACAGACGCCCGCCCCAATGTGCACAGACACAACGCCATCCTCGTCCGCGGTGAATATCCGCGTCAGCAACGATGCCTACAAGGCGCACAGCGAACCGATGCTTGCCATCAACCCGGCGAATCCGCTCAATCTGGTCGGCGGCTCAAAGTTCTTCACCGACCCGGCGCGCTATCGCTTCCAGATTGGCACGTACACCTCCTTCGACGGCGGCTGCGCGTGGACGAATAACGGCGTGTTGCCCGGTTTTGCGCCCAGCGAGACGACCTCCGATGTGACGGTGGCCTTCGGGCCGGAGAATCGTGTCTATGTCGCGGTTCTTTATACCGACAACGCGCGCGATA
>DATBIB010000084.1:0-16802 GCA_036557205.1 Ktedonobacterales bacterium | reverse complement strand
GGCGCAGGTCATTGGCCTCCTCCAGCGTCAGCCCGGCGGGCACGTAGCCATTGAGCGCATCGTGGGCGGCTGTCTGGTCGGTGACGAGGTCCATGCGGACGCCGCGCCGGACGATTTCGGGGAAAATCTCGGCGGCGTTGCCCAGCAGCCCGATGCTCTTCCCGATTCCCTGGCTGCGGTACTCCTCGGCGCGATGCAGCGCTTCATCCAGATCGGTCACCATCTCGTCGAGGTAGCCGGTATCGAGCCGCCGCTGGATGCGCGACGGGTCAACCTCGACGGCGAGGCAGACGCCCTCGTTCATGGTGATCGCCAGCGGTTGCGCGCCGCCCATACCACCTAGCCCGGCAGTCAATGTTATCGTGTTCTTCAGCGTGCCGTTATAATGCTGGCGCGCGGCCTCGGCGAAGGTCTCGTACGTACCCTGGACGATGCCCTGCGAGCCGATATAGATCCACGAGCCAGCGGTCATCTGGCCATACATGGTCAGACCGAGCGCTTCCAAGCGGCGGAACTCGTCCCAGTTGGCCCAGTGCGGCACGAGATTCGAGTTGGCGATCAGCACGCGCGGCGCGCCGGGATGCGTGCGGAAGATGCCGACTGGCTTGCCCGATTGCACCAGCAGCGTCTCGTCACCTTCGAGCGACCGTAGCGAGCGCACGATGGCATCGAAACAGTCCCAGTTGCGCGCTGCCCGCCCGGAGCCGCCATAGACCACCAGATCGTCGGGCCGCTCGGCCACCTCCGGGTCGAGGTTATTCATCAGCATGCGCAGGGCCGCCTCCTGTTGCCACCCCTTGCACGATATCTCTGTACCTCGTGGCGCGCGTACGGGTCTTGGGCCACTGTGTTGCTGTTGCTGTTCTTGCTCGGTCATGTTGTCGCCTTCGCCTTCCTCGCTGCCTCATTGCAGACCTGGGCATTTTCTCGTTGCAGTCGCATGTAGCGCCGCCATCGCACGATAGCACGGCGGGCAAGGTGGTGACAAGGAGGGCTGGCTGGCGGCTGAAGCCGCGCCTAAGCGCCTCACTGGCGTTCGGCGGCAAAGCCCGCCTGCGCGGGCTTGGAAACGGGAATGTGTTCCCAGTCAGGTCGAAGGGTGTTCATGGCGTGGTGTTCGCGCTGACGCGCAATGCAGTGGCTGACTTCTGGAAGAAATTTTGGGCTATACAGAAACAGCTCCATACGCTCCTTGCCACTTGAAGAAAGCGCCGCTGGGTCGGATTTCATGGGTGGCAAGGTGAGATGATGCGCCTTTCACCTGGCGAACAAACTCGGCGAGCGAGATTGTCGCAGGCAGTCCGACCAAGAGATGCACATGGTCTTCGATGCCACCAAGAGCGATCAACTCGCCGCCCATCTCGACACATTTAGCGACAATCGCGCGATGGACTCGCTGCTCAAGCTCTCCCTGATACGCTCATTTCACCTGGATACCGGTCAACGCCTAATCGTTGAAGTCTATGATTGCAATGCTGCATTGAAAAATATGTGGAGCAAGACGGAAAAAGAGGAAAGGGATTAGCCCGCGCAGGCGGGCTTTGCGGCGTAGCCCTTAGACGCGGCTTTAGCCGCCTGTCGCCGTGTTTGTAGGAGCGCAAAAACACCACGAGCCGAACACTGTCTCCAGCATCCGGCTCGTGTGCGAATCCGCAAGTGTAGTTCGTGGTTAGTTTTGCGGCGGCGTCAGCCAGTCCGGCGTGGTGGGTGTGCCGGGCGTCGGCGTCGTGCTCGATGTCCCCGCACCGCTTGTACCATTGGCAGCTCCATCGTTGCCATCCGCGCCATTGGCACCGTTGTTGCCACTGGTATCATCTGGCAGCGTTGCCGGATGTCCATCGGCTCCGACGGTCTCCGCGCCGAGAGTTGGGGCTACCTCCGCCAGACTGATGCCCGTCTCCACCAGAATCTGGCCGAGCCGCTTGGCGTCAACCGTCTCCTGGCGGCGCAGCTCCTGCGCGATCCGCTCCAGCGTCACCTTGTGCTCGCTGAGCATGTTACGCACTTGCTGGTAGGCGGTCTGCACCAGGTTGCGCGTCTCCTCGTCGATTAGCGCAGCCGTCGCGTCGCTGTAGTCCTTCTGGCCGAAGTCGGCGCCTGGACCACCGAACGGACTGGGCCGGTCGCTGAACGAGACCAGACCCACGCGGCTGCTCATGCCCCAGCGTGTGACCATGCTGCGGGCAATCAGCGTCACCTGTTGCAGGTCGTTCTCCGCGCCAGTGGTAATGCTGCCAATCGAGACATCCTCGGCGGCGCGCCCACCCAGCGCGGTCATGATGCGCCCGAACAGGTAGTCACGCGAATAGTTGTAGCGGTCGTCCGTCGGCGTATATTGCGTCACGCCGAGCGCCTGGCCGCGCGGCACAATCGTCACCTTCGTCACCGGGTCGGAGTGTGGTGTCAGCAGGCCGACGAGCGCGTGGCCCGCCTCATGGACCGCGACGACATGCAAGTCCTCCTCGGTGAGC
Organism: Ktedonobacterales bacterium; assembly: GCA_036557205.1. Lineage (GTDB taxonomy): Bacteria > Chloroflexota > Ktedonobacteria > Ktedonobacterales > JADMIN01 > DAHUXT01. The sequence continues at coordinate 14,331 of DATBIB010000084.1, read as the reverse complement.
ACCAGCGGCCGCTCCGCGCCAAGCTGGATGCGGTCGAGCGCGTCGTATAGACACTTCATGTTGACGCGGTCGAGGTTCCGCCGCGCCGCCAGCAGCGCCGCCTCGTTGACGAGGTTTGCCAGATCGGCGCCGACCATGCCCGTCGTCATCCGCGCGATTTGCTGGAGGTCAACATCGCTGGCCAGCGGCACGCCGCGCGAGTGAATCATCAGGATCGCCTGACGGCCCTTCCAGTCGGGGCGGTCCACCGTCACCCGGCGGTCGAAGCGGCCTGGGCGCAGCAGCGCCTGGTCGAGGTTATCGGGGCGGTTTGTCGCCGCGATCACCACAACGGCCTGGCGGGAATCGAAGCCGTCCATCTCCACCAGCAACTGGTTGAGCGTCTGCTCGCGCTCGTCGTTGGTGGTCAGGCTGGTGCCGCGCTGGCGGCCCACGGCGTCGATCTCGTCGATGAAGATGATGCTTGGGGCAGCCTTCTTCGCCTGATCGAACAGATCGCGCACGCGACTCGCGCCGACGCCCACCAGCACCTCGACGAACTCCGAGCCGGACATCGAGAAGAAGGGTACGCCCGCCTCGCCAGCCACGGCGCGCGCCAGTAGCGTCTTACCGGTGCCAGGAGGGCCAACCAGCAGCGCGCCCTTCGGAATCTTGCCGCCGAGCCGCTGGAACTTCTGTGGCGTCTTGAGGAACTCGACTACCTCTTCCAGCTCGGATTTCGCCTCGTCTACGCCCGCCACATCGGCGAAGGTCGTGCTGGGGCGGTCCTCCATGATGAGCTTCGCCCGGCTCCGTCCGAAGTTGAAGATGTTCTGCTGGCTCTGCGTCGCCCGGCGTGAGAGCCAGAAGAGCAGGCCAAGCAGCGCCGCGATAGGCAGCACATTGATCAGCAAGCCGATCCACAGATCATTCGAGCCAGACTGCTTGCCAAAGACCTGGACGTTGTTCTGGATCAAATCCTGTTGTAACTGCGCGTCATCGGTGAATGGTGGCAGATAGGTGTGGAAAGACGTAGATGAAACGGTATTGCCGTCTTGCTGCTTATAGTTCTTGACTTCATTAATGAACTGGCCGGTCACATTGTGGTCGTCGCCTATGGTCACCGTCTTCACATTGCCAGCATTGACCTGAAGCAGAAAGTCGCTATAGGCCATGTTGATCGAGCTGGAGCTGTTGTTGGGCACCAGGTTGACATAGAGCTGGTAGCCGACGATTAGCAGCAGAAGCAGGACCAGTAGCCGGGTAATCCAGCCGAGGCCAGTATTTCCGCGGGGCCGGTTCGTGCCATTAGGGGTCTGATTGGATGGACGTTCCATAGGCGGCCGGGGCGGCGCGCCATCATTGTTATTACGGAGGGCATCAGCTATGGCAGGCGTAGGACGCGCATCCTTCTGCTGCTGTTGCGCCCGTTTCGTGGGCCTGTTGAACATGCTCTCTGGCACCTGCTTTCTCGCAAGGAAAGCGCCCGCGCCTGTGGCGCGAAGCACCGTCTGGCCGTTATTGCCCGCATCTGGGTGTCGGCAGACGAGTATTTCTTCATTATAGCGCACACGATATTCAGCCTGCATCGGCGTGAGTGTCATGATGCGTATCGAACTCTTATACAGTAGTACGTCGCGAGGAGCCATTTGGGTGCAAACACCACGTACCTCTGTCCCCGGTGTGCTATAGAAGCCTACGATGCATGGATACTATTCCAGATATTATCGGAGATACAACGGGGTCGCGGCGCGTGCTACAATTCGTAAAGCAATGCCACGCATCCGGCATATTCCCGTATCATATCCATGTTGTATCTGTCCGCAGGAGGAGATGCTTGTGACTGATCAGCAGCGTCCAGTAGATAGCGCCGTGAGCGCGCCCAACCCAGCAACCCTGCGGCAGCCAGATTCGCTTAATAGCATCGACGACGTAGTCAGCGCGCTCGCCGCCCGCGCCTATATCGCCGACCGCGGACTCGCTACGGCGCTCTATCTGGCCATCAAGCGCCAGAAGCCGCTCCTGCTGGAGGGCGAGCCGGGTGTGGGCAAGACCGAGGTCGCGCGCGTGCTGGCGGATATTCTGCATACGCAGTTGATCCGGCTCCAATGCTACGAGGGCATCGATCAGGCGACCGCCGTCTATGAGTGGAACTACGCCCGCCAGTTGCTCGCCATTCGCCTGCTCGATAACGCGCGCGATGGGCGTGAGACGTCTGAGACGGCGCTGGCCCACGTCCGCGATGTCTTCGCGCCGGAGTTCCTGATCGAGCGGCCGCTCTTACAAGCGATCAGCAGCGCGCCGGGCGAGACGCCGCCGGTGCTGTTGATCGACGAGCTGGACCGGTCGGACGCCGAGTTCGAGGCCTTCCTGCTGGAGCTGCTGGCGGATTATCAGATCACGATCCCCGAGATTGGCACCGTCATCGCCTCGCAGCCGCCCATCGTCGTGCTTACCTCCAACCGCACGCGCGATATTCACGACGCGCTCCGTCGCCGCTGCCTCTACTACTGGATTGAATATCCGACGCTGGAGAAAGAGTACGCGATTGTGCGCGCCCGCGTGCCGGAGGCGCCAGAGCGGCTGGCGCGACAGGTCGTGGGATTCGTGCAGGCGCTGCGTGGCGAGGATCTCTTCAAGGCGCCGGGCATCGCCGAGACGCTCGACTGGCTTTCGGCGCTGCTCTCGCTGGGCCAGACCGAGCTGACGGGCACGGCAGCGCGTGACGCGCTGGGGGCGCTGCTCAAATACCAGGATGATATCCATAAGGTGACGAACGGCGACCTGATCGACCGGCTCGTCGAGAAGGCCGACGCGACGCCAATTGGGTGAGTGGAGTGTTTGCGCCAGCCTCGCGGCGACGGCTGGCGGCTGAAGCCGCGCCTAGGGGTTGCGCTTGCGCAACCGCAAAGCCCGCCTGCGCGGGCTAGCAGAATCTATCCCTCACATTCGATTGCGAGCGAGATTCCGACTCCCCTCTCCCACGGGAGAGGGGTTGGGGGTGAGGTCCATGAATGTTCCCGCACGAGCGCCATTGACTGATGAAGAGATGATGCGTGGCGACCTGATTCTGGCGCGCCTCGTCGACTTTACGCGGCTGCTCTGGGAGCTGGGTTTCGACATCGGGCCGGGGCGCGTCGTCGAACTGGCCGAGAGCCTCGCGCTGATCAACATCGCCAGCCAGGACGAGTTTTATATGCTGCTCAAGGTCAGCCTCGTCTCGAAACACGATCAGGCGATTCTCTTCGATCTGGCGTTCGCCTACTTCTGGCGCAGCCCCAACGCGAATTCGACACCCCACCTGGAGGCGCAGCTCGAGGCGGCGGCGCAGCGGCGCAGTCTCGCCGTGCCCGAGCACCGACGCCAGGAGAGCGATCAGCGCGTCTACCGCTCCTCGCTGGAGCCTGATATGGCGCAGCGCCACCCCTATTCGCGCCTGAACGATGCCCGCAATCCGCGCCGCAGGGAAGAGGATGAGGATATCGAGCGCAGTGAGACCTGGAGCGCCGACGAGGTGCTGCGTCATAAGGACTTCGAGCAGTTCAGCTATGAGGAATTGCAGGAAGCCCGCGAGATGATCGCGAAGATGCGCTGGCGACTGGGCGAGCGTCGCACCCGTCGCTTGCGCCCCTCACGCCACGGACGCCAGCTCGATCTGCGCCAGACCCTGCGCCGCTCGTTGCGCACCGATGGTGAGCCTATTGTGCTGGCGCGACGGCGGCCACGTCTCAAGCCGCGCCCGCTGGTCATCCTCTGCGATATCAGCGGCTCGATGAGCCTCTATTCCCGGCTGCTGCTGCATTTCGTGCATACTGTCTCGAATGGCCTTCAGAATGTCGAAACTTTCCTCTTTGGCACGCGCCTGACGCGCATCACGCGCCATCTGGCCCGTCGCGACGTGGACGACGCCATTGCCCATGTGACGCGCAGCGTGCAGGACTGGTCGGGTGGCACGCGCATCGGCGATTCCCTGCGCACCTTCAACCGTCAGTGGTCGCGGCGCGTGCTGGGGCGCGGCGCGGTGGTGCTGATTATCAGCGATGGCTGGGATCGCGGCGATGTCAAAGTGCTGGCCGAGGAGATGGCGCGGCTGCATCGCAACTCGCATAGATTAATCTGGCTGAACCCGCTGCTCGGGCATAAAGATTACCAACCTGTGACCGCAGGCATGCGTGCCGCGTTACCGTATATTGACGCCTTTCTTCCGGCGAACAATCTGGATAGTCTTCTCGCGCTCGGTCACGCGCTCGAAGCCATTGACGAAACACCCCGCAGTCTCCGCACGCAGGCGCTACCCTCCGCGAAAATCGCGGTGGGAGCGATGCCGAGGAAGGGATAATACGTCAATTGGGGTGCTGGTGTAGACAGCCGCCTTCGTTGTCGGATAGGATGATGGGGAACAATTTTCCGTGCAATGTACCCTTAATCATCTTGGCTCACCGGTAATACGCGGCGGTGCGGGGGAGGACTTCCGAGGATGGCTGTTGTCACCAGCATTATCAACCTGAAGGGCGGCGTCGGTAAAACAACTCTGACGCTGGCTCTGGCTCACTATCTGGCTGCCGAACATGCCAAGCGTGTTTTGGTGATTGATCTCGACCCGCAGACCAACGCGACCATCGCCCTTGTCACCGAGCGTCGCTGGCGCGAGCGGGACCAGACCGGCCAGACGCTCTTTCAACTGTTCAAAGACCAGCTCGATGGTACCCGGCTTTTCTCGGCGCCAGAGGCCATTCTGACGCGCGTCTCGAATGTGGGCGGCGGCGTGCCCGGCCTGGATTTGCTTCCAGCCAGCATCCGTCTGCACCGAATTCAGGACCGCATCACCAAAATTACCGATCTCGATAGTTTTCGCAATGGCCCGGTCTATGCGCTGCGCGAGTCGTTGCGCGATGTGCTGCCGCACTATGACCATGTGCTGATCGACTGCCCGCCCAATCTGGGTGTCATTACCCTGAATGGCATCGCCATCAGCCGGTATTTTCTCATCCCGGTCGTACCGGACATTCTCTCGACACTGGGTGTCCCGCTGGTGCTGGATCGTATGGCCGATTTTGCCTTGCGCGCCCAGCACGAGATCTTTGGGCTTGGCATCGTCGTCTCGCGCTATCGCTCATCCAGTCGCCTGCACAAACAGACGGTGCTGAGCATGCGGCGCGATGCGATTCCAGGCATCCATCCTCCGATATTTAACACGATTATTGCCGAGGATGTTGGGGTGGCGGAAGCGGCGGATGTCGAAGGGAACGTCAGCTCACTGCGCGAGAAATTTGGCGGCAATGCGCCACATCGCCAGTTTAGCGGACTCGCCGACGAATATCTTCGCTACGTAGGCGGCTAACGCTGCCTGGCTCCGGGATGTTTGTGGGGAGGGGGTGTCCCGATGGGGCAAACAGGCGACGTTTCCGCACAGCAACCTCAGCCGCCTGCTGCTTCCGAGGGACAGGATCAGCCAATGATAGAGCAAGACGCAACCCCTGCGCCGGTCATCGCCGATGAGACCGCGGTCGAAGATGTGGCGACGCAGATTGTTCCTCAGGCGTCGCTCACACCTCCGCCCGCCACGCCGCGAAAACCGAGTGGCCCGCCGCCATCAGCGGGCGCGCCCGCGGCCTCCGCGCCGCCTCCGCCGCCCAACCCTGGGCCACAGCAGGGACAGCAAGGACAGCAGGGATGGCAGCAGGGGGCGATACCGCATGTCGTGCCGGTGGTGGCTGGTCCGCGACCCGGCGGACCCATGCAGCCCTCGCACGCGCCGTGGCACACCTCGTCGTCCTGGGGGCCAACCACGTTCGTCATTACCGCCGAGACCGCCGCCGGGTTCAGCTACCTCTTCTGGTGGGTCTCCGGGCTGCTGGTCTACTTCAACGAGCGCGAGAATCGCTATGTGCGCTTCCATGCGGTGCAGTCCATCCTGCTAACCGGCGCGCTCAGCGTCTTTAGCGTCATCGCCTTTACCATCGCGGCAATCTTCAATGACCTCTTTCAGAGCAGCCAGCAGCATATCTGGCAGACGCTCTGCGTCGGCACGACTGCGTTGTCGCTGCTCATCGTGTTGCTCCCCTGGCTGGGCGCGATGATCGCCGCCTTTACCGGTGCCTATCTGCAATTGCCGATCATAGGTGAATATGCCGAGCGATTCGCCGCCCCACCCATCCAGCTCCGGCCCTGAGCTGCCGCCCGCCGAGTCCGACGCAGGCGTATCCGCACGGGATATCACGCCCACGGCGAGCGCTCAGCGCGGACGGCGCGGACGCCACAACCCGCGCATAACCGCCGCACTGTGCTATGCCGTTCCGTATGTCGTCGCGGGATGGGTGCTTCTGCGCGAGCGCCGCAATCGCTTCGTGCGCTTCCATGCGGCGCAGGCGCTCATTTTCTTCGTGACGATTCCGCTGATACAGCTGGTGCTGTTCGTTGCGCTGGTCATCGTCGGCAATTTGGTGGGCATTGGCGCGCTGGCGTTCGTGCTCGGCCTGCTCTTTATCGGCGCGTTCGTGGCGGTGGGTGTCGGCGCGTTGTTTCTCTGGCTGCGGATGCTGGCGGACAGCTGGGCCGGGCAGGCGACCGTCTTCCCCATTCTTGGGCCGCTGGCGCATCGGTTGGAGCGACTACTCACCGAGGTGCGGCGCGAGGTTGCCAGCTCGCGCACAGTGCGGCAGAATGACATGGTATGAAGACAATCACTGCGCTCGATCCATCGCCGCGCCGCCCGGACTGGTGGCACATCAGCATCGACGGCGCCTACGCGTTCTCGCTTGACGGCGCAACCGTCATCGCGGAGTCGCTCGTGCTGGGGCTTGCGCTGACCGATGCGGATGTGGCGCGCTTGCGCGTGCTGGCGGAGGAAAGCCGCTTGATGGACGCGGCTCTCAGCTTCCTCACGGTGCGCCCGCGTAGTCGCGCCGAGGTGCGCCGCCGGTTGCTCCAGCCGCGTCGCAATCGCCCCGCGCCACCCGCGGAGGCCGTTGATCGCGTGCTCGACCGCCTGGCCGAGAAACACCTGCTGAACGACCGCGAGTTCGCCGACTACTGGGTAGAGCAGCGCGAGCGCTTCAGCCCGCGTTCCAGCTATGCGCTTGCTCAGGAACTGCGCCAGCGCGGCGTGGACCGTTCTACCGCCGACGATGTTGTGGACGCCGACCGCGACGGCCAGCGGGCGCTGGATGCCGCTCGCCAGCGGCTCCGCGCGTTAGGAAGCGCCGACTACGAGACATTTCGGACAAAACTGACGGCGTTCTTGCAGCGGCGCGGCTTCAGCTATGGCATCGCCCGCGAGACCGTGCGCGCGCTCTGGGAAGAAACACGCGGCTCACAGCCCGATGCCGACGACGATGACGAATTCATCGACGATGGCGAGTAAGCGATGATGCTTGCGCTAACGAGGTGAGCATGATTAGCCGCGGCGTGAATGCCGCGAACAGGCCCCACCACCTACCTCGCCGCTCGTCTCCACCGCACACCCAGGTGTCTGCCAACCCGCGCAGACGGGTTTGGTGGCGGAGCGTGCGGAACCCAGCAGGCGAGGCCGTTCAGTCGCGGTTTCAACCGCCAGCCACTATCACCTGGCGACGCCATCCGCCTCGCGCGCGGCGATGTTGGCGGTGTTGTGGGCGCAGGTGCCGCAGCCGCCAGCATGTCCATCCGCGAGGCCAACTGGTGGGGTGCGTGGCTGATAGCCGTCCAGCTCGCGCACAGGCACGGTCACCGTCGCGCCACTTTCCAGCATCACCTCGACCGATTCACGTGGCACATTGATGCCGACGATCCGCCCCTGCCCGCTGGCCGTCACCACGGTCTCGTTGTAGGCGGGCATGCGCGACTTGGCCTCGATGTAGTTGTCGTTCTCGTATGAGAGGCAGCAGAGCAGCCGGCCGCAGACGCCGGATATCTTGCTGGTGTTGAGTGGCAGCCCCTGCTCTTTGGCCATGCGAATCGAGACGACGTTGAACTCTGTCAGCCAGGAGCTACAGCAGAGCGTCTTGCCGCACATGCCCACACCGCCGAGCAGCTTGGCATGGTCACGCGCGCCAATCTGCCGCAGCTCGATGCGCGTGTGGAAGGTCGCCGCCAGGTCGCGCACCAGCGCCCGGAAGTCCACCCGTTCTTCCGCCGTGAAGTAGAAGGTCAGGCGGCTGCCGTCGAAGGTATATTCGGCCTCGGCCAGCTTCATCGGCAGGCCGTGCTGGGCGACACGCTGGGCGCAGCGACGCAGCGCCTCTTTCTCGCGCCCCTTGAAGCTCAGCATCCGTCGTAAGTCATCCTCCTCGGCGAGGCGGATAATCGGCTTCAGCTCGGCGCCGCCAAGCTCGGCAATCTCCACCTGCCGTGGCAGAATGACTACGCGACCGCATTCCAGCCCCTTCGCGCTTTCGACGATGACCCACTGGCCGATCTTCAATTGATAGCCCGCCGGGTCGTAGTAATAGATCCGCCCGGCGGGGCGGAAACGCACGCCGACCACCCGATGAGTCGGCTCTGGCGCGTCAGTTGTCTGAGACATAGGCGTTACGCGTTTAATTCCTCGGTGAGCAGGATCGCCTCCGCGACATCCTTCATCGGCTTGCGGTTATTCATGCTCAGCTTCTGAATGCGCCGGAAGGCTTCCTGTTCGCTTAAGTGGTGTTTCTCCATCAGCACGCCCTTGGCGCGTTCGACCACTTTGCGGGTGGCGAGCGCCTCTTCGAGATCCTTCACCTTCTCCTCGATGGTGCGGAACTCCTGGAAGCGGGCAAGAGCAATATTGATGGCTGCCTTGAGGTCACTCTGGCGCCACGGTTTGGTGACGTAGTGCACGACGCCCGCGGCGCGCGCGCGGTCAATCAACTCGTCCTCACTGTACGCCGTGAGCAGAATTGTCGGCGCCAGCTTCTCGCGGGTGAGAATCTCGGCAGCAGCGATGCCATCCAGTTCGGGCATGCGGATATCCATGACGACGAGATCGGGGCGTAGCTCGCGCGCCAGATTGACGGCGCTCTGGCCGTCGCCCACCTGGCCGACGACGAGATAGCCCTGCTTCTCGAGCTCTTCTTTAAGGTCCATGCGGATGACGGCGTCATCTTCCGCGAGAATGATGCGTGTTGGCATGCCTCTCTCCCTCCGTTGTGTGGCGTCCTGGATGACCCAGTCGATAATGTCCAGAGATGTCCAGGGATGAATAGCGCAACCATCGCGCCAAATCCGCCACAACATCGGGGCAAAAACGGCAGGAATCCGTTTGCCGCAGTATAGCACATCAGGGCCGTGTGGCTCAGCCTCCACCATCACCCAGCAGATCCGGGCAACGTTGGAAAGCTCGTCAGGTCATGACGCGAATCTTGTCACCACTTGACAGGCAGGTACAAATCGGATTACTATAACCACAGTGGTTATAGTCGAAAAGGTAGTACCAGAGGTCGAGGGAGTGCATGACCAACTTTTCCGCCGCGCCGCCCGCGCCTGAGGATCTGCTGCCGCTGACGCCCGCGACGTTCCATATCTTGCTGGCGCTGGTGGGGCAGGAGCGCCACGGCTACAGCATTATGCGTGAGGTCGAAGCGTACACGCGCGGCAAGCTCCGCCTTGGCGCGACCACGCTCTATCGCTCCATCAAGCAGATGCTGGCGGCGCGCCTCATCGAAGAAATGGATGAGCGGCCCGACCCGGAGCTTGACGACGAGCGCCGCCGCTACTATCGCATCACGCCGTTCGGGCGGCGGGTGCTTCAGGCGGAGGCCAGTCGCCTGGCGGCGCTGGTGGCGCTGGCCCGGCAAAAAGGGGTCATCTCCGCTGGCGATGTCCCCGGCCTCGCGTTGGGAGGAGCCCAATGAGCCGCCAACCCGCGATGCCTGGCGGCACGATGCCGCTCCTGCTGGCAGTGACGTTGTGGGCGCACCGCAAGCTGCTCCTGCTCCACCCTCCGGCCTTTCGCCGCGACTATGGCGTGTCCATCACGCAGGTGTTCCGCCAGACCTGCCTCGATGCCTACCGCACCACTGGCGCGCCGGGAGTCATCCGTCTCTGGATGCCAGCCTGTGGCGATGTGCTCCTTGGCGCGCTGGCTGAGTATAGTTTGTTGATTTTGGGAACCTTGAAAGGATCGCCCCTCATGGTGCAGTATCGCCGCTCCGCCAGCATCATATTCGCAGCCTTCATTGCCTTTGTCATCGCGGGCATCGGCTTCCAGAAGTCAGGCGAATATGTCATGCAGACCTCGCTGCCAAACGCCTATCCGCTGCTCGCCATCTCGTACAACGCGATGATGGTGGGTGCGGTGGTTGCGCTCTTGGCCGTCCTAGTTGGCGGCGTCCCCATCGCCTTTGCCGCACTGCGCTATGCGGTTGCGCACCGGCGCGGCGACATTCTGGCGCGCTTCGCCGTACCGATTGTCGCGCTGCTCGTTATTTTCGCCGGTCTGTTCATCGTGGTCAGCTACAACATCGGCGGCAATACCGCCGCGACGATTCATACGCCCGCGCGCTTCGCGGCCATTGGTGGTCTTGCCGCGCTGTTCATTCTTGCCGCGGTAGCCAGCACCTATGCCGTGCTCGATGCCATCGCCCGCGCGGAGATCCCTGAGGGTCTGCTCCGGTTCGCGCTGCTCCCTGGTGTGGTGGCGACCATCGCGATGGCGGTGATGGTTCTGGCGCATCTCCTCTGGAGCTTTGCCCTCTGGCAGAACGCCCCCGATATCTTCTGGGGTGATGACGGCCTTCTTGCCACGAGCACACTGGTCGGAATGATTGTGCAGGTGGTGGTGATGGTGGTGGCGACCATCGTGGCTATCCGCGCCCTCACGCAGGGCTTCGCGGCCCGAAACGCCACGACGCATCTCGCATAAGGGTTCGCCAATACCCTGTCTGCCTGCCCGGTTTCCTCGTATCAGGGCTCGTCTGGGGTAGGCTGGTAGTCGCGCATGCTCCAGAACGAGCCACTGTCCCTGTGATCGTGATCGTCGTCCTCATCAAGATCATCAGGGTTCGGCAGGTGGTCCTCCGCCGATGGGACGGGATAGAGGTCGAGACGGCGCATCCGGCGGCGCGGAGCCAGCCATGGCGCGTTGCTGAGCGGGCGCGAGATCGGTGTTGGTGGCGGCGTGTCGCGCTCAACCAGCAGCGTGGGAATCGGGATAAGCCGTGGAGTGATTGACGGCGATTGGCTCTCATCCTGATACATCAGATCAAGCCGTGGCGCGCGCAGCAGCGCGACGAGGTCGTCAAGCGCAGTGCCGGTGTTACCAGGCCATTCTGGCTCGATGCCAAGCCACTGGCGCTCCACGGCGCGGGTGACGACACGTAGCGCGCCCTCCAGACGCAGGCGCTCTTCGCGGTCGCGCTGGAGCACCTCCAGCCGTGAGGCGGTATCCATGATGGTTTCCGCCAGCAGACGATACATGCCCTCGGTGGGAATGGCGTCGATACCATGCCCTTTGAGCGCCTGGAGCAGCGCCGATTCGAGCTTGCCGATATCGTCCTGCGCCTCCTGGCGGAATCGCGTCACCAGATTGCGCAGCACATCGGCCTCGTGACGTCGTGCCCGTGCGATGGCCAGGGCGCGCTCGCGGCCAGCCTGGATTGCCAGCAGAAGCCATAACGCTGCCAGCAGTCCCACGACGATGCAGACGACGTCCAGCACGACGGATGTGGTTGGGTCGAGTGTGACGACGGGGGCGATGCCGATGCTGACATACAGCCCCGCGAAGATGGCATAGATGGTCAGCGCTCCGATGGCAAGCGCGCTGGCAAGCGCGGCGCCCCCCAGCAGCAGCATGATCGCGATGAGCGGCGGGGCGAGGGCGAGCAGCGATGGTCGCGGCCCAAGCACCAGCATGGCCCACGCCAGTAGCCCAAGCTGGGAGACCAGTAGCGCATGGGGCGCGAAGCGCTTCAGCGTTGCGGACTCGCTCATCAGATAGGCGGCAACACCGCCGAGAACCGCAATCAGCACACCGAGCAGCGCCCATGTTCCAGGGGCGCTTGGCTCGCCCTCCAGGCCATACAACGCCGCGAGTAGCCCGAGCAGCGCCGCGACGCAGATATGGCAGACAACAACTGGCATAAGCAGGTCCGCTGGCGGCAACGGCTGCGGGCGATTTCTGCTCTTGCTGCGCACCGGCCAGGGAAGGTAGGGCAGGCGGGGATCGTTTTCCCAGACGAGATCGGGCGCGAGTGGCGGTTTGCGCCGCCGGTTGCTATGCCGGGCGGAAACCGGGCGGGTAATGATGCTCGTCTGTTGCTGGGCCTTGCTGGCGTCCGCCGTATGTTCCTGGCGCTCGTGATGCTGATTGTCCCGCGCCGCCTGAGCGGCTACTTGTTCTGATTGTTCTGATTGTTCTGCGTGCGCTGCTGACGTGGCAGGTCGGCCACGCCGCTGCCGGTGATGGCCGGTGGTCGTTGGGATGTCTGCCCGCGATGCACCCTTTGCGACGCGGGGCGCCTCTATATCCTGTTCTTGCGCTGAACTCGCCGCGGGGTCAGGGCTGTCTGGCGCGGTATCCGAGGCTGGCAGCTGATCCGACGGGGCGTTGTCATCGCGCCGCCGCTGCGTCATCACCGCGAGCGTGGGCATGCGCCGCCCCAACGCAGAGGCTGCGGGAGCGTCTGCCGCCGCGTGCTCCTTGCTGGATTGTGTTTCAGCTTCCGCCTCCGGCTTCAGGTCTTCTGCTGCCTGCACCGCAGGATTGTCGGGTTCAGATGGCTCGGCTGGCTCCTCTGGAACCTCAGGTGTTTCCGGCTCCTCCGGGACCTCCGGCTCTTGCGGAACCTCGGGTTCCTCGGGAATCTCTGGCTCTTCTGGGATTTCCGGGATTTCAGGAATCTCTGGAACTTCAGGCGCCTCGGGTGTCTCAGGGATTTCCGGGATCTCCGGCTCGATCATCTGCGGCGTGTCCGGCATCTGGGCAATCGCGGGCGCTTCGAGGCTCACTGCCCCATTGGCCGATGCGTTCGCCAGGGTCGGCTCTGCCGTTGGCGTTGCGGCGCGCGCTCTGGGTGCCGCCTTTCGCGCGGCCTTCGGTGTTGCCTGGGCGGGAGGAGTGGCGGCTTTGTGCGCAGACGACCTCGGCGCAGACGACCTCGGCGCAGACGACCTCGGCGCTGATGTCGTGGAGGTGGCTGTGGTCACCGGCTTAGCAGGTGGAGCGATGAGCTGGGGCGAGCGGGATGCTCCGCGCCGCTTGCGCGCGTTCGATGGAGTAGCTGCTGTGTTGCCCGCGCCGCCCGCGGAAGGTTTTTGCCCCTTCCGTGGGGTCGTCGAACGGCGCTCACTCGGCTTGCCGTCGTGTCGCTGCCTGCTCATCCTGCTCCCGCCTGTCCCCGCAAGTTACGGATGCGCCGAGCTGGAACGCTCCGCATCCCGCATGTAGAACCACATCCACCCCACCTGCCGCGAGAACTGTGCCAGCACCGTCTGGCGCTCCGAGCGCCGTCACACCTTGACAGCGATTTCTGGCTATGTCATAGTGATATTCGGCAGTATGCCGTGTTGGCTTCATTCGGCGATGGTCATCGCGTTGCCAACCCGCATACGTACCAGGCATTATAACACCAATAGACGTGCTTGTTACGGCGCTGACGGAACGAGTAGGCGCACCGAGCGTATTCTCAGAGAGTCCGGGGCTGGTGAGACCGGACAGCGCTGGCGCACCGAAAATCAGTCCTGAGCCGCCACCCGACTCTCCGCTCGCTGCGAGGGCAGGCGTGGCCGGAATCCCGTCCGTTATCATACGGGGGGACATGCACACGTGTCCCAATCGAGTGGATTGCTGCGCGCTCATCTATGTTAACGAACGAGCGGCCACAGCAGTCATTTCGGGTGGTACCGCGAGAGATGCTCTCGCCCCGTTGGGGTGAGGGCCTTTTTTTATTGCGCGCGCGAGTGAGCGTTCCAGTCATCGCGACGATGAAGAGGCTGGCCGAGACCAGGAAGGCGGGGAATTAGCGATGGACATGCAATCTCCAACAACATTGCTCTACGCGACCGATAGCTACCTACGCGCCTTCGAGGCGCGCGTGGTGGCGACGGATGGCCGCGCGGTGGCGCTGGACCAGACCGCATTCTATCCAGGTGGTGGCGGCCAGATGGCCGACCGTGGCGAGCTTCTTTTCGAGGGGCGGCGTCTGCCAGTCAGCGGGATGAGCAAGCGCGACGGCGTTGTCTGGCACGAGCTTGCCGAGGGCGCGGGCGATCCGCCGCCGGTTGGCGCGGTAGTCGCGGGTGAGATTGACTGGCCTTTCCGCTACAACATGATGCGCACGCATACCGCGCTGCACCTGCTCTGCGGCCTGATATTTCGCGACTACGTAGCGCAGGTGACTGGTGGGCAGATGTATCCCGACCGGGCGAGGATGGACTTCACCCTTGGTACGATGACGC
>DATBIB010000083.1:0-74479 GCA_036557205.1 Ktedonobacterales bacterium | reverse complement strand
CGCCCAGACGGCCATCTCGCGTGAGGAGCCGCTGCCCCAGCCCTCGCCCGCGACGATGATGTTCGCGCCCTCACGCGCCCGCTCGCGGAACTCTGGCCGGACGTAGTAGAACGCCTTGTCGCCCAGTTCCTCCAGCTTCGTCAGGTGGCAGAACTCGCCGGGGATGATCGCGTCGGTATCGACCGAGTCGCCGAAGCGCTGCACCCGCCCGCGCGCCACCTGGCTGCTGGCCTGCGTCTCTTTCGCGCCCGCCACATGCGGCTCGACGCGCATCGTCGGCTCGGTGGTCGTAATCTCTGGCAACGGGCGATTCTCTTTGCGTCCAAGGATCTTCGCCAGCCGGTCGCGGTCTACCCGCGCCAGCAATGGCCGTGGGTCGGCGACCTCCATCCCAAGCGCGCTGGCGGCCACCGTGGCGGCGCTGGCCAGCCACGCCAGCGAGCCTTCACCCATGCGGTTCTCGAAGTTGCGGTTCTGCGAGCTGAGCCAGACCTCGCCCTTGCCCGCCTTGCGGCTGGCGACGCCCAGGCACATCGAGCAGTTGGGCGGGTCCACGATGAATCCGGCGCGGTGGTAGATGTCCCAGATGCCCGCCTTCTCCAGATTCTTCTGAATCAGCAGATCGCCCGGCACGGCGATGCGGCGGTCGGGGTCCGTCTCCTGTGGGGTCTGCCCGTCGGCCAGCGCCGCCTCCAGCACCAGCCCGGCCAGCGCCAGTTCCTCCTCGGTGGTAGTGCAGGCGCCAATGAACGCGCCATCCAGCTTCTGGCCGACTAGATCGCCGACATCGAAGACGTTATCGGGAGAGAACGGCTTGGCAATCTGCGGGGCGAGGCGGTCCAGCGCGATGGGGTAACGCGCGATATAGGGCGCGTCGTCGTCGGCGCGGAAGTAAAGCGCGCTGTCGTTGTAGCCACGCCGCCGGTGCGCCAGCCAGTCGGCGACGATCTCGTCGGCCTCGAAGATGCCGTTCAGCCCGCCGAACTCCGCCGTCATGTTGCAGATGGTGAAGCGCATGTCGGTGGTGAAGTGATGGGCCGCCGAGCCGCGGAACTCGACGCTGCGTTCGAGGGCGACGGTGTTGCGGCCCAACTCGCCGAGCGTGCGCAGGATGATGTCTTTGCCGCCGATGCCAAAGTCGGGCGTGCCCTCATACTCGACCGCAATCGCCTCGGGCACCTCGATCCACGTCTCGCCCAGCACCATCGCCGCCGTCACATCCGCGCCGCCCAGACCAATCGCGAATGCGCCCAGACCGCCATGCGAGCTGGTATGCGAGTCCGCGCCGATGATGACCTCGCCCGGCTGGAGCAGGTTGCGGTAGAAGCGGGTGTGCATGATGGTGACGTTGGCGTCATAGAAGTGGGTGATGCCGCTTTCTTTGGCGAAGTCGCGCGAGAGGTTGGCCAGCTTGAGCGTGCGCGCGTCGTTGGCCAATGTCACCGGGTCAACCGTGTGATCGAGCGCCAGATAGAAGCGGTCGGGGTTGGCGATCTTGGGCCGCCCCAGCAGTGTATAGGTCCGGTCCATGCCGTTCCAGGCCAGCTCACTGGCGATGGTCCAGTCCACACGGATGCGCAGCATATCGCCGGTCTGCGCCCACGGTCGCGGCAGGGTGACGGCGTGGTGCGCGAGAATCTTCTGGGTCAGCGTCATCGGCTGGGATTTCTGCTTACCAGGCATCGCCTCGTACTCCTTTGTAGTACACTCCAGAATAGATACCTATTCCGCAGCTTCGCTTTTTCAGCGGGCTGACCACAACAGCCACTATCCCGTTGCTTGTAGATGCAGCATTCGGGACTGCTTGCGCCGATCTTGCCGTCGATCAGGCAATAAAAGTTGGACAGGATGAATCTTCAGTTGGCTCATGCCCTGGATGTTCTGGACAAACGCGTTCGGGAATGCCTTCCGCAGAATGTTGTAGGAGCCATTGACGTCCGCGTTGATCGCGCGCCCATTCGCCGCACGATACAGGCCACGCTTGACTCGCTTCCCGCTGAATAGCCGGGTTGTCTTAGTTGGCATGGAGGGGCCATTCACTGCGCTGTCTGCCTCATGGCCTGCATGGTCTGCTGCCCCGTAGACTGGCAGCACGTCACCATCTAGGAAACTGGCCTTACTGGTGTAGCTCTCCTCGGTCAGCATGACCTGAATACCCACCAGTTCCGCTTTATATGTGAGCATCTGGATGAAACGGGCATGCGGCAGGAACACAAATGTCTGATTGTTCTTCTTCCCCATACTCACCCTTTGCTTCCAGCCCACATTCTTGCCGATCACAAGTGTTCCAATGCCTTCTCGAACCAGGAGATTGATGATGGCACGGCTGGCGGTATGCAGATAGGAAGTGATGGCGCGAGTGCGATGATCTGTCAGGTGGTCGAGGGCACGACTGGTAAACTGGTCTTCGGGTAAGCACGCTTGTTGCTGAGCATAGCGTTTGTTGTACGACTGGTTGAGACTCTTCAGCGGGCGACCGTTAACAAGAAGCGGCACAAAACCGGGCTTGTTTGAGGTTATCGCGGCTAAAGTGTTTACGCCCACATCGATACTGGCGATCAGCGTCGGATCAACCGGCTGTGGCTCGGGGTCCCGTTCGTAGACCACTTCGACGACGTAGTGGGTGGCTTTGGGCACGATTCGTATTTGTCCGATATCGACATGCTGGTGTTTTGTCGCAACCCGAATGAACAAGCCTGAAGGCACAACCCAACCAGCATTCTGAGGAGCATGACTGATGGCTTGCGCAGTGTAGACGAGCAGATTCCTCCCTTGCTTGTTCAGATATCTGGGCAACTTGGGATGGCCAAAAAACGTGTCTGGATGCTGCTGCCACGCAGCCACAGCGGCGAAGTAGCTATCCCAGGCGATGCACACTTGTTTGAGCACCCACTGCGCCACTTTGGCAGGCAAAGCGCGGTATTCCACGGTTCCCTGCATCATCCTGTCAAGTTCCGTGCCGCGAATAACTTGATTACCTTGGTGGATATAGGCTTGCCGCGTGACGTAGAGGGCCGCATTGTAGAGGTTCTTACTGGCAAAGGCGGCGGCATCAATCGCTCGC
The DNA here is from genome assembly GCA_036557205.1 of Ktedonobacterales bacterium. Classification (GTDB taxonomy): domain Bacteria; phylum Chloroflexota; class Ktedonobacteria; order Ktedonobacterales; family JADMIN01; genus DAHUXT01. The sequence goes on along the minus strand of DATBIB010000083.1, from coordinate 71,415 downwards.
CAGCGCGGGTCGTGGCGATCTATGCGATGCTGCTCTACCAAATGCATGACATTGCCCTTCCACCTCATGTTTGTTGCTTGGGTGCGCTTGGACGCGCTTCCCTTGCTCCTGCTGTCCAAGAGGATAGCATTCTGGTACTTGCTGTATATGTAGTATACCGCGCCGGGAAAATGGGAGGCGGAGGCCATGGGTGGCGCTATTCGACCTTGCGACTGTGATACGGGATTGGTCCGGCGGCTGGCCCGGCGAACTCGTCATTTATGCCCAGGGAGACGATGTAGGTGGGCGTGATGCGCAGGATAGCCGGGGCGAAATTGGGACTGATCGCTTTACCCCCTTCGGAGACCGCCTGGACCGTGCCACGCACCTCGACAAAACGCGGCCCCTGGCCAGGCACGACATCGTCGATGACAAAGGCCACACGCCCGTGACGCAGCGCCTCGCGATATTTTCTGGTCGGGACAATGTCGTGGCCGCCGAGATCGATGGTATCCTCGTCGGGGTTGTAGCGAAAGCCCACCGGCACCACGTGCAGGTCGCCGCGCTCGTTGACGGTCGCCAGTCTCCCCAGACGCTGGCTCTGAAGATATTCGATTTCGGCAGGAGTGAATCGGCTCATTACGACATCCTTCGCAGCTCAGATCATCAGTAGAAATCCCACTCATCGGCATAGAATGGCCGCTACATACCCATTTTACGGCAACCGAACAAGCAAGATTAGCCCTGGTCTTCAGGCCACGGCGCGCCTCACCTCACAACATCTGTCGCAATCCACCCCTGCTTGACGCTCGAACGCCTGTTCGCTACAATGGCGGCGGAAGGGAGACGGGACAACATGATCGAGAATCGTTCGGCGCCAGCGGCAACGGTTATTCCCGTATTGAGCTATAAGGATGTGAGTGAGGCCAGCCGATGGCTCTGCGAGGTCTTTGGCTTTCGGGAGCGGCTGCGCATCGAGAACCACCGCATCCAGCTGCATGTTGGCGAGGGTGGCGCCGCGGTCATCCTGACGCAGCAGCCCACGAGCCAGGGGCCGCACACGTGCCACTCGGTGCATATCCGCGTCGCGGACGCCGACAGCCACTACGAGCGCGCACAGCAGCATGGCGCAAACGTCACACAGCCACCGGAGAGCTTTCCCTTCGGTGAGCGGCAGTACAGCGTCGAGGACCCCGGCGGCCACATCTGGACGTTCTCGCAGTCCATCGCCGATGTCGCCCCGGAAGACTGGGGCGGCACAGCGGTTGACCTGGAATAGACGGAAATAGCGAAAGCTAGTGCATGACCCGCTGCTGAGGCTCTGCGTGGCGCTGGCGGGAGCGGACGAGCGCATGGCCGACGCGCCGGGTGTTGTGGATGACGTCAATCGTCTTGGCGATGCCGCCGAGGACGGGCACCAGCGCCAGCATGCTCAACAGGAAGCCGAGCTTGTCTCGGTGATAGAGGTCGCCAACCATATCGCGAATGGAGCAGATATCGCCGACGACCGGCGTATAGGCCAGCGCAACCTGGGTGATTGCCCCCGCGATGCCGAGGTCCAGCGCGAAATCGCCGAGTAACGCCCCCCGTAGTATATCGGTGAAGAAGCCAACAATGCCGCGTCGGCGCGGATGATAGACAGACGAACGCAACGGTACCGGAGCGGCGGTCTGGGCCATAAGCAAAAATCCCTTCGCAGTGTGATACATCCGCGTGACTGCTCCTAGCATATCAGCAGATGCAAGCCTGTTTTATGGTTTCTACGAAAAGGGTGGAGACTGAGTTATAAGAATGCCCTCAGTTGTGGCGCGCGACACTGGCGGGCGACGGGGCGTCATCGGGCAAAAGCTCATACATCTCGACGTAAAATTCGCGCACATAGGGTGGTACTAATCTCAGGTCGGCCATCATGCCGCTGGCCATCCCGGCATACATCTCCCAGTCGTTGCGGTCCACCAGCATGCCCGGCCAGTTCTGCTCGGCGATCCCATGGATGTAGCCGTAGGTCAGCTGCTGCATGTGTTGGTGGCGCGGATCGTTCTCCTCGGAAAGCCTGATGGTTGCCTCGATCAGCGCATCTTTCAGGCGCGTGCGGCGCTCTTCCCACCAGGCGTGGGCCAGCTCGTGGATGGCGGCCTCGTACTGCGCGGTGTAGAGGAAAACGGCGTAGCGGTCGGGATACCAGAAGCCGCCGCCGTTGGTGCTATCGAGATTCTCCACCTCGAAGGTGATGGCGCTGTGGAACCAGGCTTTGGCGGCGTCGGTATACGGGAAGGTGGCCAGCACCTCGTCGAGATAGGCGGCGACGGCGGGGTTGCGCGCCGCGGAGATCGGCGAGGCGGTCGCCTGCGCCAGCCGCTCGCGGGTGCGCTGCCAGAGCGCGCGGAATCCATCCATGGAAGCCATCTCCTCCCGTGTCAGGTTAGCCGGTGACCCACTCGTAGAGAAACTGCCAGTCTGGGTACCGCGGGCGCAGGATAGCGCAGGCGGCGGGCCACGCGGCATGATCGATGCCCACGAGCGGCAAGGCGCGTGTTTCCGCCTCTTCGGTACTGTATCCCCAGGAAAAGCCGCAGATGGGCTGGACGACACGTGTCATCACGGTGTCTGGAGTGGCGACCAGAAAGGCGTCGGCGGTCCAGTGCACACCGCGGGTAGAAGTGAATGGATTATCGAAGAACGACGGGCATGGCCCCCAATAGACATAGGGCATGCCAGTGCCTTCGAGTTGTGGCGGTTGGTCTACGAGCACGCCGTTGCTTGCTCCGGAGAAGCGGAGAATCTGAATCCATGCCATGGCTGAGGCGTAGCCCTCACCGGCAAAGGTGACGGTGGCGCGGCAGAACGGGAAGCCCTTGCCGACCTCATCGCTTTCCACGCCGTCTATTGGAACCGTAAGCCCCAGCAGGGTGTTGCCCCAGCGCCGTGGCTCCTCGTTAATGCCATATTCCACGTGTACCGCACCGTCCTTCTCCCGAAGGCGAAATGGAATGGTCATCTCCACTGCTGGCCCCCTCTTCGTTGCCTTATTGCATCGAACTGGATCGCCCTACTCTTCCGTCACTGCCTTTTTCTTCTTCGATGTCGGGAATTTCTTCGGGTCGTACCAGCAGTCGTAGCAGCGGTCGCGGATAGATGCGCCAGTTGTCGGCTGCTCCAGCGGGGCGTGCGTCACCGCGCCGTCGCTGCGGGCCTCGGCCACCGCGCCGCTGGCGTCGATCTTCTGCGTGTAGAGATGGCGGTCGTCGGAGGTGAGGCAGCGGCCCGTCTCCAGCTCGAACTGCCAGCCGTGCAGCGTGCAGGTGAGGACGCCATCCTCGATATGGGCGAAGCGGGTCAGGTCGGCCTTCAGGTGCGGGCAGCGGCGCTGGATGCGGTAGCCATTGGACTCCCAGAGCGTCTGGACGGGCGCCTTCTCCGCGTAGTAGCCCTCGGCGTACTGGAGCCGCTCCATGCTCAGGCACTTGAAGAAGTTGTAGACGTACTCGTTATAGGCGCCCTTGCGCTCGGCCTGAAAGCGGCACGAGAGGAATAGCTCGTTGATCCAGTCCTCGACATGGCGGACGATCAGCGACTCGATCAGGGCGGGATCGAAGCGGAAGAAGTAATCGTACTCCTCACCCTGCCAGGGATAGACCTTGCGCGTATGGAAGTCCAGGACGAGCTTGGTCTCGCCGCAGTCCAGCACGACCAGGCTGTTGATGCCCGCGGCGGTGAGGTCGGCCTTATCCATCAGCGGCTCGAACCAGTCGCGCAGCTCCGTGAGGATATCCACCTGGCCGCGCGGCCACGACGCCTTGATTTGCGTTATCTCGTCGCGTTTGCGCGCCTGATAGGCGTCTAGGTAGCCGCGTTTATCGCTGAAGATGGCGCGCACCTGCTCGTCGGGCATGGGATGGGTGACGGTATAGCCCTCTTTGGTGAGCGTGCCGACGCTGCCGGGGATCATCAGGTGGCCGTGATCGTGGCCCTGGGACCGCATGAATTCGAGGAAGACCGTCTGGTCGGGGAAGATGTTCTTCGGGTCGCGGTCAAAGTCGTTGAAGCCATAGAGGTCGTCGTCGAGGAAGCACGGCGGCCCGGCGGACGGGATGATATGCGTCGCGCCAATCTCTTTGACGAAGCGCAGGGCGCGCGCCATCTGGTTCTCGCGTTTCTTACGTCCCAGCGCCTCCATCATCTTCTCGGGATAGAGGTAGACCATCGGGTACCAGATCGCGCCGGAGAACTGGAGGAAATGGGCGTCGTAGGGGCCGAAGTCGGCGAGCATATCGAGGTCCACCGGGCGCGAGTCGTTCTGGTTGAAGATGCGCACTTCGCCGTCGTCGACGCTGAGGCCGGAGTCGCCCAGCGGGCCATCGGTGGGGGCGACGGCGGCGGAGATCATCAGCCGCAGGCCATCGACGGGGACGGGGACGCCATTTTTGGTGCGCAGGAACTTGGTGAAGCCGACCTCGCGCAGACCTCGTTCGAGCAGGTCGAGCGGGTAGTCGGGCAGGAGGACGGTGGTCTCTTTGGAGACGTGCTGGCGCAGGAATTCGGGGTCGAAGTGGTCATGGTGCAGATGGGAGACGAAGAGGTAGTCGGGGTTGGCGATCTTCGCCCGGTCGATGCCTTCGTTGCTGGGGAAGGGAAACCAGGAGGCGAAGTAGGCGGTATTGAACCACGGGTCGGTGAGTATGCTGCCGTGGCGTGTCTCGATGAAGAGTCCCGCATGACCAATGAATGTTATCCGCACGCACAACCGTCCTTTTGCGAAGTCTGTTACGATGCTACTGGCGATGATACCAGATATGAGATGTTCCAGATACCGGGATGATACCGTGTTGCGATGCTCGGCGCATGTCACAATCGGCTCACGCGCTGTCCCGCTCAGTATCGGACGCTGGGCGGGGGGCGTCAAGCGGACCCTTACCGCCCCAGACCTCTCCCCTAAACTCTCCCCTAAAAGGGAGGGGAGCCAGAGCGCGTGAAGGGCGAGATAGGTGGTTGGTCACGTTCGCGGCGTGAATGCCGCGGCTAGTCGCCAGGGGGCAAGATTTCAAATACAGCGCGCGGGCCACATGGTGAAGTCCCGCAGCATGGGATAACCCATCCATACGCCCATTCAGCCGCGGAGGTGGACCTGGCGGTGGGGCAGCGACCAGCCGTGGCGGCGGAGGCGCGCATGGAGCATCAGCCAGACGCCGACGGCGACCAGGGTGACGGCGAGGTTCACGCCGAAGAGCAGCAGTCTCGGCGCATCGGCGATCAGCGTGAGGTCGAGGATGTTGAGCAGCAGGGAGAGCGCCAGGATGGCTGCAAGGACGAGCGAGGAGCGATGCGCGGCGGTGAAGGTCAGCCGGAGACGGGTGGCGTTGGAGAGCAGCGGATGGCGGAAGGAGCGCGCGTAGAGGCGTTCGAGGCGGGAGGGTCGTCTGGGCGCGTTGGCTTTCAACCGGGCGGCGACGACGCGGTCTATCGCCTGCTGTAACTCACGCAGCTCACGGCCCGTCAGCGGGAACGGCGGCAAATCGGCGGGCGCTGCGCTGCCTTTCGCGCTACCCGCGCTCTCCAGGCTACAGAGCCAGTCGGAGGCGCGCTGCCAGACATCTTGCAGGGCAGGTGATGCCAGTTCGGTCGGTGTGACCTGTGCCAGTGAGGTACGCAATGCCCAGGCGATATCGCTCCTGCCATCGGGATTCAACGAGTTGCCCACATCTGCCGTCCCTTCCTGCACATCGTATGGTTATTTATATGCCGCCCCGGACCTCACCCCCCGGCCCCCGCCCTCCGGGCCGCTGGCGCTGCGCGCGCTTGACGCGCGCTCCGAGGCTATCGCCTCGCGCACCAGCCCCCCACAGGAGAGGGGGAGACAGAAGAGGAGTCGCGCTACTGGTCACCTAGCTCTTCGCTCCACTCCATCAGGATGATGCGGGAGAGCAGCGTCTCGACCATCCCACGCTCTTCGGGTGTGGCGCGGACGCAATCGAGCAGGTGGAGAATCCAGCGGCCCAGGCCGTCTTGCAGCCCGGGCAGCGGACGACGCCCCTTCTCGATATGGCGCAGTGTATCGAATGGAATGCCCATGCACGCCTCGATCTCGGTCAGCGTCACCTCGGGATGGCGCTCGCGAATCTCACGCAGCAAGACCACCAATGGGTGGCTGCTACGCGCCGCGGCGCCGTTCATCTCCTTGCTCATATCACCAGTATAAGGCAGCCTGGCAGTGAGGGCAACGCCCCCGGTTGGATTCCATTTTGTCAGCACCGCGGGAGAATCTACCGTACAGATACGTACGCGGACGCTTTTGTACGGTGACGGGGGCAACTGGGAGATATAGTACGGATGCAAGCAGCACACGAGACGTTCTGGTTGCTGCACTGGGCGGACTTCAGCAGGCGGCGAAACCCGGGCGCGTAGACTCTGCTGGGGCGCCAGGCAATCCTCCAGGTGGAGGGCGAGCGGACCTCGGATGGTGTTGCTAGATGGATAGTTATGAGGACACGTCACCGCAGAGAACAGGGAGGCACGCGACTATGACAGATGAGAAGAAGCAGCGCGGTGGCTGGTTCCGGCGCAAGGGGCGCGAAACCGCCTCGACCTCGACGTCGCCGCAGGCACAGGCGGGCAATAGCGGCAAGCTCTCGCAGACGATGTCGGCCTGGGTGCGCGCCCTTCAAGAGCGCCGGGACACTGCCAACCGGACGCGCGCGCTGGCGACCCGGCTCAACCAGGATCTCTTCGGAATTCTGGCGACCTGCGCCGAGCAGGAGAAGGCGCTGAACCAGCGCAGCATGCGCACGCAGGTGCACCTGAGCATGGCGCTGGGCCGCCTGACCGGAATCGTCCACCAGCTGGATACGACCCACGCCTTCTGCGCCTACCTGATCGAGGCGACGCAGCCACAACTGCCCGCCGTGGCGGTGATGGCTGGTGCGAACGGGGCCAACGGGGCATCAGCGCTGGCGGCGCCCGCGTCACCCTCGCGCCCGCTGATGCTGAATGGCAACCCTAGCGGCCCACTCGCCGCGCCGGTCGTGCGTGATCTGGGCCGTGGCGGATTCAAGCGGATGGCGCGCGATCTGCAGCGGGCATTCCGCGAGACTGAGCAGGCCACGCAGGAGATTCTGCGTCCGATTCAGATGCAGGCTCTCCGGCTGCCTGAGGTGCACGCGCTGGCCAATGCGCTGGCCGCGCTGGAGCCGCTGATGACCTGGCTGAATCAGCGCTGCGAGGCGTTGACGGCGACGTACTGCGCGCCCGCTGGCGACCAGCAGCCCGGCGTTCCTCCGGGCAGGCGGGGCGATTTCTGGCAGTAGGCCATAGCGGCGAAACACTCCCCACCACTGTCTCTCGTGACGGTGGTGGGGAGTTGTGTTTTTGTGGGGGCGGCCCCCTCCCCTGGCCCCTCCCCCTTTCAGGGGGAGGGGAAGCAGAAGCAGATGGCTCGCGCGTCCGCCTTCCGCAGGGAGAAGGGGACCGGAGCCAGACGGCTCGCGCGTCAGTGGGGGAAGCGGGGATGGACCCCACGCCACACCCTTGTTCTCGCCCGGAGAACTACAAGCTATCTCATAAATGAGTGCTACACTGCCTCCGTGGAGGAGGCAGCGAGGATGGAGCTGACGGACGAGCAGTGGGCAGTGTTGGCGCCGCTCACTGGCGAAATGCCCAGGCGAGCGGATGGACGCGGGCGACCGTGGCGCAGCAGCCGCGAGGTATTGAACGGCATTCTGTGGATCTTACGGACCGGGGCGCAGTGGGCGGATCTGCCGGAGCGCTATCCCTCGTACCAGACGTGCCACCGCCGCTTCCAACGCTGGGTCCGCGACCGCACGCTGGAGCGCATCCTCGAGGCGTTGGCCGCTGACCTCAAGATCCGCGGTGGCCTGGATCTCTCCGAGTGTTTCATTGATGGCACGTTCATCATGGCGAAAAAGGGGGCGGCTGCGTCGGAAAAACCAAGCGGGGCAAGGGTACGAAGCTCATGGCAGTGGCCGACCGCGCTGGTCTTCCGCTCGCCATGTGCGCCGCCTCGGCCACGCCTCACGAGGTGACGCTGATCGCGCCCACCCTCGATTCGCGCTTCGTCCTCGAGCTGCCACAGCGGTTGATTGGCGACCGCGCCTACGACGCTGATGCGCTCGACGTAGTACTAGCCCAGCTGGGCATCGAGATGATCGCGCCCCATCGTCGCGGGCGAGTGCGCTCCAAGACCCAGGATGGGCGTCCACTCAGGCGTTATCGCCGTCGCTGGAAGATTGAGCGGCTCTTCGCATGGCTGGGCAATTTCCGCCGGCTCGTCGTCCGTTACGAGCGCCATGCGCTCAACTATCTCGGCTTCGTCCACCTCGGCTGTATCCTCATCTTGCTTCGGCAAGGTTGATGTGATCACGTGTAGCCAGAACTGACCACTTGACCCCTGTGATGCAGCGAGCCGCCAGCTTTCCTGCCAGAGGCGCAATAGCACTCACAATAGCACTAAAGTGACATCGAGTATCCGCTCGGCAGTTCCATCGACCGCGCGAGCTACTCGACGCCACCGCAAGCAGCAGCAAACGGTCCCACCCATGGTTTATTCCGAGTGGCCCGCACCTCTTCGGGCGGTTTGTCTCAGAGGTGTTCGGCAGGTGGTGCACCGTTTCATACTTTGGACGCTCCCGTCCTGCGGAACCACCCAGTTAACAGGCAGGCACAAGTATGCTATAGTGGCGCCACATGAATCGCGCCGCGCTGTATTGCGCTGTATCCCGCGGGTCTTACCCGTGTTGCACGAACGGCGACTCGTGTCCATGAGGCAATAGCCTAGCCTATCCAGGGGGTGATTCCGAAAGGAGAGCGCAGTGTACGACTATGTCATCGTTGGAGCTGGATCGGCGGGCTGCGTCCTGGCCAACCGACTGAGCGAGGATCCTCAGACAACGGTGCTCCTGCTCGAGGCTGGGGAGACGGACGAGCGACAAGAAATCCACATCCCTGCCGCCTTTCCCAAGTTATTCGGCACGTCCGTCGATTGGGGTTACACGACCGAAGCCGAGCCACACCTCGACGCTCGTAAACTCTACTGGCCTCGCGGCAAGATGCTCGGTGGCTCGAGTTCGCTCAACGCCATGATCTACATTCGAGGTAATCGGGCGGACTACGATCGCTGGCGTGACCAGGGAAATGACGGCTGGGGCTATGACCAGGCGCTGTCCTATTTCAAGAAGGCGGAGAATCAGGAGCGAGGCGCGTCGTTATTTCATGGCGTCGGTGGTCCCCTTAATGTGATGGATCGCCCCTACACCAATCCGCTCTCCCAGGCGTTCGTCGAGGCTGGGGTTGAGCTCGGTTTTGAGCGTAACGATGACTTCAATGGCGCCGCACAAGAGGGGTTTGGCGCCTATCAGGTGACGCAGAAGCAGGGGCGACGCCATAGTGCGGCCGTGGCGTATCTGCATCCCGCCCGCAGCCGTCCAAACCTGACGGTCCAGACACAGGCGCTCGTCACCAGAATTGTTTTTGAGGGCACGCGCGCCGTCGGTGTCGCGTATGCCAAAGGGGGCGTGGAAGAACAGGTCGGCGTCAACAGAGAAGTCATTCTTTCAGGTGGCGCCATTAACTCGCCACAGGTACTGCTCCTCTCTGGCGTCGGACCGGCCGACCACCTACGTAGGCTGAATATTGGCGTGGTGGCAGATGTGCCTGGAGTCGGCAGACATCTCCAGGATCATCTCTATGTACGCGTGAGTTATGCGTGCACTCAGCCTGTCTCCTTAGCCGGGTTGGAAACGCAAGAGAACCTGGATACCTATATCCACGACCAGAGCGGGCCGTTCACCTCGAACCTTGGCGAGACGGGCGCATTCGTGAAATCCACACCCACCGCCGGTGAGCCCGACCTCCAGTATCATTTCATCCCTGCACTTCTCGGCGTGACCCCACCCGCCGGACACTTTTTCACGATCGGGCCCACGCTGGTCTGTCCCCAGAGCGAAGGCTACCTGGTTCTCCGCTCAACAGATCCAACCCACCGTCCAGCGATCTTCGCCAACTATCTGGAGCGCGACGCAGATCTTCGTGTGCTTGTGGAAGGAATCAAGCTGGCGCGCCGGCTGGGCCAGGCCCACGGCTTCGACGCCTACCGCGGCGCAGAGACGCTGCCAGGTTCAGCGGCCACGAGCGACGCAGATCTCGTCGCCTATATTCGGTCCAACGCGCAGACGATATGGCATCCCGTCGGTACCTGTAAAATGGGGCGTGACGAGCTAGCCGTCGTGGATGAGCAGTTGCAAGTGCGTGGGGTGGAGGGCGTTCGCGTCATTGACGCGAGCGTCATGCCGCGCATCGTCAACGGCAACACCAATGCGCCGACGATCATGATCGCCGAGAAGGGGGCTGATTTGCTCAAGGGCCGCGTCGGGTAACAAGTCGTGTCTTCTGACGGGATGCGGACGCTCTCAACATGACGATTGGTATCATAACCGCATGCGCCCAGGTCGTAGCGTTTCCCCCAATACAGCGCTTATAAGCAGGTCACCTGCTCGTTGAGTGGTTCTGTGCCTTTGACTTCATGCTGTGGCGCAGGGTGGGACGACGCGCAACATACCAGCCTCATAGCGCAGCGAACGTATGAGTGTGGAGTGTGTGATCTACGCCATAAGGGCTGACACCGGTCTGGCAGCGTGCTGCGTCGCGGTTGGCCACGTGGAGCAGTTCTGAGGAATTTGGTGAGCGGGCTGGCACCAAGTGCCGCTGTCATATTTGTGAGATGGCTTTTAGTACGGCAAAACCAATGACACCTGCCAGAGCGGCGACGGCTCCAGTCGCTACGACTGCCGCATCTGGAGCTCCCAGGATCTGGGCGATGAGGGCAGCGAACACGCCGAAGACCACGGCGTCGATAATGGCGACGAGGTTGGGTGTGGCAGCGACCACTCGACCCAGGCCAGAATGATAGCCCAGGCCATATGACTGTGTTAGGCCTGCCATATCGTCATGGTGTCCGGTCACAAAGTACGGCTCCAGTTCGGGCGCAAGCTCTAGATAGGCGTGGCGCAGCCGATTCATCCCAAGCACCAACCCGAAGTCGTCGGTATTGGCGTCGCCCAGGCGCAGGAACGTCGCCAGCCCCACCAGCAGCACGACGGGCAACACGAGTAATGCGAAAAGGCGGAAGCCCGATCCAAAGGCAGTTGCCTGGGGAACCAGGGCCAGCGCCACGACCGCGGCTGAAAGCACGGTGATGAACATCGAGGCGCGGCTGAAGATCTCGTTCCAGGTCATGCTACGAGTGGCCAACAGGCTCCAGTGCTCGGTCGCCAGAATCTGGGTTCGCACTGCATCAGTGACCCCGCTCCGGTCAGAGAGTGTGGGCAGGGTGGTAGAGGTGGTAGAGGTGATAGGACTGGTGGACGTGGAAGGAGTGGTAGGCAATGGGTCACTCATGGTTCTCTCCTTCGCGCAAACGGTTGTGGGTCGCTTTCACTGGCCAGGCAGAATGGCGCAGGCCGTTCCGTGGGTTCAGCACACCCTCGCATCGCCGCGACGACACGGGGATTCCTGCCTCGTAGGAGTGTACACCGGACAACTTCGCGCATCCACTGCGACCAGCGTCTCGACAGATGGCGGCCCCCTCCCCTAACCCCGGCCTTCGGCCTGCGGACGCTCTGCGCGTCCGCCCCCCACAGGGAGAGGGGGACCAGAGCCAGACGGCTTGCGCGTCAGCTCCCTAAAAGGGAGGGGTGTTCTTCTTTACCCGCAGTGGTCGTAGGCTTGGCGGAGCCAGTTTTCGATCTCGGCGTCCACGTCATCTGGTGTGGCGAGAGCGACGCGGCGGTCGATGCTGCCGCTGCCGAAGTTGGTGGCGGCGACCAGCCGACCCGCTGGCTCGACGCCCGGAAGGACCAGTCCCAGGTCGACGCGCGTTTTGGTGGAGGGCTGGATGAGCGCGAACTGTTTGGCGCGGGCAAAGGCGACGTAGCTCTGGCGCGTCTCGATGCGCACATCGTCGCCAAGTGACTGGACGTACGTCAGCACGCGCTCGAAGATGGGGCGCAGCGCCGCCTTGGCGCCCGCGTATTGCGCGTCGATTAGCTGCTCGTCGGTCGGCGCGATGTAGTCGACGGGCTTGAGCGCCTCCGCCGCCAGGATGAATGCGGTGCTATGCCCCAGGCCATACTCGCGCTTGAGCCAGTTGACGATCTCGCCGTTCTTGCTCATCCCCAGCTGGTCGATGGCCTGCTCGCGGGTCAGCGCCACCCATTCGTCGAAGCCGCGCCCGGTCTTCGCGGGCAGATTGGCAATCACGGCGCGCATCATATCCTGAGGGCTATTTGGCATCGGCGGTATCTCCGTCTCTATCATCTGAATAGAATGTTCGCCTATCAGCATAACACGGTCGCCTGGCTCTATTGAGGAATCCGATGGAACAGCATGGAGAAATATCCATCCGCGCGGTGACAGATGCGAACTGGCGTGAGACACTGGAGCTTACGGTACGGCCTGAACAGCAGCGCTTCATCAGCGACTACGCGCCTATCGCCGCTATCGCGCTCGCCAAAGCGTACATTCGTCCCGGCGGCATGACCTGGGCGCCCTACGCTATCTACACGGGCGGCATGATGATAGGGTTCTTCGCGCTGGCCCACGAGCCGGAAACAGCTGACCAATACTGGCTCTTTCATTTCTTCATCGACCAGCGCCACCAGGGGCGCGGCTACGGTAAAGCCGCGCTGCAACGCCTCGTCGAACTGGTTGAGCACGATTATTCGCAATGCCAGACGCTGCGCCTGACGGTCCACCCGGAGAATACCGCCGCGCAACGACTCTACTCCGCCGCGGGATTCCAGCCAACGGGTACGGAGCGCTGGGGCGAGCCGGTGTATCAGTTGACGATGCGCTGATCTTTTCCTTCCTCCATCGGCGGTAGGCTGCCTCACCTTGCGCCTGACCCGAAACCGTTGCGTATCCGCAGAGGCGCCTGTAGAATGGTGGCCTGGCAAGGCGACTTCGTCCAAGGGAGGTTTGTATCATGCGCAGGTTCATTGTATCGCTATTCCTCGCGGTAGCCCTCACATGCGCGGTTCTCGGCGCGTCGTCGTACGCCCTGGCTACCCATCCCACGTCGGCCTCGGCAGCGTCGGCGAGCTCAGGCCTGGCGGTCAGGCCTTTCGTCCTATGCCCTGGGGCGCCTGTGGGGTGCTAGAAGCGCGTCGTCGATGAAAAAGAGGGCGCATGTGGCACAATCGCTGTGCCGCATGCGCCCGTTTCGTTGCCTGTCTGATTTGGATTACTTGTCTTTTTCAGCGCCGGAGAGCACCGCCTGGGCCGCCGCCAGCCGCGCCTTGGGGACGCGGAAGGGCGAGCAGCTGACGTAGTTCAGGCCGACCTCGTTGCAGAAGGCGATGCTGTCGGGGTCGCCGCCGTGCTCGCCACAGATGCCGACCTCCAGATCGGGATTGGCCGCGCGGCCTTCCTCGAAGCCGATGCGCACCAGCCGCCCCACGCCGTCGCGGTCGAGCGTCTGGAACGGGTTCGTCTTGAGGATCTTCACTGGTTGGTCGAGTCCCGGCTCCTTCAAGCCCTCGACATACTGCAACAGGAACTTGCCCTCGGCGTCGTCGCGGCTCATGCCGAATGTCGTCTGGGTCAGGTCGTTGGTGCCGAAGCTGAAGAAGTCGGCGACCTGGGCGATCTGCCCGGCGGTGAGCGCGGCGCGGGGCAGTTCGATCATCGTGCCAAACTTGTAGTTCACCTTGCCGCCAAGCTGCTCGCTCATCTCCTTCGCCACCGCCTCGAGCTGGCGGCGCACCTCGGCCAGCTCGGTGACGACACCCACCAGCGGGATCATGATCTTCGGCTGGAGCTTGATGCCCTCCTTCGCGACGTTGGCCGCCGCCTCCAGAATCGCGCGGGTCTGCATCACGTTGATCTCGGGGAAGATCAGGCCCAGACGGCAGCCACGCAGGCCGAGCATCGGGTTCATCTCGCGCATGCCCGCGATGGCCTTGAGCAGCTCGCGCTTCTTCGCTAGCTCCTCCGGGTCTTTGCCGCTATCCTCCAGCCGCGTCACCTCGACCAGCGTCTCTTCATAGCTCGGCAGGAACTCATGCAGCGGCGGGTCGATCAGGCGGATGACGACGGGATAGCCCTCGCCGGTCTCTGGGTTCACCATGGCGCGGAAGATGCCTTCGAAGTCCGAACGCTGGAAGGGCAACAGTTGATCGAGCTTCGCCTGGCGCTCCTCCGGCGTCTTCGCCAGAATCATCGCCTGGACGATGGGTAGCCGCTCCTGCTCCATGAACATATGCTCGGTGCGGCAGAGGCCGATGCCCTCGGCGCCGAATTTGACGGACCGCTCGGCGTCGCGCGGATAGTCGGCGTTGGCCCAGACGCCCAGTTTGCGCACCTCGTCTGCCCAGGCGAGCAGCGTGTGCAGATCGTGCTCAGCGTCGTAGTTGGCTTCGATAGTCTTGATCGCGCCCTGATAGACGGTTCCGGTCGTACCGTCGATGGAGATTGTCTCGCCCTCATGCACCGCCAACCCGGTCGCCTTCACCTCGAACTGGCGCTGCGCGTAGTCCACGCGGATGCCCTCGCAGCCGACGACCGCTGGCAGGCCCAGCCCGCGCGCCACCACCGACGCATGGCTGCCGGTGCCGCCCTGGCTCGTCAGAATGCCCTTCGCCACCAGCATGCCGTGGACATCGTCGGGGCTGGTCTCCTGGCGGACCAGGATGATCGCCTGGCCAGCCTTGCCCGCCGCCTCGGCGCGGTCGGCGTCGAAGATGGCAACGCCCACCGCGGCGCCCGGCGAGGCGTTGACGCCCGTGGCCAACTGGCGTTTCTCGGCGACGGCCTGCGCCAGCGCATCGGGGTCGAAGCGGGGCAGCAGCAACTGGTCCACCTGATTCGGGTTCACCCGCTGCACCGCCTCGTCCGAGGTAATCAGCCCCTCGCTCACCATATCGACGGCGGTCTTGACGGCGGCGGCGGCGGTGCGCTTGGCGGCGCGCGTCTGGAGCATGTAGAGCCGCCCCTGCTCGATGGTGAACTCCATATCCTGCACGTCGCGATAGTGGCGCTCCAGCCGCTCGGCAATCTGCTCGAACTGCTGGAAGACCTCGGGCATCTCCTCGGCCAGCTTGGCGATGGGCGAGGTGTTGCGGATGCCCGCGACGACATCCTCGCCCTGGGCATTGACCAGATAGTCGCCGTAGAGCTGCTTTTCGCCGGTGGAGGGGTTGCGCGTGAAGGCGACGCCCGTGGCGCTGGTGTCGCCCATGTTGCCGAAGACCATCGTCTGGACGTTGACGGCAGTGCCCAGGTCGTGGGGGATCTTGTTGAAGTTGCGATAGTCGATGGCGCGCTTGTTATTCCAGGAGGCGAAGACCGCCTCGATGGCCAGCCGGAGCTGCTCGATGGGGCCTTCGGGGAAGGGCTTGCCCGAGGCGTCACGCGCGATCTGCTTGAAGTCTTCGACCATCGCTTTGAGCGCGTCGGCGGGGATCTCGGCGTCGTTGGCTGCGCCAGTCTTCTCGCGGTACTCGGTGATTTTATGCTCGAAGGCGTCGGGCTTCGCGTCCAGCACGATCTTGGAGAACATCTGGACGAAGCGGCGATAGGCGTCATAGCAGAAGCGCTCGTCGCCGCTATGGGCAATCAGCCCCTTCACCGTCTCGTCGTTCAGGCCGAGGTTGAGGACGGTGTCCATCATGCCCGGCATCGAGAACTTGGCGCCGGAACGGACGGAGACGAGCAGCGGATTTGCGGTGTCGCCGAAGGTCTTGCCAGTCTGTTCCTCGACGATATGGAGCGCAGCCTGGGCCTGCTCCCACATGCCTTCGGGGAACTGCTTGTCATTGGTGTAATACTCGTTACAGGCCTCGGTGGTGATGGTGAAGCCCGGCGGCACCGGCAGGCCCGCGTTGGTCATCTCGGCGACACCCGCGCCTTTGCCACCCAGCAGCGCGCGCATCGTGGCGTTGCCCTCGCTGAAGAGATAGACCCACTTGCGTGGTGATTGCTTGACTGCCTGATCCAGCGTTGATGCTGTCGTCCTGGCCATGCGATGGTCCTCCTGGCTTGTGTCTTTCAGCCCCCGACCTCACCCCCCGGCCCCCTCTCCCACAGGAGAGGGGGAGCCAGAGGCGGAGAGGTGGTATCCTGTATCAATTCGTGTCTCGCCCTATTATAGCCAAATCTGTGTCTGGCCGGGGCTACCGCTGTTCGTTCGCGCACCGGATGATGGCGGCGAGGCTGTGCTCGACGTCGGCCTCGGTCGTAGCGTAGGAGGAGACGCTAATGCGCATGGCGGCGCGCCCCTGCCAGACGGTACCGCCACACCAGCAGGCGCCGTCCCGCTGCACGGCATCAATGACGCGGCGGGTCGTTTCGTCGTCGCCAAAGGCCACCAAGACCTGATTGAAGCCGACCTCGTTGAGGACATCGTAGCCCGCCGCGCGCAGACCCTCGGCGAAGCGGGTGGCGTGGCGACAGCAGCGCTCGACCAGCTCGGCCACGCCCGCGCGCCCCTGCGTTCGGAGCGCCGCCCATAGCTCGACGCCACGGGCGCGCCGCGACGATTCGGGCGTGTAGCTCATCGGGTCGCGCTGGTCGGCGGTAGGCAGGTAGGCGGCGGTGGCGGTCATGGCGCTACGCAGGGCGGTGGCGTCGCGAACGAACGCCAGCCCGCAGTCATACGGCGTATTCAGATACTTGTGGGCGTCGGTGGCCCAGGAATCGGCATCCGCGAAGCCCGCCATGAGATGCGCCCGCGCCGGAGCCGCCGCGGCCCAGAGGCCAAACGCGCCATCCACATGCACCCATGCGCCAGCGCGATGCGCCCACGGCAGAATCTCGGCCGCTGGATCGAACGCGCCGGTATTGACGTTGCCCGCCTGGACGCAGACAATCGCCGGGCTGGTGATCTCCGGTAATGCGTCGGCGCGCATGCGGCCCTGGCTATCGACGGGGACTGTGACGACGCGGCTGCGGCCCAGCCCCAGCAGCGCGAGCGCTTTATGGAGCGTGGTGTGCGCCTCAGCGCCGACGACGACGGTGATGGGTGGCGCGCCAAAGAGGCCATCCGCCTCGACATCCCAACCGACGCGCCGCAGGACGGCATGACGCGCGGCGGCCAGCGCGGTGAAGTTGGCCATCGTCGCGCCGGTGACGAACGCGCCGCCAGACTCGGCGGGCAGGCCAAGAATATCCAGCAGCCAGCCAAGGGCGATTGTTTCAAGCTCTGCGGCGACCGGCGACATGACATAGAGGCCAGCGTTCTGGTCCCAGGCGGCGGCCAGCCAGCTCGCGGCGACAGTGACGGGCAATGAGCTACCGGTGACGAAGCCGAAGTAGCGCCCGCCCGCGGTGGCGACGGTCGCGGGGGAGCCAATCTCGTCGAGTAGGGCGAAAACCTGCTCAGGCGGCTGGGGTGTTTCGGGCAGCGGGCCGCCAAGCGCGGAGAGACGCTCTATGGCATCGGGTGGCGGGGCAACAAGCCGCGTGTCAAGCCCAGCGCGATAGCGGGCGCCTCGTTCGGCGGCGAGGGCAAGCAAATCGGATGTTGGGTCGTCAGACATGGATATATACCTCATGATGGTGGGGGACAATGTGCTGATGTTGTACCACGCACATGTGAGGTATGCGGATGAGGCATAGAAACGAGCACGAAAGGGACGGCGATCAGTGCTCCCGACCGGCCCAGCGCAGGACACGCAAGGCGCGCAGCGTGATCCAGCGGCTTGGCTCTCCCTCGGCCGTACCCGGCTCGGCGTCCAACTCATCGGGATGTACGTTCTCCCTGGACCAACGGCCATCCGCGTCGCGCCTGGAGGCGATGAGGTCGATTGCCTCGTCCATACGCGGATCTGGCGTCACGTTCGCGCTCCGCAGATACTCGAGCCCGCGCAACACGTCGTAGTGATAGCCGGTGGGGAATGAGAAGCGGCTCCAGGCGGGGTCGATCACGTCGCCGCTTGAGAGGCGGCGCAGCATGCGGCGCTCCAAGAGGTACTCCTGCCCCCGCTCCCGGACCGTCGTCACTGCTGGCGAGCCGCCCGTGGCCCGCTCGTGCTCCAAAAGCCCTTCGAGGACGCAGATCGTGGTGTGGAAGGATCCGCGCGTCGAGCCGCTTTCCTGTTCGCAGTTCCACCCGCCATCGGCCATCTGCTCGCCCAAGAGCCGATCAACGATGCCCTGCACGTCCTCACCGAAGTACGAGCCAATCGCCACGACCCGCCCATTGACGCACGGCTCGACCTCGCCAGCGAACAGGGGCTTGCCGTGCCAAGCGGCGTCCTGAGGCAGCACACCCTGCCACGTCACGTTTTCACGGACACGGGCGACCGCGCGCCGAGCCGCCGCGCTCGTCGGGTCCAGCCCCATGTCACGCAACAACAGCAGCGCCCGCAGGGTTACCCACTCGGGGTTGGACGTGCCGACGCCCCAGTAACCATCGGCGCCCTGGCTGCTCAACAACCGGGAGCCCCAGCCCTCCGTCGCGACCTTGGCGCGCTCGGCGGCGACCTCATCGGCAGAGGCATCGGTCAGGTCGCGCAGCGCCTGCCAACGGATCGACGGATCGGAATCAAGTAGCCACCGTATGACCGAGATCTGAGGCTCCGAGGCATGCTGTGAGGAATGCTGTTGGGATGGATTGGTCGCCATCTGCTGGTCCTCCATAGGTGAGTTCAGAGACATTGTTAATCGCCCACCGGGCATGATACTCACTTCTTCTCGGCCATAGGAATCTGGCATCCGCCCAGGGCCCATCAATTGTGGGCTTGAAGTCGCCTTGCTACAACATCCCCGGCGAATGGCGAATCTGGTATGAGAACTACATGCAGGCAGGAAAACGCGAGTGGACGACCATCGTTCTGGCCGTCCACTGGATGATATAGGATGTTCGCGCTAGACGCGATTACTTGGTAGGGGTGGCGGTGGCAGGCGCCGCGGTGGCGGGGGCCGTTGTCGGCGCGGTTGTCGGCGTCGAGCTCGGCGAGCTACCTCCGGGAACCCAGGCCACATTCGATTTGAGCGTGCCGAACATGTTCTGGATATCCGCCTCGGACTGGCGCGAGGCAATGGTGATACTGGTGTTGGAGATCGCGCCGACACAGATCATCGTCTTGCTGTCCTGCGCGCTCTGGATGCACTGCGTCTTGTTGCTCATGCCCTGGTGGAGCGGCGCCTCGGAGAAGCTGACTGGACCAATCTTCGGCAGGACGTATGTGATGCTGAACTGGCCGCCGTAGATCGGGTTGTGGATCGAGCCGCCCGCCAGCGCCAGGCAGGTACCCTCGGGCATGCTTTCCGGCAGGTAGGGGGTGAATCCAAGCTGATCCTTGACATCATCCCAATTCGAGAGCAGCTTCTGCGCGGTGGTGCTGTCATCCTGGAAGGTGATCAGCGGACGGTCGCACCAGGAGAGCGCCTCCAGCGACTTCGTGCCACTCGCCGTGACGCCATCACCGCCGCCAAAGGGTCCGCACCCGCTCAGCGCCAGTGTCAACAGCAGCAGCCCCAGCGCCGCGCCTCCACCCAACCAGCGTTTTACGCCCACGCGGCCCAGCGCCGCCAGGTGACTTCCTGCCCGATTCCGCACAGCACCAACCCTCACTAAAATAACGAGCACGCGACACGATGTCAGATGGTCACAAGGTCATATGACTGATTTTGCCTGAACACTGGCTATCTTGCAAGACGAAGTGAGATGGTAAGCTTCACTCCAGCCCAGGCGGAAAGTCCTGTGCGAAAACTCGCAGCGGTACCCACTATACCGTGCCTCTGGCGAAAAGCGCTTGCCAGAGGTGACTTTCCGCCTATTGTCGCACGCTTTCGTCGGCTAGCGTCGCGCGCGCTGCCGCGATGAATTGCCGCCGCCGGCGGGACGCCGGACGCTATTGCTGGTGGCGGATGGCTGACGGACGGACGTCGACGCCGGGCGAGACGTGCTGTCATTGCCGTTGCTGGCGCGCGGGCTGACCGTGGCCAGATTCAGGTTCGGCGCGGGCAGACCACGCTGCTGCCAGCGATTGAGCGCCAGCAGGAAGGTGGCAAAGGTCAGCAGATGGACAACGGTGCACCACTCGCAGAGCGTATGCAGCAAGACGATCTCGGCGTAGACCAGATAGAGCACGAAGGCCATGCCCATGATGCCCCAGAGCAGCTGCGCCCCCCGCAGCCGGGCTGGCTCGCGGCGGTTGCGCCAGATGACCAGCAGCGCGACCAGCGCCATGCCGCCGCTGACAATAAACCAGATCATCCCTGGAATCGTGATTGGGATAGTGCTGCCGAACAGGACCGAGTTGCCGCTGCTGGTGACCTTATTGCAGTTGACAACGCCTGTCGTAGAGCAGAAGGCTACCCCGGCGCCCTGATAGTGGATGACGGTCAGGTAGATGGAGATGCCAAGGCCCAGCAGGGCCATCAACAGCATCGCCACCAGGCCAGGCGCGCGCTGTACCAGCAACAGCAGACGCGCGCCGGTCTCATTGGATGATCGCTCGACTGGCGCTTCCGCCATGGCTATTTCCCTGCCTTCATATCGCTGATGATCGACGGAATCGGCGCGGCGGTGCAGACATTGGCGGGTTTGTTGTCGGTCATCTGGCAGATCGCCGCCGTGAGATAGTTGGCGTTGGAGACGATGCTCTGTGTCACCGAATTGTTCGGGTCGTTCAGATTGTCGGCAATCTGCTGCCAGGTCAGCCCCTGCATCTGATCGGGGATGAAGGCGGCGCCAATCTGGACGTACTGATTGCCGACGCTCAAGAAGGGAATGGCTCCCGCGTTCGACGAGTCGATATAGGGCGGCGCGTTATACTTATCGAAGATCGCCTGCTGGTCGCTACTCAGCTTGTCGAGCGGCTGATTGTTGCGATCCGACGTCTCCATGCCCTGGAAGTCGAGGTAATCGCTGGTGTAGGTG
Organism: Ktedonobacterales bacterium; assembly: GCA_036557205.1. Taxonomy (GTDB): domain Bacteria; phylum Chloroflexota; class Ktedonobacteria; order Ktedonobacterales; family JADMIN01; genus DAHUXT01. The sequence continues at coordinate 50,543 of DATBIB010000083.1, read as the reverse complement.
GCGCCATGGAAGGTAAAGGTGCTGGTGTTGGGGTAGACATCGCTGCCGCTCGACTGCATCAGCGTCAGACCATTAAAGGTTCCGAAGCGGCTGAGCGCCACAACCATCGACCAGCGTTCCGCCGCGCAATAGGGGCAATAGTCGCCACCGACGAAGAGGAGGATAGGCTTGCCGTTCTTGTCCTTGTTGACGGCTGGATTCCCCTGTGTCGCCTTGAAGGGATCGGCGATTGTCCCTTTGCCCACCTTCTCGAAGGTTGACTGACTGACGCCGGTCACTTTGCTCAGCACCGATGCGGGCACGGGGCTGCCGATGCTTGCCGAGCCGGATGTGGCATTGCGGGAGATGGCGAAGAAGACGGCGATCAGCAGCAGCACGGTGACGACCGCCGCGACCATCGGCCACTGCCGCCGCAGCCAGCTACCCTCCAACGAACGCCGCCGGTCAGCCGCGGCGCGCGCCGCCGCATTCCGCGCGCGCGCCGCGGCGATACGGTCGCTCTGATACTGCGCTCCAGAGCCGACGGTTTTCGGCGTCGTCGTGCTCGCGGACGTAGACTTCACCGCGGGCCGGGTCGCCGTCGCTGTCGCGCCTCTCGCGCCGCCAGACGCGCTACCAGATGGGCGATGCGCCCCACTACGATTATTCCGCTTCTTTGCCATGCGCCAGATCCTCCACCAGCGTGCTCTCGTCTATCCTCACCTATGCTCACCGCATGCCGTATCGCGAAAGCGCCGGACATCCCTGTGCTATTTCGTGGATACAACAAGGAGATGATGCGCGCTCCCATAACGCTACATATCTGCCATATTACGCCCATTCTATCATAGCTATCATTGGAAAACGTTAAGAAATGGCGCATCGGGTGGGGAGAACGCGCCTCCACCGCCCTGTATGCGCAAAAACACTGGCGCGACGGCGATGGGCCAAAAGTATTCTCACCGAGCCGAATCAGGCGCACACCTGATGGAGAGATATACGCTGGCACGTTATCATAAGCTACGGAATATCCTGTGGGCTGAGAGCCGATTGTGACGAGGAGAGTACTAATTATGATACACCGGACCGCGCGCGCCCACATGCTGCCCGCGTTGCTCGCCCTGGGCCTGACGCTGGGGCTCTCGCTCGCCGCACTGACTTTTGTCGCGGGAACACCCAGCGCCGCCGCGCATGCGAAGTACGAAAGCTCGGTCCCGGCGTCAAACTCGACCCTCACCGAGGCGCCGACCGTGGTGACGGTGCATTTCGACGAAGATGTGAATCCAGCAGGCAGTGGCCTCATTGTCTATGATACAAAGGGGAATAAGGTTAGCACTGGCGCGGGTACGGTAGATACCAACGACGCGAAGACGATGACCGTTCCGATGACAGGCAACGACTCCGACAGTTACCTGGTGGTCTGGCACACGGTCTCGCTGGATGACGGCGACGCCGCGGTCGGCGCGTTCGTCTTCAACGTTGGCAGCCCGGCCAAAGCGGGCGATGGCGGCGGATCGACGACGACATCTGGCGCATCGGCTGCGGCGGAGAATGCCTCATCGGGCGTTCCCGGCTGGGTCGTCGCGCTGGTGGGGGTGCTCGGGCTGGTCATTGGCAGCGCGGGAACGTTCGCGCTAGTGGGGCGACGGGGTCAGGGGAAGGCGTAGGGGCGGACCTCACCCCCAGCCCCTCTCCCACGGGGAGAGGGGAGCCAGAAGTGCGTCGGCCTGGATATATGCTCCAAAGTTGGCGTGGCAGTTGCGGTATTTTAAATGGAGGAAGGATCGGCAAGGGATGATATTCGGCGCATTGCCACTCTGGCTCGCGTGGAATTTCGAGCCGATACCGCTGATTGCGGTGGCGCTGCCCGCTATTGCCTATGCCTGGGCCATCAGCCCGGCGGGCCTGCGCTGGTATGGCCGCGAGACGCCCGTCGAGGCGAAGTATCCACGCTACTTCTACGCGGGCATCGCCGCGCTGGCGCTGGCGCTCTTCTCGCCGCTCGATATCCTCGGCATGCACTTCCTGCTGACCGCTCATATGATTCAGCACGTCTTCTTCTCGGTCATCGGCCCGCCGCTGCTGCTGCTCGGCATCCCCGGCTGGATGGTCGAGCCATTCTTCCGTGGCGTGCGCGCGCAGCGAGTGGGGCGCTTCCTGACTCATCCGGTCGTGGCGTTCGGCCTCTATAACCTCAACATGTGGGTCTGGCACGTCCCATTCCTGCTGGATGCCACTCCGTCGGGAGGCGTCATCGCGGCGACGGAGCTGCTCGATTACGCGCTGCTGCTGGGGGCGCTGCTCATCGCGGGATTTCTCTTGTTACCGCGGCTCCTGCGCGCGGGCAACTCTACGGTCAGCCTGGCCGCCAGCGTGCTCGTCTTCGCGGGGATTATCGCGCTGACGGTCGTGGGGTCGCTGAGCGTGGCGAACTGGCCCGTCTCATCGCAGCCGCACAACCCAGTCCACACGGTGATGAACCTGATGTTCATCGGCACGGCGATCCTCTACTGGTGCCCGATTCTGAACCCCGTGCCGCAGCTGCCACGCATCACGCCGGTCTTTGGGATGCTCTATATGTTCATCAGCACACAGCCGATGATGGCGCTGGGCGCTCTGATCGTCTTCTCGGGCCAGCCGCTCTACAGCATCTACGCGGGCGCGCCGTCGCTCTGGGGCTTCACGCCGCTGGGCGATCAGCAGCTTGCGGGGCTGATTATGTGGCTCATCATGGATATCCCACTGATCGTGACGATCACGATCCTCTTCTTCCGCTGGATGGCGAGCCAGGAGCGCGCGCAGCGTGAGATAGAGGCGCTGGCCCACCCGGAGGACGAGCTGATCTGGCAGACGCCGAAACAGACGCCTGAGCACGCAAGCAGTCATGCGAGCGGCGCGGACTAGCCATGGCGGGCTATCTCGCCCATTGTGTCTGTGGCCGCTCGACCTGCTCGTCGTCGACGAAGACGGCATCTACCCGTTCCTGGAAGAAGGCGATGAGATTCACGATGGGCGCGACGAGCGCCAGCGGCTCAGGGTAGTACCAGGCGACATCGTCGTAGAGCTTGCCGCCGATGCGCGCCGAGTAGTAGGACGCATTGCCCTTGTAGGCGCACTGGCTGTGCGTTGCGCTCACCTCCAACAGATCCATTCGCACGTCTTCGCGCGGGATGTAGTAGCGGACAGGCAGGCCTGTCTCGAAGAGCAGCTTTGGACGATTGGTGTCGGCTAGCGTCTCGCCGTCGTGCTCGATGCGCACGTGCCGCGTGCTCTGGCGGACATCGATGAGCTTGTAGGGGTCGCGCGCGTGGGCGAAGGCGCGTTCGTCCTCTTCGTACCAGGCGTCCATCTCGTTCCAGTAGAACGCGACGTAGTTGGTGAGGTCGGGGCCACCCGGCGCGGGCGTCTCGTAGCTCCAGGCAGCGTTCTCGGCCACACGGTCGCCCACACGCACGGTCCAGTAGCTCGCAGTTCCCTTGAGCGGCGACTCGGTGGTGTAGTCGGTGCGCTCGATCAGATGGCTCTGCACATCGGCCCAGGGGAAGTAATAGACCGGCAGACGGCCTACCTCGTGCAGCAACATCATGCGCGTGCTATCGGCGATGGTGACGTCGGCAAACATGGCGCGCACACGCCGGGGGCTTGGCTCCCAAAGGTATTGTTGGCCTGGAGATGGAAGAATCAAGGGACGTTTGCTTACGATAATGTCTTCAATATGAATGGCCATGACACGCTCCCTTCCCGCCGACTCACGCCGATGCATCCAGATAAGCCGTTTCCGCCAGTCTATCGCATCTTTGGACACGTCTGCTATGCTGGTATCGCGAGCCGCGCGAGCGGTGGCGCGTGGTGTATTTGCATCATGCGGTTGGGTGCGCGATATGCTATACCGCAAACAGACGCCTCGTTGCTCCGCTGGTCTTGGTTGGTCTTTTTGGGAGGCCCATTATGTCACAGCAGCCACCATCGGTGATGGAGTCGCAGCCAGATGCGGATCCTCCCCAGCAAGCCAGACCGACCATCTCCCGGCGGACGATGTCATGGGTCATCACGGGCGCGCTGGTCGTCGTCGTCGTCGCCAGCATCTTTATCTTCAACGGGCTGGCGAACCGGGCGACACAGGCTCCGTCGGGGCCGTCGGGGCTGCTCGGCGTTGACCTGGGCGCGACGCCAGCGCCGGATATGACGCTGAAAGACCAGAATGGCCAGATCGTGCAGCTCTCGAAGCTCCAGGGCAAACCGGTGGTGCTGACGTTCTTCGACTCACACTGCCCGCATGAGGAGTGTCCGTTGACGGCGGTCGGGCTGGCGCAGGCCTACAAGGCGCTGGGGAAGCAGGCCAGCCAGGCGACATGGGTCGCGCTGAGCGTCAACGCCGCCGATACGCCCGCGTCGGTCGCGACATTCCTGAGCCACAACGGCGTGACTTTCCCAATGCATTACCTGCTCGGCACGGAGGGCCAGCTCTCGCCGCTCTGGAAGGCCTACCATATCGTCTCGGTCCCAGACCCACAGCTTCCGGGGGTGATTGACCACTCGACCTATGTCTACATCATTGACCAGCAGGGACGCGAGCGGGTGGTTCTCGATGCCGGACCAGGCATTGACCCGCACCAGATCACCAATGACGTGCAGTACCTGCTGGCGCACTGAAAGTCGCCCCGCGCCAGACCCCGCTGGCACGTCCCGCCCGCTGGCGCGCGTGGGCTTCTCTGGCTTACGATGTGGGATGGAGGCGCGGGCGGCAGACCTCTCCCCCGGCCCCTCCCCTAAAAGGGAGGGGAGCCAGAGGTCGGGGCGGGGCTAGAGTAATCCGGCTTCGCGGCATGAATGGCGCGGCTAAAGCTATCCGAGGCGTGTGCATCTCAGTCTGAAGCGATGTGTGACCGCCGGAAAACCCTACTGGACCGATGCAGTGTAATTGATACAGGTACTACCTCATAGCACGATTCCGAAGCGACCATGCAGTGATAGATAATGACAGCGCGGGGCGAGTAATGAAATCTCAGCATTCTTTTCTGATAGCACGACGCCTTCTGATACGGGTTTTTCTGGCGGCTGGCTGTGGCGTCATCCTGGCGCTGCTGGCGTTCTCTCCCGTTGGCCCGGCCGCCGGTCTGCTGCCAGTGGCCTCGGCGCATGCGGTGCTGGTGCGCTCTGATCCCGCCGCGAACGCGATTCTCGACGCCCCGCCCTCACATGTGGTGATGTGGTTCAGCGAGGATGTTAATCCGTTGACCTCGCGCGCCGTCGTGGTGAATACCGCCAATCAGGAGGTGGACAACAAAGACGCGCACGTCAGCGACGACGACTCGAAGCAGATGGTCGTTACACTGCCGCTGCTCAAGGCGGGGACGTACGTCGTCGTCTGGCGCACACAATCCGCCGACGACGGCCATATCGCCAGCGGCTCGTTCATCTTCCGCATTAAAGCGCCCAATGGCGAGGTGCCACCGATCCCTTCGACATTGCCCACCGGCAACATTCCCGGCGGTGGCGGCATCGGCGATGCGTCGTCGAGCGGGCTGGACGCGCCGGGCATCGCCCAGGCGGCCTTCACCTGGCTGGCGCTGCTGGGCATGGTCTTCTGGGTCGGCGGCGTCATCTGGGAGACGTGGATTCTTCCCTCCGGGCTGACACGTGATGGCGCGCTGCGAGAGGCGGCGCTGGCGGCGGAGCAGCGCTTCCGGCGGTGGGCGCCCATCGCGCTGGCCCTGGTGCTGGCGGCGGATATCGGCATGATTCTGGCGCAGTCCGCCGAGCTGGCGGGGGACTTCTCTGGCGCGGTCTCGCCGCCATTGCTGCGCGCGGTGCTCTTTGGCAGCCGCTTCGGCACGTTCTGGTGGATGCGCGAGCTGGTGACGCTGGCGGCGCTCGTCCTGACCGTGCTGGCGACACGGCGGAATCTGCCGTTTGGTCGCCAGCAACCGGTGGGCAGGCTAGATGATGCCGCCGACGATGCGGACGCCATCAGCGGCTGGGGACACGAGCTGCTGATGACACTGAGGAGGGTGCCGCAGCTGCCGGGGCGGCTGGTGGCCGGGCTACGGGCGCGCACGCTGCTCGGCGGGGTGATGCTCGTGCTGGCGGGCGCGCTCATCGTCGCGTTCGCGCTCTCGGGCCACGCCGCCGCCGTCCCCTCCAACGAGCTGGCCTATGCGCTGACGGTGGACCTCTTCCACCTCGTCTGCAACGCGGCGTGGGTGGGTGGATTGCTCTATATCAGCGTCGTTTTCGTGCCCGCGCTCGCCCATCTGGATCTGCGCAACCGCGCGCGCGTGCTGGCGCTGGGCCTGCCGGAGTTTGGCGCGGTCGCCATTCTCAGCGCGTTCCTGCTCGCCGCCACCGGCACGCTCAACACGACCATCCATCTGACCTCGATTGACCAGTTCCTGACGACCGCCTATGGCCGGACGCTCTTCGTCAAAATCGAGCTTTTCCTGCTGATGGTGGGCATCAGCGCGTGGCATGCCTTCCACGTCCGCCCGCAGCTGGCCCAGGCGCTCGCCAAGCAGGACGCGATGGCGTCGGTTGGCAGCGGTAGCCCTGTCGCCATCACGATAACCGCCAATGGCGCCACCAGGTACGATACCCGCACGGCGACAAGCGGGAATGGGAATGGCGGCAAGGGCGGTGAACGGGTCGTACGCGAGCTGGTGGTGAAGCTGGAGGACTGGCTGCGGCGCGAGGCGATGCTGGGCGCGGCGGTGCTGCTCTGCGCGGCGCTGTTGGGCGCGTTCGCCGCAACGCTGGCGGCGCCCGCGACCTCCGCCGGAACGACCACCACGCCCAGCGGCCCGTTCCTGCAGACGCAGCAGGCGGGCGGCTACGCCATCACGCTCAATATCGTCCCGGCGAAGTTCGGCGACAACACCTTCACGGTGACGCTGAAGGATAACACGGGCCAGCCAGTAACGGACGCTATCGTCACCGTCACGACCAACGATCTCGATATGGATATGGGCCAGGAAAGCACGCAGCTCAAGGCGGTTGGCGCGGACCAGCCGGGAGTGTATAGCGGCCCCGGCGTCCTGTCGATGGGCGGCCACTGGGAGCTGGTGGTCAAGGCGGTGCCACAGGGGGCGTCCCAGCCACTCACGGCAAGCTTCCGGCTGACGGTGGGGTATTCGTGACGGCTGGTGGGCTGGGGGTTGAAACCGCGCCTGAACGGCCTCGCTGCGCTCCGCCACAAAACCCGCCTGCGCGGGTTTCACAGACGTGTCCCAGGCCACACCACCTGTTGGGAAGTGTTTGGACGTTCGGGTCTGGACAGTCCGCGGAGGCGGACTTCGTGGCCGCAGGCCCTTCAGGCGCGACTTCAGTCGCCAGCCACGTGCCCGCTAGTGGCTGTGGCCGTGCAGGTGCGCGTGCGCGGACTCGCCGGGATCGAGCTGGCAGTAGAGGTTGCTGCCGTCGCAGCGGTCGCAGTCGCGGCACTCGAACTGGAGTGTCGTATGGCCGATGGAGTAGTCCTTGCGCAGCAGCGCGCTGATCTTCACGCGGAGGGCGTCGCAGGCGCTGAGCGGGCGGTCAATCACCTGGATATGCGCCGAGAGGGCGCGCATCCCGCCAGCGATGGACCAGACGTGCAGGTCGTGCACTCCGCTCACGCCGGGGATTTTCCCCAGGTCGCGCAGCAGGCGCGTCACATCGACATCGCGCGGCGTAGACTCCATCAGAATGCCAACCGTCTCGCGCAGCACGCCCCACGCGCCCCAGGCAATCAGCAGCGCGATGGCCAGCGAGATAATCGGGTCGGCGAGGTACCACCCGGTCAGCGCGATGACCACGCCGCCGACGATGACCGCCGCCGACGCGCCAACATCGCCGAAGACATGCAGCATCGCCGCGCGCACGTTGACATTGTGCTGTCCCTGATGGCGCAGGCGCAGGCCAATGAAGAGGTTGACGGCCACGCCAACCGACGCCGCGACGAACATGATCCACGGCGTCACCTGCTCTGGCGCTTGCAGCCGATGGATTGCCTCGAAGGCGATCCACACGACGATCGCGATCAGGGTGATAGCGTTGGCAAGGGCGGCCAGAATGCCGACGCGATGGTAGCCATAGGTGCGGCGGTCATCGGATGGGCGCTCGGCCTGCACTGCGGCGAACCACGCCAGCCCCAGCGCCACGATATCAGTCAATACGTGCCCAGCATCCGAGAGCAACGCCAGCGAGTGCGAGGCAAACCCGCCGACCACCTCGACGAGCAGCACCAGCGCGGTCAGCGCGAAGGCGGTCCCCAGCGCGACCTTTGGGCTCGCGTGGGTATGGACATGATTGTCGCCGTGACTGTGTTGTACGGTGCGCGCGCTCATAGCGCCACCTCTTTCACTGGCTCCCGCTCCGAAGCGGACGCGGTAGCAGGCGCTTGCGGCAGGCCAGGGAAGAAATCGAGGACGCGCTCAAGCCCGTCATGCTGCTGCCCATCGTCGTGAATGTGGTGCAGGCAGACGGTCAGCAGGATGCGGATATGCAGGTCGTCGAGGCTATAGAAGACCAACCGGCCCTCGCGGCGGCTCTTCACCAGCCGCAGACGGCGGAGGACGCGCAGGTGTTGCGAGACGGCGGACTCGGTGACGCCGGTAATCGCCGCCAGATCGCAGGTGCAGAGCTCCTGGCGCAGCAGCGAGAGCGCGATGCTGACGCGCGTCGGATCGGCCAGGGCGCGGAAAGTATCAGCGAGGGCGACCTGCGAGCGCGCATCCGGCAAGAGCGCGCGGCCCTGCGCGGTACGCTCGGGATCGGCGCCCGGCGTCAGGCAGATCTCGTCCGTCGCATCCGTCACAACTGCCACATTGTGCGCCGTAGCCGCGGCCTCTACCCGGCGCGCAACGGTGCTACGCCTCCTCTGCGCCATCGCTCTGTCTCCGCTCTCTAGTCTGGAATTGTCGAAAATCGCATCCGACGATTTAGAGATTACTAAATCATTTTACCATGGGAATGGTTGATTTTCAATGGTTGTGCGGGCGCTCGCTGGCGGGGACGCTTGACGCATGGTACGATGAAGCAGCGAGATGGCATCCCGCAGACACTGGAGAAACCGCCGATGGGCCAGACAGTTTCCCTTGATTTGCCACCCGACCTCGCGCAGCGGGCCGCGGCGGTCGCTCAGCAGACACACCGCCGCGTAGAAGACGTGCTGCTTGAGTGGCTTGGCCGCGCGGCAAGCGACGTGCCGATAGAGTCGCTCCCTGACGAGCAGGTGCTGGCGCTGGCCGATCGTGAAATGAGCCAGAGCGAACAACGTGAGCTCAGCGCGCTGCTGGCACGGCAACGTGAGGGAACACAAGACCAGGTTACACGGCATCGGCTGGATGAGCTGATGGCGAGCTACCGACGCGGCATGGTTGAGAAGGCGCGCGCGCTCAAGGTGGCGGTGGAGCGTGGCCTGCGTCCGCCGCTCGATACCTCCGCCTGATGGCCGCTCCTCGACGAGCGATACCCGCCAGCATGGGATGATGGGGTATCTGTTATGAGCCGTTCGTACCGACACCATCCGTTTCGCGGCATCACAACCTGCGAGAGCGAGAAAGATGATAAGCGGCTTGCCCACCGCGTCTATCGACACACAGTCAGACAGCGGCTGCTTACGGCGCGCTATCCACTCGATCCTCCTATGGATGCTACGCTGGCTGAGCCAGATGAGCCATACGCCGAGGTGGCAGACGTCCTACCCCACTGGTGGGAATTCTCGGACCCCTGGTCGTGGGGCAAAGATGGCCGCTGGCGCTTTGATCCCGCGCGCTATCCGGCTTATCTTCGCAAGTGAGCGAGATAGCGGCATCCTCCAAATCTCATTCAAGATGCTGGCCCGCGTGCGGTATGCTATGGGCGGAATGTTCTCAATGTCATCCGTTCTCAAAGCTCGCGCAGTGGAGGAAACGCTCGTGGTGGTTCGTATCGCAGACATGTCGCTCCGTATCCTCTTCGTGATTAACCTGGTCCTGGGGCTGCTCTTCTGGTTCAACGGAGCCGGGCCGCGCTGGCTGGTGCTGATTCACATGCTCGTCGGCATTCTCTTTGTCGCGGCGATCTGGCTACTGGGGCTGGCGCAAGGGCTACAGAAGAACGGCAGTCTGGGTCTGGTCGTCGGCACCTTCGTCGTGGGGCTGATTATCGCGATCTTTGGCCTGATTCAGGAGGGTCTGGCGCCAACGTCGGCTCACTGGGTTATTCAGGTGATCCATCTGCTGCTGGCGATTGCGGGCATCGGCATCGGTGAGGCAGCTGCCGCGCGCTACAAGCGTGGCGTGGCCGCCACATCGGCCAGAGCGGCCTAGGCTGTTACCACCGCCATGGCAACGCCAGCCACAGTGACGACACACAGCGACGGCGGCGCTGGGACGCGAATTGCTGCCGGGCAGCGGCCAGGCGAACCGCTACCGTGAGACGGCGATCTGGGTCGATTTGTCCGTGACCACGGCGACGCCAAGCATTGGCTGAAATGCTGGCTGTTGGTGATGAAGGCGTAGGGGTGACCCTCTCCCCCTAACCCCCTCCCGTTGGGATGCTGGCGCTGCGCGTGCTGGACGCACGCTCCGAGCCTATCGGCTCGCGCACCAGCCCCCTAAAAGGGAGGGGGAGCCAGAGGCAACTCAATGAGGAGATTAGAGGTATGGCTTCTGATAACCAGCCTAACGACGGGGCATCTGTAGCCGAGCGGATGCGCGCGGAGCATGCGCGACTCGAAGCGTTGCTGGCTGGCTTTAGTGACGAGGAGCTTGTCCAGCCGGGGCAGTTCGGCGAGTGGTCGGTCAAGGATATGCTGGCGCACATCACATTCTGGGAGCAGCGCCTGATTGCCTATGTCGACGGCGCGAAGGAGAGCCTGGTCCAGCCGGATGAGGATGAACTAGTAGCAATTGACCGGGTCAACGCGGAGGTGCTGGCCGCCAACCGCGACCGCCCACTCGCCGAGGTACGCGCCGCCTTCGACGCTTCGTATCAGCAGACGCTGGCGCTGGCCCAATCATTGAGCGCGGAGGATCTGGCCGATGAGGTGCTGTACAGCCTCCTCGCGGGTGACACCTTCGAGCACTACCGCGAGCATATCGAGATGCTCGAAAATGAACAGCGTTAATAGCACTAATAAGGAGCAATCATGGGCGACGAGACGATGACCCTGAAGCAGATCTACGCGGGCTGGGATGTCTATTCCCGTTATCTGGTCGAGGCGGTGGCGCCGCTGACGCCTGAGCAGCTCGAATTGCGGCCAGCGCCCAACCTGCGCAACGTCTATACCATCGTGACGCATATCATCGGCGCGCGGGCGCGGTGGTTTTCGCTTTTGCTGGGCGAGGGCGGCGAGACGATGGCCAATTTGTGTGTGTGGGACCGTCCCGGACAGCCGAGCCGCAACGCCGCCGAGCTGGAGCAGGGGCTGGAACAGTCGTGGGGCGTCATCAGCGAGTGCCTGGGCCGCTGGACGCTCGCCAACCTGGCCGACACGTTCCCGAATGACCGCCCCGATCCCGGCGAGCCTGAGGCATTTACGCGCCAGTGGGTCATCTGGCACCTGATCGAGCACGATCTACATCACGGCGGCGAGCTATTCTATACGCTGGGCATGAACGGCCTGCCAACACCTGATTTATAGGGGAGCGAGTACCACACGGATGATTTCACGGCCCATCGCGCGCGCTCTTGGGATGATCGCCCTGCTGCTTGCTCTCGGCGTCTTCGGCTACTGGGGCGTCTGGCTGCCCCTGCACAGCAGCGGCTACGACTTCACTGGGCCATATGAGGCGGGCTATGCGCTGGCGCACCACGCCACGCTCCAGGTCTATGATGTGCCGATGCAGCGTATCTTCAACCAACAGGCGCTGCACCTGCCCGCTGGCCCGTCGGACTTCCGCTGGACGCCGCCCTCCGCCGCGCTGCTCATCCCGTTCGGCTTCCTCCCGTATGCGGCGGCGCGCATCATCTGGTGGGCGCTCTCGCTGGCTGCGCTGCTGGCGAGTCTCTGGCTGCTGGCGCGCTGCGTGACGACGACCGCGCGGAAAGCCGGACGCCCTATTCCAACCTGGGTGATGAGCCTGACGTTGTTCGCCGCGGCGGCGCTGGCGCAGCCCGTCACCGATAGCCTGCGGCTGGGCCAGAGCACCACCTTCCTGCTGCTGGGGTTCGCGCTGGTGTCCTATGGCGAGGTGGAGAATCGCCCGGTGGTGGCAGGCGTGGGGCTGGCTATCGCCATCCTGGATAAGCTCTTTCCCGGCATACTGCTGCTGTTCTTCCTTTGGCGCGGCAACTATCGCCTCTGCCTCACCACCCTGGCGACCATCGCCTTGCTGATCGTCGCCACGCTGCCCTTTACCGGCGTCGCGATGTATGGCGCGTTTGTCGAGGCGCTGCGCACGTACTCCAATCAGCCGAACGCGGGGCCGGTAAACCTCTCGCTCTATCACGCGCTGATCGTGCTCTCCGCCGCGCTGTTCCATCCCGGCGCGAGCGAGCCCACCAGCGGGCCGATACCCATTCTCGCGCTGCTGGTCTGTCTCACGCTCTTTGGCGCGATGCTGCTGGCCCAGGGGACGCCGGATATCCTACGGCGGCTGCGACCGGAGCGGTGGGGGCAGAGACGCGGACCGACGATGACACCGCTTTTCGCGGTCTCGTGGGGGATCTGCTCGCTGCTGGTGGTCGAGCCGATTGTCTGGATCTTCTACTACGTCTTGCTGCTCGTGCCACTGGCGTGGCTGCTATCTGCGTTTGTTACCGACAGCGGCAAGGGCGCCCAGGGCTGGCTGATGGTGGAGCTGGTTGGTTACCTGATCGCGACGCTGGTCTTTCCACTCGATCCACGGACGGCGGCGCCGATGAGCGCGGCATATGTGCTGGGCATCGCCGCCCATCCGGTTGGGCTGGCGCTGGTCTGGCTCGCCCACGCGGGCTATTACCTTCACGCGCGCCGCCATGCTGGCTATCGGGCAAGCGCCGCCGCCAGCGTCGAGACGAAGGCGTCGGGTACGATGATTCCACGCGCCACTTCGTGAGCCTCGGGCAGATAAAGGCGGCTTACCTGCGTTCCGTCGGCCAGGTGAAAGGCGAGGAAGTAGCGCACCGTAGCGTCACCGCTCTGGTGGGATTGGTCCACCGGAGCGGCAAGCAGGAGCGAGACCAGCGTCGCGACTAAATGGGCATCGGCCAGCGTTGCCACGGGTGCGCCGCCGCTGATGTCGTCGGTCACAGTGATGGACTGCACCTTCCCGCCGATATCCAGCAGGTCGGCTCCGGTCTTCGCGTGCGGGTTGGTATCGGCCTCGAAGAGCACGATGTGGCCTCCCTGGTGGGCGGCGAGGCGAAAGGTGGGGACATAGCCTTGGACGCGATAAATCGGCGTGCCCGCGTCGAGAAACGCCGCGTCGCCATCCTGCGACTGATAGTTTGGGTCACTGACGTTGCCGTCGAGGCGGAAGCGGACGGTGGCGAACTGCGCTCCCAGATCGGCTGGCTGGAGGTCCCGTCCCGCATCGACGCTGGCCAGGTAGCTTATGCCGCCAAAACGGACGAAGTTCACCCAATCGATGACGATATCGTGCCGAAACAGGCTGCATCCCCCGAAGCCCACCATTGATGCCGCCAGCACGACCAGCAGCAGCGCCCGTTTCGCCATTCGTCATCGCCCCCTCCGCTAACCCCGGCCTGTGGCCCGCTGCCGCTCCGCACGCGACGAGCGTGCTTCTCGCCTCATGCCTCGGCTCGCGCGTCCGCCCCCCGCAGGGAGAGGGGAACTGACAGGAATGACGCGCTTTGCCGCCAGTTTGTTCCCGACGCTAGACCTGGCGGGCGATACGCGAGAGCGGATGTCCCTTCGCATGTAGCTCCAGGCGGTTGAACCAGCCAAAGGCACTTTGACTGACGGAGTAGCCATCGGCCGCCAGCCGATGCTCCACCGTATCGAGGATGGCGCGCGCAGTGGCGGGCGCTGAGAGCTCGACGAAGAGGTGGGCGAACGAGTGTAGCACGACGGTACGCGCGCCCAGCTGTCGCGCCACCTCCTCGATGGCGCCGGTTGCGCGCCCAGCCACGGCGTCTGGCTCGGCCTCGTCCTGCTTTTCGGCGGCGGCGAAGGCCACCAGCGCGTCCTCGACCGCCACCACCTTCGGCTCGGCATCCGCCACCTTCGAGCGCCCCCGCTCGGTTGGCTCGGCGCGAAAACGGTCCACATGCCAGATCAACAGGCGCACGTAGTGCCCTCCTTCTCTATGCCTTGAGTGCCAGCCAGACTCTCCTGGCTTGACTTATGGCACGAACCTACGCTGGAGCCACAGCCTTTGATGACAGTTTTGACATCTTGCGCAAATCTGCATCGAGTCGCGTTACCATTCTCTCGAAATGGCTTAATTCCCGGATTCTCCATCCTCTCCAACGGCCATCCATGTTCGTTGGCGGATGCAGCGGCCGCATTGGCAATGCAAAATCCATATCCACATCACTTTGTGATTATCGGAAGCGAATACCGTAAATTTCGGCATTTTCCAATTAACTCATCCGGGTCTATATCGTCTTGCCTTATCGAGTATTTTGTGAATTTTCTGTCATATTTCTCCCGTTCATGACAATATTCACCGGTCCTAAATGAGACACTTTATTGTGACGGCTCGTTCCAGTGCATAGACCGTCACTCGCCCATGAGTGACCACCACCGGCTTATCGGTGGCTTGCACAGGAGGTTTCGTACGTATGGCCGCTCTTCCGTATCAGTTTACCGCACCGCGCCGTAAGGTGCTGGGTGGGACATGGCGCTCTGCAATCTGTGTCACGCTGGCAATCACTGGCCTGCTGGCCGCCGCGATGACCTGGACGCCGCTACCCACCGCCGCAGCCGCCTGCGCCGGAGCGTCGCCTTCCTCGGCAACCTGCCAGACCCAGAATCTGGCTCAGGCGCGCGTCTCGACGCTGACCGCGTTCAGCACGATGGCTGACGACGCGGGCATCAACGATATGCCCCATGTGTCGCGTCTCAGCGCCAGCTCGCGCGCGGTGGCCGCGGCGCATACCACCAGGAAAACGGTGCATACGTCTGGCTCGCATTATGCGACGGCGACTGGCGGACTACCCTGCCAGGACAGCTATATCTTCGTGCCGAACATCAGCCAGTGGACTACCCCGCCCGGCTGCTACGCGGGCATCTACTACCCCGACCGCTCCGCCTACCATGCCAGCAGCACCTTTGGGTACTGCAACTGGTGGGTGCAGGCGCTTCATCCGAACCAGCCAGACATCCTCTATGGCAAAGAATATACGCGCTCCAGCACGCCTGTCGCGGGGGCCGCGGTCTGGTTCAACGCGAATGTGCAGGGTGCGGGCTCTGAGGGCCACTGGGCACAGGCCGTCGCGGTATCGTCGGATGGCTACTGGGTGCTGATTACCGAGATGAACTTCTACTGGCGCGGTGGCGGCTTTGGGCGCGTTGACTTCCGCTATATCCATGTCGGAGCGGGCGTCTACTTTATCCATTAGCATTAACCAACGTCATTAGCGCGGATTGTTTCGCTTGTCCTGATACCACCACCATCAGGCAAGCCAGCGCGGCGAGGATCGGGGGCGCATCCCCGGTATCCCCGCCGCGCCGGTTTTTCCGAGCAGGCCGCGTTGACGTTGAAGGCGCTAGCAGGTACCGGCGAGCGTCACGATGGAGATGCTGGTCGCGGTGGCGCCCGTCGCATCGGGGGCAATCGTCACGATAATCTGAGGCGGGTTTTGTGAGTTGCACTGTGTGGCCGTGATCTGGACCACCGCCGCAATCGTCGCGGTCTTGAGGCCCGACCAGCCTTTCGTGGGCAGATTTTGCGCATACCAGTTTTGTACGTCGCTGATCGAATGGCTGGTGCAGTAGCCAAAGAAGGCGTTGCTGCCGTTCGCCTGGCTGAATTGCAGCGCGGCGCCTGGATACGCCGGGACATTGCCTCCCGGATGGATGGAGACACTGGGTGGCTTGGAGCAGAATTCGCTCACACCCCCCGCGCCGCCCGGCCCACTCGGCGAGGCCGCCGCGGTCAAGGTGGGGAGCGTCAGGGTCGCATGCGCGCCGGGTGTGCCAGAGACGTTGTTGGTTGCCGCGGGTGTCGGCTCGGCCAGGCCCGCGTTGAGCGCGCATCCCGCCAGGCCGAGGACCAGCAGTAGAAGAGCCGCAATTACAACGATCCCGGCGCCTGATGGCCGCGAGATCCGCGGTGCGCGCGCCGGGATTCCCTCCCGAGATGTCGTCCCCATACCCGCTCCCTCTCCGCGTACTCCGCGTGCCCGCTCCTTACGCCAAACTGCCCCATATCAACCAACGGAAAAAGTATACAGGAGTTGTAAAGCACCTGGCGTATCAATATTCCGTTTCGGTTACATTTCCTGATATCCTCGACATCTCGCCCCGCGTCTCAGGCTCGGCGCCAGCCGGGCGCTGCTTGACGCTCATTCGCGGCCGATGCTATAGTATATCCGAGTGAATCAGTCGGAATAGGCGAGGAATAGGCGAGGAGGCCGCCCTGATGTTGCGAGTGTCTACTCGCGGGGAGTACGGCGTGCGCCTGATGGTTGACTTGGCGCGGCACTATGGCGGCACTCCACGCTCATTAAGCGAGATTGGCGAGTCTGAGGGGCTTGAGCTGAAGGTCCAGTACCTGGAGCAGCTGGTACGCGCGCTGCGCGAGCATGGGCTGGTGGAATCCACCCGTGGCGCGCATGGCGGCTATCGGCTGGCGCGCCCGCCGCAGGAGATGCGGATGAGCGAGATTCTGCGGGCGCTCGAAGGCCCCATCGCACCGATGATCTGCGCGACCGAGGGTGAGATGGAGATCATCTGTGACCGGCTGGACGGCTGCTCGACCAAGTTCCTTTGGGCGCGCGTGCGCGATGCTGTGACGGCCACGCTCGACGCGATGACGCTGGCCGACGTGGTGCGCGCGAATGAGGCCGAACGCGCCGGACGCGCGCCGGATGGTACGCGGCTGATCTCACTCTCGCCACGCCTGCCCCGCAGCACAGCGCTCGACACCGCCGGGCACTGACGCGGCTGGCGCACGAAATGGCCGTGCGAATACCGAACATACCGAACATAGAGACAGGTTTAAGAGGAGTTGGTTCTACCATTATGGAGACAGAGCAAGCCACCCCGGCCCAGCAGCCCACGGTAACGCCCGCTGAGCTGGAGATTCGCGATCTGCATGCCCGCATTGACGACAAAGAGATTTTGCGCGGCGTCAACCTGACGGTCCGCCAGGGCGAGACTCACGCGCTGATGGGGCCGAATGGCTCTGGCAAGAGCACGCTGGCGAACGTGATTATGGGCCACCCGCGCTATGAGGTGACCCAGGGCGAGATTTACTTCAACGGGATCAATCTGCTGGAGCTCTCGCCAGATAAGCGCGCCCGCCTGGGCATCTTCCTCGCCTTTCAGTACCCCTCCAGCGTGCCGGGCGTCTCGGTCGGCAACTTTCTGCGGCGCGCGCTCGATGCCAAGCGCGAGGGCTATGATCCGAACGCGCCAGAGGTTCCGAGCGGCGAAGCGCCCAAGCGCAAGGGCATGCCCCCCGCCGAGTTCCGCAAACTGCTCAACGAAAAGATGAAGCTGTTGAAGGTGGACAACACCTTCGTCAACCGCTACATCAACGAGGGCTTCTCCGGCGGCGAGAAGAAGCGCGCCGAGATTCTGCAGATGGCGATGCTCGCGCCGAGGATGGCGGTACTCGACGAGACCGACTCTGGCCTGGACATCGATGCGCTGCGAATCGTTGCCGAGGGCGTCAACGCGCTGCGCGGGCCGAATATGGGTGTGCTGCTCATCACGCACTATCAGCGGCTGCTCAACTATATCCAGCCGGATATCGTCCATGTGATGTTCAAGGGACGGATCATCCGCACCGGCGGCCCGGAGCTTGCGCTGGAGCTGGAGCAGAAGGGCTACGAGTGGCTGACGGGCGAGAGCGAAGAGGACGCGGGCGAGGACGGCGCGACGCCGACGCTATAGCCTCTACGCCAACTGTCATAGATTACGCGCGGGGCCGGGGGCGAACCTTCCGGCCCTGTCGTCACTCAGGGGAATAGCGTTACGAAACGGGCGGACCTCACCCCCTAACCGCCGCCCTTCGGGCTGCTGGCGCTGCGCGCGCTTGACGCGCGCTCCGAACCTGTCGGTTCGCGCACCAGCCTCCCACAGGAGAGGGGGAGCCAGAAGTATATGAAGAAGGGATTGGCGAAGATGAGCGAACAACCCGTTGTATCCGGCGTGATGACGGCCGATGGTATTCCAGCGCTCGCCCCACGGGTGGATTTCCCGATTCTGGGGCGTGAGGTCAACGGCAAGCCACTCATCTACCTCGATAGCGCCGCCTCGTCCCAGAAGCCCACGCAGGTTCTCGACGCCATGGACGCCTTCGCCCGCACATCCTACTCCAACACCCATCGCGGCGCCTATACGCTGGCCGAAGAGGCGACCGGCGCCTACGAGCGGGCGCGCAAACAGGTCGCCCGCTTCATCAACGCCAGCAGCGTGCGCGAGGTCATCTTCACCCGCAACACCACCGAGAGCATCAACCTGGTCGCCCGCACCTGGGCCGAGGCCAATCTGCGCCCCGGCGACACGATCCTCACCACCGAGATGGAGCATCACAGCAATATCGTGCCGTGGCAGCTCGCGGCGGAGCGGACGGGCGCGCGGGTGGACTACGTGCCGCTCACGGACGATGGCGAGCTCGACCAGGCGGCGTATGAGCGCCTGCTGGAGACGGCGAAGCCGAAGCTCGTCGCGATGACGCAGAGTTCCAATGTTCTGGGGACGCTGCCGCCGGTCACTGAGATGATCGCAAAGGCGCACGCGGCGGGGGCTCTCGTGCTGCTGGATGGCGCGCAGAGCGTGCCACATCTACCGGTGGACGTGCGGGCGCTCGACTGCGACTTCCTGGCGTTCAGCGCACATAAGATGCTGGGGCCGACGGGCATCGGCGTGCTCTGGGGGCGGCGCGAGCTGCTGGAGGCGATGCCGCCGTTCCTCGGCGGGGGCAGCATGATCCGCGAGGTGAAGATGTCTGGCTCGACCTGGGCCGATCTGCCGCAGAAGTTCGAGGCTGGCACGCCCGCCATCATCGAGGCGGTGGGGCTGGGCGCGGCGGTGGCATACCTCTCGGCGCTGGGGATGGAGCAGGTACGCGCACACGAGCATGCGCTGACACGCTACGCGCTGGAGCGACTGGCGACTGTACCGGATATCCACATCTTCGGGCCGGGGGCCGAGGCGCGCGGTGGGACGATTTCGTTTACGCTGGGGGATATCCACGCGCACGATCTCGCTACGCTGCTCGACCGCGACGGCATCGCGATTCGCGCTGGGCATCACTGCGCCCAGCCGATCATGGACCGCTACTGCATTCCGGCGACGGCGCGCGCCAGTTTCTATGTGTATTCGACCTCGTCGGAGGTGGACGCGCTGGCGGAGGCGCTGGAGCGGGCGCATAGTGTGTTTGCGCTGTAGCGGCTGGCGGCTGAAGCCGCGCCTAAACGCCTGCGGCGGCAAAGCCTGCCTGCGCAGGCTCCAGACCAGAGAGATGGGCGTATGGATGATATTTATCGCGAGTATATCCTCGATCACTACCGCGACCCGCGCAATCATGGACACCTGGAGCATCCCACCATCGCGGCGGCGGATACCAATCCGCTCTGTGGCGACCGCGTCGAGATCGATCTGCTGGTGGATGATGATCGCGTGACTGAGGTGCGCTTTAGTGGACGCGGCTGCGCCATCAGTCAGGCGTCGGCCTCGATGCTGACGGAGCGGATCGAAGGCGCAACGCTCGACGAGCTGCGCGCGATCACGCCGCAGGAGGTGCTGGAGATGCTGGGCGTGCCCATCGGCCCGGCGCGGCAGCGGTGCGCGCTGCTGGGGCTGCGGGTGCTGCATCAGGGCATCGGCGGGCCGTACACCGGCCAGATGGACGACGACCTCGACGAGGAAAACAACGACTAATAGCGCTGGCAGGCGTCTCTGGCCGTACGGCCGTGTATGGCGCACTAAAACAGCCTATCTACTCTCGCACGTCCTACATCATAGGTGATAGTCATCTTCTCGATGATGTCTGCTATGCGAGTGGCAGCACAACTATGTAGAACGTGGAGGAGTCCTCATGCGGGCGCGACTTCGTTGGTTGGGATGTGGGCTGATGCTTCTGTGCATGATGCTCACCGGCTGCGGTGTCAGTTCTGTCGGCACGCATGCAACGGCAACCGCAACAGTGGCTAAGGCAACGGCAACCACGACGGCGACGCCTACGCCAGAAACGTCGAACGTCTATTATACGACGAGCGATCAAGTCCTCACTGCGCTCAATACCGCTACTGGCGCTGTCCGCTGGACGTTCACCAAAGGCGTGGACATCGCGGCTCCGATCCTGGTGGGAAATCTCGTCTACGTAACAGCATTGAACCCTCAGGCGGAGACTATCTATGCCCTCGACAGTACGAATGGCACTGTAGTATGGTCGGCGAAGGGCGGCCAACCAATCCTTGTGGATAATGCGATCTATACGAGCACGGGGTCGGCGATAAATTGTCTCGACGCGATGACAGGGAAGCAGCGCTGGCAACAACCCTTTGATGGAGCCTTGCTGACGGTAGCGAGCGACACGGTGTTTGCAGGCATCGGAACATCGAGAGCTGGCCCGGGCGGCGTTTCCGTACCCGATTCCAGCACGCTAACCGCCCTCAATACGACTGACGGCGCAATTCGCTGGAGCTTTACACGCGCCTACGAGGGGTTCGACAGCCCAGAGGTAGCAGATGGCGTCGCTTACTTCATGTCTACGAATTCGAACGATACTACTCCAGTCACTGGGCACGTCTACGCGCTGAATGTGGCAGACGGCTCGCAGCGCTGGAAGGTAGACGTGGGCCAGCAGGCCATCGCAAACACATTCGGCTTCTCCAACGGCGTATTCCTTGCGGGTGGATCGGCAACCGGCATTACTGGATATCGAGCCAGCGATGGCGCACAACTCTGGACGAACACTGATCCCATGTTCTCATTCTTCACTGTGACCGGGAACGCCGCCTACGTGAAATCCTTCAACGGTGTTGCTGTTGCGCTGGAGGTGACGACAGGCAAAGAACTCTGGGATACCAGCGTTCTCGTGACCGCTCCGGCCACACCTCCGATCGCTGTAAAGGGCATGCTCTACGTCTCAGGAGGTCGTGGCCCCGGCCAGATAGCGGCAATCAATAGCGGCACGGGCGCAATCCAATGGATACAACGGGAGCCTGGAGCAATGGGGTTCCCCTCTGTCACGATAGACACCATCTACGCCTACACCATGCAGCCGGATAACGGACCGAGTCCAGTTGTCTATGCCTTTAGCGCGGCTGATGGCGCCTTGCGCTGGCAGCATCAGACGGGCAAAAACCTGATAACAGGACTTACAGTAACAGGCGCCGTGGGCAGTGACTAGCCGCTGAGCCAGTCGGAGCACCGCCGCATCGCAAGTGCATCATGAGGAAATGAGTCAATAATGAGCGTGTCCAAAGCGGTGGTGCTGCTGAGCGGCGGGCTGGATTCGACGACGACGCTCGCCATCGCGCGGCAGGAGGGCTACGCGGTCTACGCGCTCTCGTTTCGCTATGGCCAGCGCCACAGCGCCGAGCTTGCGGCGGCCACACGCGTCGCCGAACGCTTTGGCGTGGCACAACATGTTATCGCCGATATCGATCTGCGCGTCTTCGGCGGCTCCGCCCTCACCAGCGAGATTGCCGTGCCGAAGGACCGCCCGCTCGACGCGATGGACGAGGGGATCCCAATCACTTACGTCCCTGCGCGCAACACGATCTTCCTCTCGTTCGCGCTGGCCTGGGCCGAAGTGCTTGGCGCCGACGACATCTTTCTGGGAGTCACGGCGATTGACTTTAGCGGCTATCCTGATTGCCGCCCGGAATACATCGCTGCCTACGAGCGCATGGCCAATCTCGCCACCAAGGCGGGCGTCGAGGGGCGCCAGCGGTTGACGATTCACACGCCGCTCATCGCGCAGAGCAAGGCGCAGATTATCGAGCGCGGGCTGGCGCTGGGCGTCGACTACAGTATGACGCTCACCTGCTACGATCCCACACCGGCGGGGGAAGCGTGCGGCCACTGCGATGCCTGCCTGCTACGACTCAAGGGCTTTGCCGAGGCGGGCCAGACCGACCCGGCGCGCTACCAGTGATTCAGCACCGCAGACACTGAATTACTGCGGCCTCCAGAGATAGGCATGGTAGCGAAACTGCTCGGTAAAGCCCATGCGCGCGTAGACGGGATAGCCCATCTCGCTGGCCTGCAAAACCCCGACACAGTAGCCGCGCGCCCGCGCATCCAGCAGCGGCGCCATGGTGACGGCCGTTCCGATGCCCCGACCGCGCGCCGCCTCGATAGTCGCCACCGCGAAGAGGCCCGCCACGCCCCCGGCCAGCGTGAGCGCGGCGGTCGCCACCGGCTCGCCATGCAGACGAGCGAGGTAGTAGCTGGCTGCCCCGGCGTCGCCCAGGTCGTCGCGCGCCATCGCGACAATTTCCGCCTCGATGAGAGAGGCGGACATCCCGAAACTCTCACATGAGATGCGAACCCATTGCTCTTGCGTCGCGCGGTCCCGCACCCGCTCGACCGTGACGCCATCTGGCAAGGGCAGAACGTCTGGCAGGTCGGCGAGCGCGATGCCCATCGCCGCCTCCTCGCCCGCGTCAGTCAATCCGTGGCGCAGGAGATGGTCACCCAGATCCGTTGGCCGCATCGAGGGGCCGATATCCCACAGGAACGGCACGTGTAGGGCACGCGCCTGCTCGATGACCCACTCGATACGCTCGTCCACAGTTTCGGGGGCAAGGTGAGCGCGTGGGACACGATTCCAGCCCGCCGCTGGAATGGCCAACGAGCACCAGAGCAGATCCGGCTCCTCGCGCACCTCACCACCGTAGGCGCGGGCGCAGGTCGCCAGCCCACCCGCCAGATTGTCCTCGTTCGCCCGCGCCAGGGACTCTGGTGAAACGTCGCGTACGATCTCGCTCATGTCGTGCTCCCTCTCTGCTCATCGCCATCGATATGGATATGTATCCAGTAGCGGGCGACGCAGACACCGCTTTGGGGAGACACGCTCTCGCTCGCCAGTTGGCCGCCGTTCCGCTCGATGATGCGACGCGAGCCGATGTTGTCGCCGTCGCAGGTGAGCAGCACATCGCGCAACCCACATTGCCGCGCCTCGGCCAGGGTCATCGCCAGGATATGCGTGCCATAGCCTTTGCGCCGCTCTGTCGGGCGGATGCGATAGCCAATGTGGCCGCCGATATCTTCGAGGTTGGGAGTGAGCCAGAGACGCAAACCGCTCCAGCCGAGGATGGTTGCGCCGTCGCGGAGCAGGAAGAAATCGAGCTGCGGCACTTTTCCCTCATCGACCTGATCGTAGTTCTGGCAGCGCGCCACGAATCGCGGATAGTCCATCCCGGCAGCGCCAAGAAACGTCTCGCCCGCCCGCTGGAAGTCGGCCTCGCACTGCTGGTACGCCGCCTCTAACTCAAGCGAGGGCAATACTAACTCCAGGCGTTCACTCTTCATATGCTGACCACCCGGCCATTTTCTCTTTCGTGGTATGCACGCCGCTAGGTTACATCGTTTCGAGCTTGCGGCGTAACTCGCGGAGACCATTGAGACACATATCGCCATAATTAGCGATAAAGAAATCTATGCCATACGGTGGCCATGTCGATTTAGCGGAAACATTGTCGTTAACGCAAATACGCCCGTCGGAAAGGAGATAGATTGGTACATTAGAGAACCTGTCGAGGTCGTAATCTTTGAACTCTCCAATCTTCCAACCAGCTTTGGTATCTGTTTTTTTCCGAAAGTAATCAAGGTATTCACCGATCCAGGACGAACCATACGAGATCCTTACGTAGACTTCCACTACGTCTGGATAGCCATGCTTGGAGAGCAGGCGAAGAACTACTGGAATCTCCGCCTCAATTTGAGTGATCAGTGATTGTAGCCGCGCCTTTTCGGCACGCCGCGCTGCCTCCTCCTGGTCGTTTTGCTGTTGCGCTCTTTGCCGGGCGATACGATCAGCATCGTTTTGGGGCATGATTGACACCTTCAAATATCTGGCAACGTTCGCGGTACACGTAGTATAGCATGGAGGCTTGCTTGTTGGCCGGACGGCGGCTGGCGGTTAAAACCGCGCCTAAAGGACCTCCCTACGGTCGGCCACGAAGTCCGCCTGCGCGGACTCTCCAGAGTCACTGGACACGCGGATCACTCGCCTTCGCGTGGCTACCGAACGGCCAGGATTAGCCGCAGGGCTTCAGCCTGCGGCCTGTTCACCGTACAGCTACCGCCCACCATCCTGATCCACCACCGCCTCCAGTTCATCCAGCAGCCCTGCCAGTGTGGCGAAGGCGCGCTCTAGTGGCTCTGGCGTGGTCAGATCGGCGCCCGCCTCGGCCAGCGCATCGAGTGGGTAGACAGACGAGCCGAGACTGATGAGCCTGCGATAGCGCGCGGCGGCTGGCTCGCCCTCGCGCAGCACCGCATCGGCCAGCAGATTGGCCGAGGCCAGCCCGAGCGTGTATTGGTAGACGTAGAAATTGAGGTGGAGGTGCGGCATCTGCGCCCAGACCAGCCCCTCGCGCTCATCGTCCAGCGTGACCGCCGGTCCATACGCCTCGCGGAATAGCTCTAACATGCGGGCGGTGAGCCAGCGCGCGCCGAGCGACTGGTCCTGTTCGATGCGCTGGTGGCCCTCCATCTCGAAGCGTGCCAGCAGCGGCATGATGAACAGGTAGCGCTCGTAGTAGGTCAGCGCCTCGGAGAGGATCGCTCGGCGCAGCGCGGCATCCGTCGAGGTGCGCAAGATGTGGGCGCGAAGCAGCGCCTGGTGGAACGTCGAGGCGGTCTCACTCAGATAGTCCACCACGTCGTCATAGAGCGGCAGCTGATCGCGCCAGGTGTAGTACATATGCATTGCGTGGCCCAGCTCGTGCGCCAGCGCGCTCATGCTGATGACCGACGAGTCCCAGCTCAGCAGCACGAACGGATGCGTCCCCCAGCAGCCGCTCTGCTCGGCGCCCGCCAGCTTGCCCGCGTTCGTCGCCCAATCCACCCAGCGCTCGTCGTAGAGACCACGCCGCAGGACCGCGACATAGTCGTCGCCCAGCGGAGCCAGCGCCGCCAGGATCGTCGCCCGCGCCTCGTCATAGCTGACCTGGGACGCGTCGGGCGCGAGCGAGACAGCCAAATCCCAGGGGCGTAACGTTTCCAGCCCCAGCGCGCGGCGTCGCAGGTGATAGTAGCGATGCCACAAGGGTAGGTGGCGCTGGCAGGTGTCGAGCAGCGTCGCAAAGACGCCCGACCCATCGCCAGCATCACCAGCGCGGAGCAATCCGCCCGCGTCGAGCGCGGCATCGAAGGCGCTGCTGTAGCCACGGGCCGCCGCCAGCGTGGACTGGCCGCTGAAAGTGCCCGCCAGCAGGTTGGCGAAGGTCTGGCCGAAGGCACCGAAGCCATCGGCATGCGCCTCATAGGTCGCCTGGCGCAGCGTGCGGTCGGGGTGGCGCATCAGCGCATGAAACAGGGCGGGCGTCAGCGGGTGGGCGACGCCGTGGCCATCGCACGGACTGGCGAAGTGCAGCTCGCTCGATACGAGCGTCTTGTAGGCGCCATAGAAGGTCTCGCTGAGCGCTTCGACCTCGGCCAACAGTTCCGGCGGCGCAGTTGTCCGGTGGCGGGCGCGCATGACTTCGAGCGCGTGCGCATAGGCTGACAGATCAGGCGATGCGGCCAGCAACTCATCCAGCCGCGCCTGCTCCAGCGCGCAGATCTCCGGCTCCATCCACGCGAGCGCGGCGTTGATGCGAGCGCGGATGTTGTTGGCCCGCTGCAGCCGCTCGTTGGCGACGAGATCGCTAGCATCGGCCTTCACCTGCATGTTGGCGTACTGGCGTAGCCGCCAGCCGACGGTCGTCCAGCGGTCGCGGGCGCGCAACGCTTCCAGCAGCGCTTCGGGCGTTGTGGCAAGCTTCCGCTGCCAGCGGGTGAGGGTGGGAACGGCGGCCAACGCATCGCGTGCGGCGTCCTCCCAGGCGTCATCTGATGGATAGACGCTGGCGAGGTCCCAGGTCTGCTCGGTGGGTATCTCGGCGCGCAGGGGCAGCGTTGTATCCGACAGTGGGGCTGACATTGGGCGACCTCCTTGCCGCCAGTCTAGCACCGGACGCCCGCATAGATGCTCGGAAATCTGATAGAGTGTCTTCCACTCACAACGGAACGCCGGAAGCGCCAGGCGTCACTCGTCGGCGTTAGGAACCTGCGATGGGAAGAGTGGCGGCTGGAGCTTTGCCTGACGCCCGGCCTCGATGCGCTTTTGCTCCTGCCGCTGGAGTTGCTGGATGGACTGCGCTGGCGTGGGTAGCTGTTCCGGCGGTGTGCCACCCTGCTCGATGATGACGCCACGGACGGCCGCGCCCACGTCGTGATGCGCGCGATTGGCCGCCTCTTTATCAGCGATGCTGGGGTCGTTGCGCAGCTTCTGCTCGGTCAGCGAGACGCGGAAGAGGTTTGCGGCCAACTCGTCGGACTCCATCCAATCGAGGATGGCCTGGCCCTTCGCCAGCCCCTTGCGTGCGGCGATGTCGCGGGCGGCCTCTCCAGCGTAGAGGCCACGGTAGCCGTGATCCTGGAATGCGGCGAAGCCATTGCTGGGGACGCCCGCGGCCTGGGCAGCCTCGGCCAACTGCTTATTATAGCTGGTCAGTTGATGGCGTACGTAGAACTGCAACTGATCTTCGCTCATTCCTTGCAAGACGGCTTCCTCAGCCAGTTCTGCCTCGCGCGTACGGACGGCGAAATAGGTCTGGCCAAGGGCTACAATCGGCTTGCTGGGGTCGGCGTTCTGCACGACGAGGTAGCAGGCGTAGCGCGAGAGATGGACATCGGCGATCTTGCGCTTTGCTCCTGAGCCGAGGATAACCATTTTGTTGACGTCAACAAAATGGTCTGCAATGGCTTGACTACTGTTCGCACAGGCAATGCGTGCCTGCTCGATCACTTTGGCGAAGTTCCGCCATTCGGTGTAGTCGAGCACCATCATCAGCTCGCGTGCGCTCCAATACTCCACGCCATCATCTGTGATATGCCGGATCGTCTCGAATGGGCTGCTGGTTTCCTGGTCGCTCATGATGCCTCCTCACAGGCTATCCGCCATGCTACACTAACATGGGTCTTAGCAGCGCCTAGACCGCTCGCTACGACCTTAAGGCCGCGTAGGTGGTTCTACGCGGCTTCTTTTTTTGCCGAGTAGTGAGGCACTTTTGCTTTCAGAGCCTCGACTGCCTCGCGTCGCACCAGCTTTGATCGGTTGTCAAGCGGATTCGGCTCCGCCACCAGTACCCCCTTTTCAATGAGATCAGCTATCTTCTTCCGCGACACTCCCAGAAACTCCCGCGCCTCCGCAACGGTCATGTATTCTGGCTCACTCATCTATGGCCTCCCGATTCATCAAGCAATCCTTGTATCTCAGTATATCGTATCTCAGTATATCAGATAAGTGCATATAGTGCAACGCTAAGGATACTATAAGTTCCTCTTTCGCGTCAGGTTTAGGCGGCACCACAAAAAATGGGATGCCGGAAGCGCGCTGCCTCCAGCATCCCGCAAACGTCACTCGACCGAGAAGCCGCTATCGCTTTAGCCTCTGCGGGATGTCAAACCGATCTTCCCCTGGCGATGCCTGGGAAGATCGCCGCCTGGAACGCATCAAAGTAGGCCAGCGCCTCTCTGCCGGTCACCTCGTTCACGTTCATGTCTGGCGCCTGACCTACCATGAGCTTCTCAAGGGCCAGCGCCGTTCCCAGCAAGTATTTGCCCAGCGGTGGGAGTGGTTGATCGAGGCGAACGAGCGTCTCCGTCAGTGGTGGCGCGGGCCGGGCGATCACCTCTGGCCAATCCTCCTGCGCGCGCGGCGTCGCACGTGTGAGGATTGGCGCGATATCTGCCGCGATCGCATCGCGGGCGGTGAGCGGACCTCCCAGGGACCAGCGTTCACGCAGTGTGCGGATCAGCGACGTGCTGCGGAACTCCTTAGTGACCACCGTGCCGCGGTCGATGTAGGCGGAGATCGCCACGGTGGGGAGACGAACCCCCGACCGGTCGAAGCGGAATCCCATCTGGCCAACCGGAGCGGCGGGATCAGGTGGGGGCGCTGGCGGCGGGGGGATGTGATCGTACGTGCCGCCGTGCTCGTCGAAGGTCACGAGCAGGAGGGTGTTCGCGTAGTTCGACCCACTCAAGGTCGAGGAGGCGCGGATCGCATCATAGATCGTCGCCAGGTAGGCTTCACCGCCGAGCAGCGAGGAGGGGGCGTCGACGGAAAGCCCGGTAAAGAGCGCATTGACGGGCGGGTGCATGTCGTTGTGCCCATGCAGCATGTTCGGCTCGATGAACGAGTAGGCGGGCAAGGTTCCACGCTCGGCGTCCTCGTAGAAGTCGTGGATCGAGGCGAAATGGGTTCTGAAGAACGGGGATAGTCGGCTCGCGTGGATCAATCCGGTGAAGCTGATACGCATATCAGGATCACCGTACACGCGCCAGGGCAGACCTGCCTTTTCGAGCCGCTCGAAGATGGTCTCCGCCGTGTTGTGCGCAGGGAAGCTCTCGTAGGGCGCGTTGACGACCAAACCGGATGCCGACGCGGCGTGGAAGAACGAGCGGTTCGTGAACGTCTGCGAGGGCACTTCACAGAACCAGTGATCGAAGCACGCAAACCCCTTCGCCAGCGTCGAGAGGACGGGCAGCTGCTCCGGCGTGTAGCACGCCATGATCTGGGCATATTCCTCGTACTGCGGCATACGCCCGGTTTCGGCATGGAAGGCATTGATGTAGTCGGTGACGAATCCGTCCATCGTCGGCAGGCGTTGCGGGTCGTCGGGCGCGTTGAAGGGAGCCTGCATCGCATCGGCCAGCTTGAAACGATTGTCTGGTGGAGACACCGACCGAAACAACTGGGTGTTGACGTGTTGATACTCTTCTCCCGGGTCGGGATTGGGGGTATCCATGTTCTCGGCGGGGTGTACCAGAACGACCTTACGGTGGGCGTCGGGCGCGTACTCTGGGATTGGGTTGGAGAGGCTGCGGCCCGTCACACCCTCGAAGGACGCGACCTCGCCAGGCGCATAGAGATAGCCGAGCATATTGTCGAAGGAACGGTTCTCGAACATGACCACGACGACATGGTCCAGGCGACGCTTCGGGTCAGGAGCGGACATAGTCATTCATCATTTCCTTTTCCAGCTCGCTGATATCTCAGTGGGCTCGAACCGCTCGCTCATGTGGTGGGTTCCTGTACTGTTCGAGTAACCAGCTTCATCGCTCTTGCTGGGCATGTGCGAAGTAGTCGGAGCAAGCCTTCTTCTAAGGAAGTGTAGCCCGCGCCTCAGGGGGAGACCCTGGGCGCAGGGCCAGTTTCTTTGGCAGGTTCTGCGCTGCCCCAGAGAGGAGTTCTGTCCCTAGCCACAGGGAGATGGCCGCTGTCGCGGGCGAAGCTGTGGCGCCCTGTTGTGGGCATCAAATCCGGGAATGCGGCCCGATTCCTCCACCGTTTTTTCAGGCATTCGTCCGCCTGGCCGCACGCTAAACAGGCGGAGTCGTGGGTCGGCAAGGAGAAGCGCAGATGCCCGGATTCAGCACAGCGCCACAAAAAACGGGACGCCGGAAGCGCGCTGCCTCCAACGTCCCGTATCCAGTTTGTGCGGGGGTTATGCCGCTACGATGGGCTTGCTCCCCTGATCCAGCCGCCGCAGCCGCGCGGTGAGGACCTCGCCGAAGCTAATCAGCGCCAGGCCGAGCAGCAGATGGACGATACGGATCAGCTCGACGACCACGCGCGTCGCGCCCGACATCAGCGATTCCTGGGCCATGCCGAAGCCGATGACCACTAGGCCCAGCACGAACGCGCCAATCACCAGCCCGACGCCCACACCCTTCTGCATGGCGGTGGCGGCGAGCACCCAGAGCGCCAGCACCACCAACAGGCCGAGCGTCATATGCTCCTGCACCAACCCCAGCGCGTTGCCCGTCCAGAAGAGCAGACCCAGCACGATCATTATCAAGCCACCCAGGCGCACGACCCAGGACGCGATCTTCGCAGCCATTGCGCAATCCCCTTTCGAGAGACCCCGACAGACACGTAACTTCTATGTGAGTGAGGCGACTGTAGCAGCCTCTTGCTCCGATTGCAATGTATTAGTCTCGTCTACCGGTACTGATGAGCGATTTTCGATACGCGGCAGGGCCACCAGAAGCGCCAGCAGGACCAGCCCGGCGCCGACGAAGAACGGCAGCCCGATGCTTATGCCAAAGAGCCAGCCCGCCACCAGCGGCCCGACCATTCGGCCCAGGCCAGCCATCCCCTGCGAGAGGCCAAGGATCTCGCCCTGCGCCTCGGCAGGCGTCGCCAGCGAGAGCAGCGCATTGTTGGTCGGCGTCACCGCGCCTTCGCCGATGCTGAGCAGGCCCAGCGCCAGCAGCAAGACGCCCAGCGTCACGCCAAACGGCAGCAGCGCCAGACCAGCGGCCAGCAATGCCAGCCCGGCGATCTGGACGCCGCGCTCGCCGAAGCGCCTCACAAGCTGGCCCACCAGGCCGCCCTGCATGATAACAACGAGGACGCCGACGTAGGTAAAGATGTAGCCGTTTTGTGTGGCTTTCCAGCCAAAGATATGCTGCGAGAAGAGCGGGAAGACCGCCTCCATCGCCGTGAACGCCAGCGTGAAGAGCAGACTGACGACGATCAGCCGCACGATGGCGGGATTCTGGCGGGCGCGCCGCCGGCCTGCGAAGAATGCGAACGGGCTGAACGGCTCCCGCGCCGCGCGCCCAACGCTACGCGCGCGGGTCTCCGGCATAAAGAGCAGGACCAGCAGCGCATTCGCCAGCGCCACGATGAGCGCCGCCCAGAAGGGGACGGCGCCGCCGAAGGTCGCCAGAATGCCGCCGAGCGCCGGGCCGACGACGAAGCCCAGGCCAATCGCCGCGCCAACCATCCCCATGCCGCGCGCGCGGTCCTTCGGCGCGGTGACATCCGCCACGACCGCCTGCGCCGAGCCAATATTCGACGCGCCCAGCCCGCCGATGAAGCGCGCCGCCAGCAGCAGCGGCAGCGTGCCCGCCAGCGCCGTCAGCGCGAAGCCCAGCGCCTCGATCAGCAACGAGACGAGAATGACCGGACGCCGCCCGAAACGGTCGGAGAGCGCGCCGAGGACGGGCGTAAAGAGAAACTGCGCCAGCGCGTAGACGGTCAGAATCAGGCCAACCTCGAAGGGACTGGCGCCGAGCTTTTCCGCCCAGAAGGGCAGCAACGGCAGAATCAGGCCGAAGCCGGTCATGTCGACCAGAACGACCAGCGCCACCATCAGGATGGCGTTGCGCGAACGCTTGTTTCCCGCGGCGGCTGGCCCCTCTGGCAGATGCGTGCTCATCATGATATCCTTAAGCATATACAAACGTGACTAGTCAGCTTTGACTATCCTGCTCTAATTGTAGTCCCCGAAACTGGAATAGTCAAGTGTGACTAATCGATGTGGGGTCACACTTGGGAATACGTTGCTGGTATCCAGCGATGAGGGAGTATGAGTGATGGACGAGCGCGCGTTGCTGCTGCTCGGCATGTTGCGGGCGCAGAGCCAGCATGGCTACCAGATCAACGAATTCATCGAGCGCAACCTCAGTCGCGTCACCGATATGAAGAAGCCGACCGCCTACGCCATCCTGGACCGGCTCGCGCGCGACGGCTACGTGCGGGTGCACACTGAACAGGAGGGCAACCGCCCGCCGCGCAAAGTCTATTCGATCACGGAGCAGGGCGAGCGGGTCTTCGAGGAGCTGCTGCGCAAGACGCTGGCGCGCGCCGACCGTTTCTTCGCGCCCGGCGATATCGGCCTGATGTTCCTCACCCAGCTTCCCCGCGCCGAGGCGGTTGCCCTGCTGGAGCAGCGGCTGGCCGATTTGGACGGGCAGCGGGCATCCTACGAGCGCGCGCCGCGCCACGACTACGATTTGGGCGCACGGCTGGCCATCGAGCGCATCCTGCTGCACCTGGAGACCGAGCGCGGCTGGCTGACTGAGACTATCGCCATGCTCCATGAGACGCCGGAAGCAGAGCAAAAGAGCGTTCGCGCCGGGCGGCAGGACGCCTAATCGCCATCCCAGTTGCGCAGGGCTGTTGAGCCGGGCGGGCATCTGTGGTAGCCTGATGGGGCGGCATGGCAACACTGCGCGGCTGGAGGGCCGCTTCTATTTATGGGTACATTTCACGAGGTGGCGCGACTGGAGGAGATTGCGCCAGGCGAGCTACTGCGGGTGGAGGTCGGCATACATCTCGTCTGCCTGGCAAATGTGGATGGCGTCATCTATGCCGTGGACGACGACTGCACGCATACGGGCGGGCCGCTCGACGAGGGCGAGCTGGACGGCTGCGTGCTCACCTGCCCGATCCAT
Organism: Ktedonobacterales bacterium; assembly: GCA_036557205.1. Lineage (GTDB taxonomy): Bacteria > Chloroflexota > Ktedonobacteria > Ktedonobacterales > JADMIN01 > DAHUXT01. The sequence goes on along the minus strand of DATBIB010000083.1, from coordinate 18,073 downwards.
CTAGCGCGCTTCGACGTGCGCGATGGTGAGGTGGTGCGTGGGCCAGCGCGCGAGCCGCTCCGCACGTATCCGGTGCGCATCGAAGACGGTCGCATCTTCGTCGCCGACCCCGACGAACATGAATAGAGAGACAGCTGCCGGGCATCGTGGCCTGGCTTTCTGAGGAGGCTGCTGGTGAACGGTTCGTCGCATGTTGTCTTTGGCGTCGCGGGCGCGGTGGCGGCTGACAGTATTTTCCATCTCTCCGGGCAAGCCATCTTCGGCGGCTCGACCGCCGTTACAGGCGCGCTGGTCGCGCAGAAGGCTATCTTCTATGGCTTCGCGGCGCTGGGCTCGCTGGCCCCCGACATCGATAACGCCCATAGCACCGTCGGCAAACACGCGCCCATCGTCCAGCACCTCGCGGGCCATCGGCGGTTCTTCCATAGCATCATCGGGCTGGTGGTGGTCGCGGCAGTCATCTATGGCGCGCAGCGGGGCATCGGCCTGGCGCTGCAACGGACGGGCGCGGATAGCGCCACACGTGACCTTGGCAATGTACTCACTGGCGTCGCGCCCGGCTTCAATGTGGCGCAGGGGCTGGGCGTGGCGTTCGTTGGCTTCCTCGTCGGCTACTTCCTGCATCTCGTCGCCGATAGCCTGACCACTGGTGGCGTTCCCTGGCTCTGGCCCTCGCATGCGCGCTTCGGCTTCCCACCAAACTACAAGTGGCGCTTCAAGTCGGGCACGTGGGTCGAGAAAGTGGTGGTGGTCATCGTCTCGCTGGCGGTGATCGGCTGGTGCATCTATCGCTGGCGGCAGGGATATCCCGTCATCTAGCGTGCCCGAATTACGCCAACTCGTGTTCCACTTTTGCGCCAATCCAGCGGAATATCTGATTGGGTTTTCCCCATTTCGACGCGATAGACTCTGAAGAAGGAGCACGACCATGCCTGCACCTGTGCCTGCCACGATGAAGAAGACCAGCGCGACCGATGACCTGCTGCGTATTCCTGGTATCGGCAAGAGCATCGCGCGTGATCTGCGCGATCTGGGGATCGCGCGGGTGGCTGATCTGCGCCAGGCCGACCCGGAGGCGCTCTACGACAACCTGTGCGCGCTCCGTGGCGCCCACATCGACCGCTGCGTGCTCTACACCTTCCGCTGCGCCGTCTACTTCGCCAGCGAAGAGCAGCATGATCCTGAGCTGCTAAAGTGGTGGAACTGGAAAGATCGCACGCGCTGATACGAAAGGACTTCCTTCATGGCAGACGATAGCGCGTCCCAACACTGGTCGGAGGATGATTCCACCCGATTTCTGACCCTCGACGACGTGGCCGTGCCGATGCGCGAGCAGCAGATTGCCACGCTCTGCGCGCTGATCCCTGCCCAGCATGATGAGGAGTTCACCGCCGTGGAGCTTGGCGCGGGCGGTGGGCTGCTGGCGCGTGCCGTGCTGGACGCCTATCCCAACTGCCACTATCACGCGCTCGATGGCTCGGAGACGATGCGGGCGGAGCTGCGCGAGAAGCTGGCTCCCTACGGCGACCGCGTGACGATTGGCGCGTTCGAGCTGGCCGAGAGCGCCTGGCGTGAGGCGCTGCCCTCGCCGCTGCGCTGCGTACTCTCGTCGCTGGTGGTCCACCACCTGACACATGAGGGCAAGCAGCAAATGTTCGCCGATGTGGCGGGACGGCTGGAGCCAGGAGGTGCGCTGCTGCTGGCCGACCTCGTCGCGCCCGCCACTGACCGCGTCCGTCTGCTCTTCGCCGAACAGTGGAACACCGCCGCGCAGGTTCAGAGCCAGGTGCTCGCGGGTGATCTCAGCCTGTATCAGCAGTTCCAGGACGCCGAGTGGAACTACTACGAGCTGACGGAGGAAGACCCGATAGACCATCCCTCACCGCTGGCCGACCAGCTGCAATGGCTACGTGCGGCAGGCTTCGCTGTCGCCGACTGCTTCTGGATGCTCGCCGGACACGCCATCTACGGTGGGTACCGCTAAGATGCCCACCGCTTCGCTCGCTTTCGACCACTACTTCGAGGCGCATCGCGCCCAATGAGATGCATACAATGGCATATGTCAATCTAATCAGCGAGGCGTATCGCCCGATCCACGAAACGTGACCCGACAACGTATGTCCATATAGCTCAACATTTCTCCCACTATGTCGGCGCATCGAGAGAAATCAAAGGATGGAGCAACATATGGACATCGACCCCGCCCTGCGTCTGTACCCCGGCCAGGAGGCACTCACTCCCGCGCAAGAAGCCGAAGCGCAACGTTTTGCCGCCGAGCGCATTGCGGCGCAGAACTCTACCGAACCCGTCGATGAGCCAGCAGCCGAAGCATTGCTCGTGCAAAGTTATGCAGCGGCCCACCTTCCGCCACCCACCCGCATCCTCTGGGTCGATGGGCCGCTGCAATTAGTACATCTGGTGCCGCCGACTCGTCGCTTCGTCGCGGTCGACATGGACCGAAGAGTCGTTGGACGCGTGATAGAGCGTGTGAGGGCCAGTATGTGGTGGGGCGACCGTGGCGCGAAGGGTTGGGAATTTGAGAGGGACTCGAGGAGCGCGGAGGAGAAAAGTGTGGCTGGACATATATGGGATAGCGTATATAGGCATGTAGGGGATGGCGGGTGGCTTGTGCTGCGTAACCTGGAGGACAGCGTGGAGGGATCTCTATGGCGCAGAAGGAGCATAATGGCCAGCGTGTGTGCTTATCGCCATGCGTCTGATCTCGCTGTCTATCGCTTCTTCGATGAGTATCTAGGGCCCAATGACCTGCACGCGCTCTCCCACTTCAACGAATTGGTGTCGGGCTACTGGTTGGGCAGGCGGAGAGCCATCATTGTCCGGCGTCCGCGCGTACTCGCCCGTGATGCCGACGGGCGGCTGCACAGTGCGACAGGCAAATGCGTCGAGTATCGCGATGGCTGGGGCTTTTATGCCTGGCATGGGACACAGGCGACAGAAAAGTCTGTCATGGCCCCTGAGACACTGACGCGGGAAGACTTCCTGCATGCACGCAATTACGAAGTGGAGCACTTCATCCAGGAGCGCATGGGCGACCGCTTTATGGCGGTGTTGGGTGGGCGCGTGATTGATGCTGGGCCACGCGGCGTACTCTATGAAGTGGTGGTGGGAGAGCGTGAAACAGAGAGGCTGGCGCGCTATGTCCAACTGCAAGACGCCGCGACCGCGCGCCAGTGTTTCAAGTTCGTGCCCCCCACCATCCAGACCGCGGCGGAAGCGGTCGCCTATATTCTCTGGCTGGACGACGGTGAGACGTATCGCCCGTTGCAAGAAACCTGAGCGACCGCGTATCTCCCAGTATTCTCCCCGGTTTGTTGGCAAATAGAATGGTAATCACCCAATGACGCAGCACATGGACATCGACCCTGCTCTGCACTTGCATCCTAGCCAGTTGGAACTCACTCCAGCCCAAGCAGCAGAAGCAACGCGCTTTGCACAGGAGCGCGTCGTATCACAACTTTCCACTGAACCCGTCGAGGAGTCGGAAGCCGAACGCCTCCTGCTGCAGGCGTATATCGTGGCCCACCTCCAGCCACCGACTCGCATCCTCTGGGTCGATGGGCCGCTGCAACTGGTGCAGGTGGTCGCGCAACACATGAGGGAGCGGGCGTGGGCCAATGTCTGGGACAACATGTGGGCCAGTTGTGTCAGGGAGTGTCAGAAGAGCACCACAGGGGAGCGCGCATGGACCAGCCTTGCGGAGAGGAGCCCAGGGGAGACGAGACTTGGCAGCCTTGGACAGAGTGTGAATGAGAGCATGCGGGCCATCGTGGAACAGAGCGTGTGGACCAACGTGTGGTTCAGCATGTATAGGAGTGTCCGCGAACATGTTCAGGAGCATATGGGAGACCGCAAGGGACGCCTGTGGGCCAGAGTGAGGGCGGGCGTGTTGTTTAGTGTTCGGGCCTATGAAGATGCCAGGATGCTCGCCTATTACCGCTTTTTCGATGTTTACTTGGCGCCCAATGCGCTGCATGCCCTGGCTTGCTTCAACGAATTGGTCTCAGGTTACTGGCTAGCGAGCAATGATGCAGTCATTGTCCGGCGTCCGCGCGTACTCGCCCGTGATGCCGACGGGCGGCTGCACAGCGCGACGGGCAAATGCGTCGAGTATCACGATGGCTGGGGCTTCTATGCCTGGCATGGGGTGCGGGTCCCAGAGAGAGTCATCCATGCACCTGAGACCCTTACCCGCGAGGACTTCTTAGGGGAGAAAGATGTCGAAGTGCGTCGGGTCATCCAAGAACGCATGGGCGACCGCTTTGTAACGGCGCTTGGCGGACATGCGATTGACACCGAACCACGCGGGACGCTTTATGAGGTGTACTTGCCCGAGGATGACCCTGAAGGCGTGGCGCGCTATGTCCAACTGCAAGAGGCCTCGACCGCGCGCCAGAATTTCCTGCGGGTGCCTCCCACCATCCAGACGGCGGCGGAAGCGGTCGCCTGGAGCGTCCGGCTGACTGGCGAGGCGTATCGCCCAGCGCGGAAAACCCGAATGTGACCTCCCAGCAAAGAGCACTGCAGCCACTGCATGCATCAATCAATCGAACGACCTCTGCGCCTGCAGTCCGGCCAATAGGCGCCTACGCCAGCACGCACGAGTTCTCACGCTGACTCGCTTGCCGAACCATCGTAGTATCTGGATCAACCGAGGCAATACACTCGCCGACCAACTCACCCGACTGCGCGCTGCGGGCTTCGCGGTCGCCGACTGCTTCTGGATGCTCGCCGAACACGCGATCTACGGCAGGTACCGCTAAGCAGCGCCCCACATATACACGAAAGCCGCCTAGCACTATTTACTGGCTTTCGCGCGCGGGGGCGACTGAGTGTATCCGCCAGAAGATGAGCGACAGGAGCAGCGCGCAGATGGCGGGCGCGAGCGCCAGTAGCAGGAAGCTCTGCGCAACGCCCCGCGCCACGATGGCGCCGCCTGTAAGCACCGGACCCACCAGAATGCCGAGGGCGTCGGCGACGCTATAGGCGGCAAAGATCGCGCCATACGCGACGCCGCTTAGCCCCGCCAGCCGTTGCCCGCTGCTGGTGAGCAGCTCCGGCGCGGGAATCAGCACGAAGGCGAGCGCACAGCCCACGAGCGCCAGCAGCGCCACGACCAGAACGAGCGCCAGCTTGATGGACTGAACGTCCGGCCCCAGCAGTGAGATAGCGGGAAGACGCGCGACGACACCAAGATCATCGCTATGGCTGGAGACATACGCGACGCCCAGAAAGCTGAGCGCCGCGACCAGCAGCCCGCCGCAGATGGTCTCCTTGGTTCCCAATCGCCGCTCCGAACGGCTGACGAGCGGCTGCATCAGCACGAAGCAGGCGGCGAGCGCGCCAAACGCCACGCCGATGCCCCAGGCAGGCATGCCAAACGAGCCACCCAGCAGCAGCGGCGTCACCGGCTCGAGCGCGGAGAGGGCCAGCGCCCCGGCGACAGTGGCCGCCAGGCCCAGCCGAAAGGCGGGATCGCGCAGCAACGTGCGCCGCGTCGTCGGCTGAGGGCGGGTGGCGGGCAGCAGCCGACTGCCAGGGAGCAGCAGCAGGCGGCCCAGGCCATCGAGCACGACAAGCCCCGTGGCCACGAGAAATGGCAGCGTGAAGCCGCCAAGGGAGTAGAACACGCCGCCAAGCGGTGGGCCGATCAGCGCGCCAAGCCCCGCGGCGGTGAAGGCACGGGCGAAGATGTGCGCGCGCGCCTCGGCGGGATAGAGCTGCACGAGGATCGCCAGCCCCGCCGTCCAGGTTAAGGCGCTGGCGCCTCCCTGCGCGGTGCGCGCGACAAACAGCCCTGGCAGTCCCAGCCCAAGCGTGAAGGAGTAGGCGAAGAGCAGCGTCGAGCCACCCAGAATCACCAGCCCCAGCAGCAGCGTCCGCCGCGGCCCAGCGCGGTCGGTGAGCCACGCGGCCAGGGGGGCAGAGGCAAACAGGCCCACGGCGTACATGGCAAAGAGGATTCCAGTTACAAGTGGGGATGCCCCAAGACGGTTTGCTTCTTGTGGCAGAAACGGGACGACCAGGCTATAGAGTAGCAGATCGAGCCCGAAGGCGAGCAGCAGCACCACCTGTGACGCGGCCCGGCGAAACCGACCGACCGAGCGGGTGGGATCGATACGAGGCCGACGAGCCGCCACATCGTCAATTCCTGTCGTCATCACGCTTTCTCCCATCCATTGTCGGTCTCAGTCGCGGTTGCACGCTGTTCCTGGAATGTGTTCAGCGCCTCGCAGAATACAGCAAGCGCCAGAGGAAGGCAACTATCATGCAGTCACGAAGTAGGCGGATAGATAGTCGTCAGGAGTACCGAGCGCGCCAATTGTGCTGTTCGCCGCCTCTATGAATAAATACCAAGCTATGCTAAACTGCATTGACAGATTGTTACCAAAGGCGCACACTACGTACAAATACCGACGCAGGCCGATGGTTTTCCATGTATGGCACATGACCCCGCGTTCGTCAGCGTAGGTGAGGTGTGCGAGGATACGACAGGTCGCCTTGTATAACCCGTGGGTTGGTGTGGAGGTAGCAGATGGATCATTGGCCTGGTTCCAACGACGATGCATCACCGTGGCAAAACCGCCGTCCGCCTCGGCCAGCGGGAGGCAGCTGGTGGGTGCGCGCGACGAGTTATGGCTCCGACGGCAGCCAGCACACGATTGAGGAGCGCGAGCGAGTCCGGCGGAGCCAGTTGGCCTCCTGGATTCTACTTGCCTTCCTGATCGTGGATGCGCTGCTCATTCCCATCGGCCTGAGTGGTGACGAGAGCACGCTGGCGGCAATTGGCATCGTCTTTATAGGCCTGCTCGCCGGGATCTTCTTCAACCGGATTGGCCGCATCGCGTTTGTCGGTTGGCTGGTGGTGGCGCTGGTCGACATAGGCGTCATGGCCTCGCTGCTTTTCGGCGGAACGGGGCTAACGGTCGATTCATTACCAGCCTACGATCTGATGCTGGCGTCGGTCCTCATCGCCGCCTCGATCCTCGGGCCGATTTCCGCCATCGTCGTCTCCGCCATCAACATCGCGCTGATCTGCGGGGACTTTTTCCTGCAGACGCCTGCTCCAGACCTCAAAGCTGATCTCGCCAGTTATCCCGACCCGTCTCTCGGCGCGCTGTCGTTGCTGGCTCGGCCCGTTGGGCTCCATATCATCATCACCGTCGTCGCGATCCTCTGGGTCGTCGGCGCCGAACGCGCTATCCGCCGCGCCGACCGCGCCGAGGAGATCGCGCAACTGGAGCATGCGGTGGCCGAGCAGCGACGCCAGCTGGAGATTGGCGTCACGCAGCTGCTACAGACACATGTGCGCCTGGCAAACGGTGACTTTAGCGCACGCGCGCCGACATTGCAACGCGACAACATTCTCTGGCAGGTCTCCGTCTCGCTCAACAACCTCATTGGGCGCATGCAGCGGCTGGCATCCGCGGATGCCCAGATGCAGCGGGCCTACGAGGAATCACAGGGCCTGTTGGCCGCTCTGCGCGACGCACAGGCCGGACGCCAGCCACGCTGGCCGGAGCTCACTGGCACCTTCGTCGATCCGCTCGTGCAATTCTTTCACGCTGCCTCGTCCGGTAGCTCGGCGCCACGAGGAGGCTCGCTGCCGTCCAGCCAGGCGCAATGGTCGGAGCCGAGCGGCTGGAACCCTACCAGCCAGTATGTCGAGCCGCCGAACGATTGGCCCGCACTCCACCCGCCACCAGATCACCATTAGCATCGCGGGCAAATCCAGCATCACCAGTATCACCAGTATCGCGAGCACGGCATTGCACGACTCCTTCGGCCCAGGAACGGGTCGCGGGAAATTGGACTGGATTCGGATTGGCTAGCGAGCGAGGACAGAAAGCAGGGCAAAGGATGCAACCGGGAGTCTCTGACGACCTGGACACTGGAACGTGGATCGAAAGCTCCGCGCTTCAGGAGATCTACGCGCACGAACAGCGACAGGCGCGCTACCCCGACCTCTTTATGGCTCCGGCGGAGGCGCCGCTTCTGCGCCGCGTACGCGCTGGCACGGGACTCGTGAGCATGGCGCTACGGCACGGGTCGCTGACCGCCCGTCAGCGTGCCGCGCTGGGTGTGTTTCGCCTGCAACAGTTCGCGCTCTGCGGCTGGTATGACCTCACGGAAGTCAGGAAACAACGGCTGCTGGTGGACCCCATGCTCGCGCAATGCCCTGAGAAGACGATTCACATCCTCGTCGGCGCGCAGTCCGATTACCGCGTGCTGTCATACTTCTGCGTGCAGGCCGCCCCACCGCTCCCGCATGACGCGCATGACCACGCGCTCAATGGGTCGACGCCGACACCGGCACGCGCTCCGCGCATCGGCGACCACGACCGGCCGCTCTTCCCGACGGAGTACGATCAGTCCGGGCCTGATATGCTGGCCTCCCTACCCGCGCTGGCCGCGCTGCCCATCGACCGCGTCTACGAGCTAACCTGCCTGCTGAGCAATCGCGCCCTGGCGAACCCACACAGCTTCGCCGCGCTCATCGAGGGCTTCTACACCATGTCTTGCCTGGCACGCGATCCTCAGATGCATATTGACGCGATCATCGGGCATGTGGATAAGGGCGCGCGCCAGGTGGTGCGGCGGCTGGGCGTTCCGGTCCTCTACGCGCCGCTGGTCCCTCCCATCCACAGCCCGCAGGATGTCCTCTGGACCAAGTATGTCCTCGAACATGGGCGGTTCTGGCCGTTCGTGATCGCGACGGAAGACCTGCACCGCCACGACAGCTGGTTCGCGCGGCTGGACCAGGCGCTGGAGGCCGACGACGCCCACCTGAAACGGGCGCTGGTCGATCTGCTGGGGCACCCAGAGCCGACGGCGCCTCAGGCCTTCGTGCCAGCGGCAACCACCTCTGCTAGCCCCTACTTCTGGACCGACGACCCGCTCTTCGGCAGCCCCAGGGGCCGGGAAGACGACGAATAACCTCGAGGGATACCGCTTTTGACGGGATGGTCAGGAATGGCAAAGCATTGCCTTGCGTCTCGTCAACGACGAGCGAGCGCCTTCCGCGCCGAAACAACGTCGCCTTGCTCCAGTTCAGGAGGAATGACCAGTGATTACCCGTCTTGCCCGCGTCACCATCTACGTCCACGATCAGGATGAGGCTCTGCGCTTCTACACCGAGCAGCTTGGCCTGGAGAAGCGCGCGGATGTCGCCTTCGGCCCTGGCGCGCGCTGGCTGACGGTCGCACCCGCCGGGCAGACCGATTTCGAGATACTCTTGCAATCGCCAGTGCCCGCGATGCACGGCGAGGAGCTCGCCCAGAAGATCAGCGAGCGAGTTGGGCAGGGAACGACCTGGGTCTTCTTCACCGATGACTGCCGCGCGGACTATGAGACGCTCAAAGGGCGCGGTGTCAACTTCAGCAGCGAGCCGCAGGAGCAGCCCTACGGCGTCGAGGCGGTCTTCCAGGACCTCTACGGCAACTCGTTCAGCCTGCTCCAACCGGCGGCAACGCCTGAGGCGCCGACGTATTAACGCACCGCGCTGTGTATAGACCAGGAGGAATCGCATGAAATTCAGACTGATGAGCGTCTTCGTGGATGACCAGGAGAAGGCGCTAGCGTTTTACACCGATGTGCTCGGATTTCAGAAGAAGAAGGATTTTCCGGTTGGACAATTCAAGTGGCTAACGGTCGTCTCGCCCGAAGAGCCAGATGGGGTCGAGTTGTTGCTGGAGCCGAACGACAATCCAGCGGCCTCGGCCTTTCAGCAGGCGATTTTCCAGCAGGGCATCGCCGCCGCGTCGTTTTTCGTCGAGGATGTTCAGGCGGAGTTTGCGCGGATGACGGAGCGAGGCGTGCGGTTCACGATGGAGCCGACGAGCATGGGGCCAACCACGGTCGCCATCTTCGACGACACCTGTGGCAACCTGATCCAGCTCGTGCAGGTATAGTGGACCTCACCCCCAGCCCCTTCTCCCACAGGAGAGGGGGAGCCAGGCAGAGGAAATGGTATGACAAAAGACGAACTGCTGCGGGCGTTTGCGGATGCGTATGAGCAGTTGATGGCGACGGCAATCGCGGCGGAGCAACGCGGTGTTGGTCACGCGGACGAGGGATGGGGGCCGCGCGAGATCGTCGCCCATCTGGCAGGCTGGGAGATGATGGCGACGGTGCGCGTTCCTGCCGTAGCGGGTGGCATGGCGCCGATTGAGTTCGCGGACGAGGCGCAGAATCGAGTGATGAACGATGCCATCAACGCGGCGTTTGTCGCGCTCGTTGGCGATCAGCCGCTGGAGGCGATCTGTGGCGTGCTGCGCCGGGCGTATCAGCGCGATCTCGCGTTTCTCCAGACGCTGGATGAACGGTTCTTTCAGCCGGGTGAATATGTCTACGGACGTACATACTCGGTCATCGAGCACTGCCAGGAACACAGCGAGTCGCTCATGCCGGCGGCATCATAAATCGAAAGTGTGTGGATGGATGATCGGGTGAAGTCGCCTGACACGCATGAAAAAATATCTGGGCGGCCCAGGTTCTTGACTTTTCGTTCAACAACTGGTACATTCTGGATATGAACCGGACGCGACCTGCGCTCTGTTCAGCAACGCCGAGCCCCTTCACGGGAAAAGACCGCCATGCCACGACCCGCTACGTTCAACACTGAGAATGTCTTAGAGCGCGCGATGCTCCTCTTCTGGACCCAGGGCTATGCCGGGACGAGTATCCAGGATCTGGTTGAGGGGACCGAGTTGCTCCGTGGTAGCCTCTATCATAGCTTTGGGGATAAGCGCTCGCTCTACATCCAGACGCTGCGGCGCTACGGGCGCCTGGCGTTACAGCAGACCTTTGGGGACTGGGACCCAGAGGAGTCCGTACTCAGCAACGTGCGGGCGGTGCTGATGCAGATCGTGGAGATGCCCGCAGCCGAGAAACGGCGCGGCAACATGGTCTGCAACTGCATCGTCGAAGTGGCGCCCCATGATCGGGAGATTGCTCACGTGGTCGAAGAGATTCTGGACGAATTCAAGCGGGCGTTCCAGTCTCGGCTTGAAGATGCGAAACAAGCGGGAGCCTTAGATGCCCGCGCGAACACCACTGCTCTTGCCCGCTACCTGGTGAGTAGTACACAGGGACTATGCGTGACGGCCAAAGGCGGCGCCTCACGCGAGGAACTGCTCGACATTGTGGAGGTGACACTGTCGGCGACGCGATGATTTTTTTTGCCCTGATACTTGACCGATCATTCAAGAAGGAGAACAGCATGGCGCCCCCTGTGACACACATCGATAAGGAGCAGTTTGGCCCCTGGGCCCTGGTGACTGGGGCATCGTCGGGCATCGGGAAGGAGTTCGCGCGCCAGTTGGCCGCCAGTGGATTGAATTTGGTCCTGGTCGCTCGTCGTCTCGCCCTCCTCGAAGCACTCGGCAATCAGCTTGCGGAGACCTTCGGCATCCAGTATCGCGCGGTTGGCGTCGATCTCAGCGGTGAAGACTCCCTCACCATCATCGCGGAAGCCACGCGTGATCTCGACGTTGGCCTATTGATCTCCAACGCGGGCGATGTCCGCTTTGGCGAATTGCTCTCCCTGGATCAGCAAACATTGTCCGGCAGCGTGCGCCTCAATGTCCTGTCGCATCTAAGCCTGGTGCGACACTACAGTGAACATCTGGCCGCGCGTGGGCGCGGCGGAATACTTCTGGTTTCCTCCACCGTTGCCGCCCATGGAGCGCCGTTCATGGCCGACTACGCTGCCTCCAAAGCGTATCTGCTCATGTTAGGACTGGCGCTCCACACCGAGTTTCAGCAGCGGGGATTGCATCTGACTGTCCTTCAGCCCGGCCCCACGGCTACCGAGGGAGTCGCGGCATCGGGACTCGACTTACCCACGAAACCCATGTCCGTCCAACAGTGCGTCTCCGAAGGGCTTGCCGCGCTCAATGCCAATCGCGCCGCCCACATCGCCGGGCGGATGAATCGGCTCATGGCCTCCCTGATTCCCGGCTCTACCATGCGAAAAATGATGGGAACCATGCTGACCAATGCCTTTGCTACCAGGCGTTCACCAGCCATTCCTCCGGCCTAGAAGCCGCTGCCCTGCCTGTTCATCCACCACGACTGGATACAAGAAGGAGTTATGACCTTGAACATCACCGTCTTTGGGGCCTCTGGGGCCATTGGCAGTCAATTTATCGATCTTGCCACCCAGCATGGACACGCGATCCGCGCTGTCTACCGGACGAGGCCGCCCGTCTCGCTCAGTGGCCAGATCGAGATCCTGGTAACCCCTGATATCTTCAACGCCGATTTCGTTACGCAGGCTATCCGCGGGGCGGACGTAGTGGTCACGGCCTTAGGTCCCAACTTCGCCAAGCGCCACAATGCTCTAACGAAACTCATCTCGCCCCCAGACCTCCATCAGCGGCTGGCACGGGTACTCGTGAGGTCCATGAAGAATGCTGGCGCGCCCACCAGGGTGATTACAGTCAGCACCGGGAGTATGGGACCTGCCGACGCCAGCATGGGTCTTGGCCCACGCCTGTTGCTCGGTTTCTTTCGCACGTTCATTGCGCGCAACCTGCGGCTCGTCGGGAGGGATCTCGGCGCCATGGAGCAGGAGCTTGCCGCCAGCGGGCTGGACTGGTATGCGGTGCGTCCCGTCAAGTTGACCGATGGCCCCCTCACCGAGCGGGTCCAGGCCAGCGATCGGTTCGCCATGAAGCCCATCTCCCGAGCCGACGTCGCCTGGTATCTGCTCACGCTGGCCGAAGATCCCACGCCTCGGCGCCAGCGAACGCCGATCCTTGTTCCCGCCCACGGGCGCCTTTCGCGGCAGACCAGGAGCCCCATGGCGGCAGGACGCGTCTCATGAGGGCGACCACTTTACACGGGAGGGCACGATGACGCCGACACAAACATTTCGCATGACTCGCTCCATGCGCCTCGGAACAGCGCTGCTCAAGACGCTCTTACAGGCCGGAATCCCGTTGGGTCCTCTTGTGCTGCTTTCGGTGCGGGGACGCAGGAGTGGGACGCTGTATACCACTCCGGTGGCTCTGGTCCAACACGGACATGAACGCTGGCTGGTGGCCGCTTTTGGCGAAGTCAACTGGGTGCGGAACCTGCGGGCGGCGGGTGCGGCATATCTGACCAACGGTCGTCGTACCGAACCGATCAGCGTGGTTGAGCTTGGCGACACCGACGCAGCGCCAATCCTTCAGAGGTTTCTCCAGCACTTTCATCGAGTGCCCTTTATTCGGCCGTATTTTGGCGCCACTCTGCACTCCCCGCTTGCCGATTTTGAGCGGGAAGCGGTTCATCACCCGGTCTTTGGCATCGTTTGTACGAACGAAAAGACGAACGGGTCAAAGCCCTGGGCCTGACCGGCATTGATGTTCCAGCACACGTCGCCTGAGGTATCCGCCGCTCGCTTAGGGGCAATCGTGCATCCCCGTAGCTGGAAGCGTTGTGAAAGTTATCCACTAACCCGCCGCCACCGCATAGCGTATAATGCTACAGATTCCCAGAGACACCCGATAGCAAGCGAAAGGACGGCGGTCGCGATGACTCCGCAATCCCAGCAATCGCCACAATCAGCACAGGCGGCACGAGCGACACAGGAAGATATTCGGCGCGATCTTCAGGCGAGCCTGGAAGCGCGGCGCGAGCTTGGCCCTGGCTACGATGACCACTTCCTCGACGCGCTGGTCGAGAAGCTCAATCGGCAGGTACAGCAGACACAGCAGACACATGTAGACAAGAGCGAACAGTCGGGAAATTCGCTGGCGCTGGCCATCTGCTCGCTGATCTTCGGTATCCCGATTGTGGCTATCGCGAATTCAGCGGGTCTACCCGCACTCATCGTCGCCTGCGCGATGATCGTCGGCGTTAATATTGCCTATAACTTCCGGCGGTAAACGCGCCGACAACGTGGGAAATAATCAGGTTCGCGGCATGATGGCCTTTACGCATGACCTCCGAACAGAGCGCTGGGGGCTAGCCCCCGCCCTTTTTGCCCTGGTATCGCTTGAGGCATTGTCATGCCCATAACTATCCTGGCGGCCTGAAAATCACACCTCCACAGGCGGCCACTTTGGCATCGGGCCGTTGAACGTCTTTGCCCACTCCTGAGGCAGCGGCGTGCAGCGCCAGCCGAGCGCGAGCACTTCGTGAACGGTATGAATCTCCGAGACAATGACGAAGTGATGGATGGTGGTGGATCGGAGAAGACCAGTCCCTGCCCACACCCCACTCTCAACCAGATAGTGCGACCCGGTAATCTCCCAGAAGGCTACTGGCCGACCGTCTCCGGTCAGTGGGAGCGCCCCGGTATAGCCAACGATGCGCTGGCGATAGGCCTGGCAGCCTGTAAAGTCAATGCGCCAGGCCGCTGCCTCGCGTGGTGCCGTGTCTGTTGGCTCAGCATAGGCGGCCAACGCAATGGTGAAGTTTTCGCCTGGTTGCCGATCTGCGCCATAATCCTCCGCGACATGGGTAACGTCCACCTGCCATGGGCCTGAGAAACGCGCTGGGATCGGTTCCCAAGAGAGACAACTCTCTGGCGCTTGGAGGAGTTCTCGTGCCATTGCGGCTTCCTCTTCGAGGGAGGGATAAGGCATCATTCCCCGTCGCTTTCTTTTCACATTCGCCGACGTCATAAGGACTACTATGCCATCAACATATAGTATTGTGAAGCTGGTATACCACAGCCTCCAACAGCCCGTCACGCGTAGGCGACGAGGCCGAACGCCTCGGGGCGGCGCACGACGCGCGCGAATCCCGCGTTGTGCAGCCGACGCATGACACCGCTGGTGGTACGGCTGCCGAAGGGGCTGTTGGGGTCGCCGATGTAGTGGAAGAGACGCCCGCCACGCGCCAGGACACGCCGTAGCTCGCGATAAAAGTCCTCGGAATAGAGATGGCCCGCGAGGCTCAGTTGCGGCGGGTCGTGCACGATGCGCGCGAACGAGGCTGCATCAAGCGTCGGCACGATGTCGGCGGCATCGCCGATGAGCTGGCGGATGTTGGCCAGCTCAAATAGCTCGCGCGACCACGGATTCGCCCGCGCGATCTCCAGCCCGGCGGGGTCCAGCTCGATGGTGACGACCTCAGCCGCCGTTTCCGCCGCCACAATCGCCGTATAGCCTAGGCCCGTCGCGGTATCCAGTACGCGGCCCGTCAGCGGCGCGATTGTCTTCACCTTCGCCAGCGTATCGCGCCAGGGATCGGTATCCTTGATGCGGTGCATCGGCACGCCCGAGACCAGCATCGTCGGCGCGGAAAGCGTGGGATAGAGGCTGCGCACCCAATTGGTCGTCTGTGAGAAGAGGCGAATCTCCGCGATCTCGTCGCCGCTCAGGGTGAAGCAGACCGAATTGTTCTTCACGATGCGCGCGGCGTCATCCCAGCGCAAGCGCTCGCCTGTGGGATAGAGGACGCCCTCAGCGTCGAGCGTGACCCGCGTCTCCGTGCGGCCCAGGTCGGCCGACGTGGTGGCCGATGATTCGCCCGCGGCGCGCGCGCGGAACAGCGGCTCGATCTGCACATGGGAGAGGACGATGGGCATGCTGAACACCTGTGGATCGCCTACAGTACAACTATGGACGCCGCCGCCCCAGCGCCGCGACGGCCTTCAGGTCGAAGCGCAGGTTGCGCAGGCTATTGAGCAGGCGGATGCCCGATTGACCGCGCTTGCGTAGCTCAGTCTCGCAATAGGCGACGAACGCCGGGAACGGCTCGATATTGTGGCCGGTATCGGTGTAGCGCTCCTTGAGGAAGTCGAGATAGCGCTGCACATTGGCATTCTTATAGATGCGATAGAACTCGTACTTGAAGAAGTCCATCTCGTGGTCGGTCAGCACATCCTGGGCATAGAGGTCGCAGACGAGGTCGGCGAAGCTGAGCAGCCGGTCCACAATGTTCTCGTCGGTCGAACCGTGAAACTGCTCGGTATAGACGAAGCGGTTGTACTCAATCATGTAAAGCGCGCTGCGCACTTCGGAATCGGCGAACATCGTCGAGTACAGCTCTTTGAAGAACGTCGCCTTCTGCATCCGATAATTGCTGCGCATCTGACGATAGGTAAGCAAGATTCCTCCTACTGCCGCGAGCAACAGGCATACGCTGATGAGCTGGCTGATCGAGATAGCGGTCGTAAAATTGAGCATTCCA
Source organism: Ktedonobacterales bacterium (assembly GCA_036557205.1). GTDB lineage: Bacteria > Chloroflexota > Ktedonobacteria > Ktedonobacterales > JADMIN01 > DAHUXT01. The sequence continues at coordinate 1,927 of DATBIB010000083.1, read as the reverse complement.
CCCCCTCCACCAAGGAGCCGCGGCAATCAGAATTATATGCCGTGAGTACTGCGAGCATCGCGAGTATAGCATAGCTGGTCGCGCAGTGGCGCACGACAATCTCACGCGCCATCGCGGTGTTACATGCTCGGAATAGCACGAAGCGCTGCCGCCTAATGGTGGAAGTGGCTATAATTCCTCATAAGACATGGTTTGCCCCGCGCTGAGATATGCGTAGGGCTACGAATAGGGCTACGACACGAGCAGGAGCAGCGCCTTGGCGTCATCATCATCCACATCGAATGCCTTACCGGAGGACGCCGCGCCGATGGTGGCCGCCGAGACGCCCGCCGCGCTCTACATCGCCCGGCGCAACGCCTTCGTGCGCCAGCGCGACGAATACTATCGCCAGCGAATGCAATCCGCCAACCTGACCGTGCTGCTCTTCTTCACGCCAGTCGTCTTCATCGTCTTCGCCATTGGCACGCAGTCGGCGCTCTATCTCATCCCGGCCTTGCTGGTGTGGGTCATCTGCGGCTACTTCTTCGTGCGCCAGGGACGGCTCGAAGCCCGCTTTCGCCGCTTCAAGACGCTGGCAGAGATTAACGATGAGGGACTGCATCGGCTGGAGCGCGACTGGCCCGCGATGCCGCTACGCGAGCCGCCGGAGCCGCCCGCGCCGACGCCATCCTTCGCGGGCGACCTCGACCTGCTGGGCCACGCCTCGCTGCAACATCTGCTCAACACCGCCAGCACGCCCGCCGCGCAGCAGCGCCTGACCGGATGGCTGCTCGCTCCCGCCGCGCCCGACGAGATCCGCGAGCGCCAGGACGCCGTGGATGAGCTGGCTGAGCTGGTGGACTTCCGCGATGAGCTGACGCTTTTTGGCCGCCTCTCAGGCATGTCGCCCGCGGGCTACCGCAACTTTCTGGCGTGGGCCGAGCAGGAGCCATGGCTGCTGAAGCATCCCGCGCTCATCTGGACCAGCCGAATACTGCCCGTGCTGACGGTTGGGCTGGCGGTGCTGAACGCGACGGGCGTTGTGCGGGCGCCTTTCTGGCTGCTGGCCCTGGCGGCGAGCATTCTCTTCAGCATGCGCTATGGCAAGCAGATCGAGGAGTTGATCGACCAGGTCTCCGACCGCCAGGCGGTCTTTCAGCCGTATGAGGGCGTCTTCGCGCGCGTCGCCCAGCAGCCCTTCGCGGCGGAGCGGCTGCGGCGCATCCAGCGCGATCTGGCGGCGGAGCGGCTCAACGCCGACGAGCAGATGCGGCGGCTGGGGCGCATCCTGCAATTCGGCGATCTTCGCCTCTCGATGTTCTTCCCGATCATCCAGGCGTTTCTGCTGTGGAGCTTCCACACGCTCTGGCTGCTCGAAGGCTGGCAGCAGACGGCGGGCCGTCGGGTACGCATCTGGCTGGAAACGCTGAGCGAGCTGGAGGCGCTCTCGGCGCTGGCGACACTGGCGGCGGATAATCCAACCTGGGCGTTCCCGGAGATTATCGAAAAGACCGACGACGCGCCAGCCCTCAGCGCGCGCAACCTGGGGCATCCGCTACTGCCGCCAGAGGTCTGTGTCGGCAACGACGTGGGCATTGGGCCGGTGGGGCGCTTCCTCTTCGTCACCGGCTCGAATATGTCGGGCAAGAGCACGCTGCTACGCGCAATCGGCATGAATGTCGTGCTGGCGCAGGCAGGCGGGCCGGTCTGCGCGGACGAGATGCGGCTGATGCCGCTGACGCTGGCGACCAGCATCCGCGTGCAGGACTCGCTGGAGTATGGCATTTCGTACTTCATGGCGGAGCTGCGGCGGCTGCGTGAGGTGGTGGAGATCGCCCACACGACGGGTGAGGCTGGCGAGCGCGAACCGCTCTTCCTGCTGGATGAGATTCGGCATGGCACGAACACGAGCGAGCGCCAGAGTGCCGCGCGCCAGATCATCCGCACG
>DATBIB010000082.1:0-174415 GCA_036557205.1 Ktedonobacterales bacterium | reverse complement strand
GGTGGGTACCTGGCTCTCGTAGATCGAGGATTCGCCGGTCACGACGTAGGCGACCATCGTCGCGAGCATCGCCGGAGCAATGAGCGCATACTCGCCCGTCATCTCCGCCACCATCAGGATGACGGCTAGGGGAGCCTTGGCGATGCCGCCGAAAAACGCGCCCATGCCAACGACGACAAAGGCGCCCGCATTCGTCCCAGCCACTAGCCCTGGAGCGATCGTGTGTAGGCCAGCCCAGAGCGCGCCACCCAAGAAGCCGCCAATCACCATGCCTGGACCAAAGACGCCGCCGCTGCCCCCGCTGCCAATGGTGAGTGAGGTCGTTAGGATCTTGACGAAGACCAGCACGAGCATCAGCCAGGCAGCGATGTGGGTGTAGTCGCTGTTGACGCCAAATTGGACATAGCCGTATCCCATACCCAGCGCCTGGGGAATGAAGAGACCAATGAGACCGACGAGTAGCCCGCCAATCGCGGGTTTGACGTGGATGGGAACGTGCAGGCGATGGAAGAGGCGACGCAGACCATACAGCGTCTTCGGATAGAGCAGCCCCACCAGCCCGGCGCAGACGCCGAGGATGAGGTACCCCAGCAGGCTCGACACCTGAGTAAACTCATAGTGCGCCCCTGGCCCAAAGACGGGTGTCCAGCCCGCCCAGGCGCCATAAATCACAAAGCCGACCGCCGAGGCGACGAAGGAGGGAAAGAGCGCATCCGCTTCAAAATCGCGCTTGTAGAGCACCTCCGCCGAGAGCAGCGCGCCGCCAAAGGGCGCTTTGAAGATCGCGCCGATGCCCGAACCGATGCCCGCGGCCATAGCGATGCGCCGGTCGTGCTCGTCGAGATGCAGCACATCGGCGAGCCACGACCCGAATCCCGCCGAGATCTGCGCCGTTGGTCCCTCGCGGCCCGCGCTGCCGCCTGAGCCAATGGTGATCGCTGAGGCGACCATTTTGACGAGGGGAATGCGGCCGCGAATGCGCCCACCCTTCTCGTGGAACGCTTCGATGGCGGCGTCGGTGCCGTGTCCTTCCGCCTCAGGCGCAAGCGTAAAGACAATAAAACCTGTCAGGAGCCCGCCCAGCGTTGTGACCACGGGCAGGAGCCAGAGCCGGCTGATCGGGGTGATCGTCGTGGGTCCTTCGCCCGCGGGATTTGGTGGGGTGAAGCCCGCGATGCCGCCGAGGAGCCAATGGGTGCAGAGTGCGATGGCCGTCGCGAAGAGGATGGCGCCTACGCCGGCCACCACGCCAATTAGGGCACCAATCACCAGCCAGCGCTGAAAATAGGCCCGCGTGTAGCGGCCAAATGCCGCTGATAATCTCGAGTCAGTGTGAGCGGTAGCGGTGGTGGCTTGTCGAGCCTGGTGGTGACTAGGTCGCCAGATCATCCACGGCGCCACCAGACGCCACACGACATGCCAGAGGCGCTCGCCTACTGTTGTGGCAACCGCGACAATTTTCGCCTCGCCCCGCTTGCTCCGCGTACGCCGCTTGGCCTGTCTCCCCTGCATCCCATCACCCCGCCTGCTCACTGGTTGCCCCTGTCTCTTTCTGCGATCTCTTAATCATGTGTTCTCGAAATCCTCTCGACCCATGTGCGGTGGCCCCGCTGCCACGTTTGCATCAGGTCTCATGGAAGATTGGCGCTCAATCGTGCACTTCCTGTGACGATTTATCAGTCTGGTGTTCTCAGTTCAAATGTCCCATCGTTTCCCTCCTCACTATTTGCGGGCGCCGCACTCACGGCGCTTTGTCGAGAACATTACAGCCTTATTGCGCCGAACAGACCGCGACGTAGGGCAGTCGTAAGACACGTGTGCCAACTGCCGGGCGCTCGACATGCTGATTCAGCTTGCCAGTATCCACGACAACATTGCCGCTGCTATCAAAGGACATGACAAAACGGTCAAGGCTACGTGGGGCTGGGCCGTCCAGGTACTCGCCATCGATGTTGTAGTGGGAGCCATGGCACGGACACTTGAAGCTGTTACAGTCATTACGGAAAGGCACTTTGCAGCCCAGGTGCACACAGACCTGATAGAGCGCCAGCCAGTACGTGCCATCTTTATCGACGACCCAATCCTGCGCATCAAGCGCATTGCTCAAGGCGGTACCGCTTAGCAAGAACTTGGTCGTTCCACCCGGCTTGAGATGGACAATGTAGGACTTCGCAGAGACCTCGTAGAAGACGCCTCTCTCGTCAATTAGCAAGTCTTTTTGCTGAGCGGCAAGATAGTGGGTTTTGTTCTTGAGTGTAACTGGCGCGCCGAACTTTCCCACAAGGTTAGGGTAAAGCATCATCAGCGCGCCCAGTCCTGCTTCAGCCCCCGCGATGCCCAGCGTCAGGCCAACGGCCCGACGCAGTAACTGGCGCCGGCTGATGCCGCGCCTGGCAAGTTCCGCGCTTTCGGCTCCGCCGCCAGTCAGCACCTCATATTCCTGTGCTGTCCGGGATGTGTCATCGAAGCGCGCGCCTTGGTCGCGCGCCGACCGCTCTGTATGGTTGGGAGAATGGGTATGTGTAGTGCTCATGGTTTTACTCGTATTCTGCTACGATTGGTGGCCCTCCTGCTTACTGCACGGTGATGTCGATATACATACCGGGATGGATCGTGCAGATCACGTGATATGCTCCAGGCTTCGTAAACGTGAAGTCCTTGGTCTCGCCGGGGTTGAATGTCGTGCCTTGGCCGAGTAATCCAGCAGGCGCGTTCCCACTCTTGGTACAGGTATTTGTGCCACCATTCCCAGTACCCACGCACAGAATGTGGAGGCCACCGCCATCAGTGTTGTCACTGAAATGTATCGGTTGGTTGACTGCGACGGTGATGCTGTGTTGCGTGAAGTTGGTGGGATCCATATTCACCGTATCAGACGCACCGCCACCAGACCCACCACTGTTGCTGCTTCCAGGGCTAGCCTTACCGCAGCCCAGGATAGCAATACAAAGCAGGAGTAGTATTGGTAGGAGTCTCAGCAACACTCTGCTTATATTCTTCCGCTTTGTCAGGCGCATTGATGTCCTCCTTGCATCATCATCCTGGCACGGTCATCCTGTTGAATGGCCAAGTTTTGAATCCACGAATAGTCACCAATAGAACGGTGATAGATGCGGCTTTACTACGGCGGACCTGTCTCCTGTTGCTGCGTTTCGCCTTGTTTGCCTGTCTCGCTGGGTTCAGCGGGCGCAGACGTTTCGGTCTCCTCTGGCGCCGTAGGAACGCTATCAATAATCGTGTTAACTTGAGATGGGGCGCCGCCGCCCATATCACTTAGTGCGCGGTGGAACTCGCGTAGGGCAGATCCAACAGATCGTCCGAGTTCGGGGAGCCGCTTGGGCCCAAAGATGAGCAGGCCAAGCGCTAAGAGCGCGAGCATGTCAGTCCAATGGAAGCCGTCCATCATCTTTTTCCCCGTATTCCGCTAGCTGCTTGTATCTGCTGGTTTTCGTTCGCCCGTTGCCTTGCACATGCCCCATAGGCTCTACGGACATTCGCAGGCGCCTGGACCTGACGCCTGGACATCAGGCAGGTGACACTGGCCGCTGGAGAAAAAAGCGTTAGCAGGTTCGCGAGCGATCAGGGCCAGGTATTGCGCTGGCGTTTGCAGAGTCAGCACGGACTGCACGGACTCTCATCTACTGGTCGGGTATGGTCAGCCGCTACCGCGTAGAAAAAGTGGTTGTGTTTGCGTCATGAAGCGCTTCCTTGTTCACCGGGAAGGGGTGGCATCATGCCCCGCCATAGGAGCGATGCCAGCGTCTCGGCTCGATCGTCATATCCAGGTGATCGCTGCTGCAGCATGTCAGGTAGTAGCGCCAATGATTCGAGCGCACCCAGGACGAGAACTGCCAGTGTTTCTGCAGGCATCGGCAGGATCAATTTCCGATCCATCGCACGCTGGAACGAGATGGCAAGGTGCCTAATGGAAGTCAGCAGCCACCGAGCCATTGGTTCACCGATATCACGATTGACTCCGTGCAACGCGCTGACATGCACGCGAAAGAAATCGCGGTGCTCGTCGGCCAAGGCGACAAAAGATTCTGACAGGGCGCGGAGGCGCTCACTCCAGGGCACATCGAGCTCCAGACAGGCACGTACTGTGTCGTCGATCAGTGAGCCAATGGTGTCCAACAGCGCATCCAGAATCTCATCTTTACTGTCAAAGTACAGATAGATGGTCCCCCGTCCGATTCCGGCACGTTCCGCGATGGTGTTAATATTGGCTCGGTCGTAGCCGTAGCGCGCGATTTCTGCAGCTGCGGCGTCGAGGATCGCGCGCCGCTTCTGCTGACGCTCCGCCTCCGTCACAATCTTGGGCATAGGCCTGCACTCTCCGTATTTGAATGGGTGGCTACTCACCCATTAATACGCATTATAGCACTGCCTGAGGAAATTGTCGCGGCAGCAAGAGCCCAAGAGCCCATTGACGTCTCATGCTGACATCGATGCGCGGCTAGCTTGGTGTCATCAAAGAAGGGTTTCAGACCCTTCTCGGGTCCATTCCATCTATATCCATCCGCCTCTAATGGGCGAGCATCGCTCCGGTGCTATGCAGCGAGTGCCGCACATTGTCCTCATGCCTTCACAAGCACTCAGCAACCATCCGCCACGCCTGTTGACAATATATCGCATTGCGTGCTATATAAATAACTGACTAGTCAGTTATTTATTGTGGTGACGCGGGTGATTGCCGCCGGTTCCGGTGTTCGCGCAGGTTGCCTGAGTGCCATTGCGCACTCCCATTCACCGTTTTCTGTAGAGCGCTCACCGAACGTCATCGTCGCTTTGCATAGCCCTACACAGCCTTGCACGAGCGCCTTTCGCCCACCTTAATGAAGAGAGGAGTCTTCTGAAAAATGACCAATTCTGCCGGACAGCAAGAGAAAGTGACCGACACCGGTACCCAGAAGAAACGCCGTGGCATCTTCGCCAGCATCGGCCGCACCGATGCTCGCCATCCCTGGTCTGTCGTGCTCTGCTGGGCCGTGTTGCTGATTGCCAGCGCCGTGATGTTACCCCGCCTACAAGGCGCCCTTACTGGTTTTCCCTTGGATGTGTCCGGGTCCGACTCGCAGCGCGTTCAGCAGTTATTGCAACAGCGCTTTGCCCACTCCTTCAACGAGCAAGATCTCCTTGTCTTCGACTCCAGCACCCTCACCGTAGATGATCCGGCCTATCAGCAGGTCATCACCGATGCCGTGCGCCGGGTCACGGGTGATGCCGCTGTCGTCACGGTCATCGGACCACTTGATCCACAGGCGCAGGAGCAGGTGTCTGGCGATAGACACGCAGCGCTCGCGCTCGTCGGCATGAAAGGCGACGACACCGCCTTGCAGCAGGCGGCAACCAGGCTAGCGGATGCCGCGAACGCTGCCTCCACCTCCAATGTGACGGTCTATGCGACTGGCAACTCACCGGTCACGGTGGATCTCGCCAAACAGGAGGAGGCCGACCTCGATCAGTCGGAGCAGTTCGGTCTGCCGATTGCGCTGCTGATCTTGTTGCTGGCGTTCGGCTCGCTTGTTGCCGCGGGTCTGCCGTTGCTGCTCGCACTGCTCGGAATTCTCGTCGCGTTTGGTGGCCTGACGGTCGTGGCGCTCTTCATCAAGCTTGATCTCTTCATCGAGATCATCGCGCCGATGATTGGCCTGGGCGTCGGCATCGACTATTCGCTCTTCCTGCTCACGCGCTTCCGCGAAGAACTGGGACGTACCACCAGCGTGGTGGATGCGGTGGCTAATACGGTGGCGACGACGGGCAAGACGATCTTCTTCTCCGGCATGACGGTCCTGATTGCGCTCTCGGGCCTTTTCCTGGTGAACATGAAAATCTTCACCGATATGGCGATCGCGGCGATGCTGACGGTCGCGGTGATGGTGACGGTTGCGCTGACGCTGCTGCCAGCGGCGCTCTCTCTGCTGGGGCCGCGCGTGAATCGGCTGGCGCTACCATTCCTGGGGCGCTCGGTGCGCCATCCCGACCCGGAGCATGGCTTCTGGGCACGCTGGGCGCGCGCCATCATGCGCCATCCCGGCTGGTGGGCGGTGGCCTCGCTCCTCGTCTTGCTGGTGTTGATCGCGCCAGTGACCCAGCTCAAGCTGGGGCTCAATCTGGGTGCGGGTGCGCTCAAAGATCAATCATCTGGCCGCGGTCTAGCCATCCTTCAGGAACACTTCACCCAGGGAGCTATCTCACCGATTCAGGTGGTTGTGGCAAGTGCTCATGGAGCGCTCACCGATCAGGACCTGGATGCGGTGGCACGCATGACCGCCGACCTCAAGGCTGATCCTCAGGTCGCTCAAGTCGAATCAGTGACCAGCATGCTGGATCACCTGGTGGGCAGTCATAGCGTTGCGACGTTGCAGGCCGCAGCCGCTGATCCGCAGGCTGCAGACGCGCTCGGCTACCTGGTGAATCTGCAACGCGGTGGCGACCTCACGCTGCTGACTATCGTGCCAAAGTCGGCGCCAGATGCCAACGAGGCGCTCGAGCTGGTGCGCCATATCCGCGCGACGATCGCGCCACAAATTGCTCAACAGGCCCCGGTGCACGTCTATGTCGGCGGTTTCTCGGCGCAGATCGTCGATATGTCTGATGAGTCACTCGGCAAGTTGCCGCTCGTCGTCGGGCTGGTGCTCCTGCTCTCGTTCCTGCTGCTGGTGCTGGTGTTCCGCAGCATCTTCCTGCCGCTCAAGGCCATCGTGATGAATCTGCTGAGCGTGGGAGCGGCCTACGGCGTGCTGGTGGTGGTCTTCCAGTTTGGTCTGGGTGAGCGACTGTTCCATTTCACCTCGCCGGGCTACCTCCAGGTGTATCTCCCGCTCTTCACCTTTGCACTGCTCTTTGGCCTCTCGATGGACTACGAAGTCTTTCTGATCGGGCGGATGAAGGAGCAGTGGGAGCGCACGGGCGATAACACGGGCGCCGTCGCGCATGGGCTGGAGCACACGGCGCGGGCGATTACCTCGGCGGCGGCGATCATGGTGGCCGTCTTCGCCTCCTTCGCCTTCACCCATGTCCTTGAGACGCAACAGTTGGGCTTCGCGCTGGCGACCGCTATTCTAGTGGATGCGACGATCATTCGCGTCATTCTGGTACCCGCGGCGATGCGCCTCATGGGCCATTGGAACTGGTGGTTCCCACGCGCCCTGGAGCGGATCGTGCCTCAGGTGCGCCTGGCCGAAGGCGCGGAGGTGTCAGAAAGCGACACAGGTGAGCCAGTGATGAGCCGCTAGTCTAGCGCTGGCATGGATGGTTGGATGGTGGGGCCGAAGAGGGCGCTGCACCGTCATGACCCAGCTGAGAGAAAAGGGGTCTCCATGAGCGAACCCATCCCCGCTCTTCGTCGCAGCGGTCCTGGCCCGTTGCGGCGAGCAGCGGGGACTGGGCGTGAGTTCGGCTGACGCGATGCCACCACAGGATCCGCCATTGTCGCTTGATCCCTAGCTACGGATGTCGGTGCTCGCAGGCGACTACTGATATAGCTCCTCTCTCTGGCCGAGGGAGGACTCTGGCGCTCGAGATTGGGCGGGATCAGGAAACCGGAAGTAATTCCAGGCATCTGCTACGGCTTCAACCCGTCCAGGATCACCCGCATTGACGACTCGACCTGGCTCTTTACGGCCACACGCTGTGGATCGAGCATCCAGAAGAGCGCCAGCCCGTCGAACTGGGAAAGGATCATGATGGCCACCGCGTCAGCATCAATCGTTGCACGGAATTCACCACGAGTGATGCCCTCTTGAATCAGCTCACGGCAATACCTACGATAGTCGTCGTAATATTCGAGCAGGAACTGACGGACATCGCGCCGTCGGCCAGCGATGGCGTAGAACTCGTATGCGATGGGCATGAACGGCTTGATGTGCTCTAATGCCGCCGCTGCCCGGCGCGCCATCGCGAGTAGCTGCTCGCTGATCGGCACATCAGGCTTCGTTGGCTGTTTGAATAGGCGGAACTCCTGGGCAAACAGGAGCTTCAAAATTGCGGCGATGATTGCGTCTTTACCTGCAAAATAGAGGTAGATGGCGGCCTTACTGAGTCCAGCCTCTTTCGCGATGTCATCCATACGCGCCTGGGCGAAGCCCTCGCGCGCGAAGACTGTCACGGCAGCCTCAATGATTTGTTGGATTCGTTCTTCGCTCACATCTGGGCGTGGCATTGATGATCCTTATCGTCGCATTACCATCACGACAATATCATATCAACATTGTGCGAAGGCCTTGTTAGAAGCAAGCAGCAGGACTCTTGCCTCAGGATCGTGATGGTCTGCATCCATGTGGCGCCACCAGGGATCACCTCGCACGTCTGTGGGGTTCGGGGGTTGTCATCGAAGCGTGTACCGTCTGCTCGGCTGACCGTTCGGTATGGTTGGGAGGATGTGGATGTTGTGGTTGTGCAGTACTCATGGTCTTCCTCGTATTCTACTACGATTTGTGCTCCTCCTGCTTACTGCACCGTGATGTCAATGTACATACCGGTAAATGTCTGCTGGCAAGGCCAGAGCAAGATATACCTACGTACACTCTAGCCATGGAGACCGCCGCACCGTGAGCTGAGGAAAGTATGAAGAGCGAGGAGGCGGCGCACATTCTCCTCCTTACCCAGGCTGTAGGACTCACGCTGCACGAACCAGAAGACATTCGGTATTCGCCTAGAGTGATTTCCCTTCCCTTGACAAAGGTAGGATCCATGTATCACAATACGATATTGTATCGTTGGCATGCTATGTGACATGCAAGGAGGATTTGCTCACAAGGAGGATGCGTCACATGTCGTATGCTCGCCTCAAGCCCGGTGATCCTGGAAGTTCGCTGGTTGCCGAGAAGTCGCGGTATCAAGTGCGGCGTGTTGTGGTAGCCGCCAGCCTCTTGGCAGGCTTCGGTATTATTTGGGCTCTTGTGGGGATTGAGGCCTCGTCCATGGACCGGGCGACCAACGCGCTCACTGTGGTTGTCGCCATGGTGATCTTGGGATTTGTTATCTTCATTGACCGTCTGTGGAGCAAGACAGAGACCTTGTCGAAATCGAAACAGTATTACTCTGATAGGGCTGCTGAGAAAGAGAACATGCGGATTGGTCGCAGATTTGGCCTCGTCGTAACGTTCGAAGTCATTGCCATTGTGGCTGCAATCGAGATCCTGCGCGACACTGGCCATACCCTCCTTATCGCGCCGATCACGGCGCTCATTGTGGGCTCGCATTTCCTCCTACTTGCTCCGCTGTTTCGGGTGCGCCTGTACGATGTGACGGGAATCGTCATGATCCTCCTCGCCGCTGGTTGTGCTACAGCAGTGATCGTTGGGTTGCGACCCAGCGGAGCATCGCTGTCTTTGTGGCCATCGCTAGCAACCTTCGGAAGCGTAACGATTCTATGGGCTTCGGCGCTGTGGAAGCTGGTTCAAGGCTATGGGATCCTGCGCCACTCAGACGATATGCCGCAGCCAGTTGCAAAGCGATAGCCGTATCAACACCATAGATCGACGAGCGCTAGGTTGTTCCAAAGCGCGGAACCCTTTGCAATTTGCGCGAAGCCTTGTCGTTGAGAAATTGACAGGACTTGCGTTTGGTGTCAGGGTGTTCATCAGAACAGTCTAAGGAGACCTGCAAAGGACATCTACCGTGGCGCGAAATACCAATCGAGTGCTAATTAGGAGGTATTGTTCATCAGACAGGGCCAAAAGTCATCCGGCGCAGCCACCGACCTGGCCTCGATATCCATAGTACTGGGCACCCAATTTTTCAGCGTGCAAGGTAGCTCAATTGCCTACGACGCCCTCAGTTCTGGCTCTCTTATCATCCGCCTGCCTTCGCTGGGGATGTACGTAGCGAATACCAGCACCTGCGCCCGCACTTTTTTCCGCTGGCTTTCGTGTGGTAGTCATCAATCTACGTGACTATGGTGAGCCGATGTCGCTTGGCAGGCTTTTTGATCTTGGATCCAGGTTCAATGGACAACAAAGTTGACACTGGTTGCCAAGTCACAACGACGAACGACTCGATGCGTCAAGGGGCTATTTTCCACCACCGGCGCACTCAGACGGATAGCGACTAACTCGCGAAGAAGGCCAGTGGGGTCCGCGGATCAGCATTGGTTTCCTGCCCTGTACACACCGCCGAAATGTTTGCGGTGTCGTGAGCGATGTCCTTCAGCTATCGCTCACGATCGCTCAGGGCGAATGTCGGATCTTGTGGCGCTTCGGCGTCCTCCGTAGCGATCCCGGCCTGCATGAGCTCACTCGTCCTCAGCCGCTGACCGAGCGCTATCAGGCATAACACATAGCACTTACAGCCGAGTTTGTGGCATGTGTTTTGCGGTGTCGTGACCTGATGCAGTGAATGCACCTTCTCTCTCGCATCTTTGGGCGTATGGTCGGCTTTCTTTGCTTGCAGGTTGATACATGAAGTGTCGCCGGGCTCACCATGTACCCGCCAGGTGGCGGGGCCTCGCAATGGCATCCTCGCGATGGCATGCTTTGGGCACGATTGCACGATCTCAAACAGGTGGAGGCCTGCGTGGGCAACGAAGAACATAGACTTAAGAATCAGGAGCCAGAGAGACCAGATTCTAGCACCCTAGCAGGTAAGATTCTTCCGTGTGACGATGCACTTGTCACCTCAATATCCGACGTTGCCACTCTAGCCCAGGCTCATGCAGCTCCAAGGGCTACGCCTGCCAGTTCGTCCTCGCTAGTTCAGCGATTACGCGCTACGGCGCTCGTTATCTCGCGCTGGCTCGCAGAGAAGGCGACTGGATCGCCACGTCTACCGCAGTGGTTGCGCAACCCTGCCATCGGCTACACATTGGCAGTGGTGTTAGAGATCGTCGCCACGCTGGTGACACTAGTGTTGGTACGCGCCAACCCGAATCTAGCCGTTCGTAACGTCCTGCCATTCATGGTTGTCTTCCTGGTGGCCTTTGCCTGGGGTACTGGCCCAGCAGTGCTCGCGACACTGTTTGGCGGGATCCTGCTGTACTACGTGATACTTCCTCCCTCCTTCTCCTTTGGCTGGACGACAGCGAATGCAGTAAGCATGCTCGTCTTCCTGCTGGTGGGACTGGCGTTTAGCTACGGGGCAAGTCGCGTCGCGCGCGCGCGCCGGACCGCTGAGGCATTGGCGAGCGAGCTGCAAGCGACATTTGACGCGATGACGGATGGCATACTGGTCTACGACGCACAAGGGCGCATCATTCGTGTTAACAACACTGCACGCAAATTGCTCGACGGCGCGGACATAATGGATCATATGGATCACCAGGATCTATCGCCTAGCGAGCAACGCTCCGCTGATATCTTCCGCGATGCGCATGGACAGCCTTTCCTGCCTGAGCAGCGGCCCTTGGCGCGCCTGCTTCGTGGTGAGGTCCTTTTCGGGTCTGATGAGGTCGATGCGAGCCCTACTCGGGGCGATGACAGTGAAGACGCCGAGACCACACGGGGCGAGACCATTCTGAGCGTAGGGGGCGCTCCCATCCGTGGACCGAACAAGCGTATTCGCGGCGCTGTGCTGGTGGCGCGTGATGTCACGTCGCGACGGCGCCTGGAGCGACTCGTGCGTGCGTCGCTCCAGGCGCTGCTCGAGATGGCCCAGGTGCTCGTATCCGGCGAGTCCAGCGCAGCTGGCCTAGATGAGAACATGAAGACAGTAGAGGTCGACGCTACACCGCTACAGATCGTGGCACGGCGCCTGGCCGACCTGACGCGCAATGTCCTGGGCTGCTCTCGAGTCGCCATCACGGGAGTAGATCCGACGACGGACACTATGCGCCCACTCGCAGTTGTTGGTCTCACGCCGGAGCAAGAAGCCCACATGTGGGCCACCCAGCCTCCCGAGGTGCGCCTCAGTGACGCGCTTGCTCCAGAGCAGATCGCCCAACTGCGCGCCGGAGAGACGTTGACGGCCGATTTAGGTGAAGAGAACCTCACTGCCGAGCGCAACCCTTATCATGCGCGTGCGGTGCTGCTTTCGCCTTGCCTGCTGGGAACTCAGCTCGTGGGAACGCAACTCGTCGGCCTGCTTACCATCGACTATGCAAGCGACCCACATAGCTACACGTCGGACGAGATTGCGCTTGCTGGCGCCGTGTCGCGGTTCCTGGCCCTTGTCATCGAGCGGGAGCGTCTCATACGCGAGCGAGCGCAGGCAGAGGCCAGCGCGCTTGCGCTCAGCGAGGCGAACCACCGCATGAACGAGTTCATCACCATCGCCAGCCACGAACTCAAGACGCCTCTCACCTATATCACTTCTAGCGTCCAACTGCTCGAGCGTCAGTTACAACGCGCTACGTCTGCAGCACCCAATGCGAAGGTCGAGGACACAGCGCGGTTAGTGCAGACTTTACGCAGTCTGCTCCCAGCGATAAGCCGGGGAAAAACGCGACTCAATCGGCTCGTAGATGACCTGCTTGACATCTCACGCATTCGTGGGGGCCAGTTAGAGTACCGTCCAGAGCAGCATGACTTAGCCACGCTGGTGCATGAGGTAGTGACCGAGCAGCGGCAGCAACAACTTGGACGTACGATCAACCTGGAGGTCGTCGCACCCGGCCCGGTACTGGTGACTGTGGATGCTGACCGCATCGATCAGGTGCTCACGAATTACCTGACGAACGCCCTGAAATACTCCCTCGAGGATCGTCCAGTAGACGTGACGCTGGAAGTTGAGGATAGCACAGCACGTGTCTCGGTGCGTGACCAAGGGCAAGGCATTCTCGCCGATGAGCAAGCTCGCATCTGGGAACTCTTCCATCGGGTGCCAGGAGTGCAGGTGCTGACCGGATCGGGTGTGGGCTTGGGGCTAGGTCTCTACATCAGCCGCACGATCATCGAACGTCATGGCGGCGAAGTAGGCATGGAGAGCACGCTAGGTCTCGGATCCACGTTCTGGTTCACGCTACCGCTGGCGCCTGGACAACCGTAATGAAACCACCTTGAGGCGAGTGGGTGAGCGGACAATACTCAAGCGCATCTGGACACGAGATGTTTGCTGCTCACACGCTTACCGCGCACATGCTTAAGACACGAGACACAATTGTGCTTTGAAGAAACGAGAGGAGTGAGTTCCTCACGTTGGAGAGCGGAGGGAGGGGAGCCGCCCGAGGTAACGCCTGTTTCAGAGATGTAACACGTGGCTACGAGCGAGAGCCGGCTTCTTACGTAATCGTGTCTGAGTGAAACTTCATGCACTATGGCCATACGGAGACCGCTGGAGTCTCACGCTCTAACTTAGCCTGCCTAGTACGAACCGTTTGCGAATCTGTTGGGATGACCGTGGTAGGGGACAAGGCGGGCGAGATATCCGCCTCGTTCGAGGGGCGAGACGCACAGTTCGCGTGCGCCGACATGGCTTGGCGCTACTCATAGTCTGTCTGACAAGGACGGTCACCGCGGTGGCTGATGATTGGCTGGCGCTCGGCGCACTCAACCTCGGGAAGCTGGTGTAGAATTGAAGGCATTGATTCATCGCACAGGCCGAGCGGGAGGAACGCCGAATGGTAGGCAAGTATATTGCCAAGATTGGGGCGATCACGGCTTCTCCGCGTGACGGGGCGAGATCTGCGAGAGAGACTGGGCAGGATTGGTCGGCGTCGGCTCAAGGGTCACGTGCGCTGCCAGAATCAGCTGTCATGCTCGATCATGCGCTCTGGCTGATTCGCTGGGTGACAATTGTAGGGTTGCTCATGCTCTCGATCGCGCAGCCGTTGATCGGACGCATTGGTCTGCCAACGTGGGCGCTCCTTGCGATATTCGCGGGTTACAGCGGTACGGTAGGCCTTCTCCATCGACGGGTTGCGTGGTTACGACCTTATTCGCGGATCGCGGTTGTTGACCTTATCGTGGTCGCTGCGCTCTATACAGTTGGGGCAAGCCCTGGCGGCCCAGTCTTCGTCTTATTCCTCTTGATTACTGTCTACGCCTCGAGCACGACCACGCTGCTGCGTAGCTTCCTGTACACGCTGTTTGTCCTCATCGTTCTGGCTATAGTCTCTCCGACGCTCCCACAATGGTCGCACGACCTGAGGGCGGTACGAGATTTAGAGGCTCGCCTCATCGTGGTCGTCCTTGTCAGCGTAGGAACCACACTCCTCGTTCGTCAACTGAACCACGAACGCAGCGTCGCAGTGGCGGCGAATCTCGCCGCCGGGCGCGAGGTCGAGCGTCATCGCCTGGCCGAGATGTTTATCGCTTCCGTCTCGCACGAGTTTCGCACGCCACTCACAGCTTTGCAGGCTGGCCTTGGACTACTCGATGTGAGTCTGCAAGACCGGATACGCGAGGACGAGCAACACTTGCTCGGAACCGTGCGTCGCAACAGTGAGCGGCTTGGTTTCTTAGTTGGTGATCTGCTGACCTACAATCAACTGGAGATGGGCGCTGAGCAGTTGGATTGCGATCGCATTGACCTCAGTGACGTCGTGAGGAGCGCGGTTTGCGCTGTCGAGCCACTTCTGAGAGAAACGGGCCACCAGATCGAGGTACAGATCGCGAATCACCTCCCTGTTGTCGGGGATGCCAGGCGCTTGGAGCAGTTGCTGCTGAATTTGCTCGCAAATGTGTGCGCACACACACCAGCGGGCGTCGAGATACGCATACGGGGCGCCGTAACGGGGAACGAAGCGCTTGTCACCGTCTCTGACAATGGCCCTGGAATCCCCCCCGAAGAACTGAACCAGATATTCCAGCCATTTCACCGACTCGATAGGCGCTCTGGTCCCCATGGGTCGGGGCTTGGGTTGGCCATCGCTCAGGTCATCGCCAAACGGCATGGAGCCCGCCTCTGGGCTGAAAGCGTCTCTTACGGCGAACAGAAAGAGAATCCCAAAGACGCGAGTGGAACGACGTTCCATCTGGCGCTACCGCTGCCTCCGGATGTTCGTGACGGAGATTCCTCATGCCACTGAAGCTCTTGATTGCCGACGACTCGGTGGATGTGGCAGAGGTGGTAGCATTCGGCGCCCGCATGGCGTGGCCTGAATGCCAGATTTTGGTGGCTGCCGATGGTCAGCAGGCGCTTGACTGTTTTGCGAAAGAACGTCCAGATCTTGTAGTACTGGACGTGGCTATGCCACCCCCCGATGGGTTTGAAGTGTGCCGACGGATTCGCGCGCTTTCTGAGGTTCCGATCTTAATGCTCACCGTCCATGACGCAACCCCTGAGAAGGTGCAGGCCTTCGGCCTGGGCGCCGATGATTATCTCACGAAACCGTTTGATCACCTGGAACTCCTTGCCCGGCTGCAGGCGCTTCTCCGCCGTTCGCGCATACAGGCGACAACTTCTGGTGCGTCATCTGAGGCATCCGAGACATCCAGAGGACCAGACCGCATCGTCCTCGGCGAGTTCATGCTCGACTTCGCATTACAGGAAACACAGATTCGCGGTGTTGCGATTTCACTGACGAGTACGGAGTACCACCTACTGGAAGAGTTAGTGCGCCATGCGGGAACCGCGCTTTCGCACCGCCACCTTCTTGAGCGAGTCTGGGGTCCAGAGTATATCAACGATACGCATTACTTGAAAGTGTTTGTGCAACGATTGCGGCACAAACTGGGTGATGATCCGGACCACCCACGATACATCCATACAGAACGGGGCCGCGGCTACCGTTTCACGCCGCTAACGGAAATGCGCAGTATATCTCCAGATTGAACCCGCTGGTTCCCCGACATCCGTTTCATCCTACCTTGCCTCCACGCTACCAATCGGGAGTAATTTGCGGTATTGCCTCTTAGTCCGTAGCGGATAACACCTCATACGCCAACGTCGGCGAGAAAAGCGTTTGTTTACCAATATTTACTCTTTTGTGAGCGGTTGCGGGTGTATCTTGATATTGCAAAAGCCGCGACGTCTGTCCTAGTGGCTGGGATCATAGGAGTACGCAGAAGTCGGCGGCGAGGCAAACTGGGGTAAGCCGGCCTATTCGGGCCAAGCTGGGAACAACTCGATGCCTGTTGAGGAGGAGAAACGATGCACCCATCAGCATCAGCGTGGGAACAAGCCCAACAGCTTCTGAAAGCCTATGCGCACGGCCAGCGGCGGTTTTCCCGCTGGAACCTCGCGGGTTGCGACCTGCGCGGCGCGTCTTTGACAGACAGTGATCTTCGTGGCGCATGTCTGGCTGGTGCGAATCTGCAAGAAGCTCAGTTAGATCGAGCGATTCTCGCTGGCGCGGATCTGACCAATGCGGATCTCGCGCGCGCGAGCCTTCAAGATACCGTGCTCGCATACGCCGACTTGACTGACGCGGTACTAGAAGATGCTGATCTCAGCGCAGCCGACCTGGTTGGAGCGTGTTTCACAGGAGCGAACCTCGCCGGGGCGACGCTGCAAGCTGCTTACGCGACTGCAGCTGACTTTTCCGGCGCTAGGCTGGAAGGCGCCGACTTCACCTGCACCGATCTTGAAGAGGCCTGCTTGGACGACGGGTTTGAAGAGGTAGTACTACGGCTAGAGGATCCAGTTGTTCCTGTGCCATCAGGGTCTTGAGGGATCTCGGTAATCTGGTGAACCGACCCGCGTCCTCATAAGCGTTGCGTCAGACAGGTGAGACAACCAACGTCCATGTGCTTCATATGGACGAACAGAGAATCGCGTTGCGGGGTCTCCAGCCCGCCGCGACATGTGACCTTTCAAACGTGCTCAACCAAACCGCGTGCGACATAGCCGCAGCGAGACCATTGCAGCCTCGGGCGCTAACTTAGCCTGTCTGGTACGAACCGTTTGCGAGTCTACTTCGAATCAGCGTGACCTCGCCCGTTGGCTGCTCTCCATCCATAACGCCCGTATGCTCTCAGTTGGCGATGCTCAGAGTCCAGGCACGCTCCGACGCTCTCCGTCCACTCAAGCTTATATGGCGCCACATGCGACTTCGGCGCTAGCGAGATCGAAGCAACCCATCAACAAGTAAGGCTACTGCGACCATGAATGCGCCAAATCAGCAATCCACACTCCACGGCACTGGACAGCGCGTCCTCGTCGTCGAGGACGATAGCGATATCCGCTTCAGTGTCGCCACCCTCCTGCTCGACGAAGGCTAGCTCGTGGAGGCGGCTACCGACGGCAGACCTGCCCTGCGCCAACTCCGCGCCAGGCGCACTCAACAATGTGTCGGCCTTGACACTGTTTCGCGTGTCCTCTAAAGTACATGCCTTGCATCCCTGGCTGCGCCCGTGGCTGTATAGTGCATCGTCGTTGGAGAACATGCGGCGAGACTGAGTCGTGCGGCGGCTCGCGCCTGTCATGCCAACCGCAGTGTTTCGCCCGCGGCGCGAGAACATCGCTGGCCTGCGTGGGAGCGTTCCCGAGCGACCACAGCTACATTCCAATATGAGCTGCCCCGCCGCTCGGCTACCAGTCCTATGTAATCGACAAAGCACACTATGCGATCAGGCAAATAGGGAAGGAGGAAATTCGAAAGTGTAGCGCATTGAACATCCGAACCGACCGGAGAAGGGCAGCATGTGAGGAACGCACACATATGGTTCCCAACAGCTTAGCCAATTATTCCCTGGCGCTAGCCGGAGTAGGCGCAGCGCTTATTGGTCTGCTCTTGGTTGCCGTCGCTATGATGAGCGTACACTTGACACGGTGCCTTGCCATCGCGACGAGGTGTGGCAAGTGGGGCTTTCACCGCTTTCGTCAACACGTTCTTCGTCTCCACAGCAGTTCTCATACCCGCAATCAACGTGGGCTATCTTACACTTCTCCTTGGAGCAAGCGGTCTTGCCAACAGCGTCTGGCGAAATTCCCATCTTCAACACGGCCATTGGCGCATGCGGCCGTCCAGCCCAGATGGGGCTGGCGCGGTCATTTCGGGACGCAACTGCTGCTGCTCATGCTTTATGCTGGCAAGTGCGCACTGGCAGTAGTCTTCCTCTTGCGTCCTGACTAGGAACCCCAGGCGAGGTGCTCACCTATCTGTTACTAGGCATCTATGGTGTCGGCCGGATCCGGTCCTGGGGATTACTGGGTAGGACCGCCAGTAACTTAAGCTGGCTCATGCGCTCCGGTGAAGGCTTTCTAGGCCCGGCTCACAATGATGCTACACAGCACCAACGCAACAAATAAGCTCACCCTATTGAGCCTTGACCCCTCTCTAGCGCTAAGATAGGATGAGAATCAATCACAAATCGATCACAACGCGCACAACTGGATCTCATGACTCCTCTGGCTTTGAGCTTACTACCTCAGCAACGTATATTGGTCGAGTCAAACGGCCCATATGCTACATGAAGAAAGGCGGCCACTTATGTCCCATGGGAACCCAACGGGCAATGAGGCATCCGCCCTGGCGAACGTGTCTGGGAATGCGTCGCCGATGTCATCATCCATAGTCTCCGCGATAACAATGACGACACTGACGGCGCTCAAGAGCATGCTTGATCTCTCTCCTGATGCTGTGGTGATAATCGACCGAGTCGGCGCCATCGTCCTGCTCAATCGTCAGGCCAATATGCTCTTTGGCTATGCATCCGATCAACTCGTCGGTTGTCCGCTAGAGGTTCTCCTGCCGGAGCGACTGCGAACAGACCACTTAGCACACCGCGGCCAGTATCTCGCGGCTCCTCATTCGCGCCCCATGGGTGTGGGACTCGATTTGGTAGGGCGCCGCCAAGACGGTAGCGAATTTCCTGTTGATATCAGTCTCCGCCCGTACCTTATCAAGCGCCAGTTGCATGTTATGGCAGCCATTCGTGATGTGAGTGCGCAGCGCCAGTGGGAGCGCGAGCGGAAAGATCTGCTTGAGCGACTGCGGCTCCAAACCGATCTCATCAATCTGGCACATGACGCAATTCTGGTGCGCGATCCCGCCGACCGTATTCTCGTCTGGAACACCGGTGCAGAAGAACTTTATGGGTGGAGAGCCACCGAGGCGATAGGACAGGTCACCCATTCGCTCTTTAAGACGCGCTTCCCGATGCCTCGCGCAGCGATCCAGGCACAACTCAACAGTGAGGGCGCCTGGGAAGGAGAGTTGGCGCATACTCGTCCCGATGGACGGATGGTGATCGTTGAGAGTCGCTGGGTGCTGGTGCGCGATGAGACTGGACAGCCCAGCGCAATACTGGAGATCAACCGCAATATCACCGAACGACGGCGCCTTGAAGAGGCAGAAGCCGCTGCCCAGGCGAACACGCTCGTGCAGTTGAGCTTCCTACAGCAACTCCTCGATGCGCTGCCCAACGGGGTATACGTGGTTCATGGCCACGATGCGCGCCTCGTGCTGGCCAATCGCGCTGCAACAAGCGCCTGGGGAGCTGTCTGGCGGCACGAACAGCCGATGGTTGAATTTTTCGATCAGCACCGCATCCTGCTGACCGATGCGCAGGGGCGCGAGATCCCGATGGAGCAGTGGGCAACTATGCGCGCGCTCTATCACAGCGAGACGACCCTGCAGCTCCAGGAGACGATCCATCGCTCACAGGGTAATGCACTTCCGATCCTGGTCAATGCCGTGCCGCTCGCCTTCTCATACTGGCACAGTCTGGAAATGCGTGATGTACACGGTGAGGGCGACACATCAACCACTGGCGGCGGTTCACCTGCTGAAGCGAAGAACACTGGCGAGCCCCTGGCGCTGGTCATTCAGCAGGACGTGCGCATGCTCAAGGAGGCTGAGTATATCAAAGACGAGTTCATCGGGCTCGCCGCCCATGAACTCCGCACCCCGGTCGCGGCGCTCAAAGGCGCCATCGGAACGCTATTGCTACACACCAAGGAGGGGCATGGCTCACCGCTCGCGGAGTGGCAGGAGGAGATGCTCCAGGAAATCGACATTGCCACCGATCGGCTCACGAGTCTGACCGATGATCTGCTGGATGTCACCCGATTACAGGCCGGACAACTCCTGCTGCACCCAGCTCCGACGGATCTCATGGCGCTCATCCGACGTGTCGTCGGGCGCATGCCCCCTGCAGCAACTGGCCACGACATCGTCATCGAACCACTGCCGAGGGGAAAGCGCAGGCAAAAGAAGGCAGACGATCCCTCTGCGGTCGAGGTGATCGTCACCATCGATAGCAGACGTATTGAGCAGGTTCTCACCAACCTGCTCATGAACGCCATCAAGTACAGTCCGGCGGGTGGGTCGGTCCACATTTCACTCGCAGTCCGTAAAGAGGATGGTCTGCATACACCTGCGCAGACTCCGCACGACGTGCGGTCGACCGCACGCAATCATTCGAGTTACAAGGTCGTAGAAATTGAGGTACGGGACCATGGCATCGGCATTCCGCTGTCGCAACAGGGCCTTATCTTCGGGCGCTTCATGCGGGCAGATAATGCCCGGCAGGCAGGTATCAGTGGAACCGGCCTGGGTCTCTATATCTCCCGGGGTCTGGTCGAGCAGCATGGCGGGCAGATCTGGTTCGAATCGCAAGAGGGGAAGGGTACGACCTTCCATGTGACATTGCCCCTACAGCTGAGTCAAGATACATCTACAATGGCTTAGACCTGATAGAATGGGCGAACTCGCAGGCACCGGAACAAAGCCGTCGTCCTCAAGAAAATTGAGATAGTCGCTGGCTCCATCCAGCCTGATGATGTGATGCCCGTGTGGCAGTGCGGGCGCGTGCAGCGGTACGGCGATCTCTTTGCGCCCGCACTGCTCGCTAATCAGCGGCTTCCAACGCCTCACCAAAACTGAGTGATAGGCGATAGCTGCTTCTCTAGTTGCCCATGTATGTGCATAGATTCCTGACTAGCGTTTCATAATGCTCGCGTTATTCGCTTTATGTTTCAAGTCGTGGATCCAGGCGATATTCCGTGATCCCTCTTGGAGTGTGATCCCAGGTCGGTCGCATCGAGGCCACGCGTGCCAGTGCTGTATTGCGCCGCTGTTCGCGTTGTCGTAACGCCTCCTGCAATCCGGGTGACTCACTTGCCGGTTCATCCAACTGAGCTAGATGCAGAAATCTCGCCGCTACTAACACAAGCGATGGTCCCTTGAGGATGCGACTCACGGTCGTTCGGTCGAGGTGAACGGTCGAGGCAATCTCCACTACACTCTTATGCTCATGGAACCAATGATGTAGAAATTGCGCTAGCCGTTCCGCCTGAGGCCCATCAGAAGAGTAGAGTTCAGCGAGAACATCTGCCACTGCTCCTTGAATCAACAGGTCAAGAGCGGTTCCCCGTTTTAGGGTTTCTCGCTGGAGTTGAGGGAGCAGGGATTGCACGCCTCGACACTCAGCGAAGTGCTCGTCATCCTCCAGAACAAACAGATCCTGCCGAAATAAATGCATAGCAAATCCTATTTGATCGTCTCGGCTCCGACGACCACGCTTTTGAGTCATACAAATCCTCACCTTCCTGTCCACACTTGCCCTTCATCCTGTACTTTCAGCAGCACATAGCCGTGATGCGATACAGACCGGATGACCAGTCCCAGCGGACTGAGTTTGGGCCGTATACGATCAATATGCCGATAGAGGCGACGGTCATCGCGCGACATGCACGGCATGGCAAAGGCCGCCTGGTATAAGGTCGTGGTTGCGACTGGCTGTCCAAATCGCTCGATGAGCGGAACCAGGACAGCATATTCCAGCGGAGTGAAGCGAAGGGCCATTTCTTGTCCGCTGCTGCGGTCATGCACAATCAAAATGCGCTGCCGGTCGCTTCGGTGGACGTCGAGTTCATCGAACCGATAGCGCGGATTGCCGTCTACGCTACTCTTTGATGTCGTTGGAGCATTGTCTCTGGATTCGTGATCCGACGAGTGGTGATATGTCAGCCAACTCTGCCGGTCCGGACGAACTGGCAGATCTGTCTGTCGCTGTGCGCCCATGCCATACCCTCTCTTTCCAAGGCGGCAACGAGGTAAGCTCTTTGATTAAATAAAATGGATGATTCGAGTTATACATACAATGAAGTTGTTGTCAAGCTGGTTTTGCAAGATGCCACTTGCCTTCAATTAAATGAATGGGTGTGCTATACTCTGGAAGTGTGAAGAGGATATCGAAAGTTCCGAAGGAGGAGCAGTCGATGGCCAGGTCTCTGGCGGAAAAGACGGAGTGGCTCTTCCAAAATGTACGCGATCCGGCAGATGGTCAACTCTATTCCAATGCGCGCATCGCTGCAAAGATTGAGGAATGCATGCCGGGCTTCACGGTGACCGCCACCACGATCTGGAATATCCGCACGGGAAAATCCGAGAACCCGTCGTGGCGACTCATCGAAGGCTTAGCGAAGGCATTCGGGGTATCCCCTCTCTATTTTTCAGAGGACGACGAATCGAGCGCCAAGCAGACCCAGGAAGAACTGGCGCTGCTGGCGGCGCTTCGCGACAGCTCCGTCCGCCAGCTTGCCTTGCGTGCGCATGGAATGACGTCCGCTAGCCTGGAGACGGTGCTTGAGCTCGTCGAGCGCGTGCGTCAACTCGAAGGCCTCAACATGAACCGCCGCAATCAGGTCAGCGGTGACGACCAACAGGGAGTTGAACCAGTTACGGATTCCAAGGAAGAGTAAGGCTCAGAGAACCCGGATCCAGCTTTTCGGAGGTAGATCTGGGTTCACCTGCATCAACAAAGCACTCGCTAACGTCCATCAGGTTCATCACATACGGCTCCCACGTTCGTGTTTGTGAATGTTATGTGAAGCTCGCTTGCCTGGTAGGCATCAACGGAGTGGGGGTGTCGTGTTACAGCGACAGCACTAGTCAGGACAGGCACATGGGGAATCTGAGTAAGAAGGAACTGCGAGCATTGGAGGCGCTTTGCCGGGAGCGCCTGCACTCGATGGAATCGTGGATTCACCTGCAAGATGTCGCCGACGTGCAGGCGCTCTGTGCATTGATCTCGGCGCATACCGGTAGGCAGATTCACCTCGAAGCATGGCCCCTGACAACCGATGTAGCCGGGTTTTGGCTGGCAGGCAGCGGCACGGACTACATCTTCTATGCACAGGACGCGACGCCGCCACATCAGGAGCACATCATCCTGCACGAACTGGCGCATATTTTGTGCGGACACTCTCAAGAGCCTATCGATGCCCAGGCATTGCACGCTATCTACTTCCCACATCTTGATCATGATGCGGTTCATATGGCACTAAGCCGCTCATGCTACGACTTCAGGACCGAGCGCGAAGCCGAGATTTTGGCTTCGCTTATCGAACAGCGCTGGCGCACTGCTCGATTGTCAGCAGATCCTTCGTCTGCAGTCGCAGACGCCTCCAACAGTTCAGATACCTCGGACGTTCAGCAGATGCGAGAGCGCCTGGATGACTTTGCAGCCAAGTTGCGAGATGACTAAGAACCCCAACTTGTAATGTGAGAGGGCGAGGACGACTCTATCACGCACGCGACATGATAGCACCAGGGCTCCGCGGGTCGAGTCGTTCAGGCATTCAATTTATGAGGACGAGTAGCATGCTGAGATCATCTGCGACGGCAGTGGCGGCGCTCTTGGTCTGGGCAACAGCGGCTTACACGACCCGACATTATCTGCGCTCCCGCGCTAATGTCTATATCGCTGCGTACTGGCGCGCTCAGATATTCTTGGCTCTGGCCCTCACCGTCAGCGTCCCTGCTATATATCTATGGATTGATAACCACCTTGGCATGCTGAACGCGTCACGCTGGATTGCTAATGCGCTCATTCTCCTGGCCGGATATTTCCTCGATGAATTCTTTATTGCAGTGACACATGGCAGCCCCGCTGCCTGGAGAACGCACCGCTGGGCGCTCTTGTATCTGCTTGCGACGCTGGGCGCCATGGCCTGGCTGCTCTGGCGTGCGAACCTGTCCTATGAGTCGGTCGCATTTGAGCTTCCAAGAGTCAATGCGGCCCTCATCGTGTACCGCATGGTCTTCCTGGCCTTCTTTACGTTCATAACCATCCGGCTCATTGTCTCCTGTTCGCGTTATCGAGCGGCTACCATGAACCCCACGATCAGGTTCGGCATGCAAGCGATGATTATTGGCGGATACTGGGGTATTGTCTACATCGGGAGTACGATGGCGGTGGTGTTGATTCCAAGCAAGTTCTGGCTAGAGCCGCTGCTTCAGGTTGTCGTGAACCTCTCGATCCTTGTTGCGGTCGTGTGCATTCTGGTCGGGGTCAATCTTCCGACGCTGGGACAGCGCCTGGGTATCCTTTCAACGATCCAGCATCTGCGCTATCTACACACCTATTGGCGCCTACATCAGGTGTGGCAAATGCTAACCGATCGAGTCCCCTCTGTCGTCTTGCCAACCTCCATCACGTGGTATGCAGCCGTGGTCAAGCCGCAGGATATGGAGTTTCTTCTCCACCGGCGTGTAATTGAGATTCTCGACGCAAGGCGTATCCTGGATGGCGTGTCGGCCGCTTCACCGACCTTCGCTGAGAGGATCGACGAACTCCCAGCGTCTGGCAGTATGAGGCGAACTGATCTTACAGATCAAAGCTTCCCGAAACTATGGGATGTCAGAATGCATGGGCAGATGTCAGAACAAAGCTCTCAAATGCGACGCCAGGCGCGCGAGGATGCATATTACCTCCAGCAATTAGTGGCAGCTTTAGCAGACAAGGACCATAGATGGCTGCGCGATCCAGGTAGTCAGAACGAGCCAATGAGGTATCAGCCAGCGACATATGCCGAGCAATTGCTGTACTTGGAAACCGTTGCCGACGCGCTCAGGCAGATGCGTTCAAAACCGCGCATGGTACTGATGACTCTTAAGCAGCTGGTCGCGAAAGGACAGAATTTTATGCCGAAGCATCTACTGAGTAACGCAGTCCCCGACGAGGCGTCCGCGCCAAACGAGCGTGCCAATCAGGTTGCACAGATAGTGTCAGAGGTGGCCAATCCGCTATTTGTGGCGCTTCCTACGTTTCTCATCGTTGCGCTTCATACGGCGCCTAGCTGGCATGAGGCTATACTGTGGTGGATCGTGACGACGTTTGGCATTAGCGTTGCTCCGTTGCTCTTTGTTTACCAAGGAGTTCGTCGTGGACGCTACAGTGACCATCACTTGAGTGTGCGCACGCAGCGCCTCGTTCCGCTTGTGGTTGGATTGCTCTGCGCAGCCATTGCCCTCGTCCTTCTCCTTATTCTACAGGCATCGCCGACGCTGCTAGCTACTGTAGCGGCGGTTCTGGTCTGCGGTATTTGCACGCTTGCCATCACCACGCGCTGGAAGATCAGTTTTCATCTTGTCGGTGCGGCTGGAGCCGCCACTGTCATCATCCTCCTTTTCGGGCCAGTCGGACTGGTGCTTCTCCCAATCGTGGCGGCAGTCGGATGGGCGCGCTGGCAGTTAAAAGCTCATACGGTTGCGCAGGCGTTAGCAGGTACGGCACTGGCGGTAGTAATAACGATCGGGATGTTTCGTCTCTTTGGTCTCAGCTAGCGATTCCAGAGTTCGAGGTTCGATTCACGACATGCGTATTCACCAAGAGTTGATAACTGCCTCCACGGTCGGAACGCATGCCGGGTCTGCCGTTGCCTTTCTTCGACCGGTAAACCTGTTTACGATCAGCATGTGAACGATTTCCGCAATAAGGATAGCGAGCACTTAACCAAAGATGCTGCGTAGTTAACTGCTGGCGAGTGCGGCCACGGAGACGACTAAGGGGTGCTGGTGTACAGATTGGCCGTAGCGAGCTAAGATACTCCGTTGCCAAATACAGGTACAGGCGAGAGAATTCAAAGGAGATGATGAGAATTGAACACAAGAGCTACCCAGCCCCAACCGATGTGATAGACGTGAACCAGCAAAATAGGCAAAGCAGAAAGGGAGAGGGCGATGTGTGGAAGATATGAGATTGTTGACGGCAAGAAGATTTTTGTCCGATTCCAGGTTGCCAATACTGCCCCAGAGATACTGTTGAATCTCGATGTACGGCCGACCCAGCAGGTTCCAGTACTGCTGACCGATCACCAACTGCAACTCATGAAATGGGGGTTAGTGCCCTCTTGGTCCAGAGATGAGTCGGTCGGTGCCCGGATGATCAACGCCCGAGCGGAAGGAATCGCAGAGAAGCCCTCGTTCAAGCGACCATTGCGCTCGCAGAGATGTCTCTTGCCTGCCTCCGGATTTTTCGAGTGGCAGGCAGTAAAAGGTGCGAAGGTCAAATATCGTATTGGACGGAGAGACAGTGACATGTTCGCCCTAGCGGGCTTGTATGACGTCTGGAAGAGCCCTACTGGTTATGAACTGACCTCTTGCACGATCATTACCTGTCAGCCGAACGCGTTGCTGGCTCCAATCCACAATCGGATGCCGGTGATTCTGCTGCCGGAGGACGAAGACGCCTGGCTCGACCCGGACATGACCGAGGTGGAGGCGATTACGAGTTATTTGCGGCCGTATCCCGATGAGCTGCTGGAGGCGGCGTCGGCGGCATAGAACGCAGGTTACCGAGCTTATAGAGTGTAATTGGCACTACATAACACAGGTGATAGAATCGCTGCCCCTATATGCCCTATATGTACGTAGGAAGCACTTCGTTCCGCATGCTTCGAGGAAGCTTCTCCGGCTCGGCGCTGGACCGGCGACACTTTGACAGGGCTTGGAGCGTGTTTGTCCATGTGCGGACCGACGCTGGCGCAGCGAGGCAAGGTATCGTGGTGTCGTATGCTTTCTCAGGCTAGCCCAATGCCCGCCTCCCAGAGGAGACGTCGTATCGTCGTGTGATGCAGGATCAACGAGGAGGACGTCGATGACTGGCCGGACACCCCGTCAACTCGTCGAGCAGTTCTGGCAGACGATGAACACCAATGATTGGCAGGCCGTCAGCGCATTGCTGCACGACGACTACCTACTGGTGTATCCCCAATCCGGTGAGCGCTTTCGCGGGCGCGAGCACTTCATCGCGCTCAACGCTACCTATCCGGCCGCGGGCGCTTGGCGGTTCACAGTGCAGCGCCTCATTGCAGATGAGACGGAGGCAGTCACCGAGGTAGGGGTGACCGATAGCGCACGCACGGACCGTGTCATCTCCTTTTTCGAGTTCCGCGATGGTCTCATCTGGCGCATGACCGAGTTCTGGCCTGACCCGTTCGAAGCGGCTCCGTGGCGCGCGCACTTGGTCGAACAGGACCAATGACCACTGACCGCATCGCTCAACTCGCTCAACGCGCTCGCCCCAAAAAGCGCTCGATGCGTCAGACAGACCCCTAGTAGGAGCAGAAGCAAAAGCAGCAGCATGGATGCCACGAACGCGCACGATAACGTGAACGATGCGACCGATGATGAGTATATCCTTGGGCATTCGAGCCATGAATTGGGGCGCTTGAGCGCGCAAGCTCGGCTTTATGCGCCGCTCGTGCTCGCGTTCTTCCGTGCTGCCGGGATCGAGGCGGGCATGCGGGTGCTCGATCTCGGCTGCGGGGGTGGCGATGTCTCCGTGCTGGTTGCGCGGCTCGTGGGACCCACCGGCCAGGTGGTGGGCATCGATTGCCCAGCGGCCGCGCGCCTGGTGCGGAAGCGCGTGCTCGGGCCCTAGACCAGGATCACCCCAATGCCAAAGAGCAACGCAGCGTCAAACAGGCTGACGTGATTGACGAAATATGCGTACAGTGCTGCCAGGATAAGGATAAGCCCGACAACCCATTTGAACGACCGCGCTCGGGTGTAGGTTGCGGAGTAAGATCGTGCTGACATGCTTGTCCTCACTTCTTCGTCTCGTGCGCAGCTGCACGCTGCACGCAGCTGGCATGCTACAACGGTCTGGCCCAGCAGTCCGCAACTTTCATGCCAGCGTCTGCTTGATAAAGTGTCGTCTATCTCGTTCTTGGCGCGTTGCATGCACGTTCTGTTAGGTGCTCTGACAACGTGTTTGGCAAAGCGCTGACGGAACCCGACGTGGGAAGATGAGCAAGATAGAAGAAGTCGTGTTCGGGTCCGCAGACTATGCTATGCACGACGGACTACAGCTGCCCGCTCCATTCCGCCCAGGCGTGGAATGACCGCCTGAATCGGTTGGACGACTACCTCCAAGCGCGACAAGAATAGGCAAGCATAGGAGCGCGCCAGTGACACGTCAGCAGCATCATTCGGCAGTCATTGACCTGCCGAATGAGCGCGAGATGGTTATCACGCGGGAGTTTGACGCTCCAATCGCCCTCGTCTTCGACGTCTTCACGACACGGGACCGGGCCGAGATGGCGCGCTTCGAGGGGGAGGAACTGACGGTCTGCAAGATCGACCTGCGTGTCGGCGGGAACTATCACCACGTCTTCGTGGGCGACGAGGGAACCGAGGCGTCGTTTCATGGTACCTTCTTGGAGATTGAGCCACCGACCCAGGTCGTCGCCACCTGGCTCTTCGACGAATGGCCCGATGCGGAGGCGGTCGAGTCGATCAACCTGCACGAGACGCACGGTGTGACGACGCTGACGTATCGGCTCGCGTTCCGCGACCAGGTCGGCCGCGACCACTTGCCCAATACCGCGAACGGCATTGTGGCGAACTTTGACAACATAGAAGATCTCTTGAGTTCCCGGCTCGATCCCAGGGGAACGATCTCGGAGTAATTTCGTTGCAGTTCCTGCCAGCTGCAATGCTTGGTGTACCTAGGTGGGGCATCGGGTATGCCTCGCATCGGCTACAAATGTATGCGCAAATTACTGGTCTCATACGCACCCTGTTGCTGACCATCGAATCGCTGGGCGTGGCGACCACGCACGAGGGGATATTGAGACGTTGGAGCAGCGCCTGAGTGATGAGGTGGTCACGGCGGACAGAACGATTGTGTGGGTGTCGCTGATCGGGGGCGGCCTCACGCACGATGGCGGAGCAGTAGGCGAACCATCTCAGCGCGAGCTCGATGCGCGTTTCGGGGCATGACTACATAGCGGTACGGCACAGCCTATCGCCACCAGAGCTGGCAGATCCGGTCTGAATTTTCCCCAAACACGCTTTTTAGAGGGAGGACTGCGCAGGTGTCCGTACCCCAAGACATCCCTGTCGCAGCCCAGTTGCCGAGGGAGGGACTAGGAGTAACCAATGTCAACCCGGCCACAAAAGCAGATAAGCTGCAAAAAGCATGCCAGCGTAGACACGCCACTTTGCATGTCTACGCTGGCTGGGCTGTTATGGCGTCCCTGCCATATAGCGTCCCTGCCGCAACCCTATGCCGAGGGATAGTGCGCCACTCGGCTACGGGTACTATTCGCAAGGATAGTGCCACCGCTTTGGCCCCTCTGTGCGAAGCCTGCGCCTTGCGCTTCTACGCGCCTATTTCGCCCTCGTTTCCCGTCCTGCCACATCGCGACAAGCGTCTGGCGCAGCAATCCCTTTGGGGCCGACGCTACCCGCCGAGCACAGCGTCGCGGCTCAGCATCCAGCCAGGTGTCCATTCTGCACTACAGGCAATTGATTGACGTCACGCTCCGCCATCCACGGCAGCACATCGCTGAGCCGCTGGTCTGGCGATACAGCGTGTAGGCGTTGCAGCGGAATCATCACCTCACTGACCGGGGTCTGGGGCCACGTGTCTCGTGGCGCCCGGCGAATGTCGGTCCGCATCACGCTCCTGTGTACGATGCGGCAGACAGACGTGTGGCTGCGCGTTTCACCGCGTCGAGCAACACGCCTATATCAAATGGCTTGGTGAGAGTTCCCAGACATGTGGCTGCTATCAAACGGCGCTCCTCGTCCGAGAGACGACTGGGATGCGCGGCGGTCAGCAACACTATCCCATGCTGGCGCAGTGAGCCACTGGTGGTCTCCTGCTCTATTGTCTGCAACAGCGACGCCGTAATGTCCGGCAGCATCCAATCGAGTAAGACGACATGGCTGCGTGTCGCTGCCTGCAGATGGGCCAGGGCATCGGTTGCCATGGTCGCTTCGACGACCGGATAGCCTGCGTCTTCGAGCACCAGTCGCAGGGCTTCGCGGATGGCGTCGTCATCATCAGCCACCAGGATGGGGACAGGGGTCGAGCCAGAGCTAGAGCGAGCCGATGGCACAGGCAGCATTGCGTCAGATGTCTCAGATGCGTTCATTAGCCACCTCCACACGTGTAACAAGACCTGTCACGAGTTGCAGCGGATGAAAATGGCACGCGATGGAACCATCGCACCTGACACCCAATATAATCTCATGCTCCAGGGATGTCTAGCCCCCTTCCGATAGCAATTTCAATCTTCTTCCAAATGATGCTGCGGAGAAGGCAGCAGTATTCACCCGACACTCTGGTGACCTGGAAGGCCCAGAGGGAGCGGTACCAGCGGACACGTTCCAGGCGACCGACCGCGACGAGGTAGCAGGTATCGCTCAATAGGATTCAGAGCGTAACAATTGCTCTGCACGCACGGGTCACCGATCGATTGGTCATCTACCTGAGATCCGGTGTTTGTGCATGTATGCTTGCTTAAATGTCGCCGACAAAAGGAACGAAGCGCACACGGTCGTGGTAGAAACGTAATACAGCCAATAGCGACTCCTGGATGCTGTTTGGCACGCCTACAACATACAGTCCGCGGCCACGAAAAAAGAGCCACTCCCGGGGATTCTTCAAATGAAACTGTAGGTCTTCCTGCGGATGAGGTTTATTCAGACGGGCGATGTAATTGTCCATGACAGAGTTTTCGTCGGTGTCAATTAACAAGATAGCGAGTACTGGATTAAACTCCTGTGCACGTCGGACAAAGAGGTCTAATTGAGTATCCGTAATGTCCCGTCCAGACTTACACTCAATCCAGATGCGCAGCCCATCTAGAAACGCCACTACATCGAGGTCACCACCTTCGAGAATACCAGGCACGTGGACGTTGTAGCGCGCAGGGCAGTGCAGGAAGGCTTGGAACCATCGCGCCACATACCATTCGAACGTCCGACCAATGTCAGCGATATGTTGGCAGCGTGGGGCTTTGGATACCATGCTATCAACCTCGATAATAAGTTCTTGATTGCGCATGAACGTGAGATGCTGCTCAAGTGTAGGGTCGCTACAGAACTTTGCTAAATACTGGCGCGATACGCCTGCGGTCGCTTTGTAGATACGACCGAGCAGTTTGCGGAAGCTATTGCCTCCGAAGCGCCGGTAAAACTCATCCGCGAGGTATTCCGCTCCATCGGGTGGGTGAACCCACCGTTGTGACAAGACCTGCGGGTCTGACTGGGTCTCTGACTGATACGTGAAATTGGAAAACCCTTGCCGACGAAACACAATATCGAAATTGTCGTCAATCACGACATTGCCTCACGTTCCGTGGATGTATTCAGGTTACCCGCTTGGTACCTCAGTGTAGCACGTTGCAAGATCATGCAGCGAGAAGGGTAGGTGGCGCTCTCAGGCAAAGTGGGCTGCTGCCACCGCTTTCATGGTCACGCCGATGAGCTGAAAGGCCCACAACGAGCGGTACCAGCGGACACGTTCGAGGCGACCGATGGCGACGAGGTAGTGGGCATCACGTAAGATGGTGCGCAGATCGGCAGCCAGGCCAGGAGCCATCGCTATCGGCAAGCGTCCTGTCTCGTCTTCGAGCACGACGAAGCCGACGCCATGGGCGGTGGGTGGGCGCTGGGCGGAGATGGGCCAGCCAGCGACGCGTACCAGGTGTCCCTCGGGAATATGGGCTAGGTCGGCGATGCGCAGGACGCCGCGTCGGTCTAGCTGGGGCCGGTAGTGGCGCAGCGGGTGGGGACGCGCGGACATGCCGAGCAGCTGGTAGTCCAGCGCGTCACGCTCCAAGGCGGTGAGGGCAGGCAGGGAAGGAACGTCCGCGAGCGCCTCCATGGGCATCTCCCAGTTGAGGATCAACTGTTGGGGTTGGGAGAGATATTCGGCAGTAGCGCTACGGCTACCTGTGGCGGGCCTGATTCCTCTTCTCCGACGGCCCGTGCCTCGTTGGCCTTTGGGATGGGGATCGACGAGCGGCCAGAGCTCGCGCAGTTGCCAGAGGCGCTGGCGCCGTTCCATGCGCGGGGCCAGGCTGTCACAGGCGCCAGACCAGACGAGTGCTTCGGCGGCGTCACGGGTCAGCCCGGCAGGACGCAGGCGAATAAGGAGATCCCAGAGCGAGGTGAAAGGGTGTTCGTGCAGCTGGCCGGACTCGCCAAGCGTTCGCCGTTCCCACAGGATGGCGCGCGCGAGGTCTTCACCAATCTGGCTCACCTGACGCAGCCCAATACGGATGCCCCAGCGCTTTCCACCGATGCCACCCGGCGCGTTACCGCTGCCCACGTGTCTCCCAATACTGCCAGCGGGTGCCACCGAGAAGCGGTCCTCGCTGGCGTTCACATGCACCGGCAGGACCGGAATATGCAGACGCTTGGCCTCCTCTAGCACCACATGGGGCGGGAAGTAGCCTGCGGGCTGCGCCGAGAGGAAGGCGGCGAGGTAGTGGGCGGGATAGTGCGCCTTGAGCCAGGCGGTCTGATAGATGGTGCGGGCAAACTCGGCGGCGTGGCTCTTGCAAAATCCGTAGCCCACGAAGGCGGAGACGGCCTCGAAGACGCGGTTGGCGGCCTCCTGGGTCTCGCCACGGGCGAGTGCGCCACCGACGAAGCGCGCCCGCATCGCCTCCATCTCGCGGCGGCTGCGCTGATGCGACATCGCACGACGGAAACCATCCGCGTCGGCGTAGCTCAGGCCAGCAAAGCGGTGGGCAATCTCCAGAATCTGCTCCTGGAAGAGTAGGATGCCCTCGCTCTCAGCCAGGATCGGTGCGAGCACCGGATGGACCGTCCAGAAGTCGTCGGATGGTGTGCCTTTCCAGGGTGTTTGTACGGCGTCACGTTGCCTCTGCTGACGTCGTTCCTGTCCGATATAGCGCGCTGCCTGTGCGCCTGCCGCCGCCTGCTTCGGACGTCCGGCCTGCGCGACGTGCTGAGCCTGTGTCTCCTGCTTCTCTAGGCGGCGCTCGATGTAGGGATGGACGAAACCGCCCTGGATTGGGCCGGGGCGAAACAGCGCCGTCTGGACGATGAGATCGTTGAACGTCGTTGGCTGCGTCTGGGCGAGCAGGTGCCACTGGCCGGGACTCTCGATCTGGAAGACCGCCAGCGTCTGGCCGCTGCGGATGAGCTGCATAGTGCGGGGATCGGGGGGCGTAGTGGGCAGGTGGTCGATGTCGGGGCGCTCGCCGGTGGTCTGCGCGATGAGGTTCAGCGCCTCCTCGACCGCACCAAGGGTACGCAAGCCGAGCAGGTCGAACTTGATGAGGCCGAGCCGCTCCACGTCGTCTTTATCGACCTCCAGCGCGCGCACACCATTGGCGGAGAAGCGCACGGGCAGGAGCTGAGACAGTGGCTCACGGGTGAGGACCATGCCACCATTATGGAGGCTGAGGTGGCGCGGCAATCCTAATAGCTTCGGGGCCATAGCGAGGAGCAAGCACAAGCGTTCCAGGCAACGCGCACGAACAGATGCATCAGAACCAGCGCTAATGACCTGCCGCAGCTCGCTCTCGTGGCTGAGCAACTCCTCGGCATCGGCGTGGTGCGAGAGCCGTTTGGTCAGGCGGTTGACTAGATCCAGCGGGTAGCCGAGGGCTTTGGCGACGTCACGGAGTGCGCTGCGGGCGCGGTAGGTGATGACGTTGGCGACCATCGCGGCGTGGGCCTCGGAATACGTGCGCTCGACGTAGCGGATCAGCTCGTCGCGGCGGTCAGACTGGACATCGACATCAATATCGGGCATGCCGCCCCGGTCGGGGTTGAGGAAACGCTCGAAGAGGAGCTTGTGGTGGATCGGATCAACGCCGGTGATG
The DNA here is from genome assembly GCA_036557205.1 of Ktedonobacterales bacterium. Taxonomy (GTDB): domain Bacteria; phylum Chloroflexota; class Ktedonobacteria; order Ktedonobacterales; family JADMIN01; genus DAHUXT01. Next base: position 140,770 of record DATBIB010000082.1, on the reverse strand, counting down.
CCGAGGCAGTAGGCGACCAGGCTATTGGCAGCGCTGCCGCGGCCACTGACACGGATGCCCATCGCGCGGGCCGCGTGCATGATGTCGTGGACGCAGAGGAAGAACTCCTCCAGGTGCAATTGTGAGATGACGGCCAGTTCATGGTCTAACTGCGCGCGTTGGAGGCTGCCAGGGAGCAGCGCTTCGGGTACGTTGGCATAGCGCGCCTTGAGCCCCGCCGCGCAGAGGCTCCGCAGATGGGTGGGGGGCGTTGTGCCCGCAGGTAGAGTGACCTGGGGCGCGGTGCAGGCGCCTTTGAGGAGCGAGAGGTGGCAGCGCGCCGCGATCTCGCCGCTTGCACATAGGGCGTCACGGCCATGACCATGGGGTACGCGCGCGAAGAGGGAGGACAACTCGCGTTGGGACTTCAGATGCGCCTCCACGTTACGAGGACGTTCGGCATGGGGCTGGTCAACGGTGAGGCCGAGACGGGTACAGGTCATGAGGTCGTAGAGGGCGCAGTCGTCACGAGTGGCGTACTGGACCCCATTGGTCGCGACGCAGCGGAGACCGGTCTCATCGGCAATCTCCACCAGGTGCTGCAGGAAGATCATGGGATCAGGCAGCTTGTGGTGTTGGAGTTCCACGAAAACCCGCTCAGGGCCGAAGGCGATGGCATAGCGATGAGCGGTCTCCAGAGCAGCCTGGCGCTTGCCCGCGAGCAGCAGCCGCATGAGCGTCCCCTCGCGTCCACCGGTGAGCAGGATCAGGCCGTCGGGTTCGGCGGCAAGGTTACGCCAGGGGATGACCGGGGCTTCGGGATGGGCGAGGTTGGCATCGGTGAGCAGGTGACAGAGGCGGGCATAGCCAGTGGCATTCTCGGCCAGCGCGACAAGATGGGACATGCTGGAGGGATGGGTGGGACGCGGTGTAAGGCCGAAGACTGGTTCGGCAACGGCCAGCTCCACCCCAACGATGGGCTGGATGGCGTGCGCGGCGCAGGCAGCCTGGAAGCGGACGACTCCGGCAAGGGTCATGTGGTCGGTGAGGGCGAGGGCGCGCATGCCCAGGGAGGCTGCACGCGCGACCAACGCCTCGGGTGTGGATGCGCCACGCAGAAAACTGAACGCACTGGCCGTATGCAGTTCGACATAAGCAGTGTGGGCAGATCGGGCATTGGCAGGATGCTGGTCGGCGTGGGTAGATGGGATAGGAGGAGCATGTGACGAATCAATCATAGACACGTTCCAGGATCCACACCTCGCCGACCGCCTCGAAGTAGATATCACAGGTGAGGTTTTCATGGGCGGATGCGCAGCGCAACCGGTAGTAGGTGCGGTCGCTACGGCCATTGCCAGTGCCTGGGGTGCCTGCTGGTTCCCACCAGCGGTCCGCGAGACGCCACGGCTCGTTGACCTCCAGGACGCGGTAGGTCAGACCGCGCCAATGGATGGTCGCGGGCTTGCCGTCGGTGAGTGTCACGCGAATGGGTTGGTAATAGACGTGGGTCATGGGAGCGTCACCTCGTAATCGCAGCACCGCTCACCACCAGTGGATGCCATGGGGGAACTGCGTCACATCAGCGCCAGTGTCAGCGCCAGTTTCAATCTCAGCGACATCGGCGGCAGGTCGTGCAGGATGTCCCGGCCCCTCAGCGACGTCGGCCACATCAGCCACATCGGCATGGAGCGGCGCGAGGTGGGAGCGGTTCTGGTCGAAGATGGCGTCGGGGGCCGTGAGCACGCTTTGCAGCAGGAGAGGCTTGCCGTGGCGGCGGGCGAGGACATCGGCAAGCTCGTGGGTGGCGGCAAGACGGCGGGCACGCCGCGGCCAGAAAGCGTTTTGCGCGGGATAGCGCGGAGTGAGATGTGAGATGGTGAGGTAGAGATCCTCGATGGCTTCATGGGTACCCGAGCGAGATTGGAAGACCGGGGCGAGCATGCGTTCCAGCGTCTCGGCGAGGGCGCGGCCACCAGAGAAGGGCTGAGGGAGTGTGCGTGTGACGCTGGTGATGCGCTCGGTGTCGCCTGTTGAGTTGACCGATGAAACATTTTCCCAGCGCAGACTGAGTTCCAGCGTGTGTCCTTGTAGGCCACGCCGCGCGAGCTTGGAGGCGACCTCGGTGGCGAAGGATAGTAGGCCGAGCAGCAGGCGGTCTGGGGTGACGGGGGATATCAGCCGGAGGCGGAAGCGCAGAGCGAGCGGCGCAGGCGTCGGCTGGAGGGGCTGAAGGTCTTCCCCACGGGCGATGGTGGCGAGCAGAGCGCCGAGGCGGGCGCCGAACTGACGACGGAGGAAATCATCGTCGAGCCGCGCCAGGTGTCCAAGGGTACGAACGCCGTAGTCGTCAAGCCAGGAGGCGGCCTGGGTGAGTGTGCGCGTTGTGATCGTGATCGGGTCAGCGAATTGGAGACGGGTGAGCGCGGCGATTGGCAGCTCGCGCAGTAGGACAGCGGCTTGCTCAGGGGTGAGAACGGTTAATGACTCATGTGCAGACGCAGGTGTGTGCAGCAGGCGAAACAGAGCGAACTGCGCAAGGGTGCTGCTGGGGGCAATGGCGGCACGAAGGATGATCTTCTGGTGGGCCAGGCGGCTGATGAGCGCCTGCACGACAGCTACAGCCTCGGCGTCGGTGCAGGGTCCGAGGTCGAGGAGAGCGCTGTGTACGCCGACGCGTTGAAGGTAAGGCGTCAGTTGATAACAGGCAGTGAGCCACGTGGGCCATTGAGCGTCATGCTGGTGTTTGGTATGCGAGAGGCAATGAACCCAGGCCAAGTGGCGAGAGACAGCGGCTGACGATGAGGATGGGGTAGATAGGGAAGCAGGAGTATTCCCAGGCATCGATGGCATTGGCATAATATAGTCCCCTTCCCCACCGCATAGAGTAAGAACGTCCGTTCCACAAGAGTATCGGTGTGGGGGAATGGCGGTCAAGCGACAGAGGCGGACAGAGGCGACTACTGAGTTGTTGGCAGCCGAAAGTCGTGAGGAGGGATGTCGCAGGATGGGAGTGGGTGGGGCTTGCTGAGGATGATAGGAGCTACCGAGGGGATACCAGAAATGATGAAGCAAGTGTCGTCGTCGGCATGAATCGGCATACCGGTTGCGCCACAATGGATGGCGGCATAGCAGGCGCCTCACGCGCACTGCCCGTTATCTGTGCTTCGCAACGGGCGGGAACCTACTTGCTAGAGGGTGCGTCTCATTGAAAAGACAGCACCAGAATCTGGCAACGACGGTAGGAGAAGGTAGGAAAGGAGTGCCTGTCATGCAAGGATTCAGAGTATCCAAACGTGCGGTGTTGCTGGTGATTGGTCTCCTGCTGCCTACACTTCTGGTGGCCTGTGGCATGACCGAAACCGGCGGCACGCCAGCAGGGACGAACCCCAGCTCCAGCACAACTGTGGTTGTACATGGGACTCCCGGCGCCGTCCACGCCGTGCCGTCAACCACCGCCTCGCCAAGCCCAGGCTCAGGCTCAGTCACGCCCGTCGCCTCGGGTAAGGTGACACTGATGCTGGATAAAACCTCGTATGCTCTGAGCAGCGCCGCTAGAATCACTATCGAGAATGGTCTGAGCTCGAAGATTGTGGTAACGGACCACCATACCAATTGCACGTATGTACAGCTGGAGCAGCAAGTGGCCGGACAATGGCTCCCGGTGGGAAAGTGCACGCTCATGACCCCGTCTCGGTTGGTAGTGCTGGCCGCAGGCAGCGTCATCCCACAGATGATTGTCATCCCCAGCGATCCCGCAGCTGCTGGAACCTACCGGGTAGCACTGACCTATAACAACACTACTACCTATTCAAGCACTTTCGCCGTTGAATGAGCGGCGCCTTCAGACAGTTCAGGTGGCCACTGACTCAACCAGGAGCCGAGCTGCCGACGACATGCGAGTGCGCTCGTTGAAAGCACCAATAGAGGTGGATACTAGGGATACTTGGGATACTAGGTGAGGAGCCAAGTGTCCCAGATGGAACACCTGGCTCCTCCATTCGTTGCGCGCTAGCTTAGGTGCGCAATCGCAGGATCAACTAGCGACGCTACTCCTACGCTCCCTGAACCTCCCAGACGCGGGTGCCCCAGTTGTCGTAGATGGACTGGTCGGCCGCAGGTGGGATATACTCGGTTGCACACCAAATATCGACGTTGTTGGGGTCGGACTCGCAGGCCGAGTAGTCGCCCCAGCGCACCTGACCTAACGCATCGGCGAAGCTGAGGTGCGGACCCGCACCCGCCGCAATCGTCTTCACTGGACCGAAGTGGTTGGTGTCCGACTTGGCTACGACATAAGCCGCCTTCGGATTGATAGTTGGGCTGGTGACGGTGAAGGCCATGGTCGTTGTGCCGTTGACTGAATGGAAGATCGCCGGATAGAGCATGTATGCGCCGGGGACGGCAACATACCCCTGGTCGGTGATAGCGCCCTTCTTCGGGTTGAGCACAAACCAGGCGGCTCCGTCACGATCCGTGGGATCGTTGCCAACTGTGAGCGCCGTCGAGAGCGCGGCATACAGTTGCGGGCCATTCTGAGCGTCGTTGACGAGTTGTACCTGCAGCATACGGTCGTCATCCGGGTTGAGGAAGGTCTCGGATGTGACCAGTAAGCCTGCGGGACAAGAGAGGGGCGCTATGGGGAACGGCTGGCAGGTTGTTGAACCGTCGCCGGTACTCTGCGCGTTCACCGTGAAGGCATACGTCTCGCTGCTGATGATCTTCCCAGTCAGCGTCGCCTTACCGATATTGTTGTCGCCGGTAACTTTCCAGAAGCCGAGCAGGTTGTCGACATTGTTATTGTTGCCGAACGCGTCAAAGGGGAACGAATTCAGCAGATACTCGGTGTTGCTTGGATCACCAAAGGCCGGCTCCTGCCCCAGCACGGGAATACCGCCGATGGTGAGCGGTGTCGGATCCCCAAAGGACACCGTGGCCACCGAGTTCGACTCAGCCACGAGCTTCGCTTTGTCGATGCCGATCAGCAGCTCGCCCAGGTAGCCTGTGTTGCAGAACTGGTCGGTAGCTATATAGAACAGATTGGAGTCGTAGCCAGACTTGGGCTGGTCACCGAAACAGGTACCACCAAGCGAGGTGCTGACCTGGTAGAGAGCGACCCCATGCCCGTTCATCACCACGATATCGTCGAACGAATCGTTGCCGCCGAAAGAGGCGGAGCTGATCACCGTGAAGAAGAAGGTGTTGGTGGCGGTGTCATAGAAACAGCGCGGATCGCTGAACGCGCTGGGCTCGAAAAACTGTGCAAAGCTAAAGGGTCCAGCCAGCAGTTTACCGCTCCGAGTATACTCCGCCGCAGCGCTGTTGATGATCTCCCAGACAACCGCAGGGTTGCCCTTTCTGAGCGCATCAAACCCGGCGCAGATCCCCTGGTCAGGCGGGGTAAGTGTGCCGAGTGGACCGCCATTGGCGTTTTCCTGGTCAAGGTTACTCAGCCCATTGAAGTTATGCAGCACGCTGCCCTCGGTCGCCGCAGAGCCGCTCGCCACATGAGGTAGGCTTGCTTTGACGTTAGCGGCAGCAGCCCCCGACTTGTGCGGAACTCGGAGTGGAGTGAATATCTTGGGGGAGTGAGTGTTAGACGAGGTAGCCCCAGGGTTCGTCGGGGCTGTAGGCGCCGAGGCGCCCTTTGTCACCGAGCCAACTTTACCCGTGTAGGTGACGGTTGCCGCCTTGGCAGCCGCATGAGACACCAGTCCGGAGGGCGCGAACACTGACCCTAGCGCGACGACCATAGCCACCACGCCGAACAGGCAGAGCCCTATTCGAAGAGATCGCCGAGACAGATGCATGGGTTCATCTCTCTTTCACTGTTCCGAAAGCTACCTGTGTATTCACATCTCGCTCGCAGCCTCGCCAGGGGAGCTTGATCGACCAGGAGCCGCTCACGTTCCCTAGCCGCATTCCAGGGCGACCGAGATGCCGTGCAGCGCTGCACGGGCAGGAAAGCGTCTGCGGGCAACAACCACGTCAGCGCCATTCCATTGAGGTCAGTGGTAGGGGGGAATACCTTCCCAGCGATGTGAGACCCGGCATGGAGGTTCGTTTAACAGCGCCAGTCTCTTGCCAGTCTCTCCAAGGAAAAACACTTCCACCCACGTATGTTCTGGCGACACCGTATCCAACACCCGCACCCCGTAAAGGGGCCATCACGAGCATAGTCACCTGTGCACAATGGAGTGGATACCGTCTCCCACGAACAGCCACCACACGTCATCAGGAAAGAGCAGCGCCTTCGTCATCCTAGACTAGCACTACAGAAACGACACCTACAGATCTCGGCCTTAAGGGTTCCTGTGTAGCGTTACAAGACATGAGGGCTAGGACCGGAGGAGTGGCATCACCCCAAAGCTGGCAGTGACCATATCCCCCCATAAGCTACGACGTATGCGGCAAGCAGGTGGTAACTCTCCAGACCTGTGGGCAATGTCTGTAGCCGCCCAGATCAGCGCCGCTCGGCAACGACCTAATCCCACCTTGAGGAGCCTATAAGAGTCCTACTGCTGTGCACATCGTGTGGTATGCCCCTAGCTCGCCTCAGTCACTACATATACTTCGCCTGGTTACACACACTCTAACTACAATCAGATGACGGTGTGCGCGGGTGAGCCAATCTCCGAAAGGATGCGACAGGACTCCTGAGTAGAAACTGTACGAGCACGGGCTAAGCGAGCAGCCAGAGGGTGGCCCTTTGTGGAACATCTGCGTCTTCGCCGACGCCGAGGTGGATTGCAGCTAGATTGGGTCGGGGGTGACGGCGCGGATGGCGGTGCGCATGGCCGGGGCATGGTGGGGCTGGGCGAGCGTTGCCTTTTCGAGAGTGGGACGGCACGCTACTAGCTGGGGGCGGGCGACGAGATCGGGCGCGGTTTCTTGCTGCACTGAGGCGCCGCGCTGTGAATCTCTACGAATGATGTCGCTGACGGCGTTCGGGGTGGCCCTCACTCTCAGAGCGTGTTTTGTAGCGAAGGTAATCATGCCGTGCCATAGATCGTGGGCCTCCAATGAGCAGAGCCTCCCCCACGATCTGCCTAGCTAGCGATGCTGTGTGTTGCTCGCCGGACTGCTTGCCACATAGGAAAGCACCACGCTGATTGACCGGAATTCCGTCTGCGCAACCTGCTCGTCCGCTTGTCGAACACGCGCCAGTACCAGCGTCCTACCCCCTATAGTTTCTCACCAGGCAGAGGTAGTATTCTAGGTATATTGTTCTAGGATACGGGGGCCGGACCTTGTGCCGCTCGTCTCTCGGCGTGGCGGCGGAGTCGTCTGGACACGCCGTGTGCTTCCCAGTGCTTCCCAACTGGTTGCTAGGAGCGTTATCATGCCAACGCGCGAGGAGATTCTGGACACCCTGGCGGTGTCGCAGACGCAGGTTCTGGCGTACTTTCACGGGCTGAGCGCGGACGACCTGGAGCGGCCGGCAACGGCGAATGGAGTGCCCGGAGTTGCTTCGTGGCGCGCCAAGGATCATTTTGCGCACCTGATCAACAGCGAGCGCAGGAGCCAGCAGAAGCTGCGCCGTGTACTCGCCGGCGAGCCGCGAGACGTTATTTTGCGCAGTCAATACCCCGAGGGCATGCCGCTGCCGGGTGTTCTGGGTGATTGGGATGCGCTGACCCCGGAGGAGCAGGAGCGGCTGGAACTGGCCGTCGCCACTATCAATCAGAACTACCTGAACGCGCACCGTGACGATACGCTGGAACTGCTGGTAGCGGATTACCTGGCGGCGCGTCAGGACACCGTGGACCTGCTGCGCCAATTCAGCGATGAGCAGTTGGCCACCGTGATGCCCACCGTCGGTGGCGACCTGACCGCCGGAGACTTCTTTGCCGGGAGGGCGGCGCATGCGACCGAGCACATCACCGCGATTGAGGAAGGCTTGCGGTAGGCGCGTGTAGGCAGACGTCGTTCTGCGCTCTGCGCGGGTCGGCGCCGTCGTGACCTGGGCGCACGGTGGGCCGCTGAGACTGTGCGCTCGGAAGCGTGAGCGCGTCGTGCCGGTGCATAGACCATTCCCGTGCCGGCTGGCAACCTACGGGCAGGTTTGAACGGCGATGGGGCCAGCGTCTGTCCTCTCCTCACGCGGACAGGAAAGCGCGTCGGCCGTGATGGTCGTGACGAGGCAAGGCTAGGAGAGGTAGCATGAAGTATCTTCTTACGTCGGGTGGCGTCAGCAACACCAGCATTCATAACGCGCTGGACGAGCTCGTCCAGCGCGTTTGATAGGTTGTTAGGCTGGCCGTCCCAGGCGACGCAGCAGCAGACGGATCACCGCGAGCTCGATAAAGGTTTCGCTAGTTTGTACCTTGCGCTCGTAGTCCACAACCCACCCGCCGCTGTATGCGTCTTAGTACGATGGAGGCGAGGCACTGGCCGAGGCGCAGCGTGTCGCTCCGAGCCTGGCAGACGCCACCCTCGATGAGGTACGCGTCGGCCTTCGCCCGGTCAGCCAGATGGTCTGCCGCTGCTCGGTCGCATCCCCGGCCACGAGCGCCTCTATATCTCCACCGGCCATGGCGCCTCTGGGTTGCAGCTCGGCCCCTACTCCGGTGTGCTCGTGGCTGGCTTTGCCTTGGGCCGGTCCTCCGCATCCAACCTTGAGGTGGATCCACACCTAACCCCCTTCGCATCGCACGTATAGCGCTTCGTGGCGCGTAAACCTACCACTCAGGAGCAATGCCGACGTGGAAGCTGAGAATGCCGCCCTGGCGCCGTCACAGAGGCTAGTCACTGCCTGACTGCGCCGGGGCTTAGTCAGAGAGTCCGAGAGACGTGCAATCGGCCTACTACTACATGGTTGGGGATCGGTCACGCGCCTCGAAATTGTGGTTGGAGGAGCATGAGCATATCTCCTCCTCCCAGAACCCAACTAGGACTTGACGATCTGCACCGTGCCGCTCTTTGCATCGCCCAGCTGGGCGTTAAGCGTCGCCGGCGTAGCGAGGTTGGCCCCCGTTTCATCGGTGAGCGTGCCTGATGCTTCTGCCATGCGGGTGTCGCCGTTGAAGTGGCTATTCGAGATGAACCCGGGCGAACGGGAATGCGTGCTGTCGATGAATGTGGTCGTAGCCCCAAAGCCCTGCCACGTTAGATCGATGGACGACGTAAACAGCAGCGCACCAGAGTCGCCATCGAACATGGGCGCCGTCCCGACCACGGTTGCCGTCGATAGCTTGGAGCCGAACTGTATGGTACCAGTGAAGTCTGACAGGCCGGTGCTGGGGTCAAAGTTGGATGCGTTCTCCAGGATGATGCCCTGGCAGTTATCGAACTTGTTGACGTTCACCATCAGCGCTTGACTTGTGACATTGCCCGGGCGTGTCAGGCTGTCAAACAGCTGGACGGACACATCGGTGAAGACACACCCGTCGCTGCTGACGCTGTCAAAGTCGCCGAACGCGTCGGTGCTGGTGAAGTGGCAGACCGGGCCCGAGGTCGCAATGCAGCCCCCGCCGCCGCTGCCACTCCCGCTGCCGGAGCCATGCGCGACTCTGGCGCCGAACGGCGAAACCGCAGCGAATAGAACAGCAACCACCGTAGCGAGGCCGACAAGGGCGACGCCAACCAGCACGAACCGCCGATGACCAGTCAAACTGAACCCGCGAGTAGACATGCGTGAAACTCCTTTGATGCCTGTGGTGAATGCGCGACACGTTGATAGGTGATGTGGCGCCGCTGTGCGAGGACATGTACCCTGCACGCCGCCCGCCTGTCACATGGTCACAGTATAGCTGATGTTTAGCCGTAGCTCCACGCATAATCGCAGGTGAAATCCGCATAAGCGCTCGCATTATTGCCACCCAGCGGCCAACATGGATCGAGAAGCTTGCTTGTGTCAAGCGCGGTCATGTGACCGATGGCAAACGGGTGGTGGATGAATCGCATGCTGCTGGCTTCCTGTCACGCTTACTAAGGCAGCGGCGAACTTCGGTGTTTTCCAGTATGTCGAAGTCTCCGCTGGCATCCAGGACGCACAGGTCGTCCATGGCGAGGAAACCCGTACCCACATAAGCCGAGCAGTAAAGTATGGGCAATGGCGGACTACTACCGTTCGATGCATTTGATCCGGTCGATTTCGCGCCAGGGTCGACGCTGAGTCTGAAGCTCTATGTGCGCAACGCCTGCACCGGCCCATCGCATAACGCGGGCACGGCGCGGCTGGGGTTCAACGATAGCGCGGCCAACAGCAACTTGGGAGCGACCATCGGGGGGACGAGTAGTAGTTACTGCCTGGTGGATGGGTCGCAGTTGAGCGCAACCGTCGGGGCGGCTCCGAAGAAGACGGTTGATGTGGCGGCGGGTGCGCCGTGCAGCGCCTACAAGCTCATGGGGTCGTGGATGGTTACGCCATAGCTGGGGGTGCAGGGAAGAATGTGGGCGCGTCGGACTCTTGGCGAACGGCGCGCCTCTTGATTCACCCTACAGGCGTGGGGACAGCGGGCGCACGTTGCTTGCGCGGCGACACACGGTATGGCGGCTTCTCTCAGGCCGCGTAGATGTTGTGGGTGGCGTCGAGGTAGTTGTCGTAGATGTGCTGGAAGACCTGGTCGCATTTTTGTTCGTAGAGGTCGTGGGTGTAGGCGTCGGGTAGCTCCTGGTCGAGGGTTTTTTCGATTGCGATTTTGACGGCTGCGCGGGTGGCCTGGCGCTTCTTCCAGTCGAGGACGAGCTTTTCGCGTTTGAGCGTTTCGAGCAGGTCACGGGCGACGCGCTTGACCTGCTGGCGGTCGCGCTCGGAGAGGTCTACGTTGGGGCGGGTGAGCAGATCGAAGATGGCGAGCTGCTCCTCATTCAGCTCTTCGGCGATGGCGCGCTTGTCTTCGGCGTTGAGGTCGCGGGCGAGGACGAGCAGTTGGTCGAAGAACTGCTGGACGTTGAGGCTGCCCGCGTTGTAGTCGGCGATGAGGCGCTCGAAGCGTTCCTGGTAGTTCATGCGCGTGCGGTTGCGGGCGATGAGATCGTGGAGCTTGCCTTCGATGGCGCTGCGTAGCTCCTGGGCGAGGATATGCTGACGGGCTTGCTCAAAGCGGGCGCGCAGGGCGTCGAAGTCGATCTGGCTGAGGTCGATGTAGCGCTCGGTAGTGGCATATTCCCCCAGCTTGTCGTTGATGACGTAGCCCTCGCTGGCGATGCTGGCGTCGAGCAACTTGTCGATGGCGGCCATGACGCCGTTGATATCGGGTTCGGGCGAGAGCGCGCGTATCTTCTTGCTGAGCGCGACATAGAGGCTCATCACGGCGGTGAACTCGCCCGCGCTGGTATCGGGGAGGATGGCGCGGTAGAGCAGCGCCGCCTGGGCCACGTCCCCGAGGAAATGCCTGCGGATATCGTCGTTGGCGACCAGTGTATCCACCGCGTCGTCGAGCAGGCGCGCTTTGTCGAAACCCCTGGCGGCAAGCAGCGCCGGGACATCGATGCCGTGTAGGTCGCAGAAGATGTCGAGATCGGCGAGGGACTGGCGGAGCGCGGCGACCAGCTCGCTCTTGTCCTTGGTGGGCATGTCCTCCGCCTCATCGCCTTCCATGCCGTCGAGGTGCGTCCCGCCGTAGATGGCGAGCGCTTTCTGCAGATTGCGGAAGACGCCGACATAGTCGACGATGAGGCCGTTGGTTTTGTCGGCGAAGACGCGGTTGGCGCGGGCGATGGTCTGCATGAGGGTGTGGTTGCGCATGGGCTTGTCGAGATAGATGGTGGTGAGGCTGGGGACGTCGAAGCCGGTCATCCACATCGCGCAGACGAAGACGATACGGAGCGGGTCGTTGGGATCCTTGAATTTGGTTTCGAGGTCTTCGGCGCCCATGCGGCGGCGATGGGTGGCGATATCCAGGCCCTTTTTGTGAAAATCGTCGATCTCGTTCTGGGACTGTGAGACGACGACGGCCATATCGGTCGCTTCCATGAAGGCGATCTGGTCTTGCAGGCGGGCGCGCTCGGCCTCGGAGAGCGGGGCGGCGGTGGCGCCGACGGCGGGCGGGGTGGCGCCGCTATCCACCGGGCGGGGTGCGCTCGACGGATAGGAGATGGCGGAGGTATTGAGCTGGGCGCGCAGGTCGGTAAGCGCACGCTGCCAGTGGGCGCGGACTTTGTCGTACATGCGGACGGCGGTGGCTTTATCGACGCTGACGACCATGGCCTTGCCGGGCTGGCCGCGGGCGATGAAGTGGGCGACGAGATCTTCGGCGATCTTCTCCAGACGGTCATCGCGGGTGATGAGGTGGTATTCGCGGGCGAACTCGCGCTCCAGCTTGCGCTCCTGGTCGTCGTCGAGGTCGGCGGCCTCGATCAGCCCCTCGATATCGGCGTTGAGGTTGGGGTTGGTCAGTTGTAATTCGGGGATGCGGTTCTCGTAGTAGAGCGGCAGGGTCGCGCCGTCTTCGATGGACTGGCTGAAGTTGTAGATGCTGACGTAGTCGCCGAAGACCTCGCGGGTCTTCTCCTCCTCGCCGGTGATGAGCGGGGTGCCGGTGAAGGCGAGGAAGGCGGCGTTGGGCAGAGCGCGGCGCATATTGGCGGCGAACTGGTCGTACTGGCTGCGGTGGGCCTCGTCGGTGATGACGATGATGTCGTCGCGGGCGGAAATTTCGGGATAGAGCGTGCCCGGCTCGGTGTGGAACTTCTGGATGAGCGTGAAGAGATAGCGATGCTGCTCGGTCAGTAGCTGCTTGAGATGCTCGCCGCTGGCGGCGTGAATCGCGCGCTCGTCCTCGGTGACAGCGCCGGTGGTGGCGAAGGTCTGGTAGATCTGGCCGTCGAGTTCCTGGCGGTCAGTGACGACGAGGAAGGTCCAGGCGCCGGGGAGTTTGCGCAGGACTTTCTGGGAGAAGAAGATCATCGAGAGGCTTTTGCCGCTGCCCTGGGTGTGCCAGAAGACGCCGAGGCGGCCCTGATTCGCGCGGATAGCGCGGACGGCTTCGAGAGCGTTATTGACGCCGAGATACTGGTGGTTCTGGGCGAGAATCTTGATGAGCGCGCCGCCGCTCTCGCGATAGAGGATGAAGTTTTCGACGAGGTCGAGCAAGCGGGTGTGGTCGCAGACGCCGCGCAGGACAGTATCGAGCGAGATGACACCCGGCTCATCTTCACTGGCGATTTTCTTCCACTCGAAGAAATGCTCCCAGCCAGCGGTGAGGGAGCCGACGCGAGTCTGGCTGCCGTTGGAGAGGAGGATGAGGGCGTTATAGCAGAAGAGGTGGGGGATGGTGTCTTTGTAGTCGCGTAGGTTGTCCTGGTAGGCGTGCTCCAGACGGCGATGGACGGCTTTGAGCTCGACGAAGACGAGGGGGATGCCGTTGACGAAGCCGATGAGATCGGGACGGCGGCGGTACATATCGCCCGCGACCCAGAGCTGCGAGGCGAGGAGGAAGTCGTTGTTGGCGGGGGTAGTCCAGTCGATGATGCGGATGGTCTCGTCGCGCTCATTGCCGTTCGGATCGTTGGCGGCGCGCACATGGACGACGATGTTGTCTTTGAGCAGGGTGTAGACCTCGCGGTTGGCGGCGGCTGGACTCATGGCGGAGCGGTCGCGGGTGAGTTCCGCGATGGCCTGTGCGATGGCTTCAGCGGAGGCGGTAGGGTTGAGCTTGAGCAGGGCGGCGCGGAGTCGCCGGACGAGGGCGACCTCGCCCTCGGTCTCGCGGCCAAGCGTGCCGCTCTCGCCGAAGGTCTCGCGGAAGCAGTTGATATGCTGCCAGCCGAGTTGTTTGAGCAGGGCGATGGTGGGCTGTTCTACCAGGGCGTCCTCGGTGTAGTCTTTCATGGTGTCGGCGGCCCTCTCCCCCTATCCCCTTCCCCTAAAAGGGAGGGGGACAAGAATCTTGCGCGGACGACGAGTTTGTTCGTGTACGATGGCGGCTGGCGGCTGAAGCCGTGCCTATGCGCCTCGTTTCACTCGGCCGCTAAGCCCGCCTGCGCGGGCTGATTCTCACCAGCCGTGGTTTCCGGCATTTTAGGTGCGGCGATAAATGCCAGGAATTTCTTGCCCATGTCCGTGAGTTGCGGCTGCACTCGCATCATAGTCCCAGTAGGTAGTCCAGCGGGCATGGTGTTGTTAGTTGTTAGGCCCAGATTGAAAAGAGCCTGAAAGACTTGGTCTTCAAAGTGCTCCGCAGGCAATTTGCCACGATAATAAGCCTCCAATGTGACTACCGGATCTGGAGTGTTGCCAGGCGCAATTGGATATTTGCGTTCATTTGCCCAACCGATGGGGTCGGCGATACATGCAAGCAGCCATATGTGCCAGTGCGTCATCCCGCGTATTGCCTCCATGAAGATGCTTTGGAGGCTATCGTCTGGTCCCTCGCCGATGGCAACGTTGACTACGGCGTTTCTCAATGCATCGAGAATTTCCTCGTCGTGAGTTTCGGCTGCGATGCGCGCTGCTCTGAGTAAAGTCGTCTTGAACGACTCGTTCTCTCCAATACTTTCAGGCAATTGATCTAGCCGCTTGCGCAATTCGTTGAGCACGCGTTCGAGGAAAGCTGTCTCGCGCCGGCGTTGTATCAATGCGATGGAGCCTCCGAGGATTTCGGCAGCAGGTCCCCCGAAACCGGGGACTGCTGACAAAGCTGCCTTTACTGCAATGAGCCCCGATTCCTGAGCTGGATGGCTAGGTAGTCGAATCTCGTTTGGGTCATCCATTTGGCCGTCTCCTGAATCTGGTAAGTGCGCGTAATAGCTAACTTGTCGTTGCCGATGTCATGAATTCCAGCCACCCCGCTTCTTTTTACTTAGCGCCACATTCGATGGCCGGACGATGGCGGGCTGCTCGATCAGGGCGTCTTCAATGAAGTCATGCATGTACTACGACCTTTTTCTTCTTCGTGCCTTTTGCACCGTGTGTTGCCCATATTTGCTCTATATCTAGGGTTTTTGCTGCGTCGCTCAGGCGTGTCAGAGCTTTTTGTGAGTAACGTTGAAACTTTGATCCGCCGATTGTGATTATGGTGGCGCAGTCTGGGTCTTCATTGAGACCTAGATATCGTATGATGGCAGTGGTTTTCGGCTGTGTCAGTCCGACCTTTTGAGCTAGTTGCTTATGCGACAGATTGTAGAACCCAAGTTCATTCACTCGTCTTACCGCAACTATCGACGCGCCTGGGGTCCCTTCTGGAACTAAGGTGACGGCGATACCCCCTCCCTTCGTAATTTGCAAATCAAGCGACGGACCATAGCCGTTAGACGTTATATCGATGGCGGCAACGCCGGGAAAGATTTGGTCCCATGGTTTGCTCGTCTGGATCTGCTCGATTATATGCGCCAGGTCACTGTCACTTGGCTGAAGTTTCTCTCCGCGCATTGCACTGTCAACAATTGCAAGTCCGCGCAGGCGTGACAAAGCTTCGAGTTTGCGACGTTTACCCGGAAGCAGGAGTTGCTCAATTTCTTTTACTTCATGTTCGAAGAGGGCAACCAGATTAGTAGGTGGCCTTGTGGACAACGGTAATACACGCTCAGGCAGTTTGATATGCAGTTTCGTAGTGAAGACGTTATCTAACAGATCGTTAAAGAGCGTGAGTCCAGCCTGACAATGAATGTAAAGGTGCTGTTCTGAGATAGAGACTATATGGTGTTGAGCAGCATCGCGCAGACTATTTATGCTCTGAAGAAGCAGCGCTTGTTCATCAACCAGGAATCGTTTACGGCCTGTGAGCCCTTTTCGGACACACTCATCAAATCCGATCGTTTGCCGCGCATCTTTCTTACGGATGCGCCCACCGAGCTGCAAAATGCATGCTTTCAATAACATCTCAAAGGCGTGGTCAAGAAGGATTAGGACGGCTTCGGGACGCCCTTGGTCCCATGGGCGATTGAAGTGTTCTACGCTCAGCACTAGCGAATCAATTGCCTTGTCCAGGAGTATCTTTGCTTCCTTCTTCATGCCGTTCGCCTCATTTGATCTGTGGATCAACATCCATCTCCGACACGTCGATCTCGCCCGAGACGAGTTTTGGCAGCAGCAGGTCGCGCGTGCTGTGGAGGATGGTATTTGATAATCTTAGATTCGCCACTTGCTCGCCCCACGGGCGCACGTATGCCGTGAACATCTGGACAGACTCCCTGGAAGGCAGCGCAATAATGGTGTCTCGGACTTTGCCTACACTCAGATTCTGTTGCGCAGCTCCCTGAGCAAGTCCGTTGAAGTGATCACGTAATTCCAAGAGTTTGTAATACAAAAACTCTGGCGAGAGAAAATTAGGGTTGGCAATTAGCCCGCAAGCCGCCTGATTGAATGTTGAAGGCTGTGTGAGCACACCTAGCCTGCCTACAGTAGGTGCTGCATAGATTGCCATCACCACTGTCTCAGGAGGGAAGAGTTTCGCCGAGGACTGGTGGAGCCCTTGTTCGGTGATATGCTCTTCTGAATCGAACAAATGTCGGTCAAGAAGTTCTTTAGTCTTGAACCAAGGAATTCCTGGACCTTGCCAGTAAGATTCATCCTGCCTTGAGGGAGTACCTCCTGAAGCAATCGAAGTGCAAACCTGATCAAGTCGAACCACTCGCCACCCCTCCGGTATGGGGCCGAGGGGCGAGTCTACCAGGGGGACGGACTGGTGGCCGGGGAAGCGGAAGCGGACGAACCACTCGCGGTAGAGCGCCTGGGCCATCGCTTCGAGCAGGGCGATGCGGCGGGTGTTGTTCTCGATCAGGTCGTCGTAGGCGGAGAGGATGGCGGCGATCTTCCGCTGGATGGGGAGAGGTGGCAGAGATAGTGGGATGCGACTGATGATGTCCTGATTCAGAGACGCCATCGTGGCACCATGCGAGCACTGGTTAATCATCCATCGCTTGTGTCTCTCGGTCAGGAAGCAGTATGACAGGAATCTCGGCTCAATGATAGGGCTACAGACTCTTAGCCGAAGACAATCTGATCCCTGAAACCAGCCATCATACTTTGGTGAAATAAATGCGTGCCGCTCTACAGCCCCTTTGCGCCCGAACACGATATCATTTGCCTGTAAGAGATGACTTGCGAGACGGTTTACTGTTTCGCTTGCAATGTATTCCAGTTGCTCTTCTCGAACATTGCCGAAACCAAGGTTACGCACATTGATAACGGGCACTCCGCACTCCACATAGTCGCTCGCATGAAGCTGAGTTCCGAACGGCCCCGTCTTGAGTTCTGCTTCACCTGCGGTGATAAGATCTGCGACTGTGTAGGAGATCCATTCAGAAACCATCGCTTCGTCTCCAGTGGCCATTAATACCCGACGCAGAGCGCAATCGCGGCAGCGATGTCGTCCATCTGGTCGGTCAGCAATACTCCAACTTTGTAGTCGAATCGAACTATCGATAGAGATTTCACCTGAAACGCGTCTGCGCCTGAGTCCTTGCCCAAACCATTTCTGGCGTTTTCGGCACAGGCACGAACCAGACAAAGCTGGTGTAGCGCGGTTTCCAATCTGTAAGTGGAACAACAATGCGAAGTGGCAAACGACCCACTTCAGGAACATTGACAACGACAGCGGGGCGGAGCTTTGTCTGTTCCGCCCCCACTGATGGATCGAAATTAACAATCCAGACCTCGCCCCGCTGGGGGTTCGGTACTACGCTGCCCCTACTCGGGGTACTCATCATACAAATCATCCTCGCCGAACGCTTCGAACTCTGTCAGTTCGGAATTCGAGCGGTACTCCTCTGCTGCCTCGGCGGCAGCCTCAGCCAGAATGCGGTTGCGCTCCTCACGCGGGAGCTTCATCAACTCGACTGCTGTGTAGCGGTGCTCAGCGGGCTTATTGGTGTGTTGTGGCGTCAGGCAGCTAGGACAGAGTTGCAGCGCGCGCTCTTCGGTGATCATGCCCTCGGCCAGGGCATGCAGTGTCATTTGCTTCAGGCGGGTTGGCTCCTCCTGCCCGTCAAAGGTATACGGTTCCTCTTTGCGCCAGCCACGGCGCGAAAATTCTATACACCAGTTCCGGTAGTAGGCCTCGTCAACGATGCCAACGTCCAAGGCACGACGCGCCCATGCTTGCATGCTCAGGCCGTGCCGCTCTTTGAGCAAACCTATTTCGTCAAAGTCGAGGTGACGCCGCCGCGTCCCCAGTTCACGACGGGCAACCTCAGCGGGCACCAGAAACGCCGCCGCAAATCGGTGAGCCATCTTCTCTTCGAATTTCGAATCAGGGCTTTTCGGCGTAAGCAGCATGTGGCCCAACTCATGCGCTAGGCTGAAGCGACGACGATCTGGTGGCGCTGACATGTCCATGACCGCAACAGGGACTTCATCGTTAAGCCAGCCAGACAGTCCATCGAATCCTGCTGTGTGGTTGCGCCAACCAATGACGATTCCACCCCGATCTTCGGTGGTCTGCGTGACGCTCTCAATGGGATCGTTCCCCAATTTCCAGACTGCGCGCAGATCCACAGCCGCTGCCTCGGCCTCAACAAGAGTTGTAACTGTGCGGGTAGCAGGAATAGCTGGCTTTTCATTCGGGTAGAGTGTCGTCTGAAGCCAGAACTGGCCCTCAGCAATAGTATTTGCTGTTGCCTGTACGCGTGCCTGTTGGCGGGCTGGAAGTGTCGAGTGCTTGCGGAAAGCCAGCCATTCCACTCGCACTTCTGGCTCATGCAAGAAGTATGAAGACTTTACCTCAAGTGCTCGCGCCAATTTCAGCAGAAATGCTGCGCTCGGTACGCTTTTATTGTGTTCGTATTTGGACAATCCAGCCGTGGTAATGGATTGTCCGACCTTTTCAAGCCGCTCGGCTACCTCAGCAAGCGTAAACCCTGCTGCCAGCCGGGCCTGTCGCATGCGATCACCGATCATTTTGTCTCCCCCTCCGTTGACAAATTCCTACCTATTTGTCGTGGATTCAACGTTGATATTTTCTCATTTTATCCACAATTTGTCAACGGCAGCGACGGTATTTTGTGCATAATTCTCGAAATCACGGCCTCTGATACCGCATAATTACTCCGCCTCCAGTAACGTGGTGACGTTGGCAGCAATTCGGTCTTCCAGCTCGTGGGCCGCGGCGGTCAGCGTCTCGTATTCTTCATACAGCAGCTCCAACCGTTCGCGGAAATCCTCGTCGTCATCGGCGCGCTCGGCCACGCCGACATAGCGACCGGAGTTCAGGCTCCAACCCTGCGCCTCGATCTCCGTGATCGTCGCCACCTTGCAGAGTCCCGGCACGTCGCGGTAGACGCCGTCGGGGAACTGCTCGGCCAGCAGCGCCGCGCTCTCGTGCGCGTTCTCCGTTGGCTCGGCGCGATAGAGGCGGACGATGTTGGCGAGATACTCGATCTGCTGCGGCGTGAACTCGCGGTGGGCACGGTCAATCTGCGTGAAGATGTGGCGGGCATCGAGGAAGAGGACCGTCTCGGCGCGGGGTGTTGTCCGCTTGCCCTTATTGAGGAACCAGAGCGTGCAGGGGAGCGTGACCGTATAGAAGAAGTTAGGGCCAACGGCGACCATCACGTCTACAGCGCGAGACTCGATCAACCGGCGGCGGATATCCTGCTCGGAGTTGCGGGCGTCGCTGGCGGAGTTCGCCATCACGAACCCGGCGCGGCCATGGTCGTTGAGCGAGCTATAGAACTCCTGAATCCAGAGATAGTTCGCGTTGTCTACGCGTGGGAGGCCAAAGGCATAGCGCGGATCGCCCGCCAAGCGCGACTTGTCCACGCCATCCACGTTGAACGGCGGATTCGCCATCACAAAGTCGAAGTGGCCGACACCGTTGCCATCGGCGACCTGCTCATAGTAGGTGTTGGCCTCGCGGATATCGCCGGAGAGGCCATGGACCGCGAGATTCATCTTGCAGAGGCGGACCGTCTCGCGCGTCTTCTCCTGGCCATAGATCGAAATCTCGGCATTGGGGTCGTGGCGGTGGTTCTGGACGAAACGCGCGCTCTGGACAAACATGCCGCCGGAGCCGCAGGCGGGATCGAGGATGCGTCCGTGGAACGGCTCCAGTATCTCGACGATCAGCTTAACGATGGCGGTGGGGGTGAAGAACTCGCCGCCCTTCGAGCCTTCGTTCTTGGCAAATTCGCCGAGGAAGTACTCGTAAATCTTGCCGAAGATGTCGCCTTCGATATCGAGCGGGATGTTGGCGAACGTGCCCAGCAGCGACCAGAGGACATCGCGCGTCAGGCCGGGCTGGTTATACGTTTTGGGCAGCGTGTCGCGTAGGTCTGGGTTCTCCGCCTCGATGGCGCGCATCGCCTCGTTGAGCGCCGTGCCGATGTCTGCTCCCTCGGGAAGCCGCATCAGCCGGGAGTAGCGGGCCACCTCGGGCAGATACATCACGCCGCGCGCCTGATAGTCCGCCGGGCCGATGGTGCGGCGGCTGTTGGCAGGCAACTCGGCGCGTAGCTGCTGGTCGGCATACGCGAACTTCACGTCGGCGAAGCGGAGAAAGATCAGGCCGAGGACGGGCGTGGAGTATTCAGACGAGCGCAGGCCAGAGTTGGCGCGCATATTATCGGCGGCGTCCCAGAGCGGCGTTTCCAGATCGTCGAGGGGGCCGGACATAGGTGGGTATCTCCTGAATCGTGGGCGGGTTGCGTGTCACGAAGGGCATCCGTGCGTCGCATTGCCTTTGCTCGCTACTGCGACCAGTATAGCAGAGAAGATGAATAGAGGGAATAGGGGGTATGCCTCTGGGCATATTTGGAGTGGCGAGTCGTTTCAAATTGCTGATCGCTCGCGATCTCATTATGGGGTCGTCTCACAAACGAACAGGAAACGTTGCAAGAGCCCATTTACGAGGTTATCAATGGCTTGCGCTACAAGCCCCGACTCATCTTGGGGAGGAATGTCCTCTGGGCTGTATGCCCCTGGCCCTGCTGGCCCGAAGTAACGCGCAGTTATCTTTCTCGCGCCGTCGTCGTTGATGTAAATGAAGAGATAGAGCTTCGCAGGGAATGCCACAGCTTTTGGTTGTTCATGCACAGGTGGTCGTGGCACTACATACCATGCTACAATCGCATTGCTCGCCGGATTGGGCTCATATTGCTCCACTGACGCAGCTATGTCGTCATGAGTCGCTGGCAAGGAAATATCGAGGGCAGTCCCCAGCTGCTGCAAGCGTGATTCGCTAGTCCCACAGGCAGATGCGAGAATCCAGAGCTGATAGGGTAGCGCTAGGTATTTCAGTTGCTCAGGATTCAGTGCGCGCGCCTGCGCGATGGCCTCGATCATCTTGTCGTGGCGTCCCAGAATGGCATACATCAGGGCAAGATCGGCAGCGACACGACCTCCAACATTCTCACGGTGATCAAGAGAGTCACGTAGCCAAGTAATTGCTTCCAAAACTGGCAATTCTGTCGGCGGGGTATTTGGTACGTTGACCACGGTGGGTAGAAATGGTCTCCCACCCACGTATGGCACAGATGGATCAAAGCGAGCGGAAAATGTCTGAGAGGTCCATAGTCCAATGTCAAGATCAGGTCTCCGAGTGTGTTGCGCCCAGAACCCATCAATGACATAGCGACTAAGCTGGAGAGCGAGGAAACTGCGCGCATTCTCCAGGTCGGGATCGTTATCGAGTGCCTGGCGCGTGAGTTGCTCCGCCGTTCGCCAGTCAGAGATATCGGTCGCCGTCGCTTGAAAGTACGCGATCTGCGCCTGCACTTGCCGTTTAGCGCGGTTTATCAACTCAGGTCGCAACTCATGCTCATATTTCCGCTCCATTTCCCGGCGGGCTCTTTGAAACCTCTGCTCCAGTTCGGACCGCGCATCGGTGACAGCCTGCTTCACGCGTGCCTCCACAGAGAGTTGCGTCAGTATCGCTACAAGCGCGATAACGAGACCGCCGACCGTGAAGATGGCCCCCATGACGCCGCCGATGGTCGCAAGCAGTCCGCCGGAATCCCCGGTCACTATGGCGGGCGTTCCTAGCCACTTCGCCACAAGCAGCCACACTGCGGGAACCAAGATGGCCGCAGCCACTATTGCTAGAGCCACCTTGACCCACGTCCAGTTTGAGGGTGGACGCTGTGCCGAGTGCTGCCGGGCATCAGATGAGTCAATAGATGGGATTGGGGAGTCGGGCTGTTGCAAGTATGTGAGTCCTTCCTTATATGTGAATGCCAATAAGCTGCCATAGTGCTACAGATTCATTATCATGCTGCGATGGGTTCAAGGCAATGGGCAATCGCGCCGATGTGAAGGATGGAATGCACGTAGGGCGCATGTCTCATTGCTACAATCAGGGTGCATGCGACGAACCATAGTTTGAGCCACCAGACGATTGAGGCCAAGATGACCATAGTCCGGCAGGTGTTGGTTCTGTCCCTATGGCTGCCCAACTGCTACGGCAATGAGGCGTTGGTAGCAGTATGGGCGGTGTTAGTTATTGGCAGGCAGAATCTCGTTGGCGCGCTGCTCAGTGGATCCAAGACATGGTATTTGAGCTGGAAACTAGGCGCCCAGATTACTCTGTAAGGTATGCGGCGTTGCTTGCGATGCAACTCAACAGTTGGTCGAGGGTGAACGGCATCGGTAAGAAGTCGTCTAGCATACCGTCGGCACGTTCCTGGAGGTAGTCAAGATCGCGCAAACCGTTCCAGCCAATGATTCGGACGCGACGGCGCACCGCTGGAGAGGAGCGTACCATAGCGAATACGCGCATCGCTTCCGCATTGAAGATGGTGTTATCTGCAAAGAGCAGAAAGGACTCGTCGGAGTACTCCTCAAGAATACGTATCGTTTCATCTGCATTCTTCGTTGATGTGATTGTGTATCCTTCTAATCCCACTGTCTCGTGAAATATGTGTCCGAGAGTGTCAACATAATAGACAAGTTGTACCCGCATAGCCCGGTCTCCAGTGTTTAATTTTCCGTTAGTAAGGTTACATTACCTCATTTAGAGGCTGACCGCGCTGGACCTGCGACTCACGGACTTTTGCCTTTGCTGGTGTAATAGCGTGCGCGTTGAGAGTGGCCCTCTAGTTACTCGAGAATGGCGAACTGGCAGTGTAACACGCTAAGAGGGCTGGTTTGAAGGTCGATTTCTCCTCTATACGTTCCGTTCAGTGTGGTCTGACATATATCTGCCCGCGCGGGTAGTCTTTGCGCAAGTTGGCGGTTCGCTCGCGTGTGTATGGCGACGGCGCGAGGATGGACGACTGTACCTGGGGTTAGCTGGCTTCTCTGCCAAGGGATGGCACGTATGCGGCGTGGGAGGGACTACATTCAGAAAGGTGTAAGTGAGAACACGGTGTGAGTCACTGAGCCAATCAAAAGGAAGGGAGAACGATGAGTCAAGGATTTGTCTCGCGAGGATTCCACAGGCGTCGTCAGCAGAGCACGCTCACTGACCGCATTCCCCCAGGTCAGTATCTAGAACGTGGCTTCCCGGTCCTTTCGGCGGGGCCAACGCCGCATACGCCGCTCGCAGCCTGGGATTTCACGATTGAGGGTGCGGTGAATCAGCCGAAGCGGTGGAGTTGGGAGTTGTTCCACGCGCTGCCGCACGAGGAGATCACGGTCGATATACACTGCGTGACCAAGTGGTCGAAGCTGGATACCCATTGGGAGGGCATCTCCGTCGAGACGCTGCTCCAGCAGGTCGCGCCGACATCCGAGGCGAGGTATGTGATCGCCTTCTCGGATGGTGGCTATACCACGAATCTCCCGCTGGATGAGGTGCGTGGAGGACAGGCATGGGTCGTCTACGCCTACGAGGGGCAGCCGCTGGCGCCGGAGCACGGCGGACCGGCGCGGCTGCTCGTGCCGCACCTCTATTTCTGGAAGAGCGCCAAGTGGGTTCGGGGCCTCCAACTGGTCGAGGAGGATGAACCGGGCTTCTGGGAGTCGCTTGGCTACAATAACCACGGTGACCCATGGAAAGAAGAGCGCTACCAGGGCGACTAGTAGGCCGACTAGTCTGGCAACTGGCTGATGTGGTGGCTACGCGCGCGGAGATGGCGCGGGCCAAAAGCATCATCCTGACGGTTCCGAACTGGAGTGGGCATCGGGCGGGGCAGCATGTGGACGTGCGCCTCACCGCCGAGGATGGCTATCAGGCGGAGCGCAGCTATTCCATTGCCTCACCGCCCGCGGAGGCGCCGCGCATCACGCTGACTGTCGAGCGGCTGGATGATGGTGAGGTGTCACCCTATCTGGTCGACGAGCTGCGGGTCGGCGACAAGCTGGAGCTACGTGGTCCGATTGGCGGGTACTTCGTCTGGGAGGCAAAGAGCGGCGGGCCGCTGTTGCTGGTGGCTGGTGGGTCGGGGATCGTGCCGCTGATGGCGATGATGCGCCAGCGTGCCGTCGTGGGCAGCACTGTGCCAACACGCTTGCTCTATTCGTCGCGGTCGTTTGAAGAGATTATCTACCGCGAGGAACTTGATCGGCTGGTGGCCGGTAGTAGCACGGGACTTGAGGTGATACATACCCTGACGCGCGTGCAGCCGGTGCGGTGGACAGGGTACCATCGCAGGATCGATGGCGCGATGCTGCGCGAGGTCGCGTGGCCCCTGGATGAGCGGCCACTGTCGTTCATCTGTGGCCCAACGCCATTTGTCGAGACCGCCGCGGCAAGTCTCGTGGGCCTAGGCTATGAGCCAGCGCGTATCAAGACCGAACGTTTTGGACCAACAGGAGATTCAGGAGCAGCAGAAGAATCGGCTGCAGCAGGAATACCAGGAGAGCCAGGAGGGGCGTGATGGATGAGAAACTGGACGGCAACGCGGCTGGCGGTGTTTTGCGTGAGATCTTTCCGTTCGAGATGACCGTTGCCCAGACCACCTGTGTCGCATGCGGCGCGACGAATGCTATCGGCGCAGTGGCGGCTTACATGCCTGGGATGGGGACGGTGCTGCGTTGCCCATCCTGCGACCATGTGCTCATGCGTATGGCGCATGCGAACGGGCAGTATTGGCTGGACATGCGCGGCGTTCGTGTCCTGCAGATCAGTGAGGAGACGGTGCAGGCATGATGAGCGGCGTGATACGTATCGTATCGGTTCAGCAGATGAGATGAATGGCGAAATTTGGCGAGTCCCGCGCGAGACTCGCCAATGGCCAATGGGGGCGCGTCCTCAAGGTGCGCCGCGCTAGTGAGTCACCAATCACCCGAAGGTGAAGGCAAAAGCCTGGGCGCCGGGGTCAAGAAACTCGATCTCGAAACGGCGGTCGTCGATTGGTTGCGGCTGCCGGATGAGTTGGTACGTTCGCTGCTCGGTCAGCGCGCCGTCGCCTTGCTCGTCGATGTCACTGCCATGCGCGGCGCCTGGCTCCTGTCCGTCGAGGCGCACCTTGAAACGCGCGGACGAGCCTCGTGTGGCTGGCCCCATGACGAGGTGCAGGTCGCGCGAGTGGAACTGATAGGCGATCCGTCCATTGGCCATGTTGACCGCGGCGGCCTGTGGCCCCAGGGTCCAATCACCCGCAAGCGCCCAATGATTGCGTCTCAGCCGTGACGGCGCGGTATAGACAAAGTTGACACCCAACGCCGCACCCTCGGGAGATGCAAAATGGTCGGCGCGCTCATAGCCGAGATAGGTTTCAGGCGTTTCCAGATCACTCCAATCGGCATCAGCCTCAATACCTTGGCCAGCGACTGAACCCACAACCAGGTCATCACCGACGCTGATACGGCTGTTGCCGCCCTCAGCCAACAAGCGTTGAATCATGATTTCCGACCGTGCGTAGTCGCCCTCGCCGAAATGATGGTGGCGAATCTGTCCCTCAACATCGAAGAGATAGAGGGCAGGCCAGAAATGGTTGTTGAACGCGTTCCAGACCGCATAGTCGCTGTCGACCGCCACCGGGTACGCAATGCGCATCGCCTTGACGGCCTGGCGAACGTTCTCGAGATCGTGCTCGAACGGGAACTCGGGCGTGTGGATTCCGAGTGTCACCAGACCTTGATCTCGGTAGGTCTCGGCCCAGGCGCGGATATAGGGCAGCGTGCGCAACCAGTTGATGCAGGTATAAGTCCAGAAGTCGACGAGGACGACCTTGCCGCGCAGTGCAGCCGCCGTCAGGGGTTCCGAGTTGAGCCATGCGGTCGCGCCTGAAAGTGAAGGCATATTGCCTTCGGATGCGGCGTCAGAAATCTCGTTGGTCTCAATGGTTGCAAAGCCAGCGGACGCAAGGGCGATGGATGAAGCGTCAACTAATCCGTGGCGACGATAATCGATTTGGTCTGGCATCTGAATTTCCCCTCTCTGGTATAGCGCGCTGGTAGAGCGTTTCGGCCCACATGCCCCACAGCAGGAGCGTTCACGAGGCCGTCCCAAGGAAGCCGCGCACCAACGCGGCAATCTCATCCCCAGCCGTATCCAAGGCAAAATGGCCTGCAGCGAGAACGTGCACTTCGGCGCCAGGCACATCCCGGCGATAAGCTTCCGGCTCCGAAAGCTCGAACGAGAGGTCATATCGCCCCCAGAGCACCAGCAGGCGCGGCTGGTTTTCGCGCAACCAGGTTTGCCATCGGGGATAGGCCTCGACGTTGGTGCGGTAGTCGTAGAAGAGGTCACTCTGAATGTCTGCCTGGCTTGGCTGGCTCAGAAAGGCAAACTCATCGGTCCAGAGATCCGGGTCATAGCGTTCCACGTTGGGATCGTTGCCGATATGGCGTGTCCGCGTCGTACCGAGCGACAGGAGATTCGTGCGTAGCGCGTCTTCGTTGGCAGCGCGATCCGCCCAGAAAGCCCGACGTGGCTTCCAATTCTCGCCCAGACCCTCGTTGTGTGCCACCGCGTCCTGGACAATGAGCGCCTCGATTCGATCTGGATGGGCCAACGCCATGCGAAATCCCACCGGGCCACCGTAATCCTGCATGTACAGCGTGTACCGTGAGAGTCCGAGCGCCTCGGTAAAGTGGTTCATGACCTCAGCCAGGTGGTCGAAAGTGTATGCGAACTGTTTCGGGTCTGGCCAGTCGCTGTGCCCGAAGCCCGGATAGTCGGGCGCGACAAGGTGGTAACGATTGGACAGCCGGGCGAAGAGCGGCTCGAACATCCGCGACGAGGACGGAAGCCCATGCAACAGGAGTAGGGTCGGCGCATCTTGCGGTCCAGTCTCGCGGTAAAAGATGGAAAGCCCATCTACCGGAGTTCGCCGATAAAATGTCAGTTGTTCCAGATTCTCCGCCGGGCGTTCCATTTCTCTCGCCTCCATCTACTTTTGCCTCCGTCGGCTGCGCACTAATGATACTCTGTCGCGATCGAGACAACGGGCACGGCGGGGATGTGCCGTTGTCCACTTCGCTTCTCGCCTGGCTAGCGCAGCGTGCGGAACGCGGTGCGGAGTTCGTCTGCGAAGGCTTGCGGTTGCTCCCACGCCGCGAAATGCCCCCCTTTGGGAAGCCGGTTGTAATGTATCAGTCTGGGATAGGCTTTTTCTGTCCAACTGCGTGGGGCGGCATAGATCTCGTCAGGGAAGACGCTGACGGCGACCGGTAGCTTGACACCGCGCACGTCGAAGAAGCCTCCTCCCGTCGACGTCTGAGTGGTGTCCCAGTAGAGTCGAGCCGAGGAGACCGCCGTATTTGTCAGCCAGTAGAGCGTTACATTGTCGAGGACGTCGTCTCGCGTCAACCCTTCAGTCTTGCCGTTGAAGACGCGAGCGATAAGCTCCTGGCTGCGTGCGTCGTGGTCGAGCATCCAGGCGGCAAGCCCGATAGGTGAATCCGCAATGCCGTAGAGTGTCTGTGGGCGGTTAGACATCTCGTTGGCGTAGCCTAAGCCTTTCTTGTAGAAGAAATCGAGCTGATTCCACGCGTTCTGCTCATCAGCCGAGAGCCTGGTTGGCGGTTCCTGTTTGAACGCGAGCGCCTTGCTGATGTCGGCTGGCACCGTGGCTGGCATGTTGGTGTGGATGCCAAGCAACTCTGGCGGCGCCTGTAGGGCCATCACCTCTGAGACGGCATTCCCCCAGTCGCCTCCCTGCGCCACAAAGCGCGTGTAACCGAGGCGCTTCATCAGCACTGTCCACGCGTGGGCAATACGGGCGGGATCCCAGCCGGGTGACGTCGGCTTGCCCGAGAACCCATAGCCCGGCAGCGACGGAATCACCAGATGGAAAGCGTCTGATGCGCTCGCGCCATGCGCCGTGGGGTTGGTCAGTGGCTCGATGATCTTGAGCTGCTCGATGACCGAGCCGGGCCAGCCATGGGTGACGATGAGCGGCAATGCCGCGTCATGGGGAGAACGGACGTGGATGAAATGGATGTCGAGTCCGTCGATCTCGGTGACGAACTGTGGCAAGGCATGCAGGCGCGCTTCGATCTTGCGCCAATCGTAGTCCGTGGTCCAGTAGCGTGCGAGCTGGCGCATCGTTGCCAGCGGCACGCCCTGCGACGCATCGGCGACGGTCTCCTTGTCGGGCCAGATGGTTGCTGCCACGCGGCGTCGCAGGGCGGCGAGCGCCTCGTCCGAAGCGGTGAAGCTGAAGGGTCGGATGTCGGGATGGGTCGTCAGGTTGGGTGGTGGGGTCATGCTGGGATCTGGGGTCATGCCAGGTTGGCTCATTGCTATCTCCTTGTCATCTCGTAATTCTCTTAATTGCCCTGTATTGCAGTGTGCTGGTACCGTTCCGTCCAATACTCCTGTTCGCCAGGTCAATACTGCGGCCTAGCAACGCGTTTTCGAAACGTGCCGCCTGCGTTGTCTCAGGCGCTCTTGTCACAGGCCTTCGCGAGTGTAGTTCGGAGGTGGGCTGTGCGCCCCGTCATCAGGGTGAGTCGTGGGGGCCAGTCAAGTCCCCTTGTCCATTGGTGAGGTGCTACGTCGGCCTATGCGCTGAGTCGGCCTGTGTCTGCATGGTGAGGCAAATGGTCAGGAGGGTGTGGGTGTTATGCTCTATTCATCGGTAGGGTGAGGCTTGCGCTGCCGCTCTGTCTTGAGAGGCAGGTTCGCGCGATGAGAAAGCCCTAGGAGCGACAACAGGCGGTCAATGCCGAGGTGTGGGTAGTCTGCACTGCCCGCATGATATGGCGAGCGTCTTCGGCCACGAGTCGAAATATGCGACAATCCTGGCGAATCAACTGACCAGATGGTAAAAGTTGAAAAGAAGAAGAACACCAGCGGGAACGCTGTGGCCGCATTTGCCCTGTAGCTGATTGCGAGACCACGGATGGTCACGTCAACAAGTAGTAGACCTCGGTCCACACCTTGGCGGGATCGTCATCATGTGGACCATAGACCTCCCAGTTTGTGCCAGTTGGCTGTCGTCCCTGATCCGCGCACCAATCGAGCACTGCTTGGTGAGCCGCACCGAGCCCCGCGTATGGACCGTGATGTATGGTCATGGCGACCTGCCCTGCTGGCAACGCCGAGGCTACCACACGGCCAGTGAGCGGGCAGGGGACACGCAACTCCACGCCGACCTCGACATGCAGCACGTCATCCCAATAGAGCATGACGTTGGGGCAGCCACGCGTGACGCCGCCTGCGCGCAAACATACCCATACTTCGTCGAGCAGGATCCGCCAGAGCGTCGGGAACTCCTGCCAGGTTGTCGTTGCAGAGACAATTGCGGTCGGACGGGCCACGACATCCTTCGTGATTACCTCGTAACGCATGTCTCCTCCCTTCACGGGCGGTAGTTATTCAACTGCGCGATCTCGTTGGCGCGCTGCTTGTCGGCATCGATCATATGCCTATCGAGGCAATTGAGCAGGGCTTCGAAGTGGTTGTGGTGGTGCTCAGCGCTCTGCATTCCAGTGGACCGCTCGGACCGATTAGGCATGCCAGCACACGTTCGTACTGGGCTGGCACCTTGAATGACCGCATGATTACGCATGAGCTTGTCTATGGGGACTGGTCTTGGCTCAATGGCAGGCTAAACCAAAACGTAGAGCCTTGTCCTGTCTTACTAGTCACGCCCACGCTCCCACCATGGCGCTCGACGAGGGAGCGACTGATATGTAAGCCCAAGCCCAATCCGACGCCGCCATTGCCGTGCGCCAAGACGCCCGCAGCTTGATGAAAACGCTCCCAAATCTGCGTTTGATCCTGTGGTGACAACCCTGGTCCTTCGTCCCGGACTTCTACGCGTACCTGGTGGGCCTCAACCCGGACATTGACTGCAATTGGTCTATCCTCGGCTGAATACCTGGCGGCATTGGTGAGAAAATTGGTCAGTACTTGTCCGACGCGGTCGGCGTCCATATCAATGAACAGGCTGTCGACTGCCACCAGCGATGGCATCTGCACCTGGATAGCACGTATTGGATGCGCATGTTTCAGTTCTTCGCTCCGATCACGCACGAGCGCGAGGAGTTCAGCCAGCGGCTGATGTGTTCGTACCACCACTAGCTTGTTCACCTGAATGCGGGCCGCGTCCACCAGATCATTTACCGTGCGCCTCAGGCGAGCCGCCTGGCCATCCGATCGCTCGAGTAAAGTAAGCAGTTGCGTTGGGCTCTGCACCTCCGGACTGAGCTGTGCAGCTCGTCGGCGCGCCAACTGGAGAGTGAGTTGGAGACCCGTCAGTGGTGTCAAGAGTTCGTGGGTGACCAGATTGAGGAAGTCCTCCTGGCGGCGCTGTGCCTCCTCGGCGCCGAAAGCTCTCGCCCGTGCTGCCATGGTGTCCCGCAGCAAGCGCTCTCGCTCCAGCACTAGCGCAGCGACTTTGGCTAGCGCTCCGGCGAGCTCCTGTTCATCGGTCGTGAATGCGTGGGGTGGACCGCCGTAGTCGAGCGACAGGATGCCGACGAGCGACGATTCGACACACATCGGTGCAAAGAGGCTTGTGGTGACGCCGTAGGGATTGGGCAAGGCATCATAGGGCGGGCGCGTCATGTCGAGCATGATGATACCGCCCGCCTCAAAGTATGCCAGTTGCTCTCGTTGTGCGTCATCTGTTTCAGTTGCGCCATCCGGTCCGTCACCAAAGCGAACACCTTGCTGCTCGACCTCCTCCTGCTCGCTCCACCATTGTCTCTCCTGGTCTGGTGGCAACCCCACGACCGCCACGGCATGCAGGAGGCGCGTGTCTGGGTCTACCAGTGTGATGCCGACTCGGCGACATCCCAGCACATCGCACGTCAACGCGGCAAGTCGTTGCGCGACAGCGGAACGCCGACCGTGACTGGGGTCTTCGACCGCATCTGAACTAGGGCTTTCTCCTGCTTGCAGAGCATCGTTTGGTGGCAGCACGAGCGTCTCCGCCATGGCTAAGAGCGCATCCAGCGCCTCGCGCGTCCGAACCTCAAGCTGCTTGCGCTCGGTGATGTCACGGCTTGTCTCCAAGATATAGCAGCGTCCACTTGCCTCCAGTATGAGTTGCTGGCGACTCAGAACCACGACCTGACGACCGTCACGCGTGGTGTGCGTGAGTTCCCCTGTCCACTCGCCCTCAGACGCTAGCATCTGCTCAAAGTCGCTTCGGGCGATGGGATGGAGTGTCCGCAGCAGGTCGTGGCTGATCTGCCCAATGGCTTCCTCTTTCGAGAAGCCGTAGGTCTGTTCCGCGCCAGCATTCCAGTAGACAATTGGACCGCCCAGTTCCCACATAAAGATCGCGTCATGCGCCTGTTCGAGCATGCTCGCCTGCCAACGCGCCTGTCGTTCGAGCTTCCGCCGTTCTGTCACATCCCGGAACAAGGCGACTGCGCCAACGACCTGGCCACTTGGGTCGCGTAGCGGTGACGCGCTCGCGCTGACGTTCTTGATACGACCGCTTATGGACGTGATGGTCATTTCGACCGAGTGCGGACCGGTCAGCGTCTCGCCACGAAGCGCGCGCATGACCACCGAGTTTTCGGGGGCAATGGGACGGCCTTGCTCATCCCGTGCATGAAGGTTTCCCAGACGCATACCGAGGGGCAATGCTGGGAACTCCGGCATGCGATCAAATTCGAAGAGGGTTGTCGCTGCGGCATTCCATTCCATCAGACGGCCCATCTCGTCGTAGATTACGAGCGCATCCGCCACTGCCGCGAAAATAGCCTCGCGCTGATGCATCGACTGCTCAGCGGCTTCAGCCCTTTCCTGAGCCTTGTCCAAGTGTCCGACAAGGCTTGTTGGGTCGGATGGAAGCGGCATTCCCTCAACCTCTGAAGCGGTCAATCCCGCCCCTGTCCGCAGGCTCGCTGCACCAGAATGTAGATCGTGTGGTGGAGGTAAGATAGACTCCTGCGCATTAGCTTTAGATTGGTTACGTGCTGATTCCTGTGTATTCTTTGCGTCGTCGTTGTTTGTACTCATGCCTGGACTAAATCCGATCAGCTGTTTGGGGCGAGGCGACGTTGTCGAACTCATCCACTTGGTAGATTGCCGCATGCTGTGCAAAAGCTGTGCCGCTGACTTCTCTTGAGACGCCAAAGCGACTGCTGTGGCATGGCAAGGCAAAGTAAGGTAGCACGGAAGCAGGATCCACAACGTTATCACGTGCCGCACGCTTCTATCATGGTATCATCGCATCATGTCCCATGATGCCACAGAGACACAATACATTCATGGATGCAAGGCGCCAAGAAGGGTCATTAGCCGAGCAAATGCGTGTTGTAAACCACTGGTGCAGGAAGCGCTAGCGGTTCCCGGGCTCCCGATGTGTAAAAAAAGGCCCCGCCGCAGCAATTTGACTGCGCAGTAGAGGTGGGGCACCGTCGAGAGCGAGGACAGGGACACCTATGAATCAGCCAGCGTACGATGTTCCGATGAGGCGGATGGTTGCCGATGAACGGCCGTTCCGCCAGGCCGCCGTTTGCCGTAAGCTGTATACCAGGGAGGGAAAGTCATGAACATGGATACCACCTTAGCAGGGCTGCTCGACGAAATGGCGCAGAGCGGGCGCGAGCATGATGAACACGAGGCCAGCCATGACCGGCGCATGTTGAATCTGGAGCCAGACACCGCGCGGCTGGTAAGCCTGTTCGTGCGGAGCAGTCGGCGGGAGCGCGTCCTGGAGATCGGTACATCGGTACGTCAAATGGCTACAGCACACTCTGGGTGGCGTGGTCTGTACGCCCCAGGGTGGGCGGGTCATTTCCATTGATCGCGACGCGGGTAAGCAGGAGCTGGCCGACGCGAATCTGCGGCGTGCGGGCCTACACGAGGTAGTCGAACTCATGCAGGGAGACGCGACTGAGATGGTGCGTGGGCTGGCTGGCCCGTTCGACTGCGTCTTCTTCGACGCTGATCGTGTGAGTGCGCCAGAGCAGCTCCATCTGCTGCTGCCAAAACTGCGCGATGACGTCTTGCTCATGGCCGATAACGCCCTTTCACATCCAGGTGAGATCGCGGGCTATCTCGCCGCACTTCGGGCATTGCCAGACTTCGAGCAGATCGTCATACCTGTCGGAAAAGGACTGAGTGTCGCCTATCGTGGGCGATGAAGCGAAGTGTTCACCGCGTCGGCTCTGATAGTTGGTCTCCACGGGGCCATATCAGCGTTAAATCAGCGGGTGAGTAGGCGCACCACCGTCCAAATGTCGTTGGCCACGAAGACGGCCTAAATGAAGCAAAGGAATGCCGCTACCAACCGGGTGACTCGCGGCATGGTTGAGAAGGCCGTCACCAGCATCGCAGTCAAAATGACCGTGCCAACGAGCTTGAGCAGGGTGGCGGAGACGACGCTTTGCTTGAAGATTCGGTTGATGAGCAGAGTGGCCTCGAATCCGCCGAGGGGTAGGCCCACGAGCCTCAGGACTAAGTCGGCGACATTGAGGGTCATGAACAGCACTATGAGCCATGCGATGGCGCGATCGGCGCGAAGCGCCCGCATGCTCTCACCGAGGCTCAGGCAGTTGCCATATAACCGTGAGCACGAAGTGCGCGAGCGCGAGCAGCGCCAGGATACTGCTCAGGATCGTATGCTGCCAAAGCCTGGTGAAAGGGATCGAGATTTCTTCGGAAGCTGCTCTTGTGCCTGTAGCCTCCATGTGGGTCGCGCCCATCTTGGGTGCGCATCCGCATCTGTATGTATCACGCTGCCCCTCGTTGTTGCGGTTGTCGTGATACTTTGTCAGGCTACTTCGGTTTACCTTCATCAGGTGGAAGCGCATCAAATAGCGTTGGACTATCCTGCCGCGGCAGATGCTTCTTACTGCGGCGCGCCCGTTGATCCAGCATCGGGCGGATGGATGGCTCGGCGGGCAGTTCTTCGGGCATCGTGCCACCGATGTGCTCAATCACCGTCCGTGTCTCCGCCCCGACTTCATAGTGCGCACCAACAATGGCCTCGGTACCCTCGATCTCCTCATTGCGCAACTTGGCTTCGGTCTGTGTGCGCACAAAGAGGTTCGCGGCCAGCTCCTCCAGCCCTATCCGGTCGGCGAACTCCTCTTTTGGCGCGATGCCTTTCATCGTCTTCAATTCCTGCACAGACCGACCGCCATAGAGGCCGCGTGTTCCGGCGTCGTGTAGTTGCCCAAACGAATGTCGTTCCAGCCCATGCAATTGCGCGGTCGCGTTCAGGCGCTTGTTTGACTCGCTCAGCTGCTGTCGCCGCTCGACCCGTTCCGCCAGCGCTTCACGCAGCTCGTCCCATTGCTCCATCCGGCGCGTCTGTACCGCAAAGTAGCCCTGGGCATTCGCTATCTCGGGCTTGCGTGGGTCGCCATTCATGGCCGTGAGGTAAGAGCCAAAGCGCGAGAGCGCGTAATCACTGACCTCCATCTGCGCGCCTTTTCCGGCCTGGATCACCTTGACGGCTCCGGCAAAGTGATCCGCAACCTCTTCACCCATATTCATACAGGCTATTTTTGCGCGTTCGATGGCCGTTTCAAAGCGCCGCCAAGTGTCGTAGCCGAGCAAGGGATACAGGTCGCGTGCGCTCCAATACTCCACGCCATAGGGGCTGATCTGGCGGATGGCGTCGAACCGTGCCTTCGCGTCATCTTTGGGTTTGCCATTGTCTGTGCTTGTGTTGGTCTCATTGGTCGAATCACTCATCCTGGAGCCTCCAAATCCAAACCGCGAGTGGCTACATGAGTCTATACAACGACCACCGAAAGATGAACCGAGATATGCACTCGGAACATGCTAGGCATTTGGCGTGGGCGGGTTCCCCAGCTGATCGAGATAGGCGCGTACCTCATCGGCCCAATCCAGGTTGTATTGTGTGAAACGCTGATCGTCCGGCTTGCGGCGTGGCAGTTTGCCAAGCGCCTTGACCGCGAATCTCACATTGAGCGGCGGACGTCCGACTGCCTTCTGAAAGGCGTCGAAGCCGACCCATCGCTCATTCGTCTCGCTTTTCGCTAAATCCTGATCGCCCACGACTCTACCTGTCTACTTGCTTCCAGCCGCAACCACATAGGTACGTTGCAATCGACCTTCTCAGGCATGCAACGTCGAGTTGGTTCTGCACTCCATCATAACATATTTATAATATATTGTTAACATATTAGGCGACATCCAAGATGACGGCAGCAGCGACCGCAAATGATGTATGAGCAATACATTCTGACGTGTCGTGCGGATATACAACCTCATTGCGAGGCGCGCTCTCCATATTGTCGTAGATTCATTGAGCTTTCCCGATGCAACAGTTGCATCGGGAAAACTGGCCAGCTAACTCCCATGAATTCCCGAAATTTGGGTGTGGTTGTATATCCTCAGAATTGGGTGAAATCACTGCTTTACCTGACCTCATTTGTATTGCATGTAATCTGCCAACCGTACAGCCTCTTTTCGAGTTGACCCAAAATTCGTCTCGAATTCCATCGCATATGATGGAGATCGGGAACTCGTACCCTAGCGCTGCATGTTATCCCTGATTACACTGAGGGCATTATGTTGATGTCTTGGTGTTCCCGCCACTGGATGATCCGATGGATCGAGCCGCCGCTGTTGTTCGGAGACATGCCGAGGAATGGTGTGTTGTCGCTCTCCAGGAGACATCCTTCGCAGGGACAGATACCCCACCTGGTGGATGCTTCAGAAAAGGACCGGAGGAATTGGCACATGGGCAATGCTCACAACAGCCGCTCCTGCGCTACATGCCCTTCTGGCAGTTTCTGTTGAGCATCTTTGGGGACAGGTTGGTCTTCCTGGGTCGAGACGCATGCGAGATTGAGCGAGCCATGTTGCAATTTCCTGCGATGTGCATCGCTCTCTCCAGCTTCGACTACAACGGCCAATTCGAGGATAGTGCCGTATACCGAGCCTTTGTAGGGAATGTTCCTGTAGACATCTCTTTTTAGCGCGTTCTCGGAGAGTCTCATTGGTCTTGCGTTCCTGTAGCGCCTGCGTATAGCGCGTCTCTAGCGTGCACTTGTGTTTGCAATATGACTTTGGTGCGGTGCGGTAGCGCGGCCCTGTAGGCTGTTCGTGGAGCGAGTCCATCGTAGTACGTCCGCTAATTGAGCGGATCCTGCCAACGGGTATTGCATCCTGCCAACGACTCCACAAGCAATTCAACTCCTGGAGGTGTTGGTCTTAGCAACAACTTCATAAGAACCAAAATGCCATGATGTGCTGACCTCGGTGCATCATGTTCTTTGACTATCACGGCGACTTCCTCATCTGCCGTGATGGCAGATGCTGCGTGGTCGCCTGTTAGACACAACAGAAAGGACCAGCGGCATCGTGAACACCGTTCCACCCAATGGCTATCGGCGCATCTATCCGAGCGATCCCTCTCATCGCATTACCCACTCGCAGCCTTCCAATGAAACGGCGCACACAGCTCAATCGTCGCACCCACACGGACGGAACCATCAACAACATCAGACTGGCAGACATGCATTCAGGGAGCAGGAGGATGCTTTCCGCCAGAACTCCTCGCAGCCTGCTGGAGCACGTCCAGCGATTCGCTCAACAAATCCGCATGACTGGTCACGTGATTCCGGCGGCAGCGAGCATTCCAGTGGCGGAGATTCTCGACATATCCACTTCCACCACTATTATGCCTACTTCCTGCCCCCTTCACCGACGCGCCCTCAGCCCCAAGTGCCTACCACCATCGGCCGCGCCTTCGACGAGCGCAGAAAGAATGGCTGTGCGCCCACCTGCCTTGTGCTCGCAGCGCTCGCGCTTGGCATCGTTATCGCTTTGCTGGTCATGGCAATGGGCCTGGCGCTCGTTGGCCAGATGCTCTCGCTACCCTCCGCAGTACCTCCAGCGCTGCCAACACCTCCACATTTCACGCCGACTTCCTCAGGCGAGATAGCACGATCCCTCGATCTGGCCATCCTCCCCTTCCCCGGTCGCCTCTAGCACCCTCTCGCTCTTCCCGCCTCCATGCCATCTCCGCCCGGCGAACGCGCCCGCAGGGCGCCTTTGGATCACCACACAATGGCTGTCCCTGAACAAACATGCCCGTCCACAGTCATAGGCAGGCATCCACGTATGCCAACAAATCACAGCCAGAAAGCCGACCTACAGGTCGTTCTGGCTGAAAAAGGAGTAACTACCCATGAACACCCGCGATCCAAGACGGCAACGCCAACATGTTCCGCTGCCTGCTTCGATGCCATCAGATGAGGCAGAAACCTCCAGTGCATCTCTCCAGAGACGCACGCGGCTAGATCTTCCGCAACAGGAGGCATTGCAGCCGCTCATTGAGTATGTCGTACAAGAGCTTCTGGCACGCCTGCTCGCAGAGTTGCCTGGCCAGTGTGTGGTTCATGTCTCGCTGAACGCTCGCGGTGCCGCCCAGTTTGAGTTGCGCCGCGGCTATCCCTCGCTAGAAGTGGCAAAGGAGCGAGTCCAGCGCGATATCACCGACATGGTCAATGCGATCCGTGCTGGTCTGCGTGGTAGCCGCGTCACTCTTGCCAGCGACGAAAAGTAGTTTCCGCCGTACACACACGCCTCGCGAAAGCTTTGCGCCGACGCGAGGCGTATTGCTGTCCTGTGTCCGAAGTTTGAACTCACTCAGCCTCAAGGAGATGAATACCCATGTCGAACAGGTCGAACAGCTCAGCACTTTCCACCATCGCACAGCCCATCTCTACGGCAACCACGCTTGCAGCGCCCCCGAGCAAGCACCCGCATCACCCCGTCACACTGGCGAACGCCAACGTACCACTGCATAGCACGCTCACCATCTCCAGCCACTTCCCCGATAGCTCGTGCCAGGGGCTGGTGGCCCCGGTCCAGCCCCAACTGTGAGGTGGTTCTCCGAATCATAAGGCTCACTCGGCGCCCCAACCAGCGATTCCGTCAGCCAGCACTGGCTGCCCATACGCGATGTGATCAGAAAGAGAGAAGGCTATGGACACAAACCGACGTTCAAAGGGGTCAGAGTCACCACGGCGATTACCATCTCACCATCAGAGATCGTCCGCAGTCAGATCCTCGACAGGAGTCCGCGAGCCTCGGCAGAGTGCCACATCAGACAAGCCAGACGGCGCTAGTGTGCTGTTGAGCAGCGGCCGTCGCAGTAGCCAACGTGAAGATATAGGGAGTATCGGGAGCTCAGAGGCGGAGCGAGCAGGAGAGTTATGGGAAGAAACAGAGACGGCGCTGCGTCATGCGAATGCGAGTATCCAGCTACGGATGCTTCGGG
This sequence comes from Ktedonobacterales bacterium, assembly GCA_036557205.1. Taxonomy (GTDB): domain Bacteria; phylum Chloroflexota; class Ktedonobacteria; order Ktedonobacterales; family JADMIN01; genus DAHUXT01. The sequence continues at coordinate 102,412 of DATBIB010000082.1, read as the reverse complement.
GACGTCTCCAACTCGACGTGCCCCCTTCCTACACGACGATAACGCTGCCCCTCACGCGTTTGGTAGTGCCAGATGAAGCGCGGCTCAGCCGACGGGGACGGCCATTCAGCGTCAATGTTGGGCTGATGGGCATGCTCCATCCGCCATCAGTGACGCCGGTCCCAGGTACTGAAACCTATCGGGTCATCACTGGACGCGGGCGTGTCATTGGCGTGCGCCTGCTGGGTGAAACCGAGACGCTGGAGTGTCACTGTTATGAGCGCCTGAGCCGCACAGACGAGACGCTCCTCATCTTGAGCGAGAATATGCGTCGCGCTCCTGCCTGGACACAGGAGGTCGCAGCGCTCGCTGAGTTGATCGACACGCGCGTCGGCATGACGGAACAGGAACTGGCCATCCTCTTTGGCCTCTCAGTGACGACTATCCGTGAGCGCCTGAAGCTTGCGATGCTGCCTCCAGGCATTCTCAGCCAGGTGACGAGCGGAACGTTGGGCTATGCAGCCGCACGGCGCATTTCTCGGTTGACTGCGGCAGCGACAGCGCTTCTAGAAGATCAGGCGCAGGAGGGCGAAGCGATCACCGACGATATGGTCAAGCAGGCGATGCGTGGCCAGATTGGCGCGGGCATGGGGGTAGTCCGCCAGGCACTTGCCGAGAGTTGGAGTCCATGGGATGCGGCAGCCACCTGGAGTGAAGCTCAAACCACCCAAGAGACTCCGAAAACCCAGCACGGAACACAGGGAGACCGACTCATGACTGACCCACTTACGCAATCCCCTCGCGCTGGTGCTCCATCAGCATCGGCAGGCCAATCCCCGCAGGAGCATGAGATTGAAGCCGCCAAACCAGCGCCAGTAGACAGCGCTGCCCATAACACATGGGATCACGGCACCGTCGAACGGCTGTTGCATGACTTGCTCGCACTCGAGCAGATGTTAGGGCAACTTCCAGGCGCGGCGCGCGCGAGCATGCTTACGCAAGCCTTGCGGCAGGAAATCACCGTCCTGCAACGGACGATTCCCGCAACGCCGCCAGCACCGCCCACAGCGAAACCTGCAGCGTCGGTGCCAAAGACAAAGCCACGAACCGGTCCAGAGCGAACGAAGAATGCTGCAGCCGAGCCAGCAGGCATTGGCTTCTCCACTCCTTTTGTCAGGGGCAACATGCCTCGATGAATGCCTAGGCCGCTCGATAGGGTTCTGCAACCTACTGACAGACGCCTCGCAGCTCTCCCCCTCCAAACACTCTCAGTGCGGTGTTACTTGTGCCCTCTACGCACGCCACGACTCCTCAATTCCTGACCTCTCCATTCTCCACGTACACCGGAACCTCATGTGGCCTTTCACCTCAATCGGCCTATCAACAGCCGAGCGCAGGCGTTCCCCTGATCGCGCTTCTAGCACCCCGCACGATGTCTCAGCACGCCAACCTGCCAACCGTGGCAACCCAACAGCAAAGGAGCAGACATAGCATGTCTTATGAACCGTTGTATCGTGCGATTACCGAACCCCGTGGATGTGGCGATCGCACTCCCGGTGGCCTGTACATCGAGTCTGGTCTGGGCCCTGGTGGGGTTCCACTCGAACACTTCCTGGTGGATCCGCCCCTGCCAGTTCCTGAAGGACTCGATCTGATCAACAAACCTCAGATCGTCGTGGATACCGAAACGGGTGTCGCCCATCTCTGGCTCTGGATTGGGGCTGAATGGTATCCCTTCTGCCCCGACTACATCGAGGAGACACGCCGATTGGGCGCGTCACGCAAGCTCAACCCGCAGTTGGATCTCTCGCGGCTGACTCCTGGTAGTCGTATGATCCTGGTGCATCCAGCGGCGCGCAATACCCGGTGGCAGGAGCAGCAGCCACCCGATGCCTGCGCCAAGCGGGTTCCCGGCCACGCGCTCGAACGAGATGCACATCCACCAGCAGAATTGACATTACCCGCTGCTGGCCCGTGCCTCTTCAAAACCTACGAGTTGATTCCACGCGAAGCGGCAGCCGAGGAGAGCCTGCCGATTATCCTGAATGGGTTCACGTGGTACGCGCGACGTGTCGGGAGCACCACCTACTTCTACGCGCCGTCTGGTGAGTCCTCCGAGGGACTAGAGCCAGGGGTCTTTGCCGCACTCCCGATCACGGGCTTCGCGTTGATTAAGCACCCCGATGGCTCGGTCAATGAGTCTGTCAGGGAGAAGCTCGATGCCGCGAATCTGCCATACTACACGTCTAGCCGTTGAAGTGGTTTGGCGCTTGGGAGAAAGGAGCAGGAGCCGAACGACTCTGACGCGCGCAAAGGAGATACAGCAGTACCCAATGATACAGAACAAGGCTCTCCAAATGCCACTTTGGAGAGCCTTTTAATTGGTCGGAGTTGCTCGTATTCCCCACGAGTACCACCGAATGATAGTGGTCATCTCTCTCCAGGTTGCAGCGGTGGAGATGACCCTAGCACCCAGGAGTATAGCGTATGCTACACATTCTGTCGAATGTTGACTCAGTACAAGTCAGCGTCGTCCCAGACACGAAGGGCGCTGCTGGAATCCCTGCTGACCCACAGTTTCACAGCGCACCGCACCACCTATCCAACGTTCCTGATGTCCCTCACCTGCCAATCATCAGCGCTGGCGGCTTTGACGCTCACGTGCTCTGCGCCATCGGCGACACTGTCGGGGATACCACCTATGTGACCTATCTCTCGCTATTGGGACCAGGAACGGCCGTCGCCGCCATCTGGGCCTCGCTAATGGATCAGCGCCAGATCGTTGTGACGCTGGAAGGGGTCGGCAACATCCAGTTGTGGCAGCGGCAGCCCGTGATGGCCACGCTTGACTACGCGATCAGCTGGCGTCGGCGGACACGGGTCTTGCAACTTGCCCATGGCATCCGCCTCGTACATCTGGTGACCGAACCCGATCTGCTCACGATGCGCGATCCAGAAAGCGCCGATGCGGCGGATCAGCGTCGAAAACGCGAGCGTGGAGAAGGACACGAAGGAAGGATATCGTCTGGGGCGCGGCCTGCTCGCCCAGTCATGTCAACTGAACATCGTTCGCACGCAGGGAGTTCAAGCCAGGTCGGACAAGACAGCCAGGATAGCGCCGCCGCGATCGAACAGGTCAGTGAACAGGTCGCGCGCGAGACGCATCCGCTCTTCGTACTGCTCGGCAAACATGACGACAGCCCCATCACGCTGGCCCGTCGTCATCTCCTTTTCCTGGCACAGCGCATCCAGTGGCTCGCCTACTATGAGCCGTGGGCGGGCTTCTTCTGGCAGCGTGGGCTTATTACTGGCGAGGTTCGTCCGCTCCCCGTATGGCCAATTGAGGGTGCGAAACGCTCTGGTCAGAATGGATCGGCCCGGGAACAAGAGCGCTGGATTTCCAGCGCCTTCCTCTGCCAGCCTGATTCCCTGGCGCTTGCCGCAGCGTTGCCTGAGGTTGTGCAGCATCATAAGCTGCCGCAGACCATGGACGTGTTGAATGCAGGTAATCTTTCGGCTGCCCTGAGTACTTCCGTCGCGAGTACCTCAGGCAAGCCAGGTGAACACGGCGAGCAAGGCGATGAGGAAGGAGTTGTCGCATGAGCGCCAGAATGCCTACACACAGAGTACCCAGTGTGGGAAACGAGACCTTCAGGATCTGCGAGAGCCTTGAGTGTCCAGCGAATATCGATGCCACCTGCACCCGTATGCCTTCAGGTGTTCTGGCGATCCGGCTCACGCCAACCGCAGATCGCGACCGTGTTCGCTGGATGCGCGACTGGTTTGGCAGTGACTATGCACTCGCCACTGCGCTCGATTATGAACGGGAACACGGTTGGGCTTGGGTGCTTCCAGAGGATGTTGCGAACATGACCGACGCCCCAATGCTGACCGACGATGGGCGCTTTGACCCGATATCTCGGACACTCAAGGTTTGGGGGTCGCTCTGGTGGTATCCAGACCATCGCGCCTGTGACCCTGTAAATCTCTTACTCACGCGAGGGGCCGTGACCTTCCAGGCACTGGTACTTCGATAAGCTTTGATGTAGTGAAGGCAATTACGCCTCACGCACGCTGAGAGTCCATTCGGAAGTGTTCCGAATGGACTCTCACGTATCCCACCGATTTTCAGGAGGTTCATAAGGTATGTCTCGACTTGAAGCCATCGCCAAAGGGCTGTATTACCGCACGCAAGACCCGTTGGCTGAGCCGCTTGCGCGTCTGTTGCAGTTACCACCCACCGGTGTCGTCAACATCCTCGATCCCTGCGCGGGAGCGGGATTGTTCCACGAGCGTCTCTTCGCCTGCATGGCGGATGTCGCACAGCAGTGCCCAACCGACGCCACACTCGTCTCGTATGGCGTCGAGCCGAATTGTGATCGTGCCCAACAGGCGCGTCGCGTCTTCACGCACCTGCTCTGCGCTGACTTCTTCCATACACGCATCTCGAAAGGACGCTTCCAACTCTCGGTGCTCAATCCACCCTATGACGAGGATCTGACGAGCACGCAGAATGAGGAAGGCGTATCAGTAGAACACCAGCGGCTGGAGTTCCGGTTCCTGCGGCGTACGACCCAACTCCTGGCCCCCGAGGCTGTGCTCGTCTACATCATTCCGCAGGCGCAGATTCTCCCAGCGGCGCGCTATCTGGCGGCCAACTACACTGCTTTGCACTGCTGGCGTTACCCTGATCTGCCGTGGGCGCCGCCGGAGGAGCGCGACAGCGAAGGCCATCCGAAAGCAGCGATTCCGCTCTATCAGCAGTTCCACCAGGTGGTGATCATCGGCGTGCGGCGGCGAGTGGCGGTTCCACCGGCTGAGCCGCTGACACGCCATATCCAGGAATGGGCCTATGCGGGTACCCAGCTTCCACCACTACCACTGGAGCCAGCGGCCCTCGCTTCCGTTCCACCCTGGCAGGTGCCTGCTGACCAACAGACCCAGAGAATGCCGAACCGATCAGCAGCAACAAGGCCACGAGCACAGGAAGATGTCACCAGCGGAAACGATTTGAATACAGAAGGTGAGGAGGACGAGGCCATCGTCTTCACTGACCCGACCCTCGAGATTAACCAACTGGCACGGCGACTCCAGGCAACAGAAGCTGGCGTCTGGGCAGATCGCGACTACCGTGCCGACCGCTGGCCAGACCTCACGCGCCTCCAGCTTGGCATGGAACGCCCGCTGGGGCCGTTGCGTCTCGGCCACCTCATTACGCTCGCCGCGGTGGGCCTGCTCAACGGGCGCGTCCTTGAGGGACCAGACGGCCGGACGTTGCTCGTGAAAGGCGCCTGCCGCAAGGAGATTGTCGTCGAGGAGGAGGTCGAACATTCCCCAAGGGGTAGCAGCACCATCACCAAGACCGAGACGGAGAAATTCGTCATCGCGCTCTGGGCAACTGACCTAGCGACGGGCGAGTTGCTGCACATCGTCTAATCGCCTGTTTGTCCAGATTTGCCCAGGCACACACCACCCCTCTCCACCGGAAAGTCCGCAGACCCAAGCCCTGTCAGCACCCTCGTTTGTATCGCGCACACCGTCCACCCGCTCCTGTTCGACGCGCCATGCTGCACGCCGCCATGCCCTGCCATACGCGTTCCATCTGACCGACAGCGTTTGGGCTGTGTGATCGCGATTGCGCTGTCATCAAAGCATTCGACCAAGAGACCATCCAGGAGGTCAACATGAATGGTACGAGGAGAATTTCCCCGCCGCCTGATATGTCCGTCACCCAACATAGTCCTGACATCGCTCAATCCCAGTCACAAGGGGCTCAACAGGTTTCACCAGCCCGAACCGATCTACCACAGCGGAAACGACCTGAAGCGCCGCTGCCCCCGCACAGCGTGATGACGCAGGCCGATTTCCTGGCCAGCTATCGCGCGCCGCTGATTGCCGCCGTAGCCGAGAGCGCTCCACCAATCTATGAAGGCCCATTGTCGCTGCCATCCGCGCGACTGGGGTTACTCCTGCGCAAGCCCCTGGGAGCCCAGCGTCTGGCGATTTTGGCGGCGGCATGTGGCTTGCGCGGCCAGCGTCCCACCAAAGATATGCGCACGGGAACCATCGTTGACACTGGCTGGCGACGGAGCAGAGGGCTGGGCCTCATCTTCGAGATGGGCACCGGTAAGACCTATTGCGCACTCGCTGCGCTCGCCATGGCTGATGATGAGGTGACGCGCCATCCCTCGCCTCCAGACCGGCGTCCCGAGAAGACGCGCTTCTTTCCCGCCGTCGTCCTCTGTCCACCGATCATGCAGGAGAAGTGGGCGCGCGAGGCAACTATCACGTTGCCATCGGCGCGTACTGTCATCTTGCGGCCAATCACTACCCGTGAAGAGGCCGCCGCTTTCCGTCGCTTTGACCCCAGCTTCCATGGCAAGAAACTCTCTGCAATTGGCGTCTGTGACCGGATCGCCCGTCGCATCCAATTCGAACTCGCCCAGTGGCGTATCGCGCATGATAAGGCGCTCGCCGTGGGCAAGCGTCCACCGATGAAGCCGTGTCATACGGTCGTTATCAGCCAGAGCACAGCCAAGTTCGGCATCCCCTGGACTCCAGTCTATGTGCTGCGGGTGTTGCGCGAGAAGTATGACAATGTCGGTACGATTACAGGCCAGGAATTGGCCAAAGTGCGTGGGCAGCGTGATCCAGAGACTGGCGCTTTCATCACGGTGCCTTGCTGTCCTCACTGCTACACGCCCATCGCCGAGGATGAGCGCCATGCGAACGCCCGTGAACGACGCGCCAAGAAGGCGAAGAAAGCGCGCAACGAGGGGGTAAGCAGCGAGCCAACTGAGTCAGCATCGAGTGGCCGACCCGCTGAGGTCGAAGTGGTCGAGGGTGACGATGACCTGGAGAGTATGGGCGGACTAGGCGAGGATCTGCCATATCTCTCGGAGGCTGATTTACTGGGAGTCGGCCGCACGCGCAGCAAGCATAGCTGCACGGTCTGCGGAAGCGCCCTCTGGCAGAACATTCCTGAAGGCGCACGCTGGCAGGCTACACCACCTCCGTTGGAAGGTGACATGCGCGCTGTGTCACCCCTGCCGATTCCCGACCGTAGACGTCGCATCCCTGGCCTCGTCAGCACCGCCAATCGGCGCTATCCTATCGCCGATTACCTTCGGAAACGCTATCGCGGCCTCTTTCGGACGCTGATTGCCGATGAGGCTCACCAGTATCAGGGGGCAGGCACCGCGCAAGGTTACGCAGCTGCGAGCCTCGTAGATGCCTGTGGTCCGCAGGGTACCGCAATTGCGCTCACTGGCACCCTTTTTAGCGGCTATAGCTCAACCCTGTTCTGGATGCTCTGGCGGCTTATGCCGACTATCCGCGCACACTTCGGCTATGACGAGGTGGCCCGCTGGGTCGGACGCTACGGCCTGCGGCAGAAAACGATCAAAGTGGAGGAGCCAGGGAGTACTGGTCGTTCGACGGGGTGGCGCAGCAAACGCAAAGACGCAACGCCGCGCTACCGCGAGCTGCCTGGCATCTCCCCGCTAATCCTCAATCTTTTGCTCCCACATTGCCTCTTCATGGATCTGGCCGATGTCGCGCCTAATCTTCCGACCTATCGCGAAGAGGTGGTCACGATTCCCTTGGGGCCAGACATGGAGCAGGAGTATCAGCGGTTCCAGCGCGAGGCGACGGATCGGCTCAAGTCGCAGCTGCAGCTCGGTGACAACAGCGGAACGTCCTCGTGGTTCCACGGCCTGCTGATCTGGCCGAATCTGCCCTGCCAGGAGGTGGTTGCCCGCGCCAAACGCACGGGCGTCGAACTCGGACGGGCGCCTGCTCTCCCAGCAAATGCTATTTACCCCAAGGAACGCGCGTTGCTTGATCTGGTACGGCGTGAACGGGCTGAGGGTCGCCGCTGCCTGATTTACGTCGAGCACACCGGAGAGCATGATCTCTTACCGCGGCTGACCCAACTGCTTCAAGACGACGACGTAGCCTGGCGCGCCGAAGACCCAGACGACCATCCTGGGACTCCGTTGCGTGTCGTGACCATGCGTGGCGAATCGGTCGCTAGCAGTCAGCGCGAGGCATGGCTGGCAAAGCAAGTTAAGGTGGGGTGTGATGTCCTGCTCTGTCACAGCGGTCTGGTGGAAGTCGGCCTCGACCTGCTAGCCTTCCCGACCATTCTGGTGTATGAGATCATCTTCAGCACGACCCGCTGGCGGCAGGCCATCCGCCGCTCCTGGCGGCCGGGACAGACCCAGGAGGTGCGGGTGATCCAGCTTACCTACGAGCAGACGATGGAAGCGCGCGGCCTCACTCTGGTCGCCACGAAAGCCATCTCGTCGTTGATGGTCGAAGGCAAGATGCCGAGCGCGGTCCTCAACGAGCATGCCCAGAACAGCGCCACCACCAATCTCATTATGGAGCTGTATGAGCAAGTCGTCTCAGAGGTGGAACAGGGAACTGATGCGACCAGAGAGATGGCGGGGCAATCGATGGGGCAGAGCACAGTTGCCGAGGCGTTGAGAACATCCTTCCTGGTGCTCAACCGCGTCGAGCAGGAGGCTGAGCAGTACATCGGAGAGGTCGATCTATCGGACGAGGAGAACGATGCCGAGGATGCGGATGAGGGAGTGTTCGTTGAGGGTGTGCAAGGCATGCAACCATTGCATGAGCCAAGTCCGCAGGATGGAACTAGTGGAACTGCAGAATGGGCCGATGATCCCACTGATCCTGCAGGCTTGGCGACAGCCACTGCTCTATCTGGTCAGCAGTTGACGACGGCTGATCTTTGGGGTGCGTCTGGAAGTGCTTCCAATGCAACTCCAGATGACTCCACGAGAGTGGAGACGAGCTACAAAGCGCCCCCCGTTCAATCCGCGAATCCTGTGGTATCCGGTCAGCGCCACGTCTCGTGGGAAGAGATGCGCGCTCGCTTGCAGCAAGAGGCTGCTGTACGGCGTGTAAACCGCCGACGTAGCTCCTCTACAAAGCCGGCTACGCCAGCGATCGAGAACGGCGGCCTGTGGGCGATGTCACCTACACCGTCGTCTATCTAAGGCAGCCGGGAGCCACCAGAACCGACGATAACATCTCCGACCGCGTCACAAGCAGATTCTGATGCGCCTGACGCGCAGACTGAAGGCGACATCGGACAGTTATCGCTGTTTGGCTGAGTATGTCCGGGAAACCAGCCAGCAGTTGCTTTCAGTCATCGGCATAGCGTGCATGGACTTCCCCACACGATGCAGTCACTCGCCTATGCTGAAGCACCTCTCGTCCTGCTCCCCCAGTGATCTCCTGTAATGTCCCTCCCTGAGCCAGTGTCCCCGGCTCACTTTCCCGCAGTCTGGTCTCACTTCACCTCAGAGCTCACCCCCAACAGTCCGCGTCGCCTACAGCTTGAGGCGCTTCCATCCGAGGTCTCCTTAGCCCCGATAGCACCCATCGGAAACCAAGCAACCATTCTGCGCGACACCGCTCATTGGGCGGCGCACACCCAAATCAACGAAAGGAAACCCGTCATGTCTCTCTACACCGTTGGCGGCTTGTTCGATCCTGGCAGAACCTCCTGGGAAGAGGGAACGGAGTACAACTTCGCGGCAGACCAGCATGTGATCAAGCTGGTCTGGAGGCGGCTCACCCTGGCCGAAGTAGCCGCTGTCGATCACGGCCCGATCCAGTTTGCGCTCTTTGTCGAGGAGGAGCAGATCACCCTGTTCCTCAAACTCGGCGAGGTCTCTGGCTGGTCAGAAATGCCCTACACCATCTGGCGCGTGCCTGAAGACGACCGGACAATACCAGAGATACCCGATCCAGAGGAGCATGCGGGCATCACCATTTCCCTGGTGCAGGCTGAAACCGGACGCATCGTCGCGATGCGCTTTCTCACGATCTGCCCAACCATGACGACGGCCCTCCTAATGGCGATCCGCCACCAGGCGAGTCTGCCCTTCGATCAGGCGCACTATGACGCGCGCCTCGCAGAATTACGTCGGCGATATCCAACGCCTGATGCCTTTGTCGCCGACACGACTATGGTGCGCATTCGCTGCAATGGCGGTGAGTGAAGCTGAACCTGTCTACGTCGCAACTACGACCTGGACGCAGCGCCAGGATGTTGTACGATGATGAGAGAAAGGCAGCAGATACGATGCGTGGTGACGCACATCAGCAGGCAGCGCTCGATATCGAGCAAGCCATAACCAAGCTCGGTGATCCAGCGGCGAACCCAGCGCTGGGTCGCAGCATCATTGAACTCTACTGGGGCGCCAGCTTTCACTGGCTGGCGTGTGGCTGCGACCGCAAGCATGGGAAGCACAAGGAGACGCACGATAAACTCGGGAAGTTCCTAAGAGATATCGGCGAACCGGCGATGGCGGCGCGCTGGGACGCACTGGACAATGACCGTCGCGGTGGCTGGTACGGCCATCACGCGAGTATCACGGATGTGGCCGACGCACACGACGGCTGGGAAGGCATTCGGCTATGGGCAACCAGCTAGACAAGGTAGACGGGTTAGACGCCATAAACCGCCATGCACAACTCGGTAGTCACGGTTCCCACGAACCACATGACGACGAGATGAGACTCATGAACAGGGTACAGGCCGTTGTCCCCTGGTTGGATCAGAAAACGTCGGCGCTCGTGGCAGCGATTGTTGCGGTGGTCGCGGCGGAGCATGCAGCGGTACAGGCAGCGATCCTCTTCGGGTCGGCAGCACGCCATGAAGAACGCCCGCTCGATGATCTGCATCCCAGCGACGTGGACCTGCTCCTACTCGTGGCACCTGATCCTGTGCGCCAGCGGCTGCCGTATGCCCAGCAACTAGCCCTGTGGGAGAGCATTGGGAGTGTGCAGTACCGCCATTGCACTGTTCCACGCGAGGTAGAGGTGACGCTCGTCGAGTCCACGCTTGCCGATTGGGACGAGTTGTTCGTTGTCAACGTTGCGCGTGACGGTCGTCTCCTCTGGATTCGCGATGCAAATCCAGCCGAAAGGGCATTGGATGCCCTACCAGCCGCCTGGCGCCATCTAGCCCCAAATTTGACTGACCGCACTAGGCGATAAGGAGTCTGCTTAACTCCGACCTAATGCAGTCACTGAGAGCGGCTGGTGGAAAGCCCGAAATTCGCGAGAATGGGATAGCGCTATCCCACTCTCGCGCTCAATCTTGGCATCTGTAAACCGCAGTGCGCAGTAGCGCACACGAAGTGAATTGTGTCTCTTTTCTTGTCGCTAACACTGCCCAATAGCTGCTTCCACTAACAGTCCGCCTACTTTATTACGTTGCCACAGACGCTCAAAAGTCACTCCGTCAAAGGCTATTCCCATTGCATCATCTTGCGTGACAACTTCGCCGCTATCAGACTCTTGCAAACATTGCGAACGTGATGTAAAGGGAGGGTTTATGGGTACTTTCTCTCGAACGTTGAGGATGCTCTCTCCCGAAGAATCGCTGGGGATTTCCTCGAAATATTGGCGCTGATTGTCCCCCTTCTTGCCAGGCCACTCGGCTACCCTTTAGATACCAACGTGAAGCAACAGATGAGGAGGGCGACACCATGGACATCCCGAAGCGAAAGGCTGCCAGCATTACTATCACTCACCTGACGCACGGCGCTCAAAGTCTTGTACGGCGATCTCGCCCAGCAGAGGCGACGCGCCACGAGCACATTTGGAATCGCCAACATCGGCAGGATCACCGCTTCAGTAGAATTCAGCGGCGGCTGACGACAATGGCTTTCCTCTTCGGAGGAGTTCTGTTGCTCGCGCTGCTCGCTGTCCAGGCGTCTTCTCACGGACTTCATCAAGCGGCGCTACACAAGGGCGCGACTAACTCCGTAGTCGCACATGGTGCCACTGACGCCACGCATGGTTCAGCTGGGTTACAGGGAGCTATTAAGGATTCGCAGACGGACCCCACTTCAACGCCCGTACAGCCCACGCCGACAGTTCCAACAGCCTCGCCATCGCCTGGTGTCGCGACGAATCCCGCTGGTGGCAATGGCGCGCTCTTCGATCCGAAACAATGGGTTATTGATGCGCTCAGCGCCGCGTTTGCCTGGATTGTGGATGGGATCACCTCAACGATCACCAATCTGCTACAACAGGCATTAGCCCTCGACATTCTTGTCCTGACGCCACCGACTGACACCTACCAAAATACCGTAGTACTTGCCTTCTGGCGCACGGTCGTCGCCATCGCCGATAGCGCGCTCGCCATCATCGTCTGCTGGGCGGGCTACAACAGCATCGTCGGTCCTACGGCTGGCGTACGCTACCATGAGGCGCGCCAGGTCTTGCCCCGGCTGGCGCTGGCCGCGCTTGCGGTCAACCTGAGCCTATTGGTGACCCAGACCATGATTGAACTCAATAATGCACTCTCAGCCATAGTCACTACCCCCTTTGATAACCTGGTAAGCCTGCTGACGCTCAACATTCGTAGCGGCCCTAATGCGGCTGCTAGTCTTGCTCTGATTCTGCTCTTCCTCGCCTTCGGAGTGGTTGGCCTGTTCCTCGTGATTCAGATGGTGGTGCGGCTGGCGATGCTGGATGTCCTCATTGTGACTGCGCCATTGGGATTGGTCTGCTGGGTGCTGCCCCAGACCCATGCCTGGGCGCATCTCTGGACACGCGCCTTCATCTCGACCGTCTTCGTGCAGTTCCTCCAGGTGCTCGCGCTCGGTCTTGGCGGTGGATTGCTGGTGTTCTTCCCAGCGGACAACCCCTTCGGGGCGGTCATGGATCTCATCATCGGCATTGCGACCTTGTATCTGACACTCAAGATTCCCGCGTTCTTGCGCTCTCTCGGTGGCCCCTCAGCGCCCAACCCACTCAACGACGCGACCGGTGTCGCCGCAACCGCGCTCATGGTCGTGCGCTTTGCGGCTCTCACAGGCGCCTGATAGTGTCCAACAGCCTGGCAACTCGATTCCGCCGACAGCCTCTATAGCCACGATCAACGGAGGTGCGCGATGAACAGGCTGGTTGCTGCGACGAAGGCTTGCTTTGCACTTCTGACAATACCTGTACAGCCTGGGCTGGCCGACAAGCGCTATCACGAAGCAGCCACCGTGAAGGATGAACCTGGAGGGATCTATGGACACCGGGCATGGGGAGGAAGGCTCGCACGAGGGCGTCAATCGTTTGCTGCTCGGCGCATTGGTCAGCGCTGTCATTGCCGGACTTCTGGTCCTCGTTCTGGTTGTCTCTTTGCTCCTGGCACCCGCAGCGCTTGTAGCCTTCGGCGATGGCGGGGGTGGATTTGGATGTACCACATCGACGATCTCTGGGTCGCCAACCGCTGGAGCCCAGCCGAGTCCCACCGGGACAACAACCGATTGTATCAATCCAGATGGCAACGCGGTGGTGGCGGTGGCACTTGCGATGGCGGCGCACCTGCATGGCAATCCCGACGTCTGGTACGACAGCGGCTTCCCGCCTGCAGTCATTGCCTACTGGCAGCAGACCTGTCCGGGATGCAAGGAGTGGCAGAACGGCAATCTGCAATGCGTCATGTTCGCGCTTGCCGCCTATGGGGTTGCTGGCATCCGCCCCCCAGCAGCCGGGAACGCGATCAGGTTCTGGGCGCTCTACGCACACCGACCCGGTTGGGTCGAGATCCCCTCAGCGGTGGCTCCGCCCGAAGAACGGGGTCTGCCGCAGCCCGGCGACTGGATGGTCTGGTTCAACGTCCACGACCCAGGAGTTGGCCACATTGCCGTGGTAATCCAGGTGCATGCGCCCTTTGCCGGTCAGGCTGGGTCAGTAACTTTCGCGGAGGCGAATGGCCCGGGGCCGATCGTCACCCAGACCCTGCTGCCTGACCTGACGGTCTTGACCTGGCGCAACGGCTACTCCGTTGTCGGTTACATTCGCCATCTCTGATCCCTAACCCAGCACTATTCTCAGTGCTCTTGTACGAGTCCGATTGTCCGACCTGCACCTATTTGGAAGGAGTTAGATGTATGGATCCGCAAGCTGCGATTCTCGGCCTATTCAATAACCTGATCAACATTGGCACTGCTGTCGGCGTGACGGTTGCCGCATTCTTCATCATGTGGGGAGCCTATCTCTATATGAGCGCCTCAGGGAACCCCCTGCAGATGCGTGCCGGGAAATCGGCGATGGTCAACGCGCTCATCGGCCTTGCGTTGGTGCTGCTCGCTCGAGCCGTCGCCGCGCTCATCCAAACAGCCCTGGGCGGTTGAAAAATGGGAGGTGGAGCGCTTCCCTCCCTAATTGGTTGCGCCAGGCGCGGCAAATCCTGGGTATGCAGCGCACGCAAGGTCAGATGCGCTCAAAGGTGAAGTCAAGTTAAGCGTCATTGCCGTAACTACCAGCGGAATCTGCCTATCCCTAGCGTTGGCAACCGTGTTTTGCCTACCCAGGAACGTGAACGATGAAGGTTTGAAAGGATATGGAAGGACGTAAGGAAGGGGACACCACATGAGCATGGATGACCCGCTACAACGGCACGAGATTCCGACCCATCTGGAGGTGGAGGATCGCATTTTGTTTGGACTGACCTTGCGTCAGGGCATTATCTTGCTGCTCGGCGCGACTGCTGGCTACTTCCTCTTCGCGCAGAGTGGGCAGGCTATCGTGGACATTCATGTACCGCTCGCGCTGCGGATCGGTTTGGGGCTGCTACCTGCTCTCATAGCGCTTGCAGTGGCGATGATCCAGCCAGCTGGCCGTCCACTCGAAGACTGGTTCTTTGCCATTGTCCGCTATCACACCGTACCGAAGCGGTGTGTCTGGCGCCCGCGGCCCTCGGCCATCACTCCCCTGAGCGGGCGCACAGCAGACGAGAGCGTGACTGAGGAGCGTGTGAGTAAGGTGGCCAGCGGCAATACCTCCCGTGTGCAATTCCCTTTGCCTGGCCAGCATGACCAGCATGAGAGGCAGGACTACAAGGAATCCAAAGGAACAGGAAGCAATGCGGCGAAGCGACAACCTAGATCGCCTGTAGAAGGGTTGGGACGAGCATGAGAGGTCTACCCCGCCACCAAAACCCTCGCTCCGGCGCAACGTCCCAGTCCTCCAGAGGGCGCCGTCGATTGGGGAGCGTGCAACAACAGTATGTCGCCGCCGAAGCGGTCATCGGGAATGTGCTCGTGCTTGCAACACCGAATCCCTCGCACCGTGACTACTGTGCGGTACTCGAAGTCAGTAGCCTGAACTATGCGCTCAAGACCGTCGGGGAACAGGAGGCCATTCTCGCAGGTTATCGCGCCTTTCTCAACGGACTGACTTTTCCCATTCAGCTCCTGGTGCAAGTGCGTCCGCTCGATCTCACATCCTATGCTGAACAGGTTCGCGCCACACCACAGAGACAGGTAGCGGCCAACACTCACGCGCCCTCCAACGAGTGGGTAGGAACTAGGTTAGACGAGTCTGCGGAGACAGGCGACGCCTCACGGGTTCACGACGCAGCAGATGAGCAGCAAGCCATGTGGAACCGTCTGGCCGAGGATGAGGCGCAGTATGTGCTCGATCTGGCGGAGTACAAGACGCTCCTGGAGCGGCGTTTCTATCTCGTGCTGCCTGCCGATGAACAGGTTGCGCTCGAGTCAAGCATCACCAACGGGTCTGGTGCGCTCCTCTCCCGGTCGCTGCTTCCAGGCGTAGGTTTCCTCCAGTTTCCTGGGAACGGCCGTCGGCAACGAGCAGCCCGAACCCGCACCGAACAGCGCGCGTCGCACATCCTTGATCTTCGTACCCAAAGCGTGGCCCGTGAACTGAGTCGGATCGGCCTGGAGGTTCGACGCTTGGCAGGCGTCGAGTTGGCGACTGTCTATTACCAGAGTATTGCCCCTGACGCGGCGCGCCATCATGCGCTTAGCAGCGAGTTTCTGGGTGGCTTGGGTTTGCCTTCTTTGTCCCGGTCGCCACAACATGAAAGCCACGACGAAGAAACCCCAGCCATCCTACCCACCGATACGGAAGAAAGCGACATTGTCAACGGGAGTAATCATGGCGATTACAGGGACATTAGCAAGGACCATAAGAAACAGCACGCCAAACAAGCAAGACGAACGGGAAGACGAAATTGGAAGGCTTCTGCCATCGATTCCGCGTCTGCCACTTGGGGCGATCTGGCAGATGTACTGGCGCCAGCTGCCATCGAAGTGACCCGTGATGATGTGCGCCTCGACGACACCTTCTGTCGTACGCTGGCAGTCGTTGGCTATCCCCGGCACGTTTATCATGGCTGGTTAGAACGGCTGATTGATCTCGATGAACCGCTCGATGTTGTGCTCCATCTCAAGCCACAATCGACGGCGGCAATGATTCGGCAGCTCTCGCATCGCCTGGTACAGCTTCATTCGTCCCGGCTCCTCAATGAAGAGCGCGGGCGTCTTGGCGCCGCTGACTTGGGCGTCGCGTATGAGGATGTCGAGCGTACCCGGGAGCGTCTCCAGCGCGGCGATGAGCGCATTTTCGCGACGTCGCTCTACCTACAAGTGCGTGCGCCCGTAGCTTCGCATGGTTCTCCTCGCCAACACCTGGAAGAGCGTGTTGCGCGCATTGAGCAGGAACTGGCGAATCAACAACTGGTGGCGCGCCCTGCGACCTTCGAACAGGATTTGGGCCTCTTGTCGTGTCTGCCCGAAGGTCGCGATCGCCTGATGCGCACACGTCTGCTGGACACGTCCAGCCTTGCCACGGCGTTTCCATTTCTCTCCAATAGTCTGAGCATGCCGGATGGCATCCTGTTTGGCACGACTGCCAATGGCTCTCCGGTCTTCATCGACATCTTTTCGCCGCTCCTGGAGAATGCCAACCAGGTGATGTTTGCGAAATCAGGAGCTGGAAAGTCCTATTCTTGCAAGATCGAAGCCCTACGGAGCTTGGTGCGCGGCGTGGATGTCTATGTGGTTGACCCGGAGACAGAGTACGCCTCGCTCGCTGAGGCCGTGGGTGGACAGATAGTTCGCCTAGCGGCAGGCGCGGAGCACCACCTCAACCCGTTCGACTTGCCGCAATCGTCTGAGATGCCTCAGGCACGCATCGCTCGTGGCAATAACGCGCTCACATCTATGCAGTGCAACGAACCTGAAGCGCGAGGGATCGCAGCGGACAACCAGGGCGAATCCGAGTCGGGACATGGCGGAGATGCCCTTGCCGACAAAGTGCAGTCACTTCATGCCCTGCTGGATCTAATGCTCGCGGATCGCGCGCCTACCGGCACAGTCGGTCTCTCCCAGAGCGAGAAGGGCCTGCTCGACCGCGCGCTGTACGAAGTTTACCGCCGCGCCGGTATTTCCTCAGATCCTGCAACGCAGCAGTGGCGCCCGGCGCCACTGCTGCGTGATCTCTATGATGTGCTTGAGAGCAGCGCCTGTGGGACTGACGAAACCCACCTGGCTGACCGTCTCCATCGCTACGTCCATGGGAGCCTTTCACGGTTGTTTGCCAAGCCCACCAATGTCGAACTGAGCAATCATCTCGTGGTCTTCGATGTCCGGGACATGGATGCCGAATTACGTCCGCTCGGCCTGTTCCTCATCGCTGACTTCGTCTGGACGCGTATCCGACGTGCGCAGCGCCCTCGACTACTCATCATTGATGAGGCATGGTCCTTGATGCAATATCAGGAAGGTGGGCGCTTCTTAGCAGGGCTGGCACGCCGCGCCCGCAAGTATTACCTCGGCCTCATCACCATCACTCAGGATGCTGAGGACTTTCTCTCCAGCGAGCATGGCCGCACGGTGCTTGCGAACTCCTCGGTACAGATGCTCATGAAGCAAGATAGCTCGACCATTGAGGCGGTAACGCGCGCCTTCCAGCTTTCGACCAGTGAACGGCAGTTCCTGTTAGGCTGCCACAAAGGGGAAGGACTGCTCTTTGCTCGCGGCGGGCATGTCGCACTTCAAGTCGGCGCAAGTCCGCTAGAGCACCAACTGGCGACGACCGACCCGCGTGAACTTGCCGAACGACAGGGCGGGCATGCTACGTTTGGCCCTGCCAGGCCACTCGCTTTCCGTGGTACGTTTCGCAACCCCGCCCTGGGAACACGGGCATTGTCTCTAGTTACCCCTCCCGGATCAACACTCTCGGAGAACCGAGCGGACAGAAAGCCACGGCGTCCAGGATCTGCCCTGCCGAGCGCTCGGCAGGCACGAAAACCTGTCAGCCGGGATAGCCGAACTTATCTCCCTCCATCGGCTGGTGACCCTGATGCGTTCAGTCAAGCCCACAGTGAGGGAGCAGATGACCTCGCAGATGAGCCTCCAGAGGACTGGACAACCGGCGCAAATGGCGAGCTTTCATCCGCACTCGACGAAGAGGAGGAGTTCTGACAGATGACGACTAAGACTCCGCCCTTCACATCTCCTGCAGTGTCTCAACCAGAGACATTACACCCTGAGTCGGACGACGTTATGAGCGGCACATCGTTGCTAGCAACGCCTGAGCGCACTGAGCAGTCCTCTCAGCCAGATTCTCCAATTCGAATGCAGCGCCCAGGACGACTGGATGCCCGAAGACGCGCAGAACTCATCAAGCGCTCGTGTCGTATCGAGGATGTCGTCATGGGTCAGGGAGTGCTTCTACGTGTGGTCGGCGATGGTCACCATCTGGTCGGCCTGTGTCCCTTTCATCGTGAGCAACGAGCCAGCTTCACCGTCTATCCCGATACCCAGTCGTTTTGTTGTTTTGGTTGTCACGCCGCCGGTGATGTCATCACCTTTGTCTGCTTGCTGCGCCAGGTCACATTCAACGAGGCGCTTCGCATCCTCGGCGAGCAGCAGTCTGAAACACCCGCTCGGAAGGTGCCAAAGCTGACAGGAGATCATGATAACTCTGACCCTAGCGAGGTATCTCCATTACCATCAGTCCGGCAGGTGAATCAGGCAGCAATGTCGGTGACGAATGTAGCACAGCACGCTGAAAATCCGCGCGGCGGTGCTGAACATGCGCAAGCGGACGATATTGGGGAGACCGATGCACAAACCTCTCTTGCTCAAGCCCTCCTGTGGATCACCCTGACGCTTGGATCTCAAGGGCTTGCCCGAACCCCTGGGGTTTTGACCTATCTGGGGGAGCGAGGCATTTCCTACACTCTCGCGCGACGCTGCCAACTAGGCTATCTCTCGGATGACTTGCTGGCCTCCTTGCTCGTTGGACATCCGACACTGGAGCAGGCTGCACGCCAGATAGGGCTGCTCAACCGTGGTGGCCACACTACGCTCCTGCGACGTCTGATTGTGCCGGAGATGCGACTGGGGCAGGCTATGCAACTGATCGGTCGAACGGTTCCTGGCATGCGCACGCCAGTAGCGCAGATCAAGTATCACCTCGTATGCAGCGATGGGGAAAAGCATCTGCTCGGCTATGGGGCCGCACTGCAGCGACTTGCGCTGCGCCATGGAGGAGAGGGACGCCGCATGGTTGCGAAGAACCGATATGAATTGCTAGGTATCCTCGTCCTTGAGGGTGCGCTTGACTACGTGATTGCGACCGGATGGGATTTGCCGGTGTTACCGACAGCTTTGCTCTCCACCTACCCCAGTCGGAGACAACTAGCCGAGTTGCTAGATCTGCAACAGCACTCAGATGGATTACCCTTACTGCTCCAACTCGATGGCGACGATCCCGGGCAGGAGGCGACTGTCCATCTGAGTCGCACACTGGATGAGCGGCAGGTGCGCTATCAAGTGCTTCCCCCACTGCCGCGTGTGCCGACGCCGTCGTCCAATTACAAGGATCTCGGAGAGATAGGGCCGTTGGGACTGGCAGGGCGCGCGCAGGCGCTTGCTCACATCGAGCAAGAGCTGGCGCCTCTGGCAACGGCAATGTGCGCAGCAGACGAGCTGACTGCGACTTCTGTCGCGTGTGTTGCGAGTCACGCCCGATCGACATGCCCTTCTGACGTGCCAAAGGGTCTGCAGGAGGGACAGCAAGGAGGTGAGTGAGCACGATGCCAAGGCCATTTTCAAGTGTCATCCGTCTGCGTTCTGCTCCAGGTCGTTCTGCTTCAGGTGAGAAGCGCTATATGTCACAGGCGTCAGGGGCGGAGTCATCTTCTGATGCGCCACCTGCGATCCCGAATCCGTTGCCAAACGACCGCCTCGGATTCGATGAGCAGTTCCATACCCGTCGTGGTCCACCTCTGGATGTAGGACATGCAGCGAGCGCGGCGCCTCACGTCATTACAGCCGTTGAGATCATCCCACCGCGACGGACGACCCGCGAAGCCGTCGCGCTGGAAACTGGGATGGCAGCGCTCGCCCATGCATTAAACCAGCCGATTGCCCTCGAAATCACCGGGACAACGCAGAGCCGCCGCTTTGTTGCGCGGGCTACCGACGCCGCAACGCTCAGACATGTCGTGCAGCAGCTTCAGGCGCGGTATCCCCAGGCAGTGATCCGGCCACTCACGCCTGGGAATGATCCATTGCATTTAGAGTCAGGTGAGACGATCTCTGCACTTGAGCTGCGGCCCGGCGCTGCACCGTACCTCCCGCTCCGCACGCCAGGTGACCGCGAATCGGCGCACGAGGGAGCAGACCCGCTGCTTGGGCTCCTCGCGGCCTTCAATGGCATTCCTGGTGAGCACCGCCTCATCGCCCAACTCGCCTTACTTCCCGCTCCGGCGGCGTGGTCGGAGGCGCATCAGCGTTTAGCCATTGAACACCCGCTTGAGCCCGAGAGGGAACGGGAACGCTGGGCAATGATACAAGCACGCATGGCAGGAACGGGAGCGTACGCCGATGGCCCAAGCCTAAGCCTACCAGCAGTACTTGGACTGCTTGCTCTGGTTGGCCTCATCTTCCTCGTCTGGCGCAATGCCAGCCGTTTCCCGTCTTGGCTGCGTCAGGACGTGACCGCGCTGCTTCACCGACAGGCAGTCCAACTCTCATCAGGACAGACGATGTGGCTGGCAGCATGGGGAGCCACGCTGCTCCTTACGCTGTTCATCACTGTGCTCCTCATCGCCTGGATTCGGGGACGGTTACGCGCCTGGCTCAACCGCACACCGCTTTATGATCAGCGGCTCGTCCAAGAGAAGACCATGCGGATCGCCTATCGGGCGCGGCTGCGCGTCATCGCTATTGGGCGTGATGGGCAGGAGGCACATCAGTGGCCGTATGACCAAGTAGGCGACATCTGCAATGGCGCTAGGCGAGATAACCTGTCGCTTGATGCCCCGGCAATGAGATGGCGAGATACCGGGGCCTCCATCAGTCAGCAGCAGAGGCAGGTTCTAGAGGGATTTATCGCGGCCTATCGGCAGTTCCATCTTGCTACGGGCGCTTACTTCACACCTCGCTGGCTCTCAGCTCGGGCCGCCCGCCGTCTGATTCCGGCCCAAGCAGCGGGATCACCAATAGCAGGAGTGGGACAACCAGAACCATACCGATGGAAGGGTCACTGGTCAACTCTGTGGCCAATGTCTTTGCTCAAGAATATTTTCATAAGTGGCTGGCAGCGTGGTCTACGTCGTTCGGCGCATCTCCTGAGTGTTGCCGACGTCGCCGCGCTCTGGCACCTCCCGCAGGCCGATGATCTTGATGATTTACCCTTCGTCAAACATACCCGCGCACGAACTCTGCTGGCTCCCGACGTGCTAACCCATCCACAAGCGGGATTCCGCATCGGCGTCTCGACTCATGCCGGACATACCGTGCCTGTCTATCTACCACCTGACGCCTCGCGGCGTAATGCGCTGGCCATTGCCAAGACGGGCAAAGGTAAATCGACGCTGTTGCTCGCCTTGGCCGAGGCGGCTCTCGCCGAGGGACTCGGGCTGGTGCTTATCGATCCCCACGGAGATCTCGCCGAGGCGGTACTCGCGCTGGTTCCCGAAGATCGAAGGGAGGATACCTTCCTGGTGGATTTGGGAGATCGTGAGTACCCCATTGGTCTCAACCTCCTCGATACCACCCTCTTTCCCGACCGGGATAAGGCCGTCTCCAACTTGATCGCAGTCTTCTCACAAATCTGGAAGAACTTCTGGGGCGCGCGGATGGAGTCGGCGCTGGAGGCTGCACTCAAAACGCTCTATGAGGTGAACGAGGTCGAGGTCGCCGCCGACCCACAGGATGGCCCCGATCGTCAATTTACCCTGCTCGATGTCACCGCGCTACTGACCTATGCGGGGTTTCGCCACAGCCTTCTGGGGCGCGTCCGCGATCCTGCGCTGCTCGATTACTGGATGCGCTTTGAGGCGTTGCAGCCGCGCTTCCAGCAAGAGATCATCACGCCTGTGACCACCAAGCTCGACAAGTTCGCCAACGCAGTCGTGGCGCGGCGAATTGTTGGCCAGGGGCGCTCGACGCTGAACATGGCTGAGACCGTTCGCCAGGGGCAGGTGCTGCTGGTCAAGACGGCGCGCGGCGTTGTTGGCCACGATGTCGCGGCTCTCATTGGCGCGACCTTGCTAGGGCTCTTACAGGTCACGGTCGGCGAACAGGCAAACCTCGCGGTCGGCACGCGGAGACAGGTACGCGTCATTGTCGACGAGTTCCAAGTCCTGCCAGGGGTAGACTTCGGCGCAATGTTGGCCGAGTTGCGCAAGTTCGGCGCGACCTTCGCCTTAGCGACCCAGACCTTGGCCTATCTCGACGAGCTTGACCGCGCGTTGCGTCCTACGGTGATGGCGAATGTAGACCAGCTCTTCTGCTATGCCATGAGCGCTGAGGATGCTCGCATGGTAGAACGTGAGCTTGATGGCCTCGTCACCACCAGCGACCTGATCGCCCTCGATGATTTTCACTGCTATGCCCGGCTCACAGTGCAGGGCCAGCGCATCCCGGTCTTCTCACTGGCTCTTGATCCGCCGATCCCGCTTGCCGATGAACAGCGGACACAGGCGGAGGCACTTCGCCAACGTAGTCAGCGGCGAATTGGACGAGAGGCGCGACGTGTCGAGATGCTCGTCGCGCACGCGGCGCTACGGCGCAAGACGCTCACAGCCATCACGGCCGGTATTTCTCAACAGAGAACGGAGCAGCCTACAGTAAGCAATCCTACACAGAGCGTTGCACACGCTGACCTGGAGCAAGGAGGAAGCACAATGAAGCCACTGAGGCCACTCAAGACAGTGACACGGACGGGCTGGAGCGCAACCGAAGACCCTGAGGAATCTGCGAATGCCGCCGTACTCCGGCCGCGCAACAAGACGCGACGGCGACGTTCACGCCGCTCGAAGATACCTCCCTTCACTTCGCTGCTACTTGATGACCAACCTATCAACCGAACGGTTGAATCGAATGTGAAGGCCGTAGACACTTCCAATGACACTGATAACTATGGCGACAGCGGCAACAGCGAGGCAGGTGATGAGTCTGAAGGGCCAGAGTCCGACATATGAACATGAGTGCGCAATCACAGGGCGACTCCGACAGGAACTCTGAGGCCCGTCATACAGCACGACCGACAGGAACACGTCGCCGCGAACCGCTCTCCAATCGCAATCACGTGGACGCATTCCATCGTTACGACACGGCAACGATCGATTGGCCGTTGCTTCATTGGCTGTTGCGCTGTCCCTTCCTCAGCACAGAGGATCTTGCGGCCTTTTGTGGTGTGAGCCATTCAACGACGACTCGGCACCTGACAGGGCTGGAGGCTCGGGGTCTAATCGAGTGGGTGACGCCTGCATGCCTCGTACATTCTGGCATACGGCGACTCTACTATCTCTCGAACGAAGGGATTAGCCTGGTCGCCGCAAGTATGGAGACTGATGCCAACAAGCTAGCGCGTCTATGGGAGTGTGACGAGTTACGCCTGCTGAATCAGTTGCCCCGACTTTCACACTTGCTTCGCGTGCAGTCAGTGATCCGTGGGCTGCTACTGGGGGCACCACAGGCACTCGGCGAGCAGGGGCGCGACGCATCCGGCGCTTGGCACTGGGTACGCAACTATCGCCACGCCTTTGCGTTCCACAGTCGCTCCCACATGTTGAAACTCGATGCTGTCCTGGTCTTACATGTCACGAGGGTCTCCGCTGGTGGCCGCGTTGCAGACGCCAAATTCACTAACGCACGTAACCCTGGCAGCACATCGACGTCCGAGCAGAGCCGCTACGAGCTGCGCGATGACTGGTACGCTGCCTTACTGCTCGCGGATGCGCCGGTGCAGGACTGGCGCGCCGCTACCCGAACACTCGACATGATCCTTTCCTACCGAGAATCACCAGAGCGTTGGCCGGTGTACGACCAATTCCCGCCGCTTCTTGTCCTCGCCGAGAATGTGCGGCATGCAGAGCGTCTGCAGCAGCTTGCGCGAACCTGCGCTGATCTGCAGCAAATGCCACCGCTACGGGGCGCACTAGCCGTCGTTCCTCACCCGCCGAGCTTGCCTCAGTCGTGCGATGTGTGGCGGCTTCCGTGGCATGACCTCGAGACCGGATTATCCTGTCATCTGACGCAGGTGATGTCGCGATTCTCGCATGACGCTGTTCCACCGAACAGCGACGGCAGCGATGCGCTCAAGCCACTCTCGGCCAGGAAGCGAACTATCATCGTACCCCAGCTACATGCGCGCGTGGTTGTTGGACGATTAACTGAGCGTGCGCTATCGGCTGCACATGAGCGCAGCCAACCTGATTCTCATGCTGGAATACCACGTCAATCGCTTTGCCTCCTCTCGTTACAACTCGGTGCTCGTCTTACTGATATTTTGACGTTGCTCCTCCGCGCTCCAGGCATTCAGGTTGTGGATTTGGCCGATCTCCTTGGCATACAGCTTCCCTCAATGGATCGCTACCTGAGCGAACTGGACCACTGGGGCTTGCTCAGACGTTGCCGGAACACTGCCCAATCCATCGGAAACAAGGATAGGAGCATTAGGGCCAGTCAGCAAAATCATCTCAGCTACGATCCGTCCACTGCAGTGTGGCTCTCGGACAGCGGGCATCGCCTAGTGACTGTCACACAACGGATGAGTCCCCAATCTCAGTTTGTGCAGCGAGCGGCATCCAGGCATCCGCAACGTGGCGAGGACTTTTGGGTTCCAACCGTCCACGACCTTGGCGTGTATCACTTCTTTGCTCTGTTGGCTCGCGCCGCAGCCGCAGAGAATTACCATCTCAGTCAAGAGCCATTGCAGAGTGCGCAACATCGCCTCATTTGGTGGGAAGTGGGAATGCTGGCTGAACGTCGCTATCGCTACCAGGGACGCTGGCACCATTTGCGGCCCGACGGCGCTGGATGTTTCCGAGCAGACGCGAAGCTATTCCGCTTCTGGCTGGAATGGGACCAGGGCAGCATGAATCTGTCCGACCTCACCCGCAAATTCATGTCATATTACACCTATCTGGCATCTGGCGCGTGGCGCGAGGCATTTGATCGAGTCAATCCTCATCTGCTGGTCGTCGTGCAAAGTTTCGGGCAACTACGCCGCATGCAAAGAGCTGCGGCAACGGCGTCCGCTAGCTATAAATCTCCTTCTGGCGGCGTAAGTACCCTACCCCTAAAAGCCTCGATCACGTTGGCGGGACGACTCGATGAGTCCGGTCCGCTCGCACCAATTTGGTGGCCGCTGTTGCCCGCAACTTCGGCACCCACACCCTCGACTTTCTACTCCTCTGGCTAGAGAAACGCATCCTCCGTAGTTGCGAATGTCAGTGTTGGCTATAAAACGGGGTACTCTGTGCACCACAAGGTGAGAACCTTTGCACTCACGGAGGTCAGCGCATTCTATGTTTGGCGTTGCATGATGCCGTCGGCAATGCTGCAGCGAAGGTCGCGAACCTGGCTCCATGTGAACCAGATCCTTTACTGGGGACCTTCTAGGTTCCGCGGCCGCCGTGCTTCGCGGTGCCACAGTCGTGGCTCGTCAGATCTGCGGCGACCTCGTTGTCGCTTCCCGCTCTGGTTGTCAGACGCGAAGCCGAGGCGATCTACCGGGCTGAACGCGCGCTGGAGTTGGCCCACCTTCTCTGCGGCCATGTTCAGATACCCCTGCGTCGTGCGGATATCGGCGTGGCCGAGCTTGAGTTGGACAGTGCGCACGTCGGCGCCGGCGTCGAGCGTTTCGATGGCCGAGGTATGGCGTAGCAGATGGAGATAAACATGAGACACGCCCGTATCACGTTCCAACCGCCGCAACCAACTTCGCAGGCCATAATAGGTAAACGCTGTGCCGTGGATCGTCTGGAAGAATGGCGTCTGGGAAGTCGTTTCAGCGCCTTCCAGGCTATCACGAAGCAGGGCGTAGCGACGGAGCGCTCGCACCGTCTCACCACCGACCGCCACCAGCCGAGGCTTCCTGCCTTTGCTGCGCCGTACAACAAGGATTCCTTCTTTGAGCGAGATATCGCCGATAGTGAGTGAGATGATCTCACGCGCCCGCAAGCCGCCATCAACCAGCGTCAAGAGCAAGGCACGGCCACGCGCGCCACAGACGCTATCGCCTTCCTGCTCAGCCCGTCGCAGCAGCTTGCGGAGCGCATCAGGCTCGACTGGAACTTTCGCTGTCTCCTCCCCACGCGGCAGCTTGTAGTGCCGCAGTGGCGAGTCGTCCAGATAGTGGTGGGGTGGCTTCGTGAGCCAGTTGGCGAAGGCGCGCAAGTGGCGAAGGTAGTTGCGCCGGGATGAGAGGGCGATTGGCGTATCGCCCTCGGCCCGTCCTCCGCGCAACTGCTTCGGTCTCTCCCGCAGCATCTGGGACCATGCGCGCACTGCCTCGACATTGAGATCGGCAAGTAGTGGCTCGCGCCCAAGCGTCTCGCACAAATGCCGCAGAAAGAGCGAGAGCGGCACGGAATACGCCCGGTAGGTTCCTGCGGCAAGCGTTTCATCGACCTCGTACAGGAACTCGTCGATCAGCGCTAGAAGCGGTAGACGCAAAACAGACGAAATGCGTGCTGGCGTCGTGGTATGGACGGTTCTGCCCGATGAAGCGCTAACTGTACGCTTCCCGCTCGTAGCGATGGTGTTCCGTGTGCCTGCTGGCCGCACTGCTGTCGCCCCGGTTGCTCTGATTGCCTTGTCCGTTTTGACTGCCATAATCATGTCCTCCTCGAGATACCGGTGCGCTAGCGGCCAGCGACACAGTCGCCTGTTCGAGTATCCAACTGCGGGAGGGTAGGCGCAAATGCCTATGGACCCACTGTGACCTCGGTGCGGCATTCACGAGGAACTTGTGATGCACTCCAGATGAACCTCTGAGAAGCCAGTGCGGTTCCCGTGCAGAACTCCTGTGAACGCTCGTGTACGCGTGCGAGGTCTTTGCGATGCTGCGTGGCGTAGCCGTAGCACACCGGTGATGTGCGAGGGGAAGGACCGCGGCCAGGCTGAGGAGGAACTGCGGTACCGGTGCGGAGTACCTGGACACAAATGGTATGTAAGCGTGACATCCCAGAGTCGCTGACGCGGCGTCAGCGTGGCGCAAAGTGGCCTGCTGACTCCGCATTCCGCCCGTCGTGCCAACGCCGCTTGCCGGACACAAAATATGGGGATCGGACTCGCTCCGACCCCCACCAGTAGTAGTGGTGAGCCCCCAGGGACTCGAACCCTGAACCCGCTGATTAAGAGTCAGCTGCTCTGCCAATTGAGCTAGAGGCCCTTGCGCCGCGAGTGTCCGCGGCACGCTCAATAGTACCATATCGCCGCTGGCTCCGCAAGGGCGCGCGATAGAGTCAGCGGCGAATCTTAGCAACCGATGCATCTCAGGCGTCTCAGGCAACTTGGGCGCTGACCGGCGCCGCGATTGTCACGCTCTCGAAATACTCGCTGCCAAGCAGGTCGCGCACCAGCGCCAGCGGGAACATCGTCGGATCGATCGAGAACTGCGAGCGGTGGGCCGCCAGCGCCGCGATCTTGCGGTCGATCTGGGCCGAGATATCCACGCCGATGAGTCGCTCAAACTCCTGCTCGTCGCCATCGGATGCGCCAACGGCGGCGCCACCCAGCCGCGCCTCCTCGCCACGGCCCGCGAATGCGCTCGGAGCCTGCGATGAGAGCACCAGACACGTCACGGTATCCGTCGCGACCATCGAGGCGCCCTGCGGCTCCTGCCGTGCGAGCGCCCGCTCACCGAAGAATTCTCCCGGGCCCAGCCGCCGGAGCGCGTGTCGCGTGCCATCGTCTTCCTCGCGGACCGCCTCGACGCTGCCCGTCACGATCAGATAGAGGCTCGACGCTGCCTCGCCCTGTTCCACGATGGCAAAGCCTTCCGGGAACCACTGCGTCTCTACGGCATCGTCGGCGTAGCGCATCAAGGTCGCCTCCTCCGCCAGGAGGGTAAACCCACGGATGAAGCTCGACGTTCCGTGGAACTGCGAGCCGCGCTCGGTAAGCCAGTCCGCCAGGCTGTGGCAGATGAGCTGATGCTGCCGTGGGAAGGCGCTGTAGTAGAGGTGCGGCGCGCGGCCATCTCGCCGTGCGATGAGCTGGCAGGCCAGTGTGGTGGCCGCGCTGATGGCGATGTGGTCGGGATGCTCGTAGCCGCCATCCAGGCCAAAGGTGACGACGACATCCGGCCTGAAATCATCGATGCGGGTGGCCACGTCGTGCGCCAGCGTCATCACGCCCACGTCTCGCAGTGTGCCGTCCAGGTAATCGAGACACTCGACCGATTGGACGCCTAGCTGGTCGCATGCCAGGCGCAGCTCGTGCTCGCGCACGGCGCCCAGCGTGCGGCGGGTGGCGGCGCTCGCATCCTGAATCTGGCCTGCCTCGCCGCGCGTGGCCGAGAGGACCATCGCCTCGCCGCCTGAGGCGACCCAGTGCGCCACCGTTCCACCCACGCAGAAGACCTCATCGTCGGGATGGGCGAAGACGCATAGCAGACGCGAAGGTCGGTCTGTCGTCATCGGGTAGAGGCTCATGATGCTGGCTCCTCTCGTGATCTTGAGTCACTCATGGTGAATGTGTGAACTCGTCGTCTCATCTTTCTTATTCTCAGTGTGACCCGGAAACCCGGACGATACCACGATGCATACCCACCGTTTGGGCGACGTTGAGACACCGTATATTCACAATACCCACGGGCGGCATGCGCGGTTCATCTGCGGTTCATGAGTAGGGATGTGCGCGTGATAGAATGGCGGGAAGTACCGGCGTATGCTTTCATGCGGAGGGCGCTCGCCGTGAGCAGTAGCGAACAGATCCCTTTTAGCACGCTCCTGCGCCGCTTCCGTCTGGCCGCCGGGTTGACCCAGGCGACGCTTGCCGAACGCGCAGGGCTGAGCGAGCGCGCGGTCAACGATCTGGAACGCGATCCGCGCCGGACACCGCGTCTGGAGTCGGTGACGCTGCTGGCCGAGGCGCTGAGACTCTCGCCCGACGATCGCGCGCAGCTGCTGGCAGCGGCCCGACCCGAAGGCATACCCGCGCCACAGCGACCCACTGCTTTGGCTGCGTCTCCTACGCTGCCTGGCGCTCGGCTCCCCGACGCGCCGAACCGCTTCGTCGGGCGCGAACAGGAGGTGGCCGCTATCTGCGCCAGACTCCAGGAGCCAGATGTGCGCCTGCTGACGCTCACGGGGCCAGGCGGAATCGGCAAAACGCGGCTTGCTCTGCGGGTGGCGACTATCCTTGACCGTGAACGCGCATTCGCCGATGGAGTGGCCTTTGTCCCGCTTGAATCGCTCGCCGATGCGGCTCTGGCGCTCCCCGCTATCGCTACGGCGCTTGGTATCGCAGAGCCTTCGTCCGCGCCGCTCGCCCAACGCCTCGCGGAGTGGCTGCGCATGCGTGAGATGCTTTTGCTGCTGGACAACTTCGAGCAGATCATGCCCGCCGCGCTTGAGATCGAGCATTTGCTTGCCGCCTGCCCGTCGCTGACTATCTGCGTGACGAGCCGCGTTCCTTTGCGCCTTGCCCGCGAGCACGAATACTCCGTGCCATCGCTCACCCTGCCCGACCCCGCTGTCCAGATCACACAGGCAGATGTTCTGGGCTGCGACGCGGTCGCCTTGCTGGTACAGTGCGCCCATGCCGTCTCGCCAGGCTTTACGCTGACCGATGCGAATGTTGGCGCCGTAGCCACTATCTGCGTGAGGCTGGAGGGCGTACCCCTGGCCATCCAGTTGGCGGCAGCGCGTCTCAAGCTCCTGCCGCCTGCGGTGCTGCTGGCCCGGCTCGATCAGCAGCTCGCTATTCTGACCGGCGGCCCGCGGGATGCGCCTGAACGCCAGCGTACCGTTCGCGCGACCCTGGACTGGAGCTACCAGCTACTCACCCTATCGCAGCAGACGCTGTTGCGACGGCTGGCGGTCTTCGCGGGCGGCTGGACGCTCGAAGCGGCGGAAGGCGTCTGCGCGGGCGCTCCCGTTGAGCCTGCCGAAGTTTTGAGCCTCCTTGACGATCTCGTTGGGCAATCGCTCGTTGTCGTGCGGGAGCAAGATGGCGCGGCGCGGTATCGCCTGCTTGAGACCATTCGAGAGTATGGGCTTGAGAAGCTGCGCGACGCCGGGGAAGAATCGCTGCTGCGTGACCGCCATTTCGCATGGTTCCTTCAACTGGCCGAGGAGATTGACGCGCAGACGTGGATTATGACACCCCCAGCGCCATTACGACGCGTTCTGCGCGCCGAGGCCGACAATTTTCGTGCCGCGCTTGTGTGGAGTCGGCAGGAGATGAGTGGACAGGCCGAGCTGCGACTCGCGGCGGCACTACAGAAGTTTTGGACGGAGTCTGCGAATGAAGGGCGGCTGGCGCTTCGCTCTGCGCTGCAACGGGCAGATCCCGGCGTGGATGGCGCTATCCGCGGGCGCGCATCGCTGGTGGCGGCTAGCCTGGCGGCGATGCAGACCGATGCGGTCGAGGCGGCGCGGCTAGCGGAGGAAGGTCTGGCGCTGCGCCGCCAGGAAGCGTCGGCATGGCCTGTCGCGATTGCACTGGCCAGTCTGGGTGAGGTCGAGCGCTTCGCTGGTGATGACGACCGCGCAGAGGCGCTCTTCTCCGAGACGTTGGCGCTCTTCCGCGGCCTGAGCACTGATGCGGGAATCGCCTGGTCGCTGCACAATCTCGGCCAGATTGCCGCACTCCGGGCAGACGCCGCCTCACGCGCCGCGTCACTGTTCTCCGAGGCGCTGACAATACGCCATCGCCACCGGTATGCGCATGGTGTCGCGTCGGAACTGGCAGCTATTGCGGGATTGCACGGTCGCGCGGGCGAGTATGGGCGAGCAGCCCGGCTCTTTGGCGCCTCTGAAGCG
This sequence comes from Ktedonobacterales bacterium, assembly GCA_036557205.1. Classification (GTDB taxonomy): domain Bacteria; phylum Chloroflexota; class Ktedonobacteria; order Ktedonobacterales; family JADMIN01; genus DAHUXT01. Next base: position 71,346 of record DATBIB010000082.1, on the reverse strand, counting down.
CTGCTGGAGCGCGCGAGCACCGTCCTCACGCCAGCAGACCAGGCGGCGTTCGAGCGCGATGTGGCTGCCGCGCGAGCGCAACTGGACGAATCCGCCTTCGATGCATCATGGGCAGCGGGCCGCGCCCTGTCAGTGGATCAGGCGGTAGCGGAGGCGCTCGGCGGCGCGCTCATAGCGATAGATCAGCGCGCGCTGTAGCGACGAGAGCCGCCCTGTCAGCGCGTCGTGCTATGTGACGCGGAATCGCTGGTGGCTGATGCGCCGCCGCCCGCGTAGCCACTGGCCGCGCCCGGGCGCACCAGCTCGCGCACCACGTCTTTGATGTGGCCCGACGAGAGGCCGATTAGCTCGCGCAGAATCGCGGGCGCGCCGTGCTCGATGAACCGGTCGGGCACGCCGATGATCCTGAGGCGCACATCGTCCAGCCCGTGCGCGTGCAGCAGCTCCGCCACGGCGCTGCCGAATCCGCCCGCCACGGCGCCATCCTCGATGGTAACCAGCGTGTGGGTTGCCCGCGCCAGCCGCAGAATCAGCTCCTCGTCCAGCGGCTTGGCCCAGCGCGCATTCACCGCCACCGCGCGGATGTCATCCTCGGTCGCCAGCTCGCTCACCGCCTGCTCCACCGCGGGCACGAGGTGGCCGTAGCCCAGCACCGCGCACTCGGCCTGCTCGACCTCAGACTCCGGCGAGAGCAACTCGGCCTTGCCGATGGGCAGCTCGTGGAAGTCGTCGTCCATGGGCACGCCAACGCCCTTGCCGCGCGGATAGCGCAGCGCCACCGGCCCATCCATCTGTAGCGCGGTGTAGAGCATGTGGCGCAACTCGTTCTCGTCCTTCGGCGCCATCACCCGCATATTGGGGATCATCCGCAGGAAGGCGATATCGAAGACGCCCTGCTGCGTGTGGCCGTCCTCGCCGACCAGTCCGGCGCGATCAATCGGGAAGACGACGTGCAGGTTCTGCACACAGACATCGTGGATCACCTGATCGAAGGCGCGCTGCAAGAAGGTGGAGTAGATCGCCGCCACCGGCTTCATCCCGCCGCACGCCAGCCCCGCGGCGAAGGTGACCGCGTGCTGCTCGGCGATTCCTACATCGAAGAAGCGGTCGGGATATGTCTGCTGGAACTCGGTCAGCGCCGTCCCCTCAGACATCGCCGCCGTGATGGCCACAACCTCGGGGTCGCGCTTCGCCAGCTCGATCATCGCCTTGCCAAAGACGGCGGAGAACGTTGGCGGGCCATCCGACTTCTTCAACTCGCCGGTCTGCGGGTCGTAGGCGCCGGGACCGTGGAACTTGGTTGGCTCGGCCTCGGCAAAGTCGCATCCCTGGCCTTTCTTGGTGATGACCTGAACGAAGACCGGCCCCTCCATCTGGCGCGCCTTGCGGAAGACCTCCACCATTTCCTGGGTATTATGGCCGTCGAAGGGGCCAAGGAAGGTAAAGCCCAATTCCTCGAAGATGACGCCAGTCTTGCTCGGCAGCACGAACTCTTTGGCGCTGCGGGCCGTCCGCCCGGCGACCTCTTTCGCCAGGTTGCCGCCGGGCACATGCTTCAGCGACTGGCTGGCGACGTTGCGCAGGCGGCGGAAGTTCGGGTCCGACCGCAGCTTGCCCAGGTGGGCGTTGAGCGCGCCGACGTTGTCGGAGATGCTCTTGTCGTTGTCGTTGAGGACGACGATGAGGTTCTTGCGCAGCGCGCCCGCGTTGTTGAGCGCTTCGAGCGCCATCCCGCCGGTCAGCGCGCCGTCGCCAATCACCGCGACGACGGAGAACTGCTCGCCGCGCAGGTCGCGCGCCGCCGCCATGCCCAGCGCCGCCGAGATGGAGGTGCTGGCGTGGCTCGCGCCAAAGGCGTCGTATTCACTCTCATCGCGGCGTAGATAGCCAGAGAGGCCGCCGAACTGCTTAATGGTGCGGAACTTGTCGCGTCGCCCGGTAACGAGTTTGTGGGGGTATGCCTGGTGGCCAATGTCCCAGACGAGGATGTCGTTCGGCGTATCGAAGGCGATGTGGAGCGCGAGGGTCAGCTCAATGGTGCCCAGATTCGGGGCAAGATGTCCGCCGCGAAGCGCCACCGTTTCGATGATCTCCTGACGCATCTCCTGCGCCAGCAAGGCGAGGTCTTTCGGAGAAAGCGCCTTGAGCTGCGCGGGCCGGTCAATGGTATCGAGTATGCGTGTCACGAGTCCTCACTCCTCCAGGGGCGGCAGGGGCTACACGTGCCCAAACGTCTCCCCAGGCGCTCTGCTACTGATGAAAAATAATGCGCTGCATTGTCGCACGTTATGCACGGTATACAAAGGCATCGGGCGCGGCCCGCACTGCCGCCGACTATCCAGAGATCTCCATGGTGACATCGTCATTGATGTGGTTTCCCGAGGTGTGCTTACATCGTATCGTGCGAACGGGTTTCGCGTCTACGTGATTATATGGCGCGCATCACATCATCACAACCGCGCGCTCCCGTCGCCATCCGCACTCGTGTGCATCATCGATGTACACGCGTGTGCCGTTTAGCAGCCATGCGTAGATTTGAGGCGCGCTAGAGCATCCACGAGGGCGCCGCTACCGCCTGCGGCTGCGCCTGATCCATCCGCTCCAGATCCTGTTGCGCGTGGGCCACGATGAAGTCGGTCAGCCGCGCGAGACTGCGCCAGCGCGCCGTCTCCTTGTCGGGATCGTATTTATACGCCGCGATGAGCGCGCGGAGATCAGTCACAGACAGCGCTTTCAGTCGCGCGCGCAGGGTATCCTCGCCGCCTGCGTCCAGCAGATCGATCACGTCAATGGCCGGGCCTTCGCCGAAGACGCCAAGCAGCCTGCTCTCCGCCAGCGCATCGCGCAGTTGGCGCGCTATCACCTCGTCGTGTGCGGCGCGTGCGGCCAGCTGCCGAAACGTCTCCGTAATCTGTCGCAGCTCGTATGCGTCCACGTCGCCGCTCCCTTCGCGATGCGCTGCGTGCGCTATCTGATACCAGTCGGGTTGGAGTTGATTTTCCCAGATGATTACAGCGATTGTATCTGGCGGCGCGTCAACAGACAAGCAAATGGGGGAGCGGTAGCCAGAGTGGCTGGTGATACGATGTGGGAGGGAGTCTGCCTGGCAGCGCCCCCTCCCACAATGTAGAGATTCTGAAGTTATGTGATGCTGGCCGCGATCACGATCACACGCGATGGCTCAGGAACGGGACGAATGTCACCGTTCCCTGCACCGTCGAGCAGCCCGTCGCGCCTGGACCACCGGAGCAGCCCCAGTAGTTGTGTGTGGCGTCTACCGTGCCGCCCCCGACGTTTTGGACGCCGATGGCGCTCTTGCCGAGCAGATTGTTATCATGCAGCGCCAGGTCCATCGCGGTCGAGCCGACCCAGACATCGATGGCTTCATTCGTGACTGTGTTGAACTTGATCGTCATCCCCGTGATGGGCGCCGCGTTGCCATTGGCGTCGCTGAAGATGATGATGCCGGTGGGGCCGCTTGTTCCGGCATCGCCATCGGCGGCATTCCCGCTGACGAAGTTCCCGATGATCCGATTCCCGTTCAGATCCTGCCCAAACGCATGGCTGTGGAGCGCGACGCCGGGCAGTCCGTTATTGGTCAACACATTGCCGAGGACAAGGTTGTTGAATGCCTTCGTGCCTGGAGTGGGCGCGAAGATGCCGACGCCTGCGCCGCCGTTGCCCGTCGACAGGTTGTAGGACACAGTGTTGTTGTAGACGCCGTTGCCCGGCAGCGGCACGCCATTGGCGTCAAAGCCGGAGGGGTGCGAGGGCAAGGTGATGCCGCAGTCTATCTTATTGTCGCGGACAACATTGCGAGTGATCAGGTTGTCATGCGTCGGGCCGGTCTCGTCGGTGAGCAGGATACCACCGACGTTGTTCGCAACCAGATTGTGCGAGACCGTCGACCAGGAGACGCCAACGAGATGGAGCGCTTCGCCGCAATCATCCTGATCGAAGGGGAACGCGCCGGGACACGTGGCGTCGGGCTGCAGCCCGCGGTCGTTGTGGCTCACCACATTCCAGCTCACCGCCACCTGCTTTGTGTTGCGAATCAGGATGCCTTCCAGGGTGGCATTCTTCACCGTGAACCCGCTAATCACCGTACCCCGCGCGCCAAAGCCATCCACGAGGAAGCCGTGACTCTGCCCGCTCGCGTTGACGACTGCGTTGCTGCTCGCGCCGTGAAGGGTCAGCGACTTTGTAATTGTCACCTGCTCGCTATAGGTTCCCGCCGCGACATTGATGCGCGCGCCCGACGGCGCGTGATCGACCGCCGCCTGGATGGTGTGAAAGCAGCCATTGCCATGAGGATTGACGCACAACACCGTCTGACCATGCGCTGACGCGACGCCATCCCCCAGGGATGCGGCGCAGAGGATAGCCGCCACGACACCGGCGAATGTCAGAGACAAGCGCGACAGAGATCTACGCATCTCCGCGTTCTCCTTTCGGAGCGCAGGCTCTTTCCTGGCTCCTATCTGGGTTCAACAGTGTGGCCGATGCCGATGTATCGACCGGTTGTATCGCCGGTTACATCGTCGTCCGCGGTCGTAGGTATTGCGTAGTGATAAGGTGCAGATATGGTGTAGATATGGTCTAGGGAAGTTAACGTAGACGTGTGCTTCGCGTCCGCTGGTTGCGAGGTATACTAGGCTGAGAGTCCGCTGTAGCGATGATCTTCAGGCGATTGGAGAGCGAAGAACGATGACCGAGATAACCCACCATGAAGCAGAGCGTGCCGAATTGCTGGCGAGGGCGCGCGATGCAGCCACGCACGCCTGGGTACCGTATTCACACTTCCGGGTGGGCGCGGCGGTCGCGGTCGAGACGGCGGAGGGTCAGCGCATCGTTTCCGGCGCCAACATCGAAAACGCCTCGTACGGGCTGACACTCTGCGCCGAACGGGCAGCGCTGGCGGCGGCCTGTCAGCTTGGCGCGGTGGGCGAGCCGCCACACGTCACGGCGGTCGCGGTCGTTGGGCTGGACGCTCAGCCGGGCGAATGCATGCCGTGTGGCGCGTGTCGCCAGTGGCTCGCCGAGCTTGCCGCCGACGCCGAGTACTATGTGGAAGGGGTCGAGGAAACGCTTCATCTGGACGACCTGCTGCCCCGCCGCTTCACCCTCAACCGCTAACCCGCAAGAAACCATCCAGAAGTTATCCAGAAATCGCTCAGGAGGATTCATGCAGCCTTACCTGCCGACTGCGCCCTTCACGCTCGTCCCCGACGCGCCGATAGACTTTCAGATGCACACGACCTTCAGCGATGGAAAGTGGACCGCGCCTGAGCTGCTCGATCATGTCGCCAGTGAAGGGTTCGCGCTGATCGCCATCACCGACCACGACCGGCCCGATACGCTGGAGATCATCCAGGCGCTGGCCGGGGAGCGTGGCGTGCGGGTCGTGCCTGCCGTCGAGATGAGCTCCCTGTGGGGAGACGACCTGCTCGATATCCTCTGCTTTGGCATCCATCCCGGCCTGAACGACCTCGCCGCCATCGCGCAATCCACGCGCACGCGCCAGCTCGAGAACGTCCGCGAGACGTACGCCGCGCTCCAACGGAACGGCTACCAGTTCCCCCGCGCCGCCGAGTTATTGCCCTTGCAGCACGGTGAGCCGCGCCAACTGGATGATCTGGTGGCGCTCATGCGCGGCCATGACTACACGGAAGGGATGGGTCCCGCCATCCGGGGGGCGGGATTCGACTGGATGAGCGCCAACCCTGCCACGATTGTCGCAGCGGCCCACGCCAGCGGCGCGCTCGCGCTCATCGCGCATCCGGGCAGGGGCGACGGCTTCGTCCGATTCGACGCCGAGCAGCTTGACCGCCTGCGCGAAACCATCCCGATAGACGGGCTGGAAGCACGCCATCCCAGCCATACGCCGGAGCAGGTGGACGAGTTTGTGGCGTACGCTGACGCCTATGGTCTGCTGGTGAGCGCTGGCTCCGACTCGCACGGCCCGCCGGGAATCCTGCCGATCAAGTATCCTGCCGAGTCTTGCCGCGCCCTGCTGGAGCGCCTGGGTATCGAGGTGCGCTGAGCGCGATAGCCTGGCGCGTAAACGCGCGGCTAAGGGCCTTCTGATGAAGGCCACAAAGCCTGCCTACGCAGGCTGAGAAGAACCCGTTGTGTCAATGAGAGGCCGCGCAGACGGCCTTTGCCGCCGAACGCAGGAGGCGCTTAGGCGCGGCTTTAGCCGCCAGCCATAACCGAGGCAACGCGCTTCTTGAATTCCTCGGCGCTGATGCCCTCGATGGCGACGAGCTTCTCGCGCGAGGACTCGCCGCGTAGCAGCGTCACCGCGCGTTTGGGCAGCCCCAGCCGCTCGGCCAGCAACGCCAACAGGGCAGCGTTGGCCGCGCCATCTATCGGCGGAGCCATCAGCCAGGCGCGCAGAGTCTCGCCTTCGAGCGTGAGGGTGTTGCGGCGGGCGCGTGGCGTCACCCGCACCGGCACGATCACGCGCTCCCCATCGTCGTAGATGTCCTGGGACGATGCGCTATTGGCTGTGGTACGCTGTCTACCAGCCACGCGGCAGCGCCTGCAGAATCAACCCTGCCAATACCCCCAGCGACCACCACGCGAAGATGAACGCGACGGTGTAGCCGATGTTGAGCATGCCCATCGAGGTTGAGGGAATGCGCTTGCGAATTGGGTCAACAAGAGGCTCGACCAGCGCATTGACGAAGCGCACAAACGGATTGCCCGGCGAGATCGGCATCATCATCTGGAACCATGAGAGCAGCATCCAGACGAACATGCCCAGGATGAGGATGTCGAACACTATCGCAATGAGCAGATGAAGCGGTCCCTCAAGGATTGGAATTAACCCCAGGCCGTACATTTACACGCTCTCCTTTGGCAACTTCAGCGACGCCAGTGCTCAGTCAGCGTTTAGCCAGCGGTTGAGGCTGTCTCCGTCTGCACCTCGATCACCCAGCGGCCAAAGAATCGGCGGCGGCGCACCGACCGGATGCGGATATCATGCACGTCCGGCAATGTCGTGACGTACCGCTGCATCAGCGTACCCACGGGCCGCGCCACCGCAAAGCCCGCCACCGAGCCAGCCGCCACGGTGACGAAGCGCGTGCGCGGGCGGAGCGCCGTCAGCGCGAAGAGCGAGCCGACCATGACCACCGAAAGCCCGACGGCCAGATTCGTGCCACAGTTGGGATGAATCGCCAGCTCCGATTCCCCTGCCTGGAGCCGTCTCAGCGCCTCGTCGCTGGCGCGGCGCACCTCGCCCGGCGGGATATCGGCAAAGATGATGAATCCGCGCGCGTTCGAGCGCGCGCTGGCGTTGAGCTCGGGCAGCGCCTGTGAGAGCAGTGTCACCGTCGCATGTTCCAGCGCATGATTCTGCCGGGTGCGCCGCCCAAACAGCATGTCTCCGGTATCCACCTGACGCCTCGCTTTCATCCCATCCTCACCCCAGCCTGCTATGTTCCCGCCGTTGCAGATGCCGTGCCGATGGGTGGGCGCTCGCCAAAGATCGCGCGTCCGATTCGCACCAGAGTCGCGCCCTCTTCGATGGCGACCTCGAAGTCGTCGGTCATGCCCATCGAAAGCTCTGGCCAGCCGCCATCCACTCCTATCGGAACCTCTGCCCGCAATGTCTCGCGTAGCGCATGCATCTGGCGGAAGACTGGCCGCACCGCCTCTGGATCATCCACCAGCGGCGCGACGGTCATCAGGCCTTCTACATGCAGGTTTGGTAGCGCGGCGATGGCCCGCGCCACACCGACGAGATCGCTTGGCGCGATGCCAGACTTGCTCGCCTCGCCCGCGACGTTGACCTCCAGCAGCACCGGCAGCGCACGTCCGGTCTGGTGGGCGCGTAGCGAGAGCGCCTCGGCCAGCCGCACGCTATCCACACTCTGCACCCGTGCAAACAATTCTACCGCACGCGCGGCCTTGTTTGTCTGCAAGTGTCCGATCAACTCCCAGCGGATGGTGGTCAGCCCGGTGGCGGCGGCGATTTTCTCGCGCGCCTCCTGCACGCGGTTCTCGCCGAAGAGGCTCAGGCCGTGCGCCGCGGCGGCTATCACCGCCTGCGCTGGCATCGTCTTCGAGACCGCAACGATGCTGACACTTTCCGGCGCGCGACCGGCACGTCCCGCGGCGGCGGCAACCCGCGCGCGAATGGCAGCGATGCGCTGCGCAAGCTGGTCATCGTCCCACGAGGTAAGCGTCTGATCTTCACGCTGCTGTGATGAAACCACGCGATTCGCCTCCGCTAGTGACGCGGTACAGGGTTATTCAGGGCGCAGACCGATGGCGACCATGAAACGCCCGCTCGGCCACGGCTCGCGCCGATGCGAGTAAAATAGGTCGGTGCGGCAGCCCGTGCAGATATCGGAATCTTCGAGATGCTCCGGGCGGACTCCGGCGGCCAGCGCCTGATTGTAGGTCGAGCGGCGCACGTCGAGAAAGTGGCGTGGCTGCGTCTCTCCCTCCGGCACGCGCTCATCCAGAACCACTGTCTCCCGCACCAGCGGTTCGGCATGAAACGCCGCGACGACATTCTCCTGCACCTCATAGCAGCACGCGCCGATGGCTGGCCCGATGCCCACGATCAGCTCCGTCGGTTGCGTGCCGTAGCGCTCGCCCATCGCGGCAATCGTGCGTGGGAGGATGCCGCCCGCCGCGCCGCGCCAGCCAGAGTGAACGAGCCCGACCACCTGATGGCGTGGATCATAGAGCAGCACGGGCGCGCAGTCGCCAAACGACCAGCAGAGCGCCAGGCCGGGCACATCTGTCACCATCGCGTCGGCCTCGATCACATGTAATCGCTCATGCAGCCGCTTCGTGCTGGTGGGATCGTCTGGCGCGCCCGCGGCGAACGCGCGATCCACAAAGACCACATCGGCGCCATGGACCGGCTTTGCCCAGATGAGCGGCAGCCCAATGGCCTCCGCGACGGCGCGACGATTGCGCAGGACGTCTTCCACATCGTCGCCAGTGGTGACACTGCCGTTTAGTCCCGCGTAGGGACTGCTGCTGAAGCCGCGTCGCCGCGTAAAGACGCCATGAGCGACCTGTGGATAGCCGCTCAGCGCCTCGAACGCAAAGTACTCAGTATGATCTGTTGTCTGCTCGAACACGCGCTTTCCTTCGTTGTCCAGATTCGGGTGCAGCCACAGCATAGCACGCGACCCAACGCCGCGCCACCGTCTCTCCATCAGGGGTAGCATTGGAGCATCATTGGAGCATCTTTTCGCGATGGGACAAAATGCGTAAAGTGTGCGTACTCTGAGATAGCGGGCGTCGCGATGACGGCTATGCGGTCGCCGGAGACCGGGCAGTGTATCCGCTGAGCTAAGCTGGGCAAAGCAAAGGAGCGAGCGGCATGGCAAGCGTGACAATTCTCGGCACGGGCGCATGGGGTACAACGTTGGCGCGCTTGCTCGCCGACGAGCGACTACGATGGGCGGATAGCGACGCCTCCGCCGCGGAAACCGTCGTGCTCTGGGAGCATCACCCCGAGCGCGCTGACGTTATGGAGCGCGAGCGCGTGAATCAGGAGTATCTGCCAGAGATGCTCTTTCCGCCGAATCTGCACGTCACCGCCGATCTGGCCGAGGCCGTGCGCGAGCGCGAGCTTGTGCTGATCGTTACCCCTTCGCAGCGTCTGCGCGAGCAGGCAAAGCTGGCAGCGTCGCACCTTGCCCCAGGCGCTATTGTCGCCAGCGCCAGCAAGGGGCTGGAGCTTGGCACGCGGCTGCGTATGTCGCAGGTGCTCAAGGAAGAATTGCCCGATGAGGTCGCCATCGTCGCGCTGAGCGGGCCAAACCTGGCCATGGAGGTAGCGCGTGGGCTGCCAGCGGCGGCGGTGGTCGCGTCGGGATCTCCCAAGGCGGCGGAGAGGGCGCGCAAGCTGCTCACAGCCGGGATGTTTCGCGTCTACACCAGCGACGACCTGCCTGGTGTCGAACTGGGCGGCGCGCTCAAGAATATCATCGCGCTCGGCGTGGGCATCAGCGATGGCCTGGGCTACGGTGAGAACGCCAAAGCGGCCTTCATGACGCGGGCGCTGGCCGAAATCTCCCGGTTGGCGCTGGCGGCGGGCGCGAACCCGCTGACGCTCGCCGGGCTGGCGGGGCTGGGCGACCTGATCGCCACTTGTTCCAGCCCGTTGAGCCGGAATCGCACGCTCGGTTTGGAGCTGGCAAAAGGGCGTCCTCTGGACGAGGTGCTGGCAGAGCGCAAGACCGTGGCGGAGGGCGTCACGACGACGCGCGCCGCGCTCGAGCTCGCTGGGGCGCTCCATGTCGAGCTGCCGATTACCGAGCAGATCGCGCGTGTGCTCTTCGAGCAGCGAGACGTCAAAGAGGCCGTGCGCTCGCTCATGCTACGCGATCCCAAGCATGAGCTGCACGGCCTCAGCGAATGACAGGTCCCAGGCGGTGAATTGGAAGGCCTTAGACGGTGCGCTCAGGGCGCTCCTGTGGCGGTTCGCCCCGGACCATCCAGACACGGTGCGGCGCGTTCTTCAGCACGAACTGGGCGGTGTCATCCAGACATAGCTGCCCGGCGCGCCCGAAGCGATAGGGCAGCCCAAGGATGATGAGCGAGCACTCGTGGACATCGCTCTCATCCACAAAACTCTGCCCCAGCGACCGCGACTGGATGATCTCCGGCTCGATGGGGAAGTTCAATTGTCCCGCCACCGCTACAGCGGCATCCAGCGCGGTGTTGCCCTGATCGCTTTCTTTGGGCATCTCGGCGTCTACCGGCAGGGTGCGCGGCACCTCGATGCCAAAGACCGCGTAGACCTGGCTCTTCTTCATTTTCGCGATGGTGCAGGCCAGCGTGACTAACTCGCGGTCCTGCTCAGAGCCAGTCACCACCACCAGCACATTTTTCGGACATTGCGGGTCCCGCTCATTGGGCAGGGGCATCATATCTGGCCTTGGCGTGCTCTCATTCGCGCCTGGATGATTCTCCATAAGGTGCAGCCCCTCAATAACCTTGGCAGCTTTCCTCTGGGGAACCAGCCGCTCTAAAAGCCCCACAGCCATATCCTCCTTGGGAATACCATACACAGTGGCATTCTGCAACAGCATTCATTGCTCCCACCATCGGGCGCAATCATCATCGCAAACATCACCGCAATCATCACGCGAAATACGCAATATGCGCAATAGACGCACAAAGGGTACCAGGATGCACGCCATCAGCCATCAGTCTCGATCACCGCCACATGGACGCCATGGGCGACACGGACGAATTCGACAGATTTTTCGCGCCGTTCAGACGCCTGCGTGATCCAGATACCCTCTTGGACGAACGGGACAGCGCCAGCTCGCCCGATAACCATTCTTGTGCCGTAGTGACTTCGCTATTCATACGCCTCTTTTTTGGCGTTGTCAATAACCTATTCACCCCACTACACAGTATATACCAGCTTTACATTTTATCACAATGTTATGTTACCTTTCAAGCGCGGCGTCGCCACAGGTATAATTCCTACAAGTGTGGGTGCGCCACGCTCGTGGCTCGCGCCATCCGCGTAACACTTTGCAAATCTAGTACGCACAGGGCATCATAAAGTTATGGAACACATCAACGCCGACCCCATGAATTCAGCGGTTGCGCCTTCTCAGGGCTCGCAGAGTCAGAGTCAGAGTCAAGATCAGAGCATGCGCGAGTGGGTCAGTCCCGGCGTGAGCGTGCGCAAGCGCTGGCTGACGGGCATCGGCGTGCTCCTTGCCAGCGCGCTCTTCTTCTTCATCGCCCTCAGCGAAGGCGCTACGATGCTGGTGAGCACGCTGATCGGCGTCGTCTTCATCGGCGGCTTTATCGGCTATCTGCGGGTCATCGCGCCCGCGCCGTTCACCATTCGGCTGGATGACGAGGGTATCAGTCGCAGCGACCGCGGAGGCGCGCCGGTGACGCTTCCCTGGGCCAACGTCGCCAAGATCCGGGAAGAGGTCTTCCCCAGTGGCAAACCCGTCAGCATCGCCGTCTTCAAGCGGGTTGGCGAGCGCGGACTCCACCGCTCCTGGGTCGTCTACGGCGACGACATCCCTCACTTCGCCGAATTCATTGCCGCGCTCCACGCTGGCCTGCCAGAAAGTACTCCCTGGCTGCGCGAAACGGTCCACGAATAAGACAATACAGGCAGTTCGCGCCGACTGGAAGCTTTTGTGGAGATGTCCAGATGCGCCGCGCCGCACTGATGGGAGGGAAGAGCCATGGGACTGCGCGATCTGCCGTTCTGGGGACGAATCGCCGCGCAACTGACCAACGATGGGCTGGATTCGCTGGGGGCGAAGAAATGCGCGCAAAAAGGGCACAAGTGGCACGATGTGGCGGCGTTGATGGTGCGCAATGATGGCAGCGTAGACGAGCTGCCGCGCGGGACGATGCAGCGCTGCCGCCGCTGTGGCCTGACCCGCGACCCTAACGAGAGCTAGCGCGCTATGCCGTCAGACCACTCCTCGAACGGTCTCCATGTCGTCGAGCTGATTCGCCGCAAACGCGATGGTGAGGAACTCTCCGCCAGCGAGCTAGCCGACCTCATCGCGGCGTATACGCGGGGCGACGTGCCGGACTACCAGATGGCGGCGTGGCTGATGGCGGTCGTCTGGCGCGGGATGACGGCGGACGAGGCGAGCGCGCTGACGCTGGCGATGGCCGACTCTGGCGAGCGGCTGGCCGTCCGTGACTATATCAGCCCCGTGGCCGATAAGCACAGCACCGGCGGCGTCGGCGATAAGCTGACGCTGGTAGCCGCGCCGCTGGTGGCCGCCTGTGGATTGCCAGTCGCCAAGATGACTGGCCGGGGACTTGGGCATACCGGCGGCACGGTGGATAAGCTCGAATCCATTCCGGGGATGCGCACCGACCTCTCGCGCCAGGAAGCGCTGGATGTGCTGCATGCGCATGGGCTGGTGCTGGCGGCGCAGTCGGCGGCGCTGGCCCCGGCGGACGGCAAGCTCTACGCGCTGCGCGACGTGACGGCGACCATCGACAGTATTCCGCTGATCGCCGCGAGCATCATGAGCAAGAAGCTGGCGGTTGGCCCCACACATCTGCTGCTGGACGTGAAGGTGGGCGCGGGCGCGTTCATGAAGACCGTCGAGGATGCGCAAGAGCTGGCGCGCCTGATGGTGGATGCTGGAGCGGCGGCGGGCATCCGTACGGTCGCGCTGCTCACGGCGATGGATGAGCCGCTGGGGAACGCCGTCGGCAACGCGCTCGAATTGACCGAGGCCATCGAGACGCTCCAGGGCAATGGGCCGGACGATGTTACCGAGCTGGCGCTGCACGAGGCGGCGACGCTGCTGGCGATGGCGGGCATCGTCAAGGATGAAGCCGAGGGTCACCAGTCCGCACAAGAGGCCATCGCGGATGGTCGGGCGCTGGCGAAGCTGGCGGAGGTGGTCGCGGCGCAGGGCGGCGACGCCACGGTGATTTCGGCGCCCGCGAAGCTGCCACAGGCGGCCTGGGTCGAGCATATCGAGTCACCCGAAAGCGGCTATCTCACGGCGATCCATGCCGAACAGGTTGGCAAGGTGGCCGGGCTGCTCGGCGCGGGACGCAGACGGAAGGGCGACACGATAGACCCGGCGGTGGGGCTGCTGCTGCGGGCAAAGGCGGGCGACCAGGTTGCGCAGGGCGACCCGCTCGTCGAAATTCATGCGCGCTCGCAGGCTGAGGCAGTGGCCGTGCGTGATGCGCTGCTCGCCGCCTACCGCTGGAGCGACCAGCCGCCCGCGCCGCATCCACTGCTGTTGGAGCGCATCGAAGGGTAAGCGCGCGCCCTGCTACCATGCGCTTGTCCAACTCATCGAGGACACGCGCTCGGCCGTACATGGCCAGGATTGCCCGCACTCACGCCGTCCTGCCCGAATGCGCAGTTCCTATTGGCGCGCCGATATGGCACAATGCGCTCATGGCAGAAGAGGAAGACGAAGAACAACAGCAACAACACCAAAAACCGACGGGGCAGTTGCCCAGCACGTTCAGCCCGGCGCGAATGGAGGCGTTCAGCGATGGCGTGATGGCGGTCATCATCACGATCATGGTGCTGGAACTGCATCCGCCACCTGGTGCAAGCATTAATGACCTTGAGTCATTGATTCCGAAATTCCTGGTCTACGTACTGAGCTTTGTCTACATCGGCATCTACTGGAACAACCACCACCATCTCTTGCGTGCGACTCCCCACATCGACGCCGCGGTGATGTGGGCAAATCTCCATCTGCTCTTCTGGCTCTCGCTCGTTCCAGCCAGTACCGCCTGGGCGGGCGATCATCCCGATCAGACTGTGCCAGCGATTGTCTACGGGGCGTTTGCCCTGCTGGCTGGCGTCGCCTATTACATCCTGGTGCGGTTCATCATTCGCGCCAACCACGGCGCGGATATCGAAAAAGCGATTGGCGGCGACTTCAAGGGCGTCATATCCATCGTGATCTACGCCGCCGGCATGCTGGTGGCTCTTAAGGTTCCAGTCCTCTCATATTTTATCTACGCCGTTGTCTCGGTGATCTGGTTCATCCCGGATAGGCGGCTGGTAAGACGGTAGTTGAGGGCGCAATTACCGGTACGCCTCGGCCTGGAGCGAGAAGAGCTCGGCATAGCGGCCCTCCAGCGCCAATAGCTCCTCGTGGGCGCCGCTCTCGCGGATGCCGCCAGCGAGCAGTCTCGCCGTTCTTCCTTCATGGAGGATTATCAAAAGGGGCCAGCGGACATGACGTGTCGTTCGCTTTGAGAGAGATACGAAGTGAATCACTGCTGAGCGCCACGCTACGCGCTTTGTTGGCGTTGTTCATATGCACGTATTGCATCAAGGATACCTTGACGCTTGCGCAGAATGTTCAACAAGTCGCCGCGTGCTGCTTCAATGCGATCTGGGTTGTGGCGGTTCTCAAACAACACCTGCTCGCGCGCTTCCACGACTTTGGTAAGCTTTTCCAAAGCCAGTTGGTAGCCGCGATACTGCTCATCGTTCGTTATGGGAGGTTGTACATCACGCACCGCGTTGCTCCTCTCAATCTTCGAATTTCAAGCGTTCTCCAGCGCACTCAAAGCGCCTGCTCCTTCAAGTGCTCTACACAAGTTGGAGAATTCCTTTCGCCCGGCCATAATCGTCAGTTGTCATGAAATCAAGCAAATAGTCTGAAGTTGTCGGTTCCACATTAATATCGAGTGAGACGGCTTCTACAGGACAGACCCGTTCGAGATGCCACTGCACTTCCGTCTCTAAATACTGGTCTGTCTTGACAAGCAGATCGACATCATTGGGTTCGGCCTTGCATGTGATGTAACTCCCATCTACGTAGATGTCAAAGGAAGAATCGAGCTTCCATAACTCCTCTACCGCGCGCCCCAACGAATCATTCAAGATCTGGCGTTGTTCATTGATCGGTGGATACTCCACCAGGAGTTCATCCATGGAAGTCTGGTATATCCCAGGCGGCAACGTTCCATCAGGACGTCGTTGTGGAATCATACGCGCTCCCCGTCTGCCATCAGCGTTCTCCTCATTCTACCCTGAGTTCAAGGCTATCTCAAGGGCGGGTACAGCGTATGGATGCCTAATATACGGTATAGGATCCTGAACACGTCCACGCAGAAGTTCGCCAATTACCGATACGCCTCGGCCTGGAGCGAGAAGAGCTCGGCATAGCGGCCCTCCAGCGCCAATAGCTCCTCGTGGGCGCCGCTCTCGCGGATGCCGCCGTTCTCCAGCACGAGGATGCGGTTGGCCAATCTGACCGTGCTGAAGCGGTGCGAGATGAAGATGGCCGACTTGCCCTGCGTCAGCTCGCGGAAGCGCCTCCTGGGTTCGAATCCCAGTCCCTCCCCCCCTCGCTTGTGGCGCCATCGTCTATCCTAGTGTCATGAATCCAGCCGACGACGAATTTGTATCAAACGTCCATTGGATCGAGCCATTCGACCCACTGAGCGCGTGGAGGACAGGGTCGTTGCCGACGCCACTCTTGAAGAGAAGTGAAAGCACATAGACTGTACCTTTGTAGACCATCAACACGGCTGTGTGTTCGTCTTCGCTGAATGTCCATCTGGTTGCGCCGGTCTGAGCATCAAGCGCGCTTATTTGACCGCCCAGGCCTGGGTAGTAACAGATTCCACTGTCTGCGACTCCCCCATATCCATCTAGCACAGGAGCCTGCCACTTTTCTGCGCCCGTGTCGGGATCAAGCCCTTCAGCCGCTGCTGTGCCTGCCGCGCATAAGACGCCGCTCGTCTTCGCATTGATGACCCCCTCGCTCAAACCCGCGTGCCAGATGACAGCGTGCGTCGCGCCATTTAGGGCGTAGACAGCCGCGCCATTGGAGAGATAGAGTGTCGAGCCATCTTGCGTCACCCCGACGTGGTATGCGCCAGCTTGTGCCTGCGACGCGACGGTGGCGTCGTTGAATGAATGTGACCAGACTGCTTGTCCTGTGCGCGCGTCGAAGGCGTGTAGCGCATCATCTCCACTGGCGTACAGGAGATTGTTGGTCAGCGCCAAATTGTAGAAGTTGTGGCCAGTCGCCTGCCAGACGACTGCGCCGGTGGTCGTATTCACCGCCTGCACCTCGCCGCCGCTCTTCCCGTAGTATGGGTCGGAAGCTTCATAGCTCTCATAGATAACATCCGAGCCAACCAGAAGCGCATTGGGGCCGGTGGCCGATTGAGTCCACAGGGTTTTGCCGGATTGTGGGTCTACCGCCACGACACTCGTTGGCTGCTGAGAAAAGAGTGACCCCACGATGATCGCACTGGATGTCACGTAGATCGTATCGTTCGCGGACTTGGAGATGCTGACCTTCCATTGCAGTGAGCCGTCCGAGGCCTTCAGCGCATACAGAGAGTTATCATCGAGGTTGTGGACGTAGACGACAAGGCTTGTTGACGCTATTGCACTGAACCCGTAGACCCCGCTACTCGACTGCTCAGGCAATCCAGTCGTGTATGTCCAGCGTTTGGCGCCGGTTGCGAGGTCAAGCGCATAGACCGTCTGCCCGGCTGCAAGATAAAGAGTCGTAGGCCCAAAGGTAGGAGCTGCTGTTGATGTGGCGCTCGCGGGTACGCGGGAGGGGACTGTGGAAGAGCCTGATTGGGTTGTGGAACAGCCTGCGAGGAAGGAGCAAGCCAGCAGGCCGATGAACAGCCAGGGGCGTGAGCGGAACATCTTCATCATCGGCCTCTCTCGGTAGCTTGTCGTCCAGGCGAACTCTTCTCTCCATGGAACGTCACCATGATGTGGACTCACGCCAAACGCCCTGTACAAAAGGGTCTGCGAACTGAGAGTATCAAGCAGGCTACAATACGCACACGGACTGATGGTAAGCGTAAGGGAGTAGCTGGTCCTGGTCGACGAATACGATTGAGCATGGCGGTGCATTCGCCAATTATAAGGACGGAGTGACCCAAATCAGATGTTTTGTCGTTCCGGCTCGCAGGTGTGCCAGGCTGGCCGTTCCATCCGCCATCACCCGAAGTTGGCATAGTGTCGAGCCATAGCCGCCGTGCCGCGCCGCGAGGATCGCTACGGTCAGGGGATGGATGGTAGTTGTTCCCAGTGGTCTACCTCTACCGATACGCCTCGGCCTGGAGCGAGAAGAGCTCGGCATAGCGGCCCTCCAGCGCCAGTAGCTCCTCGTGCGTGCCGCTCTCGCGGATGCCGCCGTTCTCCAGCACGAGGATGCGGTTGGCCAATCTGACCGTACTGAAGCGGTGCGAGATGAAGATGGCCGACTTGCCCTGCGTCAGCTCGCGGAAGCGCGCGAAGACCTCGTACTCCGCCTGGGGGTCGAGCGAGCTGGTCGGCTCATCCAGAATCAGCAGGCTCGCGTCACGCATGAAGGCCCGCGCCAGCGCGATCTTCTGCCACTCGCCGCCGGAAAGCTGCTGGCCCGCGTCGAACCACTTGCCCAGCATCGTCTCGTAGCCATCAGGCAGCTTCTCGATCACCACATTCGCGCCGCTCTTGCCCGCCGCCACCCGCACGCCCTCGTGGTCGTCAATGGACGCGATGCTGCCGACGCCGATGTTGCGCGCCGCGGAAAGCCAGTAGGTGACATAGTCCTGGAAGATAACACCTATCCGGTCGCGTAGCGCCGCCAGATCGTACTCGCGGATGTCGTGGCCGTTGACGAGAATCTGGCCCTCGTCGGGATCGTAGAGCCGGGTCAGCAGCTTGACGATGGTCGTCTTGCCCGCGCCGTTGCGCCCCACCAGGGCGATTGCCTCCCCCGGCTCGATGCGGAAGCTGACGTTGCGTAGCGCCGCGCCCGCGCTCTCGCGACCGGGATAGGTGAAGCTGACGTTGCGGAACTCGATGGTCAGGTCGTCGCCGTCGGGCTTGAGACCGTTGGGCGGGCTGACGATGCGCGGCTGGTAGTCCAGGAACTCGAAGAGCGTATTGATGAAGAGGTTGTTCTCGTAGGTCGAGGAGATGCCGCTGAGTAGCGACTGGAAGCTGCTGCCGACCGAGAGCGCCGCCTGGCTGTAGAACGTCAGCTTGCCGAGGGTGATATGCCCGGCGACGGTCTGGAGCGCGATGTAGAGATAGATGAAGCCGTTGACCAGCAGGCTGCCCAGCCCCCAGAAGAACGAGGCGAGATAGCGCGGCACAATGATGCTGCGCGCCTCGATGTAGTAACGGTTATACAGTGTGCGATAGAGCTTGATGAAGAAATCGCCGAGCGTGAAGAGCTTGATTTCTTTGTTGTAGGTGTCGGTGGTGAGCAGGTTGTTGTAGTAGCTCATCTCACGCCGGAGCGGAGACTGTCGCCGCATCATCTGGTAGCCCCACCAGCCGTAACGCATGCTGGCGAAGAACGCGGGCAGCGGCGCGATCAACGCGACCAGCGCCATCCACCAGGCGAGCTGGGTCAGCACGAAGATCATCGAGAGCAGCGTCACAATGGTCTGGCCGAGGCCGAAGGTTTGCGAGATCATACTGGCGGGCCGCGATGCCGCCTCGCTCTGCGCCCGCTGCAGCGCGTCGTAGAAGGTGGCGTCCTCGAAGAAGGAAAGGTCGAGGGTGTTGGCCTTCTCCATCACCATCAGCTGCACCTGCTGCGAGACCTGCTCCTGGAGTAGCTGCTGCGCGATGTTCGACAGCGTATTGAGCAGACTCGAAAGCCCCTGGATGCCAAATTGCGCTACCACAAGCCAGACGACGGCGGTGGTTGTGCCATTGGCGCCGCGAAACTGGATGGCGCGGACGACGGCATCCACCAGCGTGCCAGCGATGAACGCTGTGACGGCTGGCAGAAAGCCCTGCACGATATAGAGCACGCCCAGCAGCACAGTGAGGACGGGCGAGATGCGCCAGACAAGCCGCAGCACCCGCGGCAGACTGGCCAGCGCGGTGAAGACTTTCTTCGGTGTCAGCCGGTCTTCTTCGCCGTTGGCGGATGGCCTGCGCCCGCGATAGGAGAAGCGCTGCGACGAGGAGTACATCATCTACTTCACGGTTCCTCAGGTGGTGATAAGAAATTGCGCCCTCGGCCATAAATGGCCGGAGTAATCAGGAGAAGCAGGCCATACATGGCCGCCGACGATGCGAGCAGGTTGGCTCTACCAACCCGACGGGCGTTTACGCCCCGATTATCGTACTCCGGCCTTTCAAGGCCGAGATGGCTCGTGTCAACCAGCATAGCATGATACAGCATTCCCGCCATCTTGTGTCATCTTTGGAACGATATCCGGCGCTTAGAGCATCAGCAGACCGCGCCGGGCAGCCGTCGTCACCGCCTCGGTCCGGCTGGCTGCGCCCAGCTTCATCAGGATCGAGGAGACGTGGAACTTGGCGGTATGCTCGGTGATGTGCAGCCGTGTCGCGATGATCTTGTTGGGCAGGCCCTCCGCCAGCAGCTGCAACACCTCCAGCTCGCGCGCGGTCAGCGGCTCCTCTGGCCCGGTAAGCTGTTGAGTCGCGGACGCCAGCGGGAGCGTTGGCTGGAGCAGCAGCGGCGCGAACCGGCGGTCGAGCGTAATCAACCCGCCCGCGACCGCGCCCAGTGCGGCGGCGATCTCTTCGGGCGTCGCATCCCGCCGGAGCGCGCCAAACGCCAGGCCACGGTCGCCCGCGACGTGCGCCAACTCGTTGAGCAGCGTGATGCTGGCGCTGCGCTCGCCGCGCCGTCCCTGGGCCTCCGCCGAGAGCGCCACCAGCCCGGCGGTAGGGCGCAATGCCTCCAGCCAGCCATCGACAATCGCCGCGTCGGCCTCCTCGTCGAGGTCGGCCAGCACGACATCAGGCGGCTGCGGCAGCGCTATAAGGCTCTCGGGCGCGCTCTGCCCCGCGACGCTCCAGCCCGGCAGCGCGCCGACCAGCGTCGCCAGCCCAGCGCGCACCGTCGGATAGCTTGCGACGACGTAGACCAGCATGTAGCTTTCTATCCTCAAATGATGCTTGCCAAAGGTGCGCAGACGACTCTATCCAGAAGGCTATGTATTTCGTGTAGCAACATGCGTGATACATGCTGCAAGCTGAAGACCCGCGGCTAATCCTGTTTGAGCGGCGCCCTCTCGAATGGTGAAAACGACGCTCGCCCCAAGATTAGCCGTGGCATTCATGCCGCGAAGCGCGGTTTACCATCAACTTCGCCCCAGATACGCCACCCGCCAGCCATTGATCGCTCGCCCGCGCCTACGCAGCCTCGGCCGTCGCTGGGGTGACGGTGAGCGTCAGGCGCGCGCCTCCTCGGACGATGGAGAGGGTGCGTGGCTGCTCGCGTGTGCCGGTCCGGTTGAGGAGATATCCAAGCTGCTCGGCGGCACGGACCGCAACGTCATCAACCGCCAGCAGGATGTCACCCACCAGCAGCCCGGCCCGCTCGCCCGCGCCACCTGTCTCGACCGCCGCGATCAGAGGCGCCGTCTCCTGCTGGATGCCGAGGCGCTGGCGCAATGCCTCAGGCAGTTGAACCGTCAGCACCTGCACGCCCAGCAGAACGGGATGCACTGCCCCATCAGCCTCCGCCACAAATTGTTGCACCGTGCGGCTGGGAATGGCAAACCCCAGCCCGCCGCCCACCATCGCGTTGATGCCGACGACCCGCCCGCGCGCATCGGCGAGTGGACCGCCAGAGTTGCCGGGATAGAGGCGGATATCGGCCTGAATCAGCTCGATACGTCGTGGCCGCCAGACACCCCAGGCGCGGCGTGGGTCGCGCTCGGGCGGCTGCTCGGGGACGTTCTCATCCTCGGCAGGCTCGAGCTCCAGGTCGGGGTCGGCAGGCGCGCGCGCCTCGACCACGCCGACGGTGACCGCGCCCTCGCGTCCCCAGGGATTGCCCACCGCCACCACCAGCTCACCCACCCGTAGCGCCGACGAGTCGCCATATTCAGCCGCGCGCAGGCCCGATGCCTTTGTGCGTAGCAGCGCCAGATCATGCGTTGGATCGACGGCGGCGACGGTTGCCGTCAACTCGCGACTATCGTGCAGGCGGATAGTCAGCGTCTGCGCGCGGGCGGCGGCGACCACATGCGCGTTGGTGATGACGTTCGCCCCGGCCTCACCCGCGGCGTTCGGCTCGCCAACGCTCCAGATGACGCCGGATCCCATGCCGCGAGGACCGGCCTGCACCTGCACCATGCTCTCACGAACGCACCGCGCCAGGGTGGCTAGCTCGTCCGAAAGCTCGGCTGCAACGAATTGCGTTCCCATGCTCTATGCTCGCTTTCGAGAAATGTATCTACAACCCCCTCCCCCTAGCCCCCTCCTCCATGGGGAGAGGGGGAACCAGACTCCAAACGGGCCAGCGAGGCCGGAAGGGGATAGGGGTGAAGTCAGTTTGCGGCTATTGTCGCTCGCCGAGGGTGATGGTCAGATTCTGCACCTCACCGCCGCGAATGATGCGCACCGGCAGCGTCTGGCCGAGCTTGTCGCTCGTCAGCTGCGCGCGCAGGCTATCCACGTCGATGATCGGCTGGTCGGCTACCAGCACCACCAGATCGCCGAGCATCAGACCGCCCTGTTCCGCCGGGCTGCCCGCCTCGACATTCACCACCAGCAGCGCCGCCTCCTGCGTCAGACCAGCCTTCTGCGCCAGCGCCTCGGGCAGCGGTACCTGCTGGGTGCCAATGCCGAGATAGCCGCGACGCACGCGCCCATGCGTCAGCAGCGTCTTCGCTACGCGGTCCAGCGTCACCAGCGGGATGGCGCTGCTATTCTGGCGGGTGAGGTGCGAGCTGTTCAGCCCGACGACCTTGCCCGAAAGGTCAACCAGCGGGCCGCCAGAGAAGCCAGGATAGAGGGTGACGTCGGCGAAGATGACGCCCTCGATCTCGCTGCCATGCCACGAGCGGCGCGGCCCCTCGATGGCGCTGACCGCGCCGAAGGAGACGCGAGGACCATCCTTGCCGGGGCGGCCAATCGCCAGCACCAGATTGCCCGGGCGCAGATTCGCGCCAGACTCGGCGGTCGGAGTGTCCGCGCCGAGGGCGTCGGCGGGGAGCCGCAACGCCGCCAGGTCGGTGCCGGGGTCGCGGCCAATCAGCTGCGCCTTGACCTCCTTGCCATCCGGCAGGACCACTTTGATATCATCTTCGCGCTCGACCACATGGTCGGCGGTCAGCACAATGACCTCGTTCTCGGTCTTCCACAGGATGCCGGTCGCGGTCTGCCGTGGGCGCGCTGCCACCGTGACAATCCAGCGGGCCGCCGAAGCCACTACATCGGCCAGTTGGTCGGAGAACGCGCCCAGCGTGTTGGTTGTCGTCTTATCTGCCATCTCGTCCTCGCTCCTCTGCATCGCTCTGAGGGTTCGCCTCGTCTATGAACTCGTCACCAGGCGCTCAAACCGGGTGGCGTTGGATATCAGGAGCATACGTCGCGCGATATACGGCCAGCACCCTCCGTTCGGCGGGCAGCTTGACTAGCCGTTTGGGTAGGCGTGGATGGCCGATCATTCAGGAGTTGCTTAGGTGTTGGGAATCTATTCCCGGTGTGATGCCGCCAATGCCCAGATACACGTCTACATAGTGCGGGTGAGAGGGTGTGATGCTACAGATGCTACAATAGATTGATGAAAGCACAGACTACGCAAAACTGGCCGTCGGAGGTGCGTCATGGGACACTGGCTCGAAATCATAGGTCTCTTATTGCTGGCGCTGCTGGTCTTTGGGCCGAAACGACTGGTTGAGATGGGGTCATCGTTCGGCAAAATGTTCCGCGAGTTTCGCGAGTCGACCAAAGATCTCAATCTCTCGCAGATGTTATCTGGCGCCGAGAGCGGAGATGACGATGACGACGATGTCGTCGTCCCGTCGCGGGTGACTCCGATTACTCCCGTCGCGCCCACGACGCCACATATCGTCGAGGGCAGCATCGAGCGACCCGTCGAGGCGGACCGCGCGGCCACGAGCGATCCCAAGTGAGGGTGCGGTACGAGCCGCCTGCGCAGACTCTGTTACGGCGGACTATGGCAGCCGCAGCAGCCGCTCGAATGTCTCGGCATCCTGGTGTGGCCCGATGAGCGCCAGCCGCATCCACTCCTCGACGAAGATGCGTTCCGCCACGCGCTGGATATCCTCGCGGGTGACGGCGTCAAAGTAGTCCAACTCCTCGTCCAGCTCGTGAATCTCGTTCAGCTCCAGCTCCTGCGCGCCATACCAGCCCGAGACGGCGCTGGTATTTTCCTGGCCGAGTGTGAATCGTCCCCGCGTGTACTCCTTGGCGCGCGCCAGCTCCTCAGGCGATACTAGCTCGTCGCGGATGCGCGCCACCTCGCGGAGAATCGCTGTTAGCGCGGCCTCGGTCTGATCCGGGGCAACCCCCGCCGTAATCGCGAACGCGCCGGTGTCGTGATACTGAATTGGCGCCGAGCCGACATCGTAGGCCAGCCCCTGCCGCTCGCGCACCTCCAGGAAGAGCCGCGAGCTCATGCTGTCGCCAAGGATCGTGTTGAGCAGCGAGAGCGCGTAACGGGCAGGGTCGGCGTACGATAGCCCCAGCAGCAGCAGATCGAAGTTCGTCTGCTCGGTCTCGCGCTGCTCCAGCCGGACGCGCGGCGCATCCGCGGCTGGCGGGCAGGGAGTCCAGACGGGGGCGGGCTGGGGCTGCCAGTCGCCGAGCAGTTGTGTCGCCACTTGCTCGACCCGCTCCGGCGTCACATCGCCCGCGACGCTGATGACGAGGTTGTTGGGCAGGTAGTGGCGCGCATGGTACTCGCGAATGGCGAACTCCGGCATCTTCTGCACCGTTTCGCGCGTGCCCGCGATTTCGCGTCCCAGTGGCGTGTTCAGCCAGAACTGCTCGTTGGCCAGCACGCTCACCCACGAGCCGGGATCGTCCATATACATGCCGATCTCTTCGGAGATCACGCGGCGCTCGCGGCCAATCTCGTCGCGCGCGAAGAGCGGCTGGCGCACCATGTCGGCCAGCATATCCATCGCCTGCTCGAAGTAGCGGCTGGCAATCCGCGCGGTGTAGATGGTGGTCTCGCGATCGGTGGAGGCGTTGAGCATGCCGCCGACGCCCTCGATGGTTTCGGAGATAAGCTGGGCGGAGGGATACCGCTTCGACCCCTTGAAGACCATATGCTCGATGAAGTGCGAGACGCCCGCGATTTCATCCGGCTCGTAGCGCGAGCCGACGCCAAAGAAAAACGCGATGCTGACCGAGCGCACGTGGGAAATGGGGGCAGTTACCAGACGTAGGCCATTCGGCAGGGTGGTGCGAACATACATGCGGGCCATACCTGTTCATAAAATCGCGAATCGCGGATAGAGACGCCAGCACTCCGTTGCGACAACGAATCCGGCACAGTATTATACGCCACAGCCTGGATGATGGGGTATGTTGAGCAGAGTTCTACAGAAACGGCTACCATCACTGGCTGGCAGGGAGGAATGTGGGGCATGTTTTCACCAATGGCGCCGCTCATCACGCCGCGTCTCACATTGCGCCCGCTGGATCCGGCGGACTGGCCCGCGATTCACGCCTTCACCGGCGACGCCGAGGTGCAGCGCTATATCTCTGGCGCGTCGCTCTCTGAGCAAGAGACCCGCGACTTGATCGAGATGCTGCGCGATTGGGAGCATGAGCGCCCCCCGCGCGCCCGGCCATACGCCTTCGTCCACACCGCCCGGAACGTACTGATTGGCTTTGGCGGGCTGTATTGGGCAGGGAGCGAGAAACGCTGGCAGGCAGAGCTGGGCTACACGCTGCATCGCGCCTGGTGGGGTCAGGGCTATGCCACGGAGGCGGGCGCGGCGCTGCTGCGGATGGGCTTTAGCGACCTGCGCCTCCACCGCATCTTCGCCGAGTGCCACCCCGCGAATACCGCCTCCGCGCGGGTGATGCAGCGGCTGGGCATGACGTATGAAGGTCGCCTGCGCGAGGTCGAGTGGGCTGGATCTGGCTGGTGGGACATGCTGCACTACGCCATCCTCGATCACGAATGGCAGGACATGGAGCGCGCCCGGACCAGCAACGCCCCTTCGCGGCCATGATACGCTTGCCCAATTGAGTGGGGCAGTCACGCCCTTGAAAGGCCGGGGCGGGGGCGAGATCAGGGGTCGAGGTTCGCCAGGCACAGCGAAGCGGGAATCCCGCGACCACCATCACAGGATCCCCGCTCGTTGTCAATCCGCTCTGTTCCATACACGCCAGGCAGGAGTCGCTCATGCGCCTGTCTATACACTGTCTATGCACTATACGTGCCGCGCCTATGCGCGTTGCGAGATGCGCCCGACGCCACTGACCGACTTGCGCACCACTGGATTGCCGCTGTAGACGATGCTGCCAACGCCGCTGACACGGGCATCCAGTTGCTCGCTGACGTGGACGTAGGCGCTGCCCGTCCCGGAGATGGCGACGCGCGCGGTCACGCTGGAGAGGTCTTCGCCGTGGTAAGAGCCAGCGCCGGAAATGCGCACCTCTTCACTCCGCACGTCACCCGCACAGGTAAGGCTGCCCGCGCCGCTGAGCGTCACCGCGATGCTTTCCGCCGCCAGCCCGGTTACGGTCATGTTGCCCGCGCCACTGATCTCCAACTGGAGCGATGGCGTGCCGAGCGAAGGAATCTCCGCGTTGCCCGCGCCGGAGATGCGGATGGCTGAGAGGTCTTTGACGGTCAGGATGTAGCGGATCGGCTTCTTGGGGCTGAAATGCGAGCCTGGCTCGGTGCTCAGCTTCAACCGGTGGCCGACGACCTCGGAGGTCAGCAGCGGCAGGATATTGTCTTCCGCCTCGATAATCAGCGACTCGCTGCCGGTCTGGGTAATGTGCAGCTGGCCGACGCCTGAGAGCGTGACCTCGTCGAAGTCGCCGACGTCGCGCGGTTCGGAGATGACATTGCCCGAACCCACCACGTGGCCGAAAGCGTTGCGCAGGATGCGTCCAAATCCAGTAGCCATGCCCTTGGTCCTCTCTATCACTCTCTGGGATCTTGAATGGCGCGAGAGTCTGCCCGCCCCTCGCCACGTTGTTACGAAATTTATAGCATAGCAATTCAATAAAGTCAATAGTGATGTTCATTTTGTTAATATAGTCACATGCGAAAGACGCCGAACTGCGTCTCGGGGATCGGCGCGTTGAGCGCGGCGGCGATGCCCAGCGCCAGCGTCGTCCGCGTGTCCAGCGGATCGAGGATGCCGTCGTCCCAGAGCCGCGCCGTGCTGTAATACGGGTTGCCCTCCTCCTCATATTTCGTCAGCGTCGGCGCTTTGAACGCCTCTTGCTCCTCCGCCGTCATCGTCTGGCCGCGCGCTGCCAGCCCCTCCATTCGCACCGTCAGCAGCGTGCTGGCCGCCTGCTCGCCGCCCATCACCGAGATGCGCGCGTTCGGCCACATCCACAATTGGCGCGGTCCATACGCCCGCCCGCACATGCCATAGTTGCCCGCGCCGAACGAGCCGCCGATAATCACGGTGAACTTCGGCACATTGGCGTTGGCGACCGCCATCACCATCTTCGCGCCATCCTTGGCGATGCCGCCCGCCTCATACTGCCTGCCCACCATGAAGCCGGTGATGTTTTGCAGGAAAATCAGCGGCGTCTTGCGCTGGCAGCAGAGCTCGATGAAATGCGTCGCCTTGAGCGCGCTCTCGGAGAAGAGGATGCCGTTGTTGGCGATGATGCCGACGGGATAGCCCATCAGCCGGGCGAAGCCACAGACCAGTGTCGTGCCATAGAGCGCCTTGAACTCGTGGAAGCGGCTGCCGTCCACGAGCCGGGCGATGATCTCGCGCACGTCGAAGCTCTTGCGCGGATCGCTCGGCACGATGCCGTACAAGTCGTTCGGGTCGGCTTTCGGCGGCTCCGGCGGCAACACGTCCCAGGGATAGTCCTTGCGGCGGTTGAGGTTGGCGACGATCTCGCGGACGATGGCCAGCGCGTGCTCGTCGTTGAGCGCGTAGTGGTCGGTGACACCGGACTTGCGGCTGTGTACGTCCGCGCCGCCAAGATCTTCGGCGGAGACCTCCTCGCCGGTGGCGGCCTTCACCAGTGGAGGGCCAGCCAGAAAGATCGTGCCGTTGCCGCGCACGATCACCGTCTCATCGCTCATGGCGGGAATATACGCGCCGCCCGCCGTGCACGACCCCAACACCGCCGCGACCTGCGGGATGCGCTTGGCCGACATCTGCGCCTGATTGTAGAAGATGCGGCCAAAGTGTTCGCGGTCGGGGAAGACATCGGCCTGGAGCGGCAGAAACGCTCCGCCGGAGTCTACCAGATAGATGCAAGGTAGGTGGTTCTGCTCGCCGATCTCCTGCGCGCGCAGATGCTTCTTGACGGTCATCGGGAAGTAGGTGCCACCCTTGACCGTCGCGTCGTTGGCGACGATGACGCACTCCTGCCCCTCGACGACGCCGATGCCGGTCACGATGCCCGCCGAGGGCGCCTCATCGTGGTACATGCCGTTCGCCGCCAGCGGATTGAACTCCAGAAACGGCGTCTCGGGGTCACAGAGCAGCTCGATCCGCTCGCGGGCCAGCAGCTTATTGCGGGCGCGATGTTTGGCGATGGCGCGTTCGCCGCCGCCCTGGCGCACGTGTTCGGTGCGCAGGCGCAGTTCCTCGACCAGCCCGGCGAAGTAGGCGCGATTCTCCTGATATTCCGGGGCGCTGCGATCTATCCGGCTCTCAAGCACAGCCATAGTGCGATATCCTCCCTCGACTTTGAAGGCGATGCGGTTGGGGAGCAGCCCGATAGAACGTAGCTGCACCTCAGCCGAGCATAGCACCGCGGCGGCGCTCGCTTCAATCAATCGGCTGCTTTTCGACCGGATTTCCGCTTTTCGCGACGAGGAAGACAACTTGTCATGGATGGGGACATGATGGCTGGCGGCTGAAGCCGCGCCTATGGGCTCCGCCGCAAAGGCCGCCTGCGCGGCCTCGTTACAGCGCAGATATATTCTGAGCCTGCGAAGGCAGGCTTTGCTGCCATGCGAGAGCATGGCCCTTAGCCGCATTTACGCGCCAGGGTTATGGAGGAGCACAGGCCATGCCCACAACCACCCACACTCGCGAGGCTGAGCTGGCGGCGCGCTGGTCGGCGGGCGTGTGGCGCGGGGCGAGGTTGCGGAGCGAGGGCGGCGAGACGTTTCGCGTGATCTTCGAAGGCAGGCGCGGCGGTGGCGCTGGCCCAGACTTTCGCGACGCGGTGCTGGCCCGTCCCGACGGCAGCCACATCTACGGCGATATCGAGCTGCACCTTCGCCCCGCCGGATGGCATGCCCACGGCCACGCCAGCGATCCACGCTACAACGGGCTGGCGCTCCATGTCGTGCTCAGACGCAACGCGCGCGACCCGGCGGAGACGCCGCTTGCCAGCGGGCGCGCCGTACCACTGGTCGTTCTGGGTGAGACGCAGCCGCTCGTAGCAGAGACGCTCTGGCGCTGGCCCTGCGCCGGAATCGCCACACCGGGCAACGCGACTCTGCTTGCCGAGAAATTGCATGCCGCCGGGATGGCGCGCTTCGCCGAACATGCCACGCGGCTGGAAGATGCATTGCGGGCGTCTACGGGATTGGCTGAAGATAGCTGGGATAGCCCAAACCGCATCCTCTGGCTGGCGCTGGCCGAGGCGCTAGGCTACGGGCGCGACCGCGCGGCGCTGCGGCGGTTTGCTAATACGCTGCTCGAAGCGCCTCCAACCTCGCTGGACTATGCGCCGCTCCCCAGCATCGAACGGCTGCGGGCGCGCGGGTTGCTGGCGTGGTATGTGCGCTGGTGGCGCGATGGTCCGTGGGCGGCTATCGAGCCTGTCATCCGCTCAGGGGAGCCACGCCAGGCGGTTCGGGCGCTGCTCGCGGCGCTGCGCGTCGCGGAGAAAGGCGCGGTCTCGCCGGGGCGCGCTGCCATCGTCGCGGTCAACGTCGCGCTGCCATTCGCGGCGGGCATCGCGGCGATTACTGACGATAGCGCGCTGGCCAGCCGGGCGGAAGCAGTCTATCAAACGTGGCCAGGGCTACCCTCGAACCAGATCGTTCGCGAGATGGCGCGTACGCTCGGTCTCGCGCGTCTGCCACGGGGCGCGCTGGCGCAGCAGGGGCTGCACCACCTCTGGCAACACGTCTGCCGTGAGAAGTGTTGCGACCGCTGCCCCTGCGATTACTCCAACCTGCTACACTGAGGGTAGAGCGATGGCAGATGGCTATCAAACATGCCACGGACACGAACGGCAAGTGCAACAGGGGGCGCAACCATGGCAGACGAGCGCGGATTCTCGACGCGGGCGATTCACACGGTCCACTATCACGGCGGCGGCAAAGGCCAGCCCATCGCCTTCCCGCTCTTCCAGACATCGAGCTTCGCCTTCGAGACCGCCGAGGACCAGGAGAGCGTCGCGACAGGCAGAGAGCCGGGCTACGCCTATAGCCGCACCGCCAACCCAACCACCGACGCGCTAGAGCAGACCATCGCCAGCCTGGAGAGCGCCGAGGCCGCCACGAGCTTCGCCTCAGGCATTGGCGCGGTCGCGGCGGCGATTCTCGCGGTGGTGAAGAGCGGCCAGCACATCCTGGCGACCGAGCAGATCTATGGCGGCACCTACAGCCTGCTGACCCGCACACTGCCGCGCTTCAAGATCAGCCACACCTTTGCCGACGCCACCGACCTCGCGGCGTTCGAGCGGGCGATTCGCCCCGAGACGAAGCTGATCTGGGCGGAGACGATCAGCAACCCCACCACGTCGGTGCTCGACATTCGCGCGCTGGCGGAGATGGCCCACGCCCATGGCGCGCTCTTGGCGGTCGATAGCACGTTCACCAGCCCGTATCTCGCCCGCCCACTCGAAGATGGCGCTGATCTGGTGGCGCATAGCGCGACCAAATACATCGGCGGCCACGGCGACCTGATCGCCGGAGTCGTCGCCGGGAATCACGCGCTCGTTCATAAGGCGCACACCATGCGTGTAGACTTCGGCGCCTGCGCCGGACCATTGGAGGCATGGCTGATGCTGCGCGGCCTCAAGACGCTCTCGCTGCGGATGGAGCGCCACTGCGCCAACGCGCTGGGTCTTGCGCGCTTCCTGCAAGAGCAGCCGGGCGTCACGCGCGTCCACTATCCTGGCCTCGAATCGCACCCGCAGCACGCGCTGGCGAAGGCGCGGATGCCCGGTTTCGGCGGCGTGCTCAGCTTCGAGGTCGCGGGCGGCAAACCAGCAGCCTATCGCGTGCTCAATGGGATGAAGATGGCGCTGCGCTCGGCCAGCCTGGGCGACGCCGATACGCTGGTCTCGCATCCCGCCTCGATCTCGCATAGCGGCCTGAGCGCCGAAGACCGCGCGAAGTCGGGCGTCACCGATGGGCTGATCCGCGTGGCAATCGGCCTGGAAGACCTGCCCGACATCATCGCCGACTTCGACCAGGCGCTGAAACAGGCCAGATAGCTACTAGGCGCGACATAGACCCCTCCCCGATGTAGGGGTAATTACGCCCTCGTCGCGATGGTATGCCCTGGCCAGCCGCCAGGGACGGTCAGCTAGCTGCACTATTCGTGATTGGAAGGTATATCGCTACATACAGGATTTTGATTAGGTGGTTAAGTTGGTGTACACGCACCATAGCGCGCATTGCAAGGTTCAAGAACTTTCCATAGGTGATAGTCTTGACTTTGGCGCCTGCTTTATCAAGCGGGTAGCTGATGTCGCCCGTTTTTGAATCATATTTCACTGTATTGTGACCAATAGCATTCCGAAGCTGCGGATCAATCGCTTTGGTTAGCCAATCGCGAATCAGCGGCTCTTCATCGAGCAGTTCAACTTTCGGAGCGTTTGATAGCTGCTGAAAGCCTTCCATACTGGACGGTTGGAATCTATTTTTGAGTTGCGGGTGAGGGGGAAACGCATTATGATCATTTCGATGATGTATGTTGATCAAGCCCATTATCAGAGTAAGTGCCCGCGAAATGAATTCGTAAGCGTCAACATACAGTGCTTTCACCTGGTGAAAAGCGGTTTTGCCGGTCTTTAATCGTCGAGATAAATCCGCGTCGGGATTCTCAGGATCCCAATATGCCACTATAGGTTTGAACTCTGATATCAGATCAAAAAAGCGAATAGTGAGGTTCAATGCATCTTGCTGGGCAGCCTTAAGGTAGCCTAGTTTCTCAGCCTCAGATAGGAATACGCGGAGGGAAGAAGGATGACTCGACTGGAGAGTCAGCACGTAGCGACTGAGATCAACGATAAGCGACGACCATGCGAGCGACGTTACAAATGGTGACATCGCAAGTTCAAGTACCTGATAGAGTGCCCGATTGCGATCAATAGGTAACTCAACTGGTTGGCCATCCGGTATGAATTTGCGAACACCGCGTTGAAATTGATCCCAGTCCTCAGCGATGTAATTACGCACTATCCTCTTTACATCATCCCAAATGCTATGCTCGGCATAAGCCAGAAGACCGAGCCTGTTTACCAACTCAAGAGCATCTTCTTCATGACTCTGTACTGCTTGAAGAAATGGCGAGATGAAAGCGCCATCTACATGGAGATCCTCATGGGCGTAAGCAGGATGGTAGTTAACCTCCTGATCGAATTCCTGATCCAGGTCTTGTGAGTCAGCGAAAGTAGCCCCTTTGAGCTCCAAATCTATTATTTGGACGTTCTCTTGGTCTAATACCAGAGCACCACTTATAGGCTGTGAGCAGTTTTCGCATTCAAAAGAAAACGGTTCCCTATCTTCATTAGATATACCAATGCGAAAAAGCACCACCTTGTGGCAATTAGCGCAGGTCAAATAGTACCTCAAAATCATCGTCATCACCGTCCTTAATCAATTACGCGACGTGAAACTGAGCACTATTCGACACTCGGATTGCCTGCTTACGCCCGTGCCGCGATATTCTGCTCCAGGCGGGCCATCGCCTCGTCCAGCCGGTCGTCGGAGACGGTGAGCGAGATGCGCACGTAGCCCTCGCCGTTCGAGCCGAAGTTCGTGCCGGGGGTGACGGCGATACCCGCGTGATCGAGCAGATCGAAGGCGAACTCGGTGGAGGTGCGGCCCGCCGGGATGCGCGGCCAGACGTAGAGGCCCGCCTCCGGTGTCGCCACCCGCAGGCCGATGCGCTGGCACGCGGCCACGACGCGATCACGCCGCCGCTGGTAGATGGCGTTGCGCTCGGCCACCCACTCCGGCGGCAGGGCAAGCGCGCGAATCGCCGCAATCTGAATCGGCTTGAAGATGCCCGTATCGATGTTGCTCTTGAGCCGTAGCAGTCCATCCACGACGGTGGCGTTGCCGACCAGCGCGCCGATGCGAAAGCCCGCCATGTTGTACGCCTTTGAGAGCGAGTGCAACTCGACGGCCACGTCTTTCGCGCCGTCAATCTCGAGCACGCTCGCCGGACGCGCGCCGTCGAAACAGACCTCGGCGTAGGCCATATCATGGATCAGCAGTAAGCCATGCTCGCGGGCAAAGCGCACCGCCTCCTCGAAGAAGGCGCGCGGCGCGGTAGCTCCCGTCGGGTTGTTGGGATAGTTCAGCCAGAGCGTGCGGGCGCGGCTGAGCGTCTCTGCGGGGATGCTGCCCAGGTCAGGCAGCCAGCCGTTCTCCTCGGAGAGCGGCAGCTCATGGACAACTCCGCCGATCAGCGCCACCGCCGTCGCCGCCACCGGATAGTTTGGGTTGGGCAGCAACGCGACATCACCCTCGTTCATGACGACAGCGGGCAGGTGCGCCAGCCCCTCTTTCGAGCCAATCAGCGGCAGCACCTCGCGCGCGGGATCGAGCGTGACGCCGAAGCGGCGGCCAAACCAGTCGGCGTACGCCTGGCGCAGCTCGGGCATGCCCGCGTATTCGGGATAGCGCTGGTTGGCCGGATCGTGCGCGGCGGTGGTCAGCGCATCGAGCGCCTCGGGCGGCGTCGGCAGGTCGGGGTCGCCCATCGAGAGGCTGATGACATCCACACCCGCGGCGCGCTTCTCGGCGATCTTGCGGGCATAGGCGGCAAAGTGATACGGTGGCAGGCTTTGCAGGCGGCGCGAGAGTTCCACGGCTGGCTCCTTGATATTGTGTGTCGAGCAGATGATGGCTGATAGATGCTGGCGGCAGACGCCGTAGCTACAGTATAACAGCCACCACGGCTTGCGGCTAAAGCCGCGCCTATGGGCCTCCGGGCACAAAGGCCGCCTTCGCGGCCTCAAGATAGCGGCGAATTTGCCATTCATTTCTGGAGCCTGCGCAGGCAGGCTTTGCGGCGTAGCGCAGCCCTTAGCCGCGCGTTCACGCGCTGGGTCAGTTGGCGAATCTGGTTCCCCTCTCCCTATTGGGAGGGGTTAGGGGAGGGGGCCGCGCCTCCTAGGCGCATCGTCCCTGCCGCTTGACGTCCTGACGGGCGGTATTTGATACTGGCGTTGCGCGAGCGCCCGCGTCGATGGTTGGGTTGCGCGCCTGACGAACACGAAAACAGGCGGAGGATGATGTGACACTGGAAGGCGCCTCCTTCGATGGCTATCGGCTGTTACGACTGCTAGGACGCGGCGGAGCAGGCGAGGTCTACCTTGCGGAGTCGCCGCTCGATGGGCCTGTGGCTGGGCAGGTCGCCGTCAAGGTGTTTCGCGATGCCCGGAGCGAGCCGGTCGCGCAGGAGCTGATGCGCCAGACACAGCGGGCGGCGTCGCTGAAGCATCCCCACATTCTGCCGTGCTATAACAACGCCATCGAAGGCAATGACCTCGCCATCGTGATGGCGTATGCCCATGGCGGCTCCCTCGGCGATACACTCAACAGCAGCCAGTCCAGCGTGACGCTGCCATTACGCCCCGCCGTCGTCACCAGCATCATCGCGCAGGTCGCCAGCACCCTGGCCGATATCCACGCGCAGGGACTGACGCACGGCGACCTCAAGCCGACCAACCTGTTCATGCGTACCGCCGCCGACGGCTCGCCGATTGTCGCCATCAGCGATTTTGGCCATGCCTTTCTCGCCCAGGCCGCCATCGCTTCGCTGCTCCATCCAGGGCCGGTGCCGCCGGAATGGGCCGTCGAGCAGCTTGCGTGGGTCGCGCCGGAGCAGCTCCAGGGTGACCCGACGCCCGCATCCGACCAGTACAGCCTCGCCGCGCTCGCCTATTATCTGCTGACAGGTATCCGGCCGGTCTCGGCTGAGGCGCAGCGGATCATGAGCGGCAATTCTCCCCGGGCAATCATCCCACCCTCGCGGCTCAATCCAGCGCTTGAAGACGGGCTGGACGCCGTGCTGCTCCATGCGCTGGCGCCGCTGCCACGTCAGCGATTTGTCAATGCCGTCGAATTTGCCCGCGCGCTCGATGAGGCTTTGTCGACAAGTGACGCCGTGCCCGGCGGGGGAAGCATCGCATCGCCAGCCAGAGGCGCATCCGTGGACCCCGATGGGTATATGCCTGAGAGGCCGACAAAACGGACCCTCGCGCAGATGAGCTTCTCGGCTGCTCCAGCCCGAAGCGGCAGACGACCAGTTGTCGCCAATGCGCCACAGCGCTCGCGGATTCAGCGCCTGCTGCATGTGTCTGAGGGACCAAAGGTCGCCGAATCCTGGGATGAGGATGATGATGCGCCGAGCACACTCCGCCGCCGGGCGACACTCATCACGGGGCTGCTGCTCGTCGGCGTGGTCGCTGTTCTGCTCCTCATCACCGGCATCGGCAATCTGCGCGCGCGCCTCGATCCTTCCAGCGCCGCGGGCGCCAGCAACACGCCCATCGTCAGGATCAGCCCATCGCCCGATGCGCAGAGCCAGGCGGAGTCGCAGCTGCGCGCCGCGCTCGGGAGCAAGCCTGTCTACCTGGACACGCTCACGGGCAGTCCAGCGGCGTGGACAGTCAACGGCAAGAGCATCTTTTTCGGCACGGACCACCGGCTGCACCTGCTCAACGCCGCAAAGACGCCGCTCTTCGCCGACATGCCCACCAGCGCGCCGATGCCGAAAGGCGCGTACGTGGCCAGCGTCGATGTCTCGTTGGTCAAGGGCGCGGCGGGCGATCACGCGGGGATGCGCTTCCTCGCCTCGACGGCGCAGAAGGGCGACACCTATTACTCCTTCCTGGTCACGTCCGGTGGACGCTGGGAGATCTGGTTGCAGCAGCCAGAGACGGGACTGGTCTTCATCAACGGCGGCCTCGTTCCATCGCTCAAGACTGGCGACGGACAGAGCAACACGCTTGCCGTGCTGGTGGACCCCACCGCGAAGATGCTGACCCTCTTCGCCAACGGCGCGTTTCTCTTCCAGACGCCAGTTCCTGGCGGCGTAGCGCTGACCGGGCGCGCGGGCGTGCTGACCCCCGACGACGGCGTCGAGGCGACGTTCGCCAACTTCGCGGTCTATAGCGCCTGACGCTTGATGCCTGACGCCTGGGGAGCTTCCTTCCGGCGCGGTATAGTATTTTGGTGGACGCTGAAACTCCTCGCGAGAAAGACAAGGCCATGCTGACTGTAGAAGAAGCGCGCGCGCGCATCCTGGCGGCTATCGCGCCACACACGCCGCTATCCGCCGAGGCGATTCCACTCACCACGGCGCTCGACCGCATTCTGGCCGAGGACGCCATCGCGCACGACGAGACGCCGCCATTCATCAACTCGGCGATGGATGGCTATGCCCTGCGCGCGGAAGATACCCAGCGCGCCACCCCTGAGACGCCAGTCTCGCTGCGGCTGGCGGGCGAGGTTCCCGCCGGGCGCGTCTACGCGGGCGTCGTGGCGCCAGGTGAGGCGGTGCGCATTCTGACGGGAGCGCCTGTCCCCGACGGCGCCGATGCGGTGCTCCAGCAGGAGCTTACCGAGGTTGCCGATGGCGTGGTGACGGTGCGCCAGGTGGTTGCCACAGACACCAATACCCGGCCAGCGGGTGGCGATATTCGTCCCGGTATGCGCCTGGTTGCCGCGGGCACGCAGCTTGGCCCGGCGGAGATTGCGCTACTGGCGGCGGCGGGTATCCATCCGGTGACGGTGACGCGCCGCCCGCGGGTCGCCATTCTCGCGACCGGCGACGAGCTTGCCCCGCTCGGCGAGACGCCCCAGCCCGGCCAGATTCGCGAGTCCAACTCACCCTATCTGATCGCGGCGGTGCTGCGCGCCGGGGGAGAGCCAATTCCGCTCGGCATCGCGCGTGACCGCGCCGAGGAGATCCGCGCGAAGCTCGATCAGGCGCGAACCGCCGACCTCATCCTGACCTCAGGGGGCGTCTCCGTCGGCGACTATGACCTCGTCAAGCAGATTCTGGCGGAGCAGGGCAATATCGATTTCTGGCGGGTGCGGATGAAACCGGGCAAGCCGCTGGCCTTCGGTCTGCTCGGCAAGACGCCGCTGCTGGGGCTGCCCGGCAATCCCGCCTCCGCCGCCGTCACATTCGAGCTCTTCGGGCGGCCCGCTATCCGCCAGCTGCTCGGCTGCGCCCAGATCGAGCGGCCCATGGTTCAGGCGCGGCTGACCAGGAGTTCTATCGAACGAGGCGACCGCCGCCACTTCGTGCGCGTCCGGCTCTCATCGCGCGAGGGCATCCTCGAAGCGCGCCAGACGGGCGCCCAGGACTCTCATCTGATCTCGTCGCTCCAGGGGGCCTCCGCCTATCTGGTAATCGCGGAGGGCGAGGGTATCGTCGCTGAAGGCGAGATGGTCCCGGCGCTGCTGCTCAACGACGCGCTGCCCTGGGAAGTTGAGGCGTAACCTCTGCCGCGGAAATTCACCGGTGCTCTAGTCTGACTCCCCTCTCCTCGTAGGAGAGGGGCTGGGGGTGAGGTCAGCCATAGGGGGATATTGGCGCGGCTGGCGCGAGCAGGCCACGGCTCAGCAGGTGATGGGCAATATCCACCAGCCGCCGCGCGTCCATCTGTAGCGTCGCCGCGATCACGCCGAGCGGATTCGCGCCGTCTATCTGCGCCAGCACCATCCACTCCTCCTGCGAGATTTCCACCGTCTGGCCCGTGTCCGGGATCTCGGCGAAGGTCAGCACTGTATCTGGGCGTAGCGCGATGCTGGAGGGGTTCTGGCCTGTGTGCTGCGCGGCGGAAGGCTGATCGGGCGACCCAAGCGATGCCACGATGTTCTCTATCGGCATCGGCACCAGCACCAGCTCCTGCGGCGGATGGATGCCATCGACAAAGGAGAAATCGCCGTCGGGCCAGCCAGCAACCGCGTTGACGAGCGCGATGGAGTCGCTCATTGCCCAATAGTGCAGTTGTTCGCGTGTCAGCAGTCCGTCAGCCATCAGCGCCTGAACGATCTGTCCGTCGGGCAGCACGGCGGCCTCATCGAAGGGCACCAGAATCACTTCCTCGATCTGGACTGGCGACATGTAGCCCATCGCGACGAACTGCTCGGTCAGCGGCGGACCCACCGGCACGCGCTCCGCCGCGAGCCACTGGCCGCGCCGAAAATAAATCTCGGCGCGCAGATGGCCACGTGTCAGCGTCAAGCAGCCATCGCGCTGTTCGAGGGCAATCGATCTGAGGATATGGAGCAGGGACGCCTGGCGCAGATTGCCTGCGAGCGGCATATCGCCTCCTCCTGCCCAATGCGCGGCGCTACAGAAAACTGGTCTCGTCGCTGGACATTATCGCACAACGGCTCGTTGTCTGGCACGGGCAGGGAAACAGGAGATGTAGGAATAGAGCGTATACGCGAGGGGTGCGGCCAGTCTCACCGAGACCAGCACGCACCCCTGGGTGTGAGGTAAATGCCCTGCTTCACGTGACTCGCCTGCAATGAGCAGCCAGGCAGTTAACTGGCTTTGCTACTGGCGCTGCCGCGCATGCTCAAGAACACCATTATCAGGCCAACGATTCCCACGACTGCTCCGACAATGATGATGTATCGGTTGGTGTGAACAGGAGTGAGCCGGACCACCCATTTGTTCACCACGACAAAAATAGCAAATAGAAAAGCAACAATAACAAGCCCGAAGCCACCACCGCGCATGAGTCTTCCTCCTCTATGGCACGAGCGAGCAACCCGCTCACCACGTGCGGACGTATCAACCGCGTTAGTATAGCGGCACTACGCCTTATCGTCAATCCAATAATAGGTAGTAATGCGTATCGCCATGCTGGGGGTTGAGCGAGTCGCATGATATCAACATTGACGTAAACGGCAACGTCATACTATACTGGATGTTGGACCCCAGAGGCCCACCGCAAGGACTCCCGCTGTCGTGCCACCATCCCGGCACGACTTCCATATTTTGGGGAAGAGAGCACTCATCGCCATGTCGGTTGAACGAACATCGAGGAGCAACGGCGCGCGGGATACGGCAGGTATAGCGCGCGTGCGACGCCAAGAGAGGCCGTTGGGGAAGAATTACAAATGGATTGCCCTCTCCAATACCACTCTCGGCGTGCTGATGGCGACGGTCAACTCCAGCATCATTCTGATTGCCATGCCCGCCATCTTCACTGGCATCGGCATCAATCCGCTGGCGCCCGGCGAGACCAATTATTTTCTCTGGCTGCTGCTCGGGTACATGGTCGTCACCGCGACGCTGCTCGTCACCTTCGGACGCATCTCCGACATCTTTGGCCGCGTCAAGCTCTACAATCTGGGCTTCGCCGTCTTTACGCTTGGTAGTATCCTGCTCTTTCTGACGCCCAGCCAGGGGAATAATGGCGCGCTGGAGATGATTATCTTCCGGCTGGTGCAGGGCGTCGGCGCGGGTTTCCTCTTCGCCAATAGCACCGCCATTTTGATTGACGCTTTTCCGGCGCGCCAGCGCGGCATGGCGATGGGCATCAACCAGGTGGCCGCCATCGTCGGCTCACTGGCCGGGCTGATTCTCGGTGGCATCCTTGCCACGATCAACTGGCGCATGGTCTTCCTGATTAGCGTGCCAATTGGCATCTTTGGCACCGTGTGGGCCTTCCTGATGCTGCGCGAGACGGCGACGATTCGCGGCGGCCAGCGGATAGACTGGCCAGGCAACGTGACCTTCGCGCTGGGACTGACAATTCTGCTGCTCGGCATCACCTATGGTATCGAGCCGTATGGCGACTCGCCGATGGGCTGGGGCAATCCCGGCGTCATCGCGGCGATTGTGGTGGGCATTCTGCTGCTCCTGCTCTTTATCTGGATCGAGCTGCATAGCGACCACCCGATGTTCCGGCTGGAGTTGTTCCGCATTCGCATGTTCTCGTTCGGCAACCTGAGTGTCTTTCTCTCGGCGCTGGCACAGGGCGGCTTGCAGTTCATGATCGTCATCTGGCTGCAAGGCATCTGGCTGCCACTGCACGGCTACAGCTTCGAGGTAACGCCGCTCTGGGCGGGCATCTACATGATTCCGCTGATGGTGGGCTTCATCGTCATGGGGCCAATCAGCGGCATCCTCTCCGACCGCTTCGGCTCGCGCTTCTTCGCGACGCTTGGCATGGTGTTGACTGCTATCGGCTTCCTGGGGCTGACGGCTCTGCCAGCAGACTTCTCCTATGCCGTCTTCGCGCCGCTGCTGCTGCTGCTCGGCCTCGGCCTGGGTATGTTCGCCGCGCCCAATACCACCGCGATCATGAACAGCGTTCCGGCGGAGCATCGCGGCGTGGCCTCGGGGATGCGCGCGACCTTCCAGAATGCGGCGTCGCTGCTGAGCATCGGCGTCTTCTTCAGCATTGTGACGGCCGGGCTGGCGGCGGCGCTGCCATCGTCACTTTACAACGGCCTCTCGCGGGCTGGACTCCCGGCGCCGCTCTCCACCACGATCTCGCATCTGCCGCCGACCGCCGCGCTCTTCGCCGCCTTCCTTGGCTATAACCCGATGGGCACGCTGCTGCCATCCTCGGCGCTGCACGCGCTGCCAGCATCCAGCCAGGCGGCGCTGCTCAGCAAGGAGTTCTTCCCCAACCTGATCGCCTCGCCGTTTATGGTGGGCCTGCACGCCGTCTTCTACATCGCGGCGGGTATGTGCATCGTCGCGGCCATCGCCTCTTACTTCCGTGGCAAGCGCTACATCCACGGGCAGGAAGATCAGGCGGATACGGTGGCTGAGGGCGCGGTCGCGGCAGGCGAAACAGTCGAGTCGTCGTCAATTCTGGAGCCAGCAGACTAACAACGTGGTACACTAGCAGGGAGATTTTGCTCACCAATGGCGGGGTATCCACGCCTGATGTATTGAGAGGAGTTATCTGCCAACTAGTATGGATGTGCAGGATATAAGGGATGCAATTCGCTCCGGGCACATGTTGGCAGGCAGCCATGCGGCGACCGAAGCCGCGGCTGATGGCCTGACGTTGGCTGATTTATGGGCTGCGATTCTGAGCAATACCGCTCAGGTGATTGAAGAATATCCGACCGATCCGCGTGGGCCAAGTTGTTTGCTATACTGCGAGGTACGTGGCAGCGCCGAGCATGCCGTCATTGCATTCCCAAGCTTGCGCGCGGCTCAACAGCGGGGGTATGCTTCGTTAGCATTTCTCATCACCTGTTATCGTCCTGGTGGCGCGAAACATGCCGGAAAATGGTCATCGGATTTCAAGAAACGAGCCGTACCGTGAATATGCATGGTATGAATCATTTGCATGTTGATGGATTGACCTGCCCACGCTGTGGTGTTGGCACACTCTCACCCGCGCGCGTCGTAGAGACCTTGCGTGTTGGCGCGAATGCGGTGGAAGTCACGGTAGAGGCCAATGTCTGTAGCTATTGCGCGGAACACTGGTTTGATCCACCCGCACAGGCAGTGATCGACGATGCTATTCGACGGCTACGCGACGGAGACCTCTCGCATCTGACGCATATTGGCGAATTATATCGCGCTTCTTAATTGATATCCTCAGTTCAGATGCCCGGTTCCCAATGGGTTTGTTATCCGCGGTAGCCCATTCCCGGACGGCGGCGCTCTAACTCCGACCAGAGATACGTTTCCTGAGTTGTAGTCTGTTCTCCCGAGTTTATGCGCCTTTCTCCTGGCATATCGATAATACACCGCACTGTATGCCCGAACAGCACCTGTGGCGGCAAGGACATGTCGTGACACTGGGCCGGGACGCTGTATGTCAGCAGAACGACCACCATCACCGGCATAGAGCGCGAAGCAACTCGATGCCAAGCGCTCCAGGCGAGCGCGGCCAGTTGCGGCGTCGGTAGGAGTCGGGGCCGTGGTTGGTTAGCACGACAACCCCCACCCCCTGACTGCGGACCATGCCGAGAAACGAGCTGTAGCCACCGGTCGCGCCATCATGCCAGTGCAGCAGTGTGGTGTCGTCATCCGCCGACCAGCGGCTCACCATCCAGCCAAGCCCCACGCCACACATAGGGGCGGGCGCCTCCGCGCGGATTGTTTGACAGATCTCTAATGGCTCCGCCAGGTCAGGGGGAGCGTCGCCGAGATTGGCATCGAGGAAGCGCAACAGGTCACGGGCCGTCGAACGCAGCGCTCCGGCGCCTGCGAGGACGGGCGCATCCCAGCCAGATGTGAGCCGTCCTCGCGCCGAGCGCGGCGGAGCCAGTTGTTGACTATGCTCGGGTGGCACGTGAATCCACGTCTCGGTAAGCCCAAGGGGTCCGCAGACCTCGCGCTGGAGAGCATCCGCATAGGGCAGGGCATGCGCGCGAGCGAGGAGGTAGCCCAGCAGACCGCCGCCAAGGTTCGAGTACTGAAAGGTTCCAGCTGCGGGACGCCGCGGCTTGTAGGCGTTAAGGGCCGCATAGAGGAGCGGTTCAGTGTAGGCGGCGTACGGATTGCGCGGA
Organism: Ktedonobacterales bacterium; assembly: GCA_036557205.1. Lineage (GTDB taxonomy): Bacteria > Chloroflexota > Ktedonobacteria > Ktedonobacterales > JADMIN01 > DAHUXT01. Next base: position 29,281 of record DATBIB010000082.1, on the reverse strand, counting down.
TGGCGCAGCCACGACCGCCAGATGTTGCCGGGCAGGCGGGGCAGCCCCGACGTATGCGTCGCCAGCGCCAGCAGAGTCACCTCATCGGGAAGATGCGCCTGGGGCGGTAAGTAGGACGACGCCGGATCATCGAGTCGCACGAGACCCTTTTGCACGCAGGTCGCAAGGAGCGCCGACGTGAAGACTTTGGTCACCGAGCCAATCTCGAAGAGCGTATCTCCAACTGGCGCGCCGTGCCACTCGGCGCCGACGGGTCCGTAGCCGAAGACGTGTTGCTGGCCCCGGCAGATGATGCCGATTACCAACACACTGCGCGGGTAGGTACGTAGCGCTGGCTCGACACAGGTATCCACGAGGTCACGCATGGCTGCCCCCCTGGCCGCTCTGAGCATCTTGTCTGCAAACACTTATACGAGGGCGCCATTGTGCTGTCAATTTGAGGCGCATGTTGACCGATGCGGACGACCGTCCCTGAAGACATCGCCCGCACGCTGCTGACGCGACGTGGCTGGGAGTGTGCAGCTGCCGCCGATTAGACCACGCCCCAGAGGCAGACGCTGCCGTCGTCGCTCGCCGAGGCAAGTCGCAGCCCATCCGAAGACCATGCCAGCGCCCAGGCCGCGTTGAGATGCCCGTTGAGCGCCACAAGCTCTTTGCCGGTCTGCGCATCCCAGAGCTGTACGAGGCCAGAATGGCGCGACGAGGCCACCAGACTGCCATCGGGCGACCAGGTCAGGCCATAGGCCCAGCCGTCGCCATCGTGACCCTCGAAGGTCTTGCCGCGCGCCCCGTTCGCGCCATTCCAGAGGATGACCTTGCCCTGGTCGTCGGTCACGGCGAACTGGCGGCCATTCGGCGACCAGGCGACGGTGTTTGGCTGCGTATCCGTCTTGGGGATCACCTGGCTTCTGCCGGTGGCGACATCCCACAGCAGAACAAGATCGTCGTAGCGGGTCGAGACGATGTGGCGTCCATCAGGCGACCAGGCGACGCCCCAGGCAGCGAAGGGAAACTCGCCGCCGTGACCCTCTTGCCGCGCCGGACCGCTCCATGTCGCAAGCTGCGCCCCCGTCTGCGCGTTCCAGCGCACCACATCGCCATCGGGCGTGCCCGCCACGACCAGACTGCCATCGGGCGACCAGGCGAGACTCAGGAACGACGCATTGGAAGTCGTCTTCAGCGTCTGGACCGCGCGCCCCGCTTGCGTATCCCAGAGCCGCACCGTGCCGTCATCCGCGGCGGATGCCAGCAGCTTGCTGGCGGGCGACCAGGCCATGCTGTAGATCTGGCCGGTGTGGCCGTTGAGTGTGGCGAGGCGCTTGCCGGTCATGCCATCCCAGAGCGCCACCTCTGGGTTGCTGCCCGAGGCCACGAGCCGCCCATCTGGCGACCACGCGACCCCGCGCACGCGATGATTCATCGGCTGCAAGGTAGCAAGACGCCTGACAGCGGCTGCGTTGCCAGTTGTGATGGGACCCGACGGGACCAGCGGCGCCGCGGGTGTTGGTGTCCTGGGTGGCGGAGCAAACGTCGAGCTGGTGGTACCGCAGCCCGCCAGGCTCCCCACCAGCCCACCGACCACACTGCTCGCCGCCAGCGCCCCGAACGACCCTCGGAGAAAGTCCCGTCGCGACCAACGGGCCTCCGCTTCTGGCCCTCCAGGCATCGTGTCTGCTATCATAGGATGCGCTCCATGCTGTATCATCGTTGTCATATATCAATATTGATATATGATGGAGACTGTAGCATTGGGATTGCGCTTCGTCAAGCCAGACGTGGAGGAGGAGACGATGATACCGCTCGCATACGCCCTGCTCGGACTGCTCGCGCGGGCGCCAGCCTCCGGCTACGACCTGATTCGCGAGATGGAGGAGCCCATCGGCTTCTTCTGGCATGCCCGCCGCAGCCAGATCTACCCCGAGCTGGCGCGGCTGGAGCAGGCCGGGTTCGTCACGCATACCGTTGTCGAGCAGCAGGAGCGGCCCGACAAAAAGGTGTATGACATCACCGATGCGGGGCGCGCCGCGCTGGCAGCCTGGGCCACCGAGCCAATGCGCATACCGCCGGAGCGCGACGAGTTCATGCTGAAGGTCTTCTCGCTCTGGCTGGCCGACCCGCAAGGAGCGCTGAGGCTTATCCAGACCTACGCGACTCAGCATGAGGAGCGGCTGGCGCGCTACAAGGCGATTCGCGCGTCGATGCAAGCGAACGCGACGGCTGGCGAGTTGCGGCGGTTACATGCGCCGCGCTTCGCCTCCTACGCGACGCTGTTACGCGGCATCGAGTACGAGCGCGGCTACGTCGCGTGGTGCCAGTGGCTGATCGAGACCATCGAGGGCGATGATTCCGACCTGCCGCCTGGCTAGCTTCGGTGCTCAAGTGTTGGCCTGGCGCGCCCGTTCTATCACGTCGTCAATCGTTCCCGCCATGTAGAAATACAGCTCGGAGATGTGGTCGTGCCTGCCCTCCAGAATCTCACGGAAGCCGCGAATCGTCTCCGCAAGCGGCACATAGACGCCTGGCCGCCCGGTGAAGACCTCGGCGACACGCATCGGCTGCGAGAGGAAGAGTTCGGTCTTGCGCGCCCGCGAGACTGCCAATTTGTCGTCGTCGCTCAACTCGTCCACACCCAGGATGCTGATGGTGTCTTGCAAGTCTTTGTAGCGCTGCAAGAGCCGCTTGACGCCCTGGGCGACATCATAGTGCTCCTGGCCGACAATCTGCGGGTCGAGGATGCGGCTGGTCGAGGCGAGCGGGTCCACCGCCGGGAAGAGGCCACGGTCCACCAGCGCGCGCTCCAGCACAATCGTCGCGTCGAGGTGGGCGAAGGTCGTCGCCGGGGCGGGATCGGTGTAGTCATCGGCGGGGACGAAGATCGCCTGCATCGAGGTGATCGACCCCTTCTTGGTGGAGGTGATGCGCTCCTGGAGCTGTCCCATCTCCTCCGCCAGATTCGGCTGGTAGCCCACGGCGGACGGCATGCGGCCCAGCAGCGCGGAGACTTCGGCGCCCGCCTGGGTGAAGCGGAAGATATTGTCGATGAAGAGCAGCACGTCGCGGCCCTCCTGGTCGCGGAAGTATTCCGCCATCGTCAGGCCGGAGAGCGCCACACGCAGCCGCGCGCCCGGCGGCTCGTTCATCTGGCCGAACGCCATCGCGACGCTTTCGAGAACGCCTGCCTCCTTCATCTCATGGTAGAGATCATTGCCCTCGCGGGTGCGCTCGCCGACGCCGACGAAGACCGAGTAGCCACGTGATTCGAGCGCGATATTCTTGATTAGCTCCTTGATGATGATCGTCTTGCCGGTGCCCGCGCCTCCGAACGTGCCGATCTTGCCGCCGCGCGTGAACGGCGCCAGCAGATCGATCACCTTGACGCCGGTCATCATCACCTCGGTGCTCGTCGCCTGCTCTTCGAGGCTGGGCGCGGCCCGGTGAATTGGCCAGCGTGGCGCGGCGGGCGCGGGCAGCCCATCTATCGGCTCGCCAAGCACATTGAAGATGCGGCCGAGCGTCTTCGGGCCAACCGGCACGGCAATCGTCCGGCCGGTATCCCAGGCGACTTGGCCGCGCATCATGCCGTCCGTCGGCCCCATGCCGACGCAACGCACCGAGCTATTGCCCAGCAGCTGCTCGACCTCCAGCGTCAGCGGCTCGGCCTGCCCTGGCATCTCCGTCTCGATGGCGTTATACAGCCCCGGCATGTGATCGCCGGGGAAGGCGATATCTACGACATTGCCCAAAACCTGGGTCACGATCCCCTGAACGCGCGTCGCGGTGGTGGGCGCAAAGCTGGTCATGCTGGTCGTGTTGGTCATGGTCATCTGCTCTTTCTTCTGCGCGCCTATACGTTGCTGGGTTGTCTCGTCGCTAACTCCTTCCTGTGGTATAGTCCCTGGCTCAAGGATGAACTGGCTGCCCGCCGCAAAGAGATTGGCGAGCGCCGTGCTGTTCAGCAGGTAGTAGAGCCGCTGGCCCGCGCGTGCAATGGTGACCAGCCCGAATTTCGCCAGCAGCGCCATGTGGTGCGAGACCATGACGGGCGAGATCGCGAGCGCTGTGGCGATTTCCTGGCCGAAGCGGGGCCGCTCCGCCAGCAGCCGGAGGATATGGAGGCGGGTCGGATCGGCCAGCATGCCATAGACGCGGGTCCAGTGGTCGGCGGGATTCGCCAGCAGCGCCAGGGCGGCTAGGGTCGGCCCGCGGCGTGGCGCATCGCTCAGCACGCGCTCGACGCCAATCAGCAGCAGCAGCGGATTACTGTCGGTAGCATCTCCAGACGTATCGGGCAATTTGGCGGAATAGGCCGTTGCGTTGCTGGAATGAAAGACCAGTGGCGCCAGCGCCACCGATGAGTAGCGCGAGAAATCAGCTCGTCGCGGCAACCAGGCGGGCGGACGCGCGACGGGAGGCGTTAGCAGCGCCCGCAATCGCTCTGCCGCGCGCTCTCGGTTATCTCGTGCCGCTGGCTCGATAGCGCGCATGGCCGACTCGTGACGCCGCAGTAGGCTCAGCAACTCCTGCCGGGCGGCTTCGGGCGCGGAAAGCGCCCGCGCTAGCTGGTCGCGCCGCTGCCCGGTTAGCCGCAGATGGTGGTCTATGTAACTCGCGGCGGTGGGCAGGTCACCCTGTAAGCGCAACAGACCAGGTGTATCCAGCGGGATATCGTTGCCCTGAGCGACGGCCAGCACCAGCCAGCGCGCGAAGTCCACGGGCGAGAGAGCGGCTATCGCGGCAATCAGCGCATCGGCAGTCCGCTCGTGGGGAAGAGACGCCGCCAGCAGCGCATAGGCGGCGCCCAGGGGCCGCGGCCCGCCAAACCAGCGACGCATCCGCCGCCGTTCCAGCGGATCGAGCGCGTCCTCCGTCTCGGCCAGCCACCGCCGCCATGGGCTTCCCGCAGGTAGACGCGCAGCTCGTGGCGCATTAACGAGCAGCGTCATGCTGTGCAGGAAGTCGTAGGCTGGCGCGGCGTCCACCCGCAGGGGTGCGCCGCCGGTGGCAATCGCCATATCGAACCCTCCCAGGGGATAGTTTAATTACAATTAAACTATTACAGTGACGGACGAATGGGTGTCAAGATAGCGCCTGCTTTTCGCACGACCGGCTGGCATTTTTGTTAGGTTGGAGAACAGATGGCGGCGAAGAGCGAAGCGCGGGGCATAAGGCGTGTCATAGAGCGCGGGCCAGCATCGGTTGGGCATGTGGCGGATAGGTTGTTCTACCTCTTTCGGGTACGCACTTGCACATTAACGAAAAATTCGTTAGGATAACTGCCATGGAAGAAAAAGCGAACGCCGCTGAGCGGATTATCAGGCGCTTCGGCGGCCAGAGCGCTCTGGCCGCCCTGCTCGGCAAGCGGCAGAGCACCATCGAACACTGGGCGAAGACAGGGCGCGTGCCAGCCCAATGGCAAGTGCCGCTCATCTCGCTCGCCCGCCAGAGAGGTGTCATCTTGGAAGCAAAAGACTTCGTCGAACCCAAGCCCAATTCGATTCCGCCCGCGGAGGGCCGCCTCGGTATCCTACTCGTCGGCCTCGGCGCCGTCGCCTCGACGTTCATAAGCGGCGTCGAGCACGCCCGTCGCGGCAGTGGCCGACCTATAGGCTCGCTCACCCAGATGGGTACCATCCGTCTTGGCAAGCGAACGGAAAACCGCTCCCCCCTCATTCGCGAGTTCGTCCCGCTGGCGAACCTCGACGACATCGTCTTCGGCGCCTGGGACCTTTTCCCCGATAACGCCTACGAGGCGGCGGTGAAGTGCGGTGTCCTCGACCGTTACGAACACATCGAACCCATCGCCGACTTCCTCAAATCCATCAAGCCCATGGCCGCCGCCTTCGACCAATACTATGTCAAACGCCTCGACGGGTCGAACGTCAAGCGCGGCACGAAGATGGAGCTGGCTGAGCAGATTCGCGCGGACATTCGCACCTTCAAGTCCGCCAACGATTGCGACCGCCTCGTTATGGTCTGGTGTGGCTCGACCGAGATCTACATGGAAGAGGGACCAAGCCACCTCACCCTCGAACGCTTCGAGGCGGCGCTCGACGCCGACGACGAATCGATTGCTCCCTCGATGCTCTACGCCTATGCCGCCCTGATGGAAGGCGTCCCTTTTGCCAACGGCGCCCCCAACCTGACGGCTGACATCCCGGCGCTGGTCGAGCTGGCGAACGACCAGGGCGTGCCGATCTGCGGCAAGGATTTCAAGAGCGGCCAGACTCTGATCAAGACGGTGCTCGCGCCGATGCTGAAGGCGCGCATGCTCGGCCTCAACGGCTGGTACTCGACGAACATCCTCGGCAACCGCGACGGCGAGGTGCTCGACGACCCGGAGAGCTTCAAGACCAAGGAGGAGTCGAAGCTCGGCGTCCTCGAGTACATCCTCCAGCCCCAGCTCTACCCCGAGCTCTATCGCGACGTCTATCACAAGGTGCGGATCAACTATTACCCGCCCCGAGGCGACAACAAAGAGGGCTGGGACAACATCGACATCTTCGGCTGGCTTGGCTACCCGATGCAGATAAAGGTCGACTTCCTCTGTCGCGATTCGATTCTCGCCGCGCCCCTGCTGCTTGACCTCGCTCTTTTCCTCGACCTCGCCAAGCGAGCCGGGATGAAGGGGATCCAGGAGTGGCTGTCCTTCTACTTCAAGAGCCCGCAGCACGCCGCCACGGTGTACCCGGAGCACGACGTCTTCATCCAGCAGACGAAGCTGAAGAACACGCTGCGCTGGATGATGGGCGAGGAGCAGATCACCCACCTCGGTCTCGAATACTATCAGGACTACCAGGAGGAATAGTGGGTAGCCGCGACTGAATTAGGGACGGGTCTAAGACCCGCCCGCGAGGCGGTGTGGCGCGGAAAAACTAAAACCCCTCCCGGTTTGGGGAGGGGTGGCTATCAGACGACGCTGCCGTTACGGCGCTATGACGAGTGGACCTGCGAGCGCATCTCGGCTTCTTCCGGCTCTTCCGTCGGAGGAACGGCTGGCGATGCCTGGATCTCGAGGTTGTTAACGACGCCCTTCACGCCCGTCACCTTGAGCGCGATATCGCGCGCCTGATGGCGGGTGGCGTTATCTTTGACGACGCCGCTCAGCACGATCAACCCATGCTCGCTGAGCACGCCGACATCGTCCAGGCCCTTCGCGGCGAGCGCCTCGCTCACCTGCTGCTGGAGCAGCTCCGAATAGATCATGTGGTCGCTAATCTCGACGACGCCCGGCGCGCGCTCCAGCGCGGCCTTTGCGATTTCGCCCGTGGTCACCAGCTCGAGAGGGAAGCGGTTGTCGGTGTAGAGGTTAACCCGGCCCGCCTGCACCTCTGGCTTGATCTCATGGCGCGCGCGCTGCGAAGGCACCGCCTCGTCAAGCGTCTGGTGAACGTAGCGCTCGATCAGCGCGTCGGGCATATAGGCGGACATCTGCGCCAGTTCGGACCCCGTCAGTTGCAGATTCAACTGCACCGTCGCGACGCTTCGCTTGCCGCGCTCGACATACTGCCCCAGGACCAGTTTTTCGATAGGCACGACGACCGGGCGTTTGGGCGCGCCCGCCCCGCCATCCAGCACGCGCACGACCAGGTGGGTCGCGTATTCCGGGCCTTTCTCGCCCTCCAGCGCCACGCGGACGCCCATCAGCGCGAGATCGGCGACCACACGCCGCTCGTCGGGTGTGGCGCCAATCGTGGTGTCGCGGGTCAGCACGAACGCGCCGCCCAGATCGCCATTCAGCGCCGCCTCGTCCTTGACCATCTCGGCGCGCCAGCCATCCTCCTCTGGGTAGAGCAGCACAGCCACCGTCACCTGATTATCGGGCAACTGGAGCGGCTTGATTTCCGGCGGCCAATGAGGAACCTCTTCATGGGCGCCCCGAATTCGGCGCAGAAAGAAGTAGCGAGCGGGACCGGTGGCTACCACTATGGAGGCTCCTTTCGCGGGAGATATTTCTGGCATTTTCCCGTATTATAGCGAATTAAGCGTATGTTCGCCAGTTGCATCTAGTTGCATCCGATTGCATGTGGTGGCACGAAATACCGTCAACACAATGCACCGCGCACTCAGGCGCATACCTTTCCATTATACGCCGTTGTCTCAATCCTGTCCTATTTCTGGTGTGTCACATTCGCATCACACCAGGCTCAGACAGGCTTGCGTGCCAGCAGTGTCACCCAGCCCGCCGCGTCTGAGGGGCGCGTGCCCGGAAATGCCGCCACGTCCAATATCTCGACGCCCGCACTCTCGATCAGTGCCCGCGCCTCATCGGGCGTGTAGTAGGCGAAGAAGCGCTCGCCCGTCTCGTTCTCGAGATGCTCGTAGGGTACCATCCGCTCAGCCTCCGCATCGGGCGCACGCTGCTTCAGAAAGACCGCCAGTGGCCCGCCCGGCCGTAACACCCGCACCAGTTCGCCAACGGCCCGCGGCGCGGTGCGCAGCGGCAGATGCAGCAGCGACGCCGAGCACCAGACGCCGCGACAACTGGCGTTGGGAAGGTCCAGTTGCCGCATGTCCATCAGCGCGTAGCGGATGAAGCCTTTCGGCAGCCGTCGCGCGGTGCGCTCGCCCGCCTCATCGAGCATGCCCTGCGAGATATCCGCCCCCAGCACTGGTAGCCCATACTCCGCCAGCACGCGGGCGTCCTGTCCAGGCCCGCAGCCAGCGTCCAGCACCGGTACGAATTGCAGATACTCTTCGAGTGTGGCGTCGTCGCCGGGCCGCCCCAATTGAGGAATCGGCTGGCGCGCCTCGTTCTCCTCCAACAGCTCGACGAACTGCTCCATTCGCTCGGCCCAGCGGCCAAACCGCTTCTCATTGCGTTCGGCGTAGTTGCGCGCGACACGATCATAGGTGGCGGTGGTGATCTCGGTGGCCTGCGCGAACCGCGCGCGATTATCGGTGCTGTCGTTGCTCATGCTGTTCCTTTTTTAGGTGCTGGCGACTGAAGTCGCGCCTAGGGACTTCGCCGCAAAGCCCGCCTTCGCGGGCTGCAGAACTCATATGTCGTTTATCTATCCGCCGTCCCGGTCGTTGACGCTGTGGATTATACGCGCATTTCAGCTTGCACGATAGGGATGGAATAGCACTCCAGACGCACAGATAAACGGCAGAAACTTCCATAATTTCCCGGTTCAGAAAGAATTAAGACACAGCCGGAAAGATGTCCACAAGGGGTGGCGGATACCGGCAAGATGTGGTAAAATGGAACGTATTTTCTAGTCGTTCTGGAACCGCAGGCAGACCATGTTCGAGATTACCCAGACCCTTCGGCTTATCCAGGCTCCTGGAGAGGAAGATTCGATGGAGCCGGTCAGCAATCAGCAGATCGCTGAGGTGTTGTTCAATATTGCCACGCTGCTGGAGATGCAGCAAGGCAATCCGTATCGTATCGAGGCATACCGCAACGCCGCTCGTGGCATGCTGGCGCTGCCGGTGCAGGTGACGGATGTTCTGGCGCAGGGCGCGCGACTGGAGGCGCCTGGACTGGGCGACCGTCTGCGCCGCAAGATCACCGAGCTTGCCACCACCGGCCATATGACCTTCTACGACGATCTCTGTGAAGAGTCGCTGCCGGAGGATGTGCGCGACCTGATGCGCGTCCCGCACGTTGGCCCGCGCACGGCGATCCGCCTCTCGTCGCAGCTTGATATTCACAGCGTCGAGCAGTTGGCGCGCGCCGCGGAACACCAGCAGCTGCGCCCATACTATGGCTTTGGCGAGCGGAGCGAGTATCGGCTGGCGCAGGGCGCCCGCAGTGTGCTCGCCCACCCGCATGACGACGGCCACGACGATCACAATGGCGGACAGGCCGCCGCGTAACAGAGATTACACGCCCTCCTCTATAGATTTGGAGGAGGGCAGCTTTTTCCTCAAAGTGGAGAACTCTCCCGATGCCATACGAACGACCCGCGCGCCTCGATGGCGACGATGATACACAGGATGACTGGGCCGCCGACCTCTTTGCCGCGCTAGATGATCAGCGCGAGGCGGACGAGGCGGACGATGACTCGTCCGAGAGCGACACCCTCCTGCCGTCGGATGCCCAGCGCGCTCCGTTTGCGCTGGCGACATCGCCACATCTTCGGCTCACCCCACGCTCGTATCAGCGCGAGGCGGTGGACGCCTGGCTGCGTGAGGGCGCGCGTGGTGTCGTCGTGCTGCCAACCGGCGCGGGCAAGACGGTCGTCGCCTTCGACGCGATAGCGCGCCTGGGGGTGCGGACGCTGGTTGTCGTTCCGACCATCGAGCTGCTGCGCCAGTGGCGGGCGGGCCTCGCCGAGCACCTCGGGCTGCCGCTGGATTCGGTCGGCATCATCGGCGGTGGCGAGCGCCGACCAGGCGACATCTCCGTCATCACCTACGATTCCGCCGCCATGCCCCGGCGCAAACTGGACCGCTACGGGCTGCTCGTCTTCGACGAGGCGCACCACCTGCCCGCGCAGAGCTACTCAGCCATCGCCCACAAAGCCGTCGCGCCCTGGCGACTGGGTCTCAGCGCCACGTTAGAGCGCGCCGATGGCCGCCACCACGACCTGACCGCGCTGATTGGCCCGCTGGTTTATACGCGCGACAGCGAAGAGCTTTCGGCGCAGAAGCATATCGCCGCCTATCGCGAGAAGCGCATCTATGTGGACCTGACACCGGAAGAAGAAGTGCGCTACGAGGGGCTGATGGCGGAGTGGCGCTGGTATCTGGCGACTCGCCGCTCGCAGCTGGGCAGCGGTCCCGGCATGTTCGCCGAGCTGGTTCGCCGGAGCGGATACGAGCCAGAGGCGCGCCGGGCGCTACGGGCGCATGCGGAGGCGCGGCTGGTCGCCCTCAACGCCACCGCCAAGATCGGCGCCATCGAAGAGGTGCTGTGCCACCATCCCGACGACAAGGTCATCGTCTTCTCCGAATACGTGGATATGGTGGATCGCATCAGCCGGGCGCTGCTGCTGCCCGCCATCACCTATCGCACGCCCACTGCCGAGCGCCGCGCCATCCTCGAAGGTTTCCGTTCCGGCGCGCTGCGCAAGCTCGTCACTGGACGGGTGTTGAATGAGGGCGTGGATGTGCCGGACGCCAACGTCGCCATCATCGCCAGCGGCAGCGCCTCGATGCGTGAGTATGTGCAGCGGCTGGGGCGCGTGCTGCGTCCGAAGCCGGGTGAGGCGCTGCTCTACGAGCTCATCTCGCGCCGCACTACCGAACGTAACGCGGCCCGACGACGGCGACCGACCCGCCGCAAGGAGTGATATCCCATGCTCAAGCTCACTGACCTGCGCAAGACGACCCGACGGAGCGGCAAGGATGGCATGCGCGTCATCTATCCGCGCTTCCTGCGCGACACCAGCCTCGCGCCACGGATCGAGATGGCTATCCGCTACATGGAGCGTATGCTTGGCCAGCCACGGCGCGCGCTGGATGACGAGGTCATCGTCCAGCTATTCGGTGATCACAAAGTGGCCCGCTGCCTGGTGGCCTGCCTTGGCGCGCACTATCGCCACCGTCCGCGCGCGCTGGCCGAAGTGCTGTCGCCGGACGACGTTGCGAGGCTGGCGGCCCAGGGCATTGCCAGCGCCAGCGAGCTGCGGCTATGGCTCTTTCGCCGGGTGAATCGCGTGCTGGCGGGCTTCGCGGGCCGCGACGAACGGGCAACCTTCATGGCGGATGCTGAGCGCGAGCTGGGGCTGGACGTCGGGATACTGGACACACTGATTACGCTCGACGCGCCGGAGCAAGCAATTCTCGTTCGCACTGGCGCGCGCCCGTCTGCCGAAGATGTGATCGCGCGCTACAACTATGCGGTGGCGGCGGCGGTGCTGGCGCAGTCGCCACAGGTGCGGGTAAATCTGGCCCGCGCGCTCTCAGCCAGCGACGCCGAGCGGGTCTACGAGCTTGCCGCGCGAACCGGCGTCTCCATCGACCTGGGCGGGCGCGAGCTGGTAGTACATGGGCGGCAGGATGCGCTGGAAAGCTGGACGCGCCACGGCGCAAAGCTAGCGCGGCTGCTCTCATTGCTGCTGATGTGCGGGCTGCCCGCACGCAGTGGCGAGGCGCTGGTGGCAGCTTCCCAGGGCGGCGAACTGCTCTTCCGCCTGGATGGCGAGACGCTGGGCTTTCTCGGCGCAACGTCCATGCCACAACTCGATCTGGCGGCGCTCTGCGCGCACCTCGACCAGTTGGAGCGCTTCATGGGTGATATTACCGTCCTGCGGCGGGCGGGCGCGCTCGATGGCTGGGCGCTGCGGCGTATGAACGAGCCGCTGGTGGCCAGAGGTCAGCTTGTGCTGACGCTGGGCCAGTTCGCGCGCGGAGATGAGCGCGTCACGCTCCTGCCACTCGCCACAACGCCAACCAATGAGCATCTGGCGCATCTCGCTTCCCTGGCGACGGCGGCGCCGTTGCTCACTATCCACCTTGTGGACACATCCGCCGCGGCTCACGTGGAGCATGAGGGCCGGACCTTCGAGATGCTGCATTATGCCCAGCGTGAGGATGTGCAGTCGCTTCCGGCGGCGCTACGGCGCGCGCTGAACGCCGTCGCCCGTCGCTCCGAGGAGGCGCGCATCGAGGCTATCTGCGATGAGGTGGTGACGGCGGGCGTGATAACCGAGCCTGCCCTTGCGCAACGCCTTGGCTGCGCCGAAGAAGACATTATCCTCCGGCTCGCCGTTCCAGATGCCCGGGCCGCCTGCCAGCGTCGCAGCCTCGAATACATCGAGGGATTCGGCCTCTGCACCCGCGAGATGCTCTCCCGTGTGCGCCGCGCCGCCAGTGAGATGGGGGAGCTGCGCGACAATCCGCAGGTTGGCAACGCCTGGATGATGCGCACGCTGGGCCGCAGGCTGCGCGAGGTGACGGGCGCGCACGAGGGCATCGAGTGCCTCATCGCCTGGCTGGGCGCCGCGTGAAATCAGTACCAGTGCGCCGGGCGGATGAGCGCGGGCGGAAGCCTTGTCGCGGCATCGCCCTTCGCCGCGTCCAGCTGGGACTGGATGAGGAAGATGCAGCCGGTGAGGTCGGCGCCGCTGAGGTCCGTATCGCGGAAATCGGCCCCGATGACGTCGGCTAGGCGCAGGTCGGCATCACGCAGGTCCGCCGTGATAAGGTAGGCCTCTCGCAAGTTCGCGCCCCTCAGGTCGGCCCCCTGGAGGCTGGCCCCGATGAGGTCAGCCCTGGTGAAGTCCTTCTGTGGCTGCATCTCGGCGCGGACCAGCTCGCTCGCACGCAGCAGCAGGCCATTGACCGCTCGCCCATGCGCCGCCATATCCAGTCGCGCCAGCTCGTCGGCGCTGCCAGCGGTCAGGCGCTCTGTCTCCGCCAGTGCGCGCTGAAGCTCATCATACAGTGGTGTTGCCGCGTCCAGCGTCAGCGCCTCGGTCAGATACCAGAGCAGTTCATGTAGCGACCGCATGATCGAGAACACCCGGAACATCTGCTGTGCAGTGTGCGGCGCCTGACGCCAGTCCATTCCGGCATATGTGACCTGAGAGACCTTCTGCCCCGCGCCAAAGCAGTCATAGACGGCGCAGCCACGGAACCCCTGCTGCCTGAGCTGCGTGTGAATGCCGCAACGGAAGTCCGCCCCCAAATTGGGACACGCCTGCCCAGCCCGCTTATTGATTGCGAAGTCCACCGAGATGGCGAAGGTCGGCGCGACACAGCAGAGCGCGAAGCAGCGCGCGCAGTCCGCCCGCAGGTCGAGGCTAGTGGCCGACGCTGGTTGTTCGCTCGTATCTGACATCTCGCGCTGGACTCCGTATGAATTGCTCACGATGGTGTATAGCTGAGCGCGGAGTAGATCTCGCGCAGGAAGCGGCTCGGCTGGGTGGTCAGCAGGCGCGTCGCGACGAAGCCGTTCGCCGCGGCCAGCGCCTCCCACGTTGGGTATGACATGGGATAGGGCACCCACCAGTTGCCGCGGTCGGCGTTGTATTCTACCAGCACCAGTCGGCCGCCCGGCTTGAGCATTCCGCGCACCAGCCGCAGCACCGGCTCCTTGTGGCGCTGGAAGTGCAGCGAGTTGGCCATGACGACGCCATCCAGCGGCGGCAGATCGAGCGGACGGGTGAAGTCAGCCGTGCGCTGTTCGAGCGTCACCGCTGGGAAGCGCGCCTGAAGCTCACGCTGCTGCTCCCGCAAGGCGCGCGCATCCGTATCCACGGAATAGATATGGCCGCCGGGGCCGAGCAGATCGGCCAGCGCCAGCGTGAACGCGCCCTCGCCGGAGCCGAGATCGGCCCAGACGCTGCCTCCGCCGGTGATGCCCTCACGGATCAGCCGCACGTGGTCGCTGTGGTTCATGCCTCGGCCTCATTTGCCAGGAAGCGGTAGACCAGCTTCTGAAAGTGCGCCAGCATCCGCTCGGACCGCATCAGCCGCCCCCGGTCGAAGAAGCCCGACCGCAAGCCGCGCTGCACCGACTCGCAGAGCACGACATCCTCCTCCTGCACCTGATCGATAAAACGGGTGAACTCGGCAATCTCCTGCTCCGGCACGGCGTCACTGAAACAGTAGTCGTAGACCGCGAGCGTCCGGTTGGTATCCACCGGCAGGAAGAGGTTGAGTGAGACATTGCCAGGGCCGGGATAGATGTTCAGGGTGAAGTTGGGCCAGAGAAAGGCGTAGAATCCCGCCTCTACCTCGCCGCTGATATCGTAGAGGCCCGCTTTGCCCTCCCGCGCCGACTTCGTGGGTGGGCCAGCCTGCGTCGAGAAATACTCGTACTCGGCGACGGCATAGCTCTTGAGGTCGATCAGGTCGCTGAAGCCGGGGTGGGCCACCGGGCAGTGGTAGCATTCGAGATAGTTATCGACGACGACCTTCCAGTTGGCGGCGATATCGTAGGTGCGGCGCACCTTCCGCCGGATCGCGTCGAGGCGCAGTCCCGTCGCGTTGACCATCGCGGGTAGGTCGCCGAGCACGCTTGCCAGCGGCGGCGCGGCGCGGTCAGGGTTGGCGAAGATGAATGGCCCCCATGCCTCCACCTGGACCGGCACGAGCGCATAGCATCCCTTGTCGAACTCCGGCTCATCACGCATACCCGGCGCGGCGCGGAGCGAGCCATCAAGGCCGTACGTCCAGGCGTGATAGGCGCATTGCAGCGTCGTGCGGTTGCCTTGCTCGGCGTTGACCAGCTGCGAGCCGCGATGGCGACAGACGTTGACGTAGCCCCGCAGCGTCCCCTGCTGGTCGCGCGTGACGACAATCGGCACGTCGCCCGAGCGCGCCGTGAAGAAGTCGCCCGACTTGGCAACCTGCTCCGTCAGCCCGACGTATTGCCACGAGTGGCGGAAGATGCGCTCCTGCTCTCGCGCGTAATACGCCGGGTCGGTATACCAGGTGGCGGGCAGCGTCTCGCCTCGCTCCAGCGCGGCCAAGGCGGGCGTGGCAGGCGCAGTGGCGGAAGTGGCGGGCGTCGCGGTTTTCGTGCGGGTCGTCATGGGCGTCTATCCTTTCGTCGCGGCGGGGCGTGGCGGTTCGTCTACCATCAGTGTCGCCGCACCAGGGTATTGCTGTCAACTTGACGGAGGCGACATCGGTCAGGTACCATATTGCGCATATGGTGATTCCGGTCATTTACGCCCTGTAGGCTTGGCGCTGAGCCTGCGAGGGCGGTCACTTCCTCCAGTCCGCGATTCTGACTACGCGCGATAACGGAGAAGCGCCACCGCGAACTCTCAGCTCATGCCACACGCTGGTATGGGCGTTTTGTGTACCTCCGACGCGCTATGCTCCCGCACTAGCCCCGGCTCTCCAATCCGCCAGGCCGATCCTTGACCTCACCCCCTAACCCCCTCTCCCACGGGGAGAGGGGGAACCAGAGATGAACTATGTTGCGCCTGTTTTGTTTTTGGAGAGTCTTGTTATGTCTGTTCGTCTGCCATCTCGTCAGGATGCGCCCGATGCTCCGACGAGTCTCTGGCGTCATCCTGATTTTCTCAAGCTCTGGGCGGGCCAGTCGGTCTCGCTGTTTGGCTCGCTGCTGACCCAGTTTGCCCTGCCGCTGCTGGCGGCGCTGATGCTGGGCGCGGGCGCTGGCCAGATGGCGCTGCTGGCCGCCGCAGAGGTCGCGCCAGGCCTGCTGCTCGGGTTCGTCGCGGGCGTCTGGGTGGACCGGCTGCGCCGCCGTCCGCTCTTGATCGCCGCCGACATCGGCCGTGCGCTGGCGCTCGCCTCTATTCCGCTGGCCGCCGTGCTGGGCGCGCTACGCATCGAGCAGTTGTATGTGGTGGCTGTGCTGGTCAGCGTCTGCACTGTCTTCTTCGATGTCGCCTACCCCTCGTTCCTGCCGTCGCTGCTGCGCCGCGAGGAGCTGGTCGAGGGTAACAGCAAGCTGGTGGCAAGTGAGTCGCTGGCGGAGGTATCGGGCTGGAGCATCGCGGGCGTGCTGGTGCAGGTAGCGGGCGCGCCGCTGGCAATCCTGGTGGATGCCGCCACATTTGTCGTTTCCGCCATCTCTCTCGTCTCAATTCGTACGAAGGAGGCGCCACCGACTGTTGTGGCTGAGGCGCGCGAGATGATGGCGCGCGCGGTGGCGCGAGGGCTGCGATTCGTCGCCGCCGACCCGGTGCGGCGCGCGTTGGCGGCTGCCGGGGCGGTCGATACGCTGTTCGGCAACGCCCTTGGCGCGCTGATTACGCTCTACCTCGTCCGCGATCTGCATCTCGCTCCGGTGGTGATTGGCGTCATCTACGCGGTCGGCGGCGTCAGCTCGCTCGCGGGGACATTCTTCGTGTCGTGGCTGGCGCGGCGCTGGCCGGTTGGGCCTATTATGCTGGGAACGATGCTGATCTACACCCTCGGCGCGTTTACCGTGCCGCTGGCGAGTGGCCCCGTCGTGCTGGCCGTGAGTCTGCTCATTCTCGGACAGTGCTTCGATGCGGCGCATACCATCCACAACATCGTGCGGCTCAGCCACTCTCAGCGGACGACGCCCGACCGCATGCAGGGACGCCTGCACGCGACGCTGCGGGTGGTCGAGGGCTGCGCGACGGTCGTTGGGCTGGCGCTCGGCGGCATCCTGGGGCAGACGATTGGCGTGCGCGCGACGCTCTTCATCGTCTGCGCGGGCAAGCTGCTCGGCCCGGTCCTGCTGGCGTGCTCGCCCGTGCGGCGGCTACGGGATTCAGATGTAAAAGGTGAGAGTTTGTAGCGGGTGTTTTTGGCGCGGGCGAGGTGGGAGTGGTTGCGACTTCGCGGCATGAATGCCGCGGCTAATCCCGCCCAGCGCGGAGCCGTGCGATGGGCAAGCACTAGCTTTATCAACCGTTCCGTGCTCTTCCCATCACGCCTCTGATGCGTTACACTGTGCATGCAAGCCATCACGCCGAGCCGCTGGAGGGATCGCTCATGTGCGCGTTTCGCCCAACGTTTGTCAGCCATGCCCACGCCAATAATGCTCAGTGCGAACCCTTTGTGACTGCCTTCCAGCGTCGCGGCGTCCCCCTCTACTATGACCGCGCCAACCCACAGGTAGGCCATGACCTCGGCGAAGCATTGGAACGCGAACTCGAACGCGCCACCGCGCTGATCGTGATGGCCACGCCTGCCGCCCTCGCCTCCTTTTGGGTGCGCGAGGAGATCAGCATCTTCTTTGCTCTTATGGCGCGTGATCCTTCCCGGCTGCTCATCCCGATCAAACTGGAGCCGTGTGAGCTACCGGCACGTCTGGCGGCGCGCTGGTGGGTGGACGCGACGGATCTCGCGCTGGATGATGTGGTGGATCAGGTAGTTCAGGCGCTTGCGCTGGCCACAGGGACGCAGCCGCCCGTAACTACCCCACCTCCGCCGCGCGAGACGTTGCCGCCGCTTGGCCCGGCGCCTGCGCCCGCCAACAGCGCGCCCGCCCATCACCTGACGCCGATGCCGCTCTACAATCTCGGCTTTCGTGGCTACACCATCGGCGGTGTCGAGTGCATCCTGCCGCCACTCTGCCCCGTGCCTGGCGGCGTTTTCACCATGGGCAGCGACAAAAGCCGCGATAAAGAGGCACGGGATGATGAGACGCCGCAATATCCGGTGGAAGTGGATGCCTTCGCGCTCTGCCAGCATCCCGTCACCGTCGCTGAATATGCCTGCGCGGTCCGCGCCAAAGCAGTGCGTGAGCCACCAGCGTTTGACCTTTTGGGCAGGAAGATGGACTGGGCGACGCAGCAGACGCGCCCTGACCATCCGGTGGTCTGCGTCTCCTGGAACGTCGTCGTCGCCTATTGCGCCTGGCTGGCGACGCTGACGGGCCAGGCGTGGCGACTGCCCACCGAGGCCGAGTGGGAGAAGGCGGCGCGCGGGGCGGATGGCCGTATCTATCCCTGGGGCGACACGTTCGATAAAGCGCGCTGCAATACTAGCGAAAGCGGCATTGGGACGACCACACCCGTCGGCCGTTACCCCAATGGCGAGAGTCCCTATCATATCCAGGACATGGCGGGCAATGTCTGGGAGTGGACGAGCAGTCTGTACCAGCCCTATCCGTACCGCAAAAACGACGGACGAGAGAATCCAGATTCCATTGAGAATCGAGTGCTGCGTGGCGGCTCGCGGGACAACAACCAGCAGATCGCGCGCGTGGCCTACCGCCTCCACGTCAGGTCGGTCAACCTCAGCTACAACCTCGGTTTCCGCCTCGCGTGGCCCCTGGTTCAGCACAATTCCTCTGGTTCTTAATTCTTAATTCTTGTCACAGTGTAGCGTCACTATTTTGAGAGCAGGCTTACGGAGAAGCAAGCGGATTTTCGGGAATCGGAGGAGGATGGTGCGACGTGTATATGACCTGTGGATACAGGTCTATTCATTCGAGAACTTGCTCTCGGTGGAGCGCACAGCCGCGCGTGGCAAACGCGGCCGCCCCGATGTCGCCGCGTTCGAGTACCACCTTGAGGAGGAATTGCTCGCGTTAGGCGACGCCCTCCGCGACAAAAGCTATCGCCCCGGCCCCTATCGCCGTTATACGATACGCGAACCAAAGGAGCGCGTTATCTCCGCAGCCCCCTACCGCGACCGCGTCGTACACCACGCGCTCTGCAGGGTGATCGAGCCGTATTTCGAGCGGCGTTTCATTGGCGACTCCTATGCCAGTCGGCTAGGCAAGGGGACGCATAAAGCCCTCGACCGTGCCACCCAGTTCGCCCGCCGTTATCCGTACGTGTTGCGCTGCGATATCGTCCAGTTTTTCCCATCGATTGACCATGCTATCCTGCGCCATGCGCTGGCGCGCGTCATTGGCGACCAGGATATCCTCTGGCTCTGCGACCGCATACTTGAAGGCGGCGCGCGTGAGTTGACCGATCAGTATACGCCCCTGCGTTTTGCGGACGACGGTGATGGTAATGAGTACCTTACGCGCCCGCGCGGGCTGCCCATCGGCAACCAGACCTCGCAGTTCTGGGGCAATGTCTACCTCGATGCGCTCGATCAATTTGTCAAGCGTGACCTGCGCTGCACAGGCTACCTGCGCTATGTAGACGACTTCCTGCTCTTTGCCGATGACAAGGAGACCCTTCACCGTTGGAAACGCGAGGTGACCGCCTTCCTGACCACGCTGCGCCTTACCATGCATGAGGCAGAAAGTGCCGTGATACCCGTGACAACGGGTATTCCCTTCCTCGGATTTCGGGTCTATCCCAACTACCGTCGGCTGCGCCGACGCAACGGAGTCGCGTTTGGACGCCGCTATCGCAGGCTGCGCTCGTCCTACACCGCGGGCGAGATACCCTTCGCGCGCCTGTGCGCGAGCGTCCAGGGCTGGGTGGCGCACGCTGCCCACGGCGATACGTATAGGCTGCGGCGCGCGTTACTCTCCCCAGTGATAGCGCCGCCAATGATGTCTATGTGTGTGGGGGCGGATGACTATGCCTGGCACTGAATCACCCATCTTTGCTCGCAGCTATGCGCTGCTACGCTGGTTGATCCCGTTGACTATCAAGTTCCCGCGCGAACAGCGCTTTGTGCTGGCGGCGGCGTTTCAGCAGAGTGCATTACAGGTGCTGAGCGGCTTATCGAAGCGTCACATAGTCATTCTTCGATCCTCTTGGACAAACTGCTAGAAGCTCAGGTTGAAGTGGATAAACTGCGGCATTATCTCCGGCTGAGTCATGATCTGGAACTGCTGACGACTGGGCAATACGAGCATGCTGCCAGGTCGCTATTGGAGGTCGGGCGGCTTCTCGGCGGCTGGCGTAAATCAATTGGAGACGCGGGGATCCGTGGGAATGCCAGCATGAATCAGGGTCCTGGGAGTGCACTTGTTGAGTGATGCGGTTCGTCTATAGAAAAATACGGGAAGTGTTCAGATGGTCGCTCCATCGAGTGCCCTTCCCGTGGGGCAGGCCGAGAGCAGTGCTGCGTGGCGGCTCGTGGAACAACAACCAGCAGAACGCGCGCGTGGCCTACCGCAACCACAACAGGTCGGACAACCTCAACAACAACCTCGGTTTCCGCCTCGCGTGGCCCATGATCCAGCGTTTCCGGCCAGTAAAACCGCACGAGTCCTGTTCGCGGGAAATCGACGGACGCGGCCACCGATGCTGAACCAGCGCGGTCTTGTCCCGGCTAAGGCCAGGCGACGCCGTACACGTCTCTCTGGCCAGCCAAATACAAAATATGTCTGCCTCCCGCAACCGACTGTACACGTCGGCACTAACGGCTGCGTGGTGTGTCACCCCTGCCGTGATGCGCGGGGCAGCCGCCTTTTCCTGTGATGGCTTCGCGGGACAACTTCTGGCTCCCCTCCCCGCGTCGGGGAGGGGATGGGGGAGAGGGCAGTCGGGTAAGGTCACGCGGGCGGGAGGAACGCCTGCTCGCCGTAGCTGCCACCGAGCACTGCGCTGGCGGGCGCGCCGAGCCAGCGGTCGAGGACGGTGGCGTAGATCGAGCGGAAGTCTGTCGTGAAGACGAGGTTGCCGTTGGGGTCGAGCTTCGTCAGGTCAGGCGGCTCGCCATAGACGCCGCCCTGCACCGCATTTCCGAGCACGAAGAGCGGCGCAGCCGTCCCGTGGTCGGTACCCGCGCTGGCGTTCTCCTCCACCCGCCGCCCGAACTCCGACCACGTCATCACCACGACGTTATCGGCGGCGTTGTGGCCCTGCAAGTCGCTGTAGAACGCCGCCAGCCCCTCGGCAAGCTGTTGCAGCAGACCTGCCTGGGTATCCTTCTGCTCGCCGTGCGTATCGAAGCCGCCCAGCGTCACGTAGCCGACGCGCAGCCCCAACCCCTGGACGATCACCTCGGCCAGCACCTGCAATCCTTTGGCGAAGTTCGTGTTCGGATACTGCGCCTTGGGGACGTAGCTGGCGACGGCGGCATCGAGCTGGCGCGTGCCGTCCACCGCCGCCTGGGCCGTCGCATCGAGCAGCGCGGCATACGGCGCGGAGCGTGGATAGGTGTTGTAGAGCTTCAGCAGCGTCTCGACGCGGGCATTGGCAGCGTTCCCGTTCTTGGCCGCGCTGGCGCCTTCGGGGTCAGGCTGCAGCCGATAGGTTGACGGTGAGGCGACGACGGGCACATCGGCATTGATGGCGTTGAGCGCGACCGGCAGCGAGGTGCCGACGGCGAGCGACTGGAACGGATGGCCGTCTTTATCCACCAGCCCGGCGACGTACTTGCCGAGCCAGCCCTGCCCGCCCTGGCCATTCAGATCGAGCGTCTGCCAGATGTCCATCGCGGCGAAGTGCGACAGGTTGGGATTCGGATAGCCGACGCCCTCGATGGCGGCCAGATGGCCCTGCTGCCACATCGGCAACAGCGCCTTGAGCCCGGGATGCAGCCCGATCCGGTCGTTGAGATGCAGAGCGTCCGCCTGGGCGATGGCCAGTGTTGGCCGCGCGGAGTAATACGCGCCATCGGTATAGGGGATGAGCGTATTCAGACCGTCGTTGCCACCCGCCATCTGGACGACGATTAGCGTGCGCCCCTGCGCCGCCTGCGCCCAGTGCGCGCCCTCATGCGCCGCGTTGGAGGCCGCCCGGACGGCGCGCGAGAAGATCGTCGGCATCACCATCCCCGCGCTGACCGCCAGCAGCCCATCGCGAATCATCGCTCTCCGGCTGAATGGCACATTGAACGGCTTGCATGGCTGGCCTCGCGTGTCGGGCATATTAGGCATGGCGCAGGTCCTCTCAATTCATCTGGTATTCGGGCAGCGACATCAGCAGGTAGAGCATCTCGGCCGTCGCCGCGGCGGAGACCTTCTTGCCGCCCGCCAGCATGTAGGTCGCGCCGCCCTGAATTGGGCTGTTCGTCAGCGCATCAGCCAGCACGGCGCGGCGGCTGGGGTCGAGGGTGTTATCGAGCAGCATGGCGACGTAGTAGCTCACCAGAGCATCCGCGCTGGCGATCTTCTGCTTTGTAATCGCCTGCTGGATCGCCGACGTTCCTCCCGGCGTCGTCAGGTTGATCTTCGGGCCACCCTTCGGGTGCGCGCCCGCCGCAATCGTGACCATCAGGTCGGTGAAGTTGATGCGCGTGACCCACGACTGCGTAGACATCCATGCGCCGCTCGCGCCATCACCCGGCCAGCCTGCCACATTGGGCGGATCGAGTGGTATCTGGCCCATTGCGCTGACGACAGCCGCCAGCCCGGTAGCGTTCGTCTCCAGCCCCAGCGCGCGGATGGCGCCGACGACGAACTCTAGCGGACTCTTGACCCGCGCCCGATAGGCCTGCGCGCTGAAGAACGCGGGCGAGGAGAACATGGCGCGCACCATCGCTGCGATGCTGTGGTCGTGCTGATAATAGGCGTCGGAGAGCGGCTTCAAGTCCTGCGGGCTGGGGTTGTCGTAGACGAAGAAGCTCCACATGCGCCGCGCGATATGCGTGCCGGTGGCAGGGTGCGCGCAGACGATCTTGATAACATCGTCCACGGTCATTGGGCCAGTATGCCCCAGGTAGGTCACCGAGCCGTTATAGTGGCGCGACGGCACGTAGTGCGCCCCATCCGCCCGCACGACCCAGCCGGTCAGCGCCAGCGCCCCCTGATGCACATCGTCCTGGCTGTAGTTGCCGATGCCCATCGTGAAGAGCTCCATCAGCTCGCGCGAGTAGTTCTCGTTGGGCGAGCGGCCGGAGCTGAGCCGTCCATCCAGCCAGTAGAGCATGGCGGGGTCAATCGTGACGGCGTGCATCAGGTCGTCGAATTTCCCAAGCCCCTTCGCGCGCAGCAACTGGTTCTGCTGAATCATGAATGGCAGATGGGTGGCGCCGCCAATCTTGGTGAAGCTGCTGGTGAGTACGCCATGCCAGAAGAGCGTCAGCTTCTCCTCGAATGGGCGCGCGCTGTAGATCATCCGCAGCAGCACCCAGCGAATCAAGTCCTGACGGTTGGTGAAGTTGAGGTGGAGCGCGTTCAGCCGGGCATCGAGCGCTGAGTTCGAGACGCCGGAGAAGTTGAGCAGCTTGTCGATTGCGCCAGAGACGCCGAGGCCTAAATACTGCTGGAGGTCGGCGGGCGATGAGCCGAATCCCGCCCGGCGCAGCAGGTGGCCAACCTTGCTAGCATCGTCCGCGTCGAGCGTGGCGGGGCTGGACGACTGCTGGCGCCCAAGAAACGCGGCGGCGCCCGTGCCGAGCAGTCCCAGACCAACGGCTCCGGCGCCCGCGCCAATCAGCGTCTTGCGGCGGCTCACCCCACGTCGCGGCGGCTTGCCCGGCGACGAGAGAGGTATCGTCCGGTCATCGGTGATACCGGCTGCCTGCGGCTGGACCTCTGGCAACTGCCAGTTGCTTCCGGCTCGCGGAATCGTATCCGTGGCATCCACCAGACGCCGCGCATCACTGGCTCGCGACTGCGGTCGGGAGGAATCATCCATGCTGCGCCACCCCACTCTGCGAAGACTGCTTCACCATGTCGGGGGTTATTATGCACTGGCAAGCTTAGGGTCCGCTTAGGATAGCCTGAAGGTCAGCTTATAGCTTCACACGTACGAAAAAGCCCCTCCCACACACGGAAGGGGCCAGACGAAACGCTCTTGTCGCGGTCAGTCTTCGATGGCGGCGGAAAGCTGCTGCGCGACATCGGGCGAGAGCGCGCTATGCAGGATCTTCGCGCCGGCGTACTGGTCGAGCACTTTCATCGCCTCGGCGACGTTCTCGAAGGTGACGATGGCGACGAGGGCCGAACTGCCCGGCGTCAACTGGTCGCCAATCTGCTTGAGGAAGTCATCGGGGAGGCCGAGGTCGAGGATCTTGCTGGCGCCGAAGCCCGCCGCCGTGCCGATGGCCGCGCCCGCCAGCGCATTGCCGCGCAACAGGCCGATCAGCCCGCCCGCCAACGCGCCCGCGACGGCGCCCTGCTTCGCGTTGAAGTCGCGTGTCTCGTGGATGTTGACCTTGCCGTCTGGGTCGCGGCGGATGACGGCGGCGCTGCTGAGCGCCACATCGTGGGCGGCGTTGAGCTGCTTCAGGGTCTCCAGCACTTCCTGCGCTTTGTTTTCGTCGGGGAACGAGACGACAAGCGCCTGATTGGGATCGCTCCGCATGCTCGGTAAGTTGTCCATTGGTTGTCACTCCTCGGGTGGCAGACTGAACGGTTGGTGCGCGCCTCCGATGGAGCACACCTCTCACCTGGTTTCTACCACACCCACGGGACTATGCCAAGGGAGAGGATGACGGAGGCAGAAATACCGAGGCGGCGCAGGCAACGTGGCCGGGCGGTGCGCGGGCTATGCCTCAAGTCGGGCTTGGTAGAGCTCCAAACTGACGACGCTCATCCATGTCTTCCTACTCCACCGCATTCTCCGCCAGGAAGTCTTTGATGCCCGCGACGGTGGCGTCGGCGACCACGACCGTGTAGTGATTGGTGTCGGGGACTTCGAGCAGGCGGCAGTCGGCGATGACGCTGCACAGGCGCGCCGCCTCGTCACGCGGCAGGATGAAGCCAGCATCGGGGCCGAGCAGCCCCACCGTCGCGCGGACCACCAGCGTCGGGCATTTCACCAGATCGGGCAGCGCATCCGAGCGGGTCAGCGCCAGCGCCAGCGACTCCTCTTCGATGGCGGCTTTTGGCACGCGCGAGGTGACCGTGCCATCCGGGCGCACGTCGGCATCGTAGCGGAAGTACTGCTCCCACAGGTCGTTCCATTGCAGCATCGGCAACTGGCGCATCAGGCCGAGGAAGGCGTCCAGCGAGGGATAGACCGTCCCCAGCCGCGAGACCGAGGCGGAGATCGCCTGCGCGGTATCCGCCGGGATGTTCCCGCCCGCGTCGATCAGCACGAGCTTGCGCACCCGCTGCGGCGCGATGGCGGTGATATACATGCCGATGACCGCGCCGAGCGAGTGGCCGACGACGTTGACCGCGTCGAGGTGGAGTGCGTCGCAGATCGCCAGCACGTCGGCGGCGTGAAAGGCGACGTTATAGCCATGGGCGGGCTTCGAGCTGAGTCCGCGTCCGCGCAGATCGAGCGCGATGGCGTAGTAGCCCTGCGCGGCCAGCGCTGGCCCAAGCTCGGCGAACTCCATCGAGCTGGCCGTCAGCCCGTGGATGAGGACGACCGCACGCTCCGAGGTGGATGGCTGGCCCCAGCTCTGGTAGTGAATCGTGACATCAGGGAGGCGCAGATCATGCGCACCCGCGCCATCGGAAGAAGTCGCAGCCGCAGAGTCACCGTCCGCATCCACCTGTGATGCCCGCTTGCCAAAGAGTCGCATGCTCAACCCTCCATCCCGCTAAACACCGCCAGAGTACAGGTCGGCCAGATTAGCCGCGGCGTTCATGCCGCGACGTTGGATTATTTCACACTGCCCCTACGCGAGTATGTCCGCTCGTCTCCGTGCAGCGCTGATCAGTGCGCCGTCCAGCCGCAGTCAATCGTGGCCGCGCTGCCGGTGATGCCGCTCGCCGCGTCGGAGCAGAGGAAGATGGCGTAGGCCGCCACCTCGGATGGCTCCAGCAGCCGGTGAATCGGCGCCTCAGCGACCATGATCTTCTCGACCACCTCGCTCTCAGGGATATTGTGGACCCGCGCCTGATCGGCGATCTGTTTCTCCACCAGCGCGGTGCGCACGTACGATGGGCAGAGGCAGTTGCAGGTGACGCCGTAGTCGGCGCCCTCCAGCGCGGTGACGCGTGTCAGGCCAAGGATACCATGCTTGGCGGCGACGTACGCCGACTTGAAGGCTGACGCCCGCAGCGAGTGGACCGAGCCAACATTGAGGATGCGCCCCCAGTGTCGCTCGTACATGCCGGGCAGCGCCGCCTGGGTCAGCAGAAACGGCGCGTTCAGCATTAGCTCGATCAGCTGCCGCCACTTCGCCTCGGGGAACTCGGTGATCGGCGCGACGTGTTGGACGCCTGCGTTATTCACCAGGATATCCAGGCTGCCCGACGCTGCAATGGTATCCTCGACGAGCCTGCGGCATCCGTCGCCTTGCGTCAGATCGGCGGAGACGAAGCGCGCGCCCGCCAGCTTCGACGCCTCCGCCTGGCCACGCTCGGCGTCCAGATCGGCCAGTGTTACCCGCGCGCCCTCGGCGGCCAGCGCCTGCGCAATCGCCAGCCCGATGCCACTTGCCGCACCCGTGACCAGCGCTACTCTTCCTTCAAGAGCGGCCATCTCGCGCGCCCTCCTTTGTTGTGAATGAACTCTTTGGCGCCCGCCCTCTCCCCCTAACCCCCTCCCCTAAAAGGGAGGGGGAACCAGAGCCAGAAACAGACGTGCGCCTTGCTTCTGTAGTCTGGCTTCCCTCTCCCCGTGGGAGAGGGGATGGGGGTGAGGTCACGCACCCGCCAGGAACGCGAGGAACGTTTTGCGGAACTCCTCGGGCTTCTCGATATGCGGCGAGTGACCGCAATCGGCTACCACAACCTCAGTATAACGCCCACCGCTAGGGGTGTAGCGGTCGAGGACGGCGCGTATCTGCGAGACCATCGGCTGCGACGGGAAAACGTTGTCGCCGGGCCAGCCAGGTACGTAGCCCAACTTGCCGAGCGTGCCAAAGTCCAGCAGGGAGCTATCCGAGACGATGAGATCGTCCGCGCCACGGAGCCAGAGCACGGGCGGCTGTGGCGAAATCGCGCTGAAGCCGCTGAGATTGAGCCGGGCGGAGATGGCGTTATTCACACCAGTCGCGCCGGGGCGGACGCCGGGCCAGTTTTCGGAGGTCTGCATATCGCCGGGGTAGTTCTCGGGACTCACCTTCATCTGGAGCATCGCGTCGACGAAGACCTCTTCACGCTCCGGCGCGACCCGGAAGGGCGGCTTGAAGTAGAAGGCGTTCATCACGTTGCGGGGCGAGTTGGGCGATTCCTCGCCGCGGTCGTCCTCGCTCAGCCGTTTGACGTAGTCGGGGTTGGCTGTGCCGCCCCCGGAGCCAGCCGCATCCGGCCAGCACGGCGTACCATTTGTGTCTTTTGTCCCGCCAAAGCCGAACGGCGACATGGGATCCATCAGCGTGATCGAGGCGACGTCGGCGGCATGGTCAATCGCGTACTGCATGACGACACCGCCGCCGAGCGACCAGCCGAGCAGATGGGGCTTGCGCGCGCCCGTCAGGCCAAGCGCCTCCAGGAAGGCGCGCAGATCGTCGGAGAAGTCGCGCAGGCCACGCGAGGCGTCCACGGGCTTCGTCTCGCTCTCGCCAAAGCCGCGCAGATCCGGCGCGACCGACCAGTAGCCCGGCGGCATCGCCAGCATCGTCTCCTCGAAGAAGCGTGAGGATGAGACGTTGCCATGCACAAAGACTACCGGCGCGCCGCTCTCATCGCCCGCGGTCAGCGCGTACGCGCGCAGGCGCGGCGTCTCGACAACTCTTGCGCTGATACCAGCCATCAAAGGTGTGCTCATGCTGTGTGATGCTCCAGTCTGCTGCCCGCTCAGGGGGTGGTCTTGGCTATGGGTACGTCGTTTCCCTACGAGCCTGTTGTACCACGTCGGGGGCGGTGGCGACGATAGCGGGCGTTGGTTCGAGTGAGGATGCGTTCAACCGCAAAGGCAACGCTTTGCCAAGCCGATGTCGTCGTAGCACGGACATTGTATCGAAATAAGGCAGTGTGGCAAAGCGGTCGCTACGCCTGCCTCAGATGTCCATCGCAAAATAGCGGCGCGTGACGCGCATGCCGATTGATGTGTAGAAAGCAATCGCCTCCTGGTTTGCCTCCCAGCAGTCCAGCTCCAGGCTGGTGGCGCCCCGCTCCTTCGCCCGCGCGACGCATGCCTCGATGAGTTGCCGTCCGATGCCTTCACGACGATATGCCGCCGCGACGCCGAAGTTTTCGATGTGGGCGTATGAACGAGGTACCAGCATATCGCGTGCGGCGCGGCGATGCAGCAGAACGGCGTAGCCCACGATCTTGCCGCTGACCTCCGCAACGATGATATCGGAGTCATCGCCGGTCACTAGCTGCGCGAAATACTCCCGCGGGACGGCAGGCTCGACACTGCGGAAGACGCCAGGAACGGCGGCGACATGATGCGCATGCGTCTCGCCCGCCACCGCGACGAAACCAGCATAGTCCTCCAGCGTCGCCAGTCGAATGCGCACGTCCATCAGCTTCCTTCCCTGCTGCACCCTCTCGTGCCATGCCGACGCCGTTGTCGGCGCATGGGCGTTCTACAGCGCCCTTGGAACTAGCCCAGGCGCGCGGCGGGCTGGCGGGTCTTCGCGGGGGATGGCTCTAGCTGGTCGGGAGATTGGGATTGCGCGGCCAGCAGCGCGGCGCGGACGCTGTGCGCCTGGGTGGCGAGCGCGCGTAACGTCGAGGCGTCAATCGTCTGGGCGGCGTCGGAGAGCGCCTCATCGGGGCGCGGATGCATCTCGACCATCAGGCCGTCGGCGCCCGCGGCAATCGCCGCTACGCCCATCGGCAGCACCAGATCGCGGTGGCCCGTCGCGTGGCTGGGGTCCACGATTATCGGCAGATGCGTCAGCCGCGCCAGCAGCGGCACGCAGGCGAGATCGAGCACGTTGCGTGTATGAGTATCGAAGCCGCGAATACCGCGCTCGCAGAGCACCACATGCGCGTTGCCCTCGGCCAGAATGTATTCTGCCGCCAGCAGCCACTCGTCGAGCGTCGAGGCGAAGCCGCGCTTCAGCATCACCGGGCGGCCCGTCCGGCCAACGGCGCGCAGCAGCGGGAAGTTCTGCATGTTGCGGCTGCCCACCTGGAGCATGTCGGCATGCTCGGCGACAACGGCGGCCAGCGCTGGCTCCATCACCTCGGTGACGACTGGCAGCCCGACGCGCGCGCCCGCCGCCTCCAGCAGCAGGATGCCATCGAGTCCGCGTCCTTGAAAGCTGTAGGGTGAGGTGCGCGGCTTGAATCCGCCACCCCGCAGCACCTGCGCGCCCGCACTGGCGGCGG